>JAXDBU010000074.1:0-53334 GCA_034678485.1 Sedimentisphaerales bacterium | reverse complement strand
GAGTGATGTCACGTGGAAAAACAGCAGGCAGCCGAAAGCCGAAACCTCGCCGGCTTGACAGGCGAGAAGAATTTCGGCTCGGAGAGAGTATTCTTGTACTTGACAGGAACCCTATATGGACGACCCCCAGCTTTCCCCCAGCTTTCCGATTCCCAGAAAGTGAAATGTGTAGGTGCGACCCCCGGCTTTCCCCTGAAAGTGAAATGTGTACCTGCGACCCCCGGCTTTCGCCCTATCCTGAATTGCGCATTGAACAGATCTTCTCGACCATGCTTGTCAGCGTTTTGCTGTAGTGCTTCTCTTTGTAGGCTCCTTCAATAACATAGCGGAGCACAAAGGGATTCTTGATGGCCCTATCCTTGTCGATCCGAAACTCGTCCACTGCCTTGGTATAGTAGTAGTCAAATATGCCAGATGTTATCTCCGCGATGAGCACATTCTCGAGCTTGGGATCGAAGCAAGCATGTGTATCTCGCACGCCGGAAGGCCAATCCTCCTCAGAAGCACCGACCAGCCGAAGGAGCCGTCTGTTGTCTTGTGGCTTGGCATCCTTTGTACCCTTGTCGTTGTCCCAGATCAAGTAGGTCTTGATGCCAAGGTCACGAAATACCACAGCGGGACGATCCAGGTTGTTCTTACTCATACATGGGATTATGCAGATACCCATAGAGGGAAGGTTATGTCCGAGCACATCTGCCGCAGCGAAGAGCGCAGCTCTGTCGCCTTCGCCCTCGACAAGCACGACAAGATCGGCAAAGAAACCTTCGTTCATCCAAGGAGTCATCACGGCTTGCAGCCGTGGACGAAGAGTGGCCGCGGTGTACTTATCTCCTCTCTGGCCATCAAGACTCCAGAGAATGTCGGCAACCTTGTTGAGGTCCGCCTTGGCTACCTTCGTAATCTTGGGGGTATTCGGATCATCACATTTCTTGCGTAGAAGTCTGATCTGATCAAAGCGGTCAAGCTCAACGAATAGCGGAGCATGCGTCGAATACATAACCTGGGTTTTTCCCACGACGCCAGGGATCGCACCAGTAGCGAGTCTCAGGAGAACCGACGCTAGATGTCGCTGGCGGCATGGATGCTGATACAGTTCGGGCTCTTCAATAGCAAGGACAAGATTGAGCAGAGGTGTCTGTACTGGGGCGTTGCCCGCTTCAGCCATGGTTTCAGCGTAGACTCTATCCGTCTCTCTGGCAGCGACAAGATGTTGAAGCATCGTGAGGATGAAGGCACGTTGAAGACCATGCCCAGTCTGGTGAACACAGGAGGAATACCCATCTTCAAGAAGTCTGATCTCCGCCTCTGGCAAGGGGACGGTGATGTCCGCCAGTTCAGCCCAGTTCAGTGACACGCTTGCGTCAGGCGCGTAGCACTTCAGGGTCTGCGACAATTGATCCTGGAGACTCGTGAGTTCTGTGAGCTTACCGGGGTCCATGATCTCCCGGTACTTGCTTTGCGTTTCTTCTCTGAACGCAGTCACCTCCGCGCGTCGCGTCAGCGCACTTCGCACAACGAGGTTCATGATCTCAGTAACGCATGAACCTCTACCCTCGGTAGCATCGTCAGAGGCATCTCGAACGGCAGGGATACGTATGAACCGCGTGAATCTACCCAGATAGCCTTGCCCCACCCCAGTGAATCCGAAGAACTGGCCCTCATCCCTCTCACGTACACACTTCGCCGGATTTGCACTCTCCCATTGCGTCATGGCGTCGAGCGCATCGTCACCTCTCGTGACGTTCGGCAAGCCGTTGTATTCCGGCTGCGCTTTCAGTTCTTTGTATTGGTTCAGTATGTCGCGTTTGCCTCCGGCGTTTCGGACTGCTGTAAAAGCAGGATTCTGAAGGCGCATCCCGTGGTACGTCCCTGACTTCCTGCCGGGTACCAAGGAGAAGACTCTGGCAACGGTTAGTGTACCGCCGTCTATATATGCGGCGAAGAACTCCGTTTCCTGGGGAGTCAGTCCCGAAAAGGAAACGGCTATCTCAATGTCCGGGGCAGTGTTCTCAGCGTAGAAATCCTCAGCGGACACTTTGGCAGCAGGATCGTAGAACAGTCCCAACGCACGGAGAAACGACGATTTGCCAGCACCGTTGCGCCCTACCAGAACCGTCAGGCAATCACAGGAAAGTGATTCATCCAGAATAGATCGGAAGTTCTTCACGTGGATGGATTTGATGACCATGTTCCCCTACCTCACCTGCCTGCACGGATACCTGTCCTTGGTATAATCGTGGAAGTAAGCCCCTTTGGATGGAGCACGCATGAAGCCCTGATAGATGTGCTCTGGCGCGCCATAGTACTGGTACACACCTCCGCTATGGAACTCGACCTCCAATACACTTGCCTGTGGGTCGTAGCCGACCGAACGAATATTGCTGGAACGAACGGCCGTTCTATCCATTTGTCTTCCCCTCTCAGCATTGCGCACGCTCTTGTCGCGTGCCCATCGCTTTCGTCATGGTATCAGTGACCTGCAGACGCATTAACATGCCGAATACCCGGGACAGTTGTCGTCTTTCCGCCGGTTCTTGCATCTCTTTGAGGATACTGTGGACACCCATCTCTTTCCAACTGCCGGACTACGTGACCATTTCCGTTCATCACAGGTTCTCAATTCCACGATTCTTTTGCCGTCTGCTCCGACTTCATCTCGTTCTCTTTGCTTTGCGACAGAGGGTCCGGGCGCGTCGTCCCGCCTTTCTCCCACCGCGCGAACTGGTGCTCGATCGGCACCTCAGGTGCTTGGCTTGCCAGCGTGAAATGTAGATCGCGCCTCCCGCCGCTGAACCGCCCGAGGTACACCTCCGCGGCATTCTGGGTCAGGTCGGTCATCGGCTTCGCTTCGGCGCCACCGATAGTCACGGAGAGCGTCGATGGATCGTGGCTCCTCATGGACCACCCGGAGCACGCGTCCTCGTCTCGCAGTTCGCCGATGTAGGCCTTGCCTTGCACGCGAGTCACCGCGTAGGTCGTCTGGTTCGCCACGTCCAGCAGATGCTCCGAAACCCTGTCGTCGAGACGAAGCAAGGGGCCGCGTGGCGTTTCGATCAGATAGCAGTTGATGGGATACCCGCCGCAGGTGTCGATCCGCAGCGGGGTCGTTTTGCCACGGACACCATTGGTGATATACGTCACATCCCGGCTGTATTCGGCAACCACAATATTGATCGGGATCCGCGAGTGTTCAATGGCATGCACGCCATCCGGTAGCGTGAGCGTCGTGCGATGCCGCGTCGACATGTACCAGTAGCTTGAGACCACCAAAGGCACCGCCGGCAGGGCAAACAAGACACATATGCCAAGCAGTACTCCCACAACCACAATAACGGAGCGAACTGCACGTTTCACAGGCATTCTCTCGCCATTAACAACGTCAGAACAGCCTTTCGCACCATCGCTTCCACGTTCTTGCGCTTCCACGCACACACCTCTCATCGGCGTCTCAGGACCGAAATCCAGCCGCATTACTATTCGCACCGAGTGCCATTATGGAGGGCCAAGACAAAGGCGTCAAGACGTATTTCCGAGTACATTTCTCACACAAAGCCACGAAGCCGCAAAGGCAGGCAGGAGGGTTTGTCCGCCGATTACACAGATTTCGCAGATTGGTTCTCACGCGGAGGCGCAGGGCCGCTGGGTCTTGAACGGAATCAGATCGTCCTTCGGAGAGCGTGAAGCGTTGTGCATGGTACATGGCCGTCCGACCTTCTGACCCTCCTACCTTCTGACCTTGGTCATCGCTCTGCGTCCATCGGCGAAATCGGCGGTTGCAGTTCGTCGTGTGTGTTGCGACGTGCGTCGTGCGTCAGAAGCCTGGATTCCCGCTTGCGCGGGAATGACAAGGCCGGACCTTCCTTGCCCATGGTCGACCGGCTCGGTCGGCTATCGAGGGTCCCTTCCCATCTATCGACGCGATGGAGAAAGGTCAATTGACAGTCCGAGCGGTGGGTCTGTGGTCGAGGCAGGGGGCTGCTCCAAGCTCGCTTGGGACGAAGACCGCTGGATTTGACCACCCTTGGCACGCGCCAGGCGGAGAAGGCAGGCGTTAAGCCTGAGACCCACTGCGTCCCGCGCATGAGTCGGTTCCCACGAGTCTCATCTGTGTGCATCCGTGTGTATCTGTGGCTGAGAAGTCGTCGCCCGTAGCTCGGATGGATTCCCGCCTGCGCGGGAATGACAGGAGGGAATTGCCGCGCTGACGCTCGCAATGACGGAGTCTGATCCGTGTGAATCCTGTGAATCCGTGTCAAATCCTCTTCTCAGTGTCCTCTGTGCCTCTGTGGTGAAGAAGTCCGGGAAAACAGGGTTGCGGCGGCTTTTCCGCCGCGGTATCCTGGAGGCTATGCAGAGTCCAGGGTATGGACCGGCATCTTTACGACCTCATGCACGTGGAGGTATGGATCATGGCGTCACTGAATCGTCGCGACTTCCTGAAGACCGCTCTGGCCGCATCCGCCGTGGGGACAGCGCCCTTCAACATTCTCAAGGCCGGCGCATCGCCCAACAGCAAGCTCAACATCGCCTGCATCGGCGTGGGCAGCCAGGGTTCGGGCAACGCGGAGTACCTGGCGGGGACCGACAATGTCATCGCCCTGTGCGACGTGGATGAAGCGTGGCACAAGAAGCACATCGGGAAGCGTCCGTCGCTGCACGGAATCCAGCTCTGGACGGACTATCGCGTGATGTTCGACAAGATCGGCAAGGACATCGACGCGGTCCTGATCGCGACGCCGGAACACAATCACTACACGATCGCGACCTACTTCATCCGGCGGGGCAAGCACGTCTATTGCCAAAAGCCGCTGTGCCACACGGTCGACGAGGTCCGCATGCTGATGGAGGAGGCGAAGAAGCAGCCCAAGGTCATCACGCAGATGGGCCATCAGGGCCATTCGAGCCGCAGCTCGGCCATGCTCAGGGACTGGGGACAGGCCAACAGCGTCGGCCCGATCAAGGAGGTCGTCTGCTATTCCACCAAGAACTACTGGATCGCCAAGCCGGTGATCCAGGGCAGCGTCGTGCCCAAGACGCTCGACTGGAACCTGTACCTGAACCGGGCGGAGATGATCCCGTTCAGCGAGAGCTACATGAACCGCGAGTGGATTCGGTACACGCACTTCAGCGGCGCGGTGGGCGACATGGCGGCGCACATCTTCGATCCGGCGTATTACGCGCTGGACCTGCGGGTCCCGCTGAGCGTCCGGGCGGAAGTGAAGACGCCGGCCTATCCCGGCTCGCTGCCCAGGTCGGGCGTCATCACGTACGAGTTCGCCGCCCGGGGCGAGATGCCCCCTGTCACGATGAAGTATTACCTGGGCGACGACATCGAGTTCCCGCGGCCCAAGCACCTGGAGCCCGAGCGACGCGGGATCGACAGCGGTTCGGTCATGGTGGGCGAACACGCCTCCATCATGGCGGGCAGTCACAGTCAGGGCGGGCGGATCATTCCCGAGAGTGCCATGAAGGAGACGCCCAGGCCGCCGCAAGTGGCATTCCGCTGCAAGGCGGGCAACCACTTCGACAACTGGACGTGGGCAATCAAAGGCGAAGACACCGCGATGTCGCAGTTCGAGTACGCCGGGCCGCTGTCCGAGATGATCGTCCTCGGCGATATCGCCCTGCTGCACCCGGGCCGAACGCTGCTGTGGGATGCGAAGAATATGAAGATCACGAATGACGAAGAGGCCAACAAGAGTCTCTTCATGAGACGTCTGGCCCCCCGCGATGACATGAACTGGTGCTGCTGGCTCAACGATACGAATACAAGTTCGTCCGGCTGGGCGAGGGAATTCTGGGGGCCCGCAAGGAAGCCACCCAAACCTACCAGGACGTGATTCACGAGTATGCGAAGGAAGGCTGGCGATTGGTGCAGATCTTCGCCCCCGGCATCGGCGGTTACGGCTGCGCGAAGTACTACGAAATCGTCTTGGAGAGGCCACTGCAATGAGTGACGTGGTCCCTTCTCTGCGAGCCGATACTTGCTCTTTCGTATCGTGACGCTCTTGTGGTTCATCGCATAGGCCGCTGTGTGGTTTCGATCACCCAGATGAACCGCATCACGGGACTGGCGGTCCCTGTTGCCGTGGCCCCCCCCACCCGCTGAAGTCACGCCGGACCGGGCGGTGCCGGCCGACCCGGGAGCGAAGGACCGGAACATGTGGTGCACGGCGGGCTTCTTCCACGCCGCGGGTTACACGATCACGCGCGACGGCGCAACGCCCGGACGTGAAACAGAAGCCGAGAGCACCGTCTTCTCGTTCGATCCCATCCGAATCACGAGCACCGGTCCCGGCGGAATCGAATGGGCAGCCGATCCGAATGCGACCCGCCGTCTCATCTTCCACGTCCGTGACACGGAGCAGTACCCATCAGCCGTGATCCGGGCGATGAAATCGCTCCTCGTGACATTGCCACAGGCAAGGCGAGCCAAGCCCTGTTGCGCCCTTGCGACTCCGCACGGCACCCGACCGCAGATCATCGCCCGTCGTTACCCCCGCGAACCTGCCGGCGGCACGTCGCGTCCATCCTGAACAAGGCGCGGTTCGACATTCCGGGGATTCCCGGCAGTTCAACCGCAGGTACGGCCTACGGTTCGGCCTCCTCGTCCGTTTCCTCCGCTTTGGCGTGCCAGCTCGTCCGCTCGTTTCTCTTGATCGCAGCGTTGATGCGCTTGTAGGACTCCTCGACCGACGCCAGAATCTCCAGCAACTGGTCCTGGTCGGCAACGGAGACCGAGCCCCACTTCTGGCCGGAGTTCTTGCGTCCCATCGGCTCGACGCCTTCCAGCGTGTCGCCGCCGGTGAAGAGCACGAGGCGCAGCTTGTTCTGGCGAGGCTGCACGTGCACGAACGTCCGCTCGGGACTGTAGAACGTGATGGCGGTCTTGCCGACCCTGTAGAAGCACTGCTCGTCGACGGACTTGATGTGGTCCGCCAGCGACTGGAACAAACCTCGGACGCGATCCTGCACGCCGTGCTCATCGAACCAAACGTCCAAGTCCTCCCCTTCCTCCCCGCCGACCGGCTCATCGGGCCTGCGAATCGGCCAGTTCTCCATCTCCTTGATCCGATCGCGCAGTTCGATGACTTCGACGGGGCAACCCGCCCAGTCATGTTCCCAGCAGATGATCAGATCGCACCGCTCGGCGTCGCCGCTGCGCTGCTTGAAATCGCTGGAGCGATACTCGAATTCCACGCGGAGCCGCTCCCAGCCCTTGCCGGTGAAGCGTCGCACGATGCCGTCCGGCGGCTCCGGCCGAATCTCCTCCACATACATGTTGAGGTCTTCCGCCATCTTCGAGAACAGGAACACCACACCGCTCTCGTTCAGCGGAGCGTACACCATCCCACGGAAATTGATCAGATCGCCGACAATGCTTCGTTCGATACTCGCCATCGTTCATTCCCTTCCTTGCCGTAAGTAATCATCCAGCCCATAACAGGCGTGTCACCGACAATGAGCACGCCGAGCCATCGTATCGCCGCCGCAGGATTCCGCAAGGCATTTATTCTCGGACCCTCTCACTTACTCCTCCAACGACGCGTCGATCGGCGCCAAGGGCAGCGAGATCGTGAACGAGGTCCCCCTGCCCAGCTCGCTGTGAACGGAGATGCGCCCCTGGTGCGCCTCGACGATCTTCTTGGCGGTCGCCAGTCCCAGTCCCATGCCGCCAGAGCGGGACGAGTGGTAAGGCTGGAACAAGGTCGCGAGTCTCTCCGGAGCGATGCCCCGCCCGGTATCATTCACCTGGATGACCGCGTATTCTCCCTGACGGGCCGTGCGGATCATCAGCTCACCGCTCGCGTCCATCGCCTGTTGGGCGTTGATGAACAGATTCAGTATCACCTGCTTCAACGCGCCGGCGTCCACGCGACACACCAAGGGCGCCGCAGCGAGACCCTGGCGGACGGTCAGAGAGTGACTGTGGGCCTGGGGCGAGTAGAAATCGATCATATCGCCCACCAGCTCGTTGAGGTCCACGGTCTCCAGTTGCAGCTCCGGGCGACGAACGTACTTGAGAAAACCGTCCAGGATCTGTTCGAGCCGATCCGTCTCCTTCTCGACGATGCCGATCTTGTGGGACGCGCTGGCGAGGTGGCGACGACACGAGTCCCAGAGTACCCTCCCAGGATCGTTCAAATCGACATCCTGCAGGGCCTCTTCCACCAGCTTGAGGTTGACCTTGATCGTAGACAAGGGATTTTTGATCTCGTGGGCGAGTTCGCCGGTCAGGCGGGTCAGCTCCTCATCCCGATCGACATCCTTCGGAGAAGCTGTCCTGAGATTGCGGGCGGCCCTTCGCAGCATCGCGTGTATTGTGCGTAAGAAGCTCTTCACGCTCCGCACACTCCCCTGCTGTCCGCATCCACGAAAACACAGAACTGAAACCACAAATCACGACTCACACGGATTCCGAGAAGTCCTTGCACGGTTGTGACTGTGTCATCCTGAGTCGCCCAGCCGCTTCGCGGCTGGTGTCGGGAAGGGCGCCGGCATCTCACAGAACCCATATGTTTGGAAGCCCACCTCTTGTCATCCCTTCACTCTGTTCAGGGCAGGCTCTGAGCAACGCGAAGAGCCTGTCCTGAGCTTGTCGAAGGGACGACAAACCCGGCGGATGCATCCTCCCGCATCCGCATCGTTCTCGTCGGGTCGAGCGCTTGCGAGTTTCGGCTCTGTCGTTCACTCCCGGTTATCGGTCGGAGCGGTCCCGGCGGTCGCGATCTCCTCGCCGGTCTCGTCCCGACGGCTTGGACCTTCTATCGCGGTCCCTGTCCCGACCCCGTTCCCGTTCTTCCCCTGCCGGCCTGGGCTTGATCTCCTCTTTGATGCCCAGCTCGGCGAGAGCCGCTTTGCGAGAAAGCTTCAAGCGACCCTGATCGTCGATCAGAATCAGCTTGACCGGAATCACATCGCCGACCTTGCAGACCTCCTCGACGTGCTTGATGTACCCCTCGCTCAGCTCGCTGACGTGACAGAGTCCCTCGACGCCGGGGACGATCTCCACGAACGCGCCGAAGTCCTTCACGGACACGACCTTGGCTTCTTTGTAGAGCCGACCCACCTGCGGCGGCTGGGTCATCGCTTCGATCATCTCCTTGGCCTTGAGGTGGCCGTCGCCATCGAGGCAACTGATGTAGATCGTGCCGTCCTCTTCGATCTCGATGGTCGTTTCGGTCTGCTCCTGAAGGCTCTTGATCATCTTGCCGGCCGGTCCGATGACCTTGCCGATGAACTCCGGATCGATCTCCATCGTGATCAGCTTGGGCGCGTACTTGCTCAGCGTCTCTCGCGGCGAACTGATGGCCTTGTTCATCGTGTCGAGAATCTGCAGGCGGGCGGTTCGGGCCCGCTCCAGCGCCTCGACCATGATCCGGTGCGGAAGGCCCATCGCCTTGATGTCGAGCTGGATCCCGGTGATCCCCTTTGTCGTGCCCGCGATCTTGAAATCCATGTCGCCGAAATGGTCTTCCTCGCCGAGGATGTCGGTGATCAGCTTGTACTGCCCGTTCTCGGCGGTCACCAGACCCACGGAGATGCCCGCCACGGCGCCGAGGATCGGGACGCCGGCGTCCATCAGCGCGAGCGACCCGCCGCAGACGGAGGCCATCGAGCTGGACCCGTTCGATTCCGTGATGTCGGACACGATGCGGATCGTATAGGCGAAATCCTCTTCCGCCGGTCGGACGTATTCCAGGGCACGCTCTGCGAGGGCACCGTGTCCGATTTCTCTTCGCCCCGGCCCGCGGATCGGCTTGACCTCACCGACCGCGTACGGCGGGAAGTTGTAGTGATACGTGAAGCTCTGGGCGTACTCGTCGAGCAGGCCGTCGATGATCTGCGCATCGCGGATCGTGCCCAGCGTGACCGTGACAAGCGCCTGTGTTTCGCCCCGAGTGAACAGCGAGGAGCCATGGGTCCTCGGGAGCACGCCGACCTCGCACGAGATCGGACGAACCTCCGTCTCGGTCCGCCCGTCCGGTCTCGACCCCTCCAGAATCATCTTGCGAACGACCTGCTCTTCGAGCGTCATCAGGACGCGATTGAGCATGGTCATATCCGCTTTCGGCCCATCCGACCCGGCGGCTTCGGCCGCTTCGTTGTACTGCGTGCGAACCTCGTCGAACAGCGCGTTGACGCTGTTGTTGCGTTCCTGCTTGCCGCGGATCTTCTTCAGATCGACGAGCTTGTCGTAGATCTGGGCTTTGACCTTCGCATAGAGATCGGCATTCAGCTCGACGATCGGCGTCTCTTTCTCCACGCCCACATGGGCCTGGAGATCCTCAATCATCGCAATGACCTCTTGAATGGCCTCATGCGCCTTCTGGACCCCCTCGGCGATCACGTCCTCGGGCAGTTCTCTGGCGCCAACCTCGATCATGTTGATGGCTTCCTTCCGACCGCCGATCAGCATGTTCAGATCACTGGTTTCGAGCTGTTTGTGGGTGGGGTTGACCACGAACTGGCCGTCGACCCGACCGACGCGACACGCACCGAGCGGCCCCTGAAACGGGATCTTGCTGATGCACAGCGCCGCACTGGCGCCGATCATCGCCGGGACGTCGGGATCGTTCTCCCGGTCGGCGCTGAGCACGGTGGCCATGATCTGGACTTCGTTGAAATACCCATCCGGAAACAGCGGGCGCAACGGCCGGTCGATGTTGCGGGCGGTCAGAATCTCCTTCGTGCTGGGCCGGCCCTCGCGTTTGATGAACCCGCCCGGGAACTTGCCGGCGGCGCTGGTCCTTTCGCGATAATCGACGCTCAGCGGAAAGAAATCGACGTCTTCCGACCTCGGGGGAGCGACAACCGCGGCCACCAGCACCACGGTCTCTCCGTAGGTAACCAATACCGCGCCATCGGCCTGCTTGGCCACCTTGCCGGTTTCGATCTTCAGCGTTCGGCCCCCGATCTCTTTCGAAACAGTATACACACCTGCCATAACTTGTATTCCTTCAATGGCTTAGAAACAAATGCACCATCCGGTGGTTCTCCCGCCAACGCCCCCGAACGCACAGGCACAGTAGAGCCCCGACGTCTGTGCCGGCGAAACGATACTGGGTTACTTGCGAAGCCCCAGACGAGCAATGATCGTCTGATACCGCTTGACGTCCCGGTCTCGGACGTACTTCAGCAGCGCCGAGCGGGTGCCGACCATCTTGAGCAGACCGCGGCGGGAGGAATGATCCTTGGGATGCTCCTTCAGGTGCTCGGTGAGGTCGTTGATTCGCCTGGTCAGCAAAGCGATCTGCACCTCCGGCGATCCCGTATCCCCCTCATGCACCTTGTAATCCCCGACAATGGTCCCTTTTTCCTCTTGAGTCAGCATACTGTCGATCTACCCTTCATGTTTGGCCCTACTTGAGCTTCTCAATACGCAGAATATGAATCACGTAATCTAAACGATTGCCGGCAGGGTTGGCAAGTCTTTTCCTGGCCCACCTTAAAAAAGGGGTGCGACTCATTCTCCTGACAGACGGATGGCGTTTGTCATGCTCAGGCGAAGCCGAAGCGTGACGAATCGGCTGCTCCGGCCCGACGACTCGGTCCCCCCGGGAAACGCCGCCGGAGGCGTGCAGAGCCCAAGCCGAGATGCGGCCTCCCGGGCCTCTCACATGGCAGCCTTCTGATCCAGGAAGGTCTGGAGGATGTCCGCCGCTGCCAGCGCGTCGAGCCGCTGCCGTTTCTTGCCCCTCGTCAGGCCGATATCCTGCAATTTCTGTTCCGCTGCGAAGCTGCTCAAACGCTCGTCCTGGAAATGGACAGGCAGCGGGATCTGCCCGCCCAGTCTCCCGGCAAAGGCGCGGACGAGCTTGGCCTGCGGCCCCTCCGTGCCGTCCATATTCAAAGGCAGACCCACGATCAGAGCCCCGATGCCCTCGGAGGCGACGACCCGCTTGATCCGCTCGATCAGGTCCTTCGAGCCTTGCACGACAGCCAACGGCGAGGCGATGGTCTCGCCTGCGTCGCATACAGCCAAGCCCGTCCTTTTCGTACCGTAGTCGATGGCCAGGTATCTCATCGCAACGGCCATCCATTTACAGGAACTTCGTGCGGTCGTGCCGTTCGATCTGGTCGAGCAGGCTCTTGATCTGCTCGACCCGACCAGCGTGGCAAACCAGCGTGGCATCCGGCGTATGGGCGACAATCACGTTCTCAAGCCCAATCGCCGCAATGAGGTGGTTCTTGTCCTCCGTCACGACGATGCTGTCCCGGCAGTCCAGCAGCTCGCTGGTCTCGGCAATGACGACGTTGTGATTCTCGTCCGACTCGATGATATCCGCGAGGGCCGCAAAAGAACCCATGTCCAGCCATTTGCAGTCGAGCTGGATGGCATGGACCTGGTCGGCCTTCTCCATGACCGCATAGTCGATGCTGATCTTGGGCAGCTTGGGGAACCACTCCTGGAGAGCCCTGTCCTGGACCGGCGTATCCCACGCAGCCGCGATTCGACGCAACGGTTCGACGCAAGCAGGAAGGAATCGCTCCAGGTTCGCCAGAATGGTCTTGGCCTTCCAGACGAACATGCCCGAATTCCAGAAGTACTCGCCGCTCGCGACGTACCGCGCAGCGGTGTCCGGATCGGGCTTCTCTTTGAACGCGTCCACCGAGTAGACAGTGTTCTTGCATCGCGGGCACTCGCGCGGGTCGGAGCACTTGACATACCCAAGCTGGGTACTGGGAAAAGTCGGTCTGATCCCAAAGGTGACCAGTGCCTCGGGCTTGCCGGCGATGAACTCGAACGCGTCGGTCAACGCCTGCTGGAGCTTCTCCGGCGGCTCGATGAGCTGGTCGGCAGTCAAAATCGCCATCACCGCTTCCGGATCGTACTTGGCCAGCACTGCGGCCGCCAGACCGATCGCTCCGGCCGTGTCGCGGACGGTCGGCTCGGCAATCACGTTGTTCACCGGCAACCCATGCAGGTTCTCCCGAACGACATCGACATACCCAGCATTCGTCAGTACGAGGATATTGCGAACGTCGAAGACCGGGCACAATCGCTCGAAGCACCGGTTCAAGAGGGTCTGGCCGTCCAGCAGCTTCAAGACCTGCTTCGGGCGTTTCTGACGACTCAACGGCCAGAGCCGTTTGCCCGTCCCCCCTGCCATGATCACCGCATAGTTCATTGCCGTGTTCCTTATCGAGCCAAGCGTACATCTATGGGCGTCTCGGATGCCTTGTCAAGGACAAAGCGACCCGTGGACGGTCGGTCCCCCTGGCCGGCCTGGACCTCGTAATCCCCCAGGAATCCGCAGAATGGGATCGACGCATCCGCCCCTGTCCGGACCTGCACGTCCGTCCACCACTCGCTTTTGAGCAGCTCGTGGAGGCGTTCGTAGACGGGTTTCGGAGTCATATCGCTGCGGACCAGACCCGCCGGCGCCTGCTGCCAGGCATCCTGGTCGCTGAAATCCCACCACGTGATGGCTTCGACGGCCGGGTGAGAGAACAGCACCGTGTAGAACTCGGCAACCTGCTGTGCCTGCTGCCGCTCGCCCGCGGGGGTCGTCGGCCAATCGGAACCTTGCTTCTGCCCCGAAACGACCGTAGTCTCGGTGAAATGCAGCGGACTGCCGAACCGGGCAAACCGTTCACAGACATTCCACGTCCGAGCGGCGCCCCAATACCCGCCGTGCATGTGGGACTGGATGCCGATGATGTCGTAGAGCGGCTTGCCGCCGCCATCCACGAGCTGCGAGATCACGTTGTCGGCAAAGGCGGCGTCCGTCCGGTAGTCGTTGATGACGAGCTTGGCCGTGACATCCGCCTGGCGGGCCGTCTTGAACGCGGCGCGGACATACTCGCCCACGCCCATTCTGGCGATGGCCTCCGTCAGCTTCGGCGCATCCCGTTTGAGTTGCTCACGGTCGTAGTGCGTCGCCTCGTTGACCACGTCCCAGATGCCGATGTCTCCCTTGAACCGCTCCATGCACCGGGTGATACGATCCAACTGGAGCCGCATGACCTCCTCCGGCGTGCCGGCAAGCCACGGCGGGTCCACGTAGTTCCAGGCCAGCGGATGGCCCTTTGTCGTGATCCCGTGGTCCTGGCACCAGCGGACGATCTCCTCCGTGCGGTCGTCCATCGGCCGGCCTTTCCGACGCTCATACGACCACCAGTAGAACGGCAGCGTCGCGAAATTCAGCAGTTGGGCGAAATGCTCCGCATAGGCGGCGCTGCCCACCGGCGTGCGGCATCGACCCAGCTTGAAGATGTTGCACCCGAAGAGGAACTTGTGCTTTGTCTGGCGTATCCGCAGATCCACGCCGGGCGGAAGCGGTTGCCCGTCGAGACCGAGAAGCCGCAGCGAGGTCGCGCCCTTTCTGTGCTTCTCGATCCGCTCTTCGGCCCGCCCCAGAACGTCATCATTTGTCTGCGCCAAGGCACGCCCCTGCGCCAATGCGTTACACGGAGCAGTCACAGCCCAAGTTGCTCCGGCACCGGTCGCTTTCAAGAAGCTGCGTCGGGTCACATCCATGGTTCCTCCTTCGGAATCGCGAGCACGTTGGCAGTGTGCCCGTGAGGGCACACTCTCGATGCCAAGAAAGATAACGCCTTACGGCGTCACTACGAGCAAATGACAACGCCTGATACAGGTCTCGTTACGCCTGCGCCGGAACCGCTTCGTCAACCAGCTTGATCCCGGTGTACCGACAGAACTGGCCCAGTTCCTCGCGGATGTTCCCGTAGACGGTCTGGCGATGCAGACCCTGCGACCAGTTCTTCCAGAGCGCGGTGATATCGCCATCCACCTTGACGGTGATCTTGGTCCGGCAGCCCCTGTCGTGCTCGATTCCGACCGGCGCGTCGATAATCTGACCGGTGAAGTGAAGCAGCGTATCGGCCCCGACGAGCATTGCCTGTGTGACCGGCTGTCCGACGCGCATCTCGATCTGCGGCGTGACTCCCTCCTGGCGCTCCATGACCGTGCGGATCTTGTACGGCGCCTGCGGCCCGTCCGGGCCGTCCATCCTGCTCGAACCCAGGCAGTGGGCCAGGATGATGCTGCCCTTCGATTCATCGACCGTCGGGTCGCTGATGAAGCCCGGCCGGCCCGTCAGACCTTGCAGAATGATATGTGTCATCGCGGATCGCAGGTCCGATTCGCAGATTCCGCCCAGGCCCATGTCGTTGAGCCGGCAGAAACCCAGACACGGATAGGCCGGCAGCTTGATCGTCTTGTCCCACATCGTGCCGTAGCAATCGACCGTCAGCACTGTGGCGTTCTCCTCCGCCAGCATGTTCTCGAGGGCCAGCGCCAGCTTGCACGATTTGAACACCTCCTTGCGCGACGGCTCGACCACCGCCTGGGCGCCCTTCATCCACCGCTCGGTCTCCGCCTCCGCGTCCTTGTTGTCGATGGCTTCATACGCTCGGACCACGGTCTCCAGATCGACCTGTTTCATTTCCGTGCCGAACTTGGCCTTCATCAGGTCGGCATACTCCTGGAAGGACCGGGTCGTCACGTTGAGGATCTTGGCCTCGCGAGCGTGGTGGATCGCCCGAAACGGGCGGATCGCGGCAGCAAGCTGGGAGTAGTCGCTCGTCAGAAAGCACTCCAGCTTCGCTCCGATCGGCTGCTTCTGAAGGCCCCCGAAGCCCACCCACTCGTGTCCCGAATAGGGCAGCGCAAACACCGCGGTCGGCTTGCCCACGGCCAGGATCTCGCGGAGGATGGCGCCGGTCCCCATGCTCAGGTGAATGACGAGAATGCCATCGACGTCCTGGAGTCTTGGCTTGATTCGCCCGACCGCCTCCGCGGAGGTCACGATCTCATCGACGACGAAATCGACATCCGCCATTTCGCTGCCGAACTTGGCGAACTGGGCCTGGTAGACGCGAATCTCGTCCTGGAAACTCAGCTTGGGCGTGGGCCACAATCCCTGGCTCGTGCCCATGTAGACCCGGGCGACCCTGACCTTGCTCTTCCTGCACCCCGGGCTGACGAGCCGGGAACCCGCGGCCCGCGCACCGGCGGCAAATGCCCCCGCGCCCGCGAGATACGCCGCACCGCCTGTTGTGATCTGCAAGAACTCCCTGCGATTGACCTGTCCGGACATGACCATCCCCTTCAATAGTGGCGCCCCCGAGATCGGGGACTCTGGATAACGGATGACCTCCGTCACTTCATATGCGTCCGTCCGTCGTGTCACCCTGAACGCAGCGCAGCGAAGTGAAGGATGACAGAAACGTGCCCTTCCCAAACCTCCTGCGAAAGCGCGATGTACACCGCAAAGTGCATGTGCCGCGACGTCCCGAAGAACCCTGATCTACATCTTCGTGAGGTCGGCGTATTGTAGCAGCAGTGATTTGGTCTGTCCACTATTGAAGTTGATCGTCACGATGCTGTTGGCGCCCAGGTCCACGAACTTCTTGACTCGGCCGAGGCCGAAGGTCTTGTGCTTGACGAGTTCGCCCGGCGCATACGGCGCCGGCTTGCTCTCACTCTGCGGCGCGGGCGCAGCGCGACGGACCGGCTCAGCCGGCCGTCCCCGAGGCGGCTCGTCGTGATCCAGCAGCTCGTGCATCAGGCCGGGACCCAGCTCGTACAGGAATTGCGACGGGATCGTACGCAGATACTGGCCTCGGAACGTGCGGTACTGGGCATAGCTGACGTACAGACTCTGCTTGGCCCGCGTCATTCCGACGAAAAAGAGCCGACGCTCTTCCTCCAAATCCTCATGGGCGCCGTTGGACCGTTCGTGCGGGAGGATGCCGTGCTCGAGGGCGATGATGAAGACGTGCTCGAACTCGAGCCCCTTGGCCGCATGGAGCGTCATCAGTGCCACTCGCTCGCCGGAGCGGTCATAGGCGTCCGCATCGCTGAACAGGGCAATCTGCTGGAGATAATCCACCAGCGAAGGATCGTCCGTCTGCTTGTCGTACACCGCTGCGGTGCTGATCAGCTCCTCGATATTCTCAACGGCGGTCTCGCCCTCGGCGCCGGCCGCCTTGTACGACGGTTCCATCCCCGACTCCGCAAACACCCTCTCGACCAGGGGGGCGACCGGCCCTTCCACGTGACCCGCGAAGCCCTCCATCATATGCACGAACGCGAGCAGCCTGGCTTTGACGGAATCGCCCAGGCCGTCGATCCCGTCGGCATTCCTCAGGGCATCGAACAGAGGGATGCCGTTGCGAACCGCGTAGTCCTGGGCCTTCTCGATCGTGACCTTTCCGATCCCGCGAGCCGGCGTATTGACGATCCGCAGCAGCGCGATCTCATCGGCCGGGTTCACGAGGACCTTCAGATACCCCAGCACGTCGCGAATCTCCTTGCGATTGTAGAACTCGACCCCGCGCACGACCTGGTACGGGGTCCTGTGCCGGATGAAGGCCTCCTCCAGCGCCCGGCTCAGCGCGTTGACGCGATAGAAGACGGCAATGTCGCGACCGGAAACGCCGGAGGCGAGAAGCTCGTGCACCTTGCGGCCTATTGCATCGGCCTCGGCCGCTTCGTCCGCGTGACACTGAACGGAGAACTCGCCTTCGTGAGTCCGGGTTGGGATCAGGCGCTTCTGCTTGCGGTTCCTGTTGCAGGCAATGAGCCGATCCGCCGCTCGCAGGATGCAGGCCGTGCTGCGGAAGTTCTCCTCCAAGCGGATGGTCACCGCCTCGGGCCAGTCCTTCTCGAACGCCAGGATATTGCGGATATCCGCTCCCCGCCAGCGGTAGATCGACTGGTCCGGATCGCCGGTAGCGCAGAGGTTTCGATGGTGCATGGCAATCGCCTTGGCGAGACGGTACTGCGCGTGGTTCGTGTCCTGATACTCGTCGATCAGCAGATATCGGAAGCGGTCGGCCAGCTCGCCGCAGACCGTTGCATCCTTCTCCAGCAGCAAGGCCACCTTCATGAGCAGATCGTCGAAATCGAGCCCGTTGCGTTCGGCCAGGAGCCTCTGATAACGAACATACACCTTCACGAGCGTCTGCGAGAAGAAATCGACCGCCTGTTCCTTGAAGCTCTCGGGATCGATCAGCTTGTTCTTGAGCGTCGAGATCGCTTCGAGCATACGGCCCGCCGGGAAGGCGCCCGCATCGACATGGCAGTCGCTGATGGCCTGCTTGACGCACCGAGTCTGGTCGGCATCGTCGTAGATGCTGAAGTTGCGACTGATGCCCGCCGCATCGGCATAGCGCCGCAGAACCCGCACACACAGCGAATGGAACGTGCTGATATGGGCGCCGCCGGAGGCGCCGAGCGACACCGCGCGCTGTCGCATCTCCTCGGCCGCCTTGTTCGTGAAGGTAATCGCGCAGATGTTGTACGGCTTGATCCCGGACGCGATCAGCGCCGCGATGCGATGCGTGATAACGCGGGTCTTGCCGCTGCCCGGTCCCGCAAGGACCAACAGCGGTCCGTCCCGATGGCAGACGGCCTGCCTCTGGGATGGCGTCAAGTTCTGCAAAAGCCCCTCATCCATGCTCGAAGTACGATCCTCAAAAATACGGACGCGCGGACACGTCGGAACGCGGCGGCCCTTGTAGCTGCCTCGTTCAGACACACCCACGCGTCGCTGTCACGGTGTCTGTGCTTTCTGTTGTTGTTCCAGTTCCTGCCGCAACTGGTTGGCGACCTGCTCCAACCGCTGGACAAGGTCCGGCTGCTCCCGTTGGATACGTTCCCACAGGGCCACACGGATGTACGGCGGATACGCATCGCTCTGGAGAAACTGCGTGAGCGCCACGAATCGTAACCGATCCATGGACCACAGGGCAATCCTACCCGTGTCGCCGAACTCGGCGTTGTACATCTTCCAGACTTCCTGCGCCAGTTGGTCATTGCCGGCTGCCCCGTCGTCGTCTCCCAGGGCAAGCAGCCGATACGCGTTGATCAGCAGCGCCACAATCTGCTCGCTCGCATCGTGAACCCCGATGCTCTCAAGCTCCTCGACCATCCGGTGCATGGCGTACTGATCGAGCGAGACCTGGAACTCCGTGTAGGCGGGGTATTGCGCCCTCAACTGGTCGAGGATGATCTGGGCTTTCTTCCTCAGGCCAGCCTGGTAGAACGAAAGCACCGCATTCTTGAGCATGTTGCGATGGCCGTTCTGGCGCGCCTCCAGGCGGCCCCGGTCGTCCGCGTACTTCTCCAGCACGGCGAGAGTCGCTTTGTTGTAGGAATCAAAGATCCGCAGGTCCGGACTCAGAAACAGGTCCTTGCCGCCCGGGGCGCCTGTATTCGGGTCCGGTGGACCCTGTGTAATCACGATCCCCCCATAGCGAAAGAGGTTCTGGAGACTGTGCAACACGATCATATCCGTGTTGGCCTCATGCGTCGTAATATCGCGGTCCTTCTCCTGAATCGCCACGTCGAGCGCCTTGACCGCCCAATAGATGGCATGGCTGTCCGGATGGCGCCAATCCATGGGCAAGTGCGTGTTCGGGTCCATGTAGTCGACCGGGCCGTGTTCCCGACCGACTCGAAGCATCAAGGCCGGGTCCATCTTCCACACATGCCGCAACTGGTACGCCTTGGCGAAAAGATCGAACCGCTTGAGGGCGCCCGTCCCCTGGTACACCTTGATCACCTCGGACGCGCCAGGCTTGTACCGCTGCGGCTCCTGGCGCAACGAGAGGTAACACCGCACGACGTCGGCTTCGGTCGTGAAGTTCTCATCGGCCGCCTGCAGCGCCTCAATGAAACCCGCTACGTTCGGATCGCTGCGGATCTGGCCCCATTCCCTCGGCGCCGCGATCAGGGCCTCGATGTACTTGTTGTCGTTCGCGGCCAGGCCGTTGTCCGCGGAGTCCAGCAAGGGCCCGATCTCCTCTGCGAACCGGAGCTTGTAATACCGCTGGGCGTCGTCCGAGACGCCGCCCATCTTGTGTTGAAGGATACGACCCAGCTCGCGGTACAGTTGAATGGACTTCGGATTGAGCGGAATGCCCTCGTCGCGCAGCAGTTCATAGCCGTTCTTGACCCACCGCCAGCGCTGCTCGGGCTGTGTCGCCGGGATCGTCACGGAGATGTTGTAGGCCATGTTCCAGGCGTGGAACTCCCAGACCGCCGCGAATCGCGGCTGCAAGGTCGTGATCCACCGGGCGAGCTGCAAAGCGTCGAAGAATTGTCCTTCCTCCTTGAGTTTGTCGGCCCGCATCCAGAGAATGTCCACGATCAGGCCGCGGAACGCTCCCATCGCCACCGTGGCAAACGCCAGCGAAGGCGGCGCATTCTCAATGGCGGGGTTGATGATGATCTTCATCTTCTCCCGCTGATTGTTGATGTAGTCGAGCTGTGCGCCGGCGGCGAACAGCGCCGCGACCGCCGTCACTCCGCAGGCCAACAAGATGACGACATCCCGCATGCGCATTACACGACCACTTTCGCCAGCTCCCGGAAACTGAATATGACCAGGGCCAGGATCAGAACGACAGCCCCCTTGAGACACACCATCCCGAGCGCCACCCGCCCGATGAGAGTCCAGGAGATCAGGCGGGCCGGGACCAGGAACTGGGTCGGATTGGATTGGTCGAACTGCGGCAGAAGGTGAATCACGGCCTCGATCGTGTACCTGTAAACGATGCCGACGTTCTTGCTCATGTACCCGAACGACTCGAGGATCCCGCTGCTCGTGGCGCCGGTGACGAAGACCGCCAGACAAAAGAGAATCGCCCCCGGGAACGACAGGAAGCTGGCCGCCATCATGCCCAGGCAGGCCAGAAAGACCAGGCGAAACAGGATCAACAGCGCCCCGCGGACGAAGTTGGCGAGGAAGCTGTCGGCCTTGTACAACACCTCCAGACCATCCTCCACCGGAAACAGGACCACCGTCTCGTTCCAGGTGGGGTTCATGAAACCAACCGCCAGGTAGCCGTCCTTGGCGACAACGGAGGCCGGCACTTCGATCTCGCGGAATTTGCGCACCGGGTCCCTGCGAGACACCCGCCAGACCGGCGTATCCACCGGCGTCCCGTTCTGCAGCCCCCGCAGGTCGCCGATCCGCCAGTCGCCGTACACCTGCTCATCCGCCGGAGTCACCGAGACATCGTATTTGAAACGGACGAAGAGGCTCTGCTGGTTCGGGTCGCTCGGCCGGACGTTCCGGAACTCCCAGATCCGCACCCGGCCCACGTCGGCAGCCCGCTTCTCCAGTTGAAAACGCCTGGTCAACTGCTTTCGGATCTCCACAGGGGTGGACCGAGGAAACGCGGCTTCCAGTTGATCTTCCGCCTCCAGCTTGCGATAGAGGGCCTTCACTTCCTCGCTGACATCGACTTGCGGCGGAACGAGGCTGGCCCGGGCGGTGTAGAACTCGTTGTCGATCTGTGTCCGGTCCTCCGGCGAGGTCCGAACGAATCTCGGCACGAGGACCGCGCAGCCGTAGATGATACCGGCAAAAAGGGTCAACAGCGCAACGTCGAGCACGATCACACCGAGGAACTTGCCCACGATCAGCTCGTATCGACGGATCGGCTTGGTGACCACGGTATAGATCTGTCGGTGCTCGATGTCGCTGGTGATCGAGTAAACCGAGACGATGATCGTCAACAGACTCAGCAGCAGGCTGGTCAGCGACAAGCCGTAGCTGACGAAGGTCTGGAGCCGGCCTTTGAGCGTGCCGTCGCCCGATGCGGTACACACCAGCACCGGCAACAGCACCAGCAGCAGCACGATGAAGATGGCCGCGACCTTCATCCGCAGCGCCTGTCGAATCGTGTTGGTCGCCACGGCCCACATCCTACGCATGGCCGCCGTCCTCCGCGCGATCCTCGGACGGTTGGACCGTCGAGCCGTCGGATTGTCTCCGGCCGGTCAGCTCGTCGAGGACGCTCTTCTTGACCCGCTCCGGCTGTAACGGGGTCTCCGGCACGTCGCCCGACGGTTTTCGATCCGGCGTCACCGCCTCGACCGTCGGGCTCGACGCCGGCTGCGTGAGCTTGCTGAGCAGGTCCTTGTCGGGTTCGGGCGTCACCGCCTCGCGAGGCGCCGGCTTGTCCGTCTGGACCGGACCGGTCTGGGCCGTCTCCGAGACCGGAGCCGCAACCAGCTCGTCGAGGATGTCACCCTGGCGGGCGCCGACCGTGAGGAACTCGCCGATCTGCGTCGTGCTGACGGCGCCGCTCGTGGGCGTCGCGTGCTGCTGCGCCTCCGTGACCGTGTTGATGAAGAAGGTTTCGAGCCTCTCCATGGGCGAGGAGATCTCGCATTCAGCGTGCTCTTGCCTGAGGAGTTCCCGGATTCGTTCGGCCGTCGCGTCGCTGAGGGAATCGGTGAGGATCTGCCTCTTGTTCGTCCTTTGCAGGAGGTCCTTGACGCGACCGTGGGCCCGGACCTTGCCGCCGTAGAGGATCGCGATTCGGTCGCAGACATCCTCGACGTCGGCCAGCAGATGGCTGCACAGCAGGACGGTCTTGCCCCTCTCGGCCAGCTTGATGATGAGGTCCTTGATCTGTCGGGTGCCGATGGGATCCAGACCCGTCGTGGGCTCGTCGAGGATCAGCAGGTCGGGGTCGTTGATCAGCGCCTGGGCCAGACCGATCCGACGGGCCATGCCCTTCGAATAGGTGCCAACGGGCCGACTCGCCACCGCCTTGAGCCCGACCATCTCCAGCAGGGCTTCCGTACGCATCTCTCGCGTCTTGGAGTCCAATCCGAAGAGCCGGCCGTAGAAGTCCAGCGTCTCGCGGGCGTTGAGGAAGCGGTACAGGTACGACTCCTCGGGCAGAAAGCCGACGCGGGCGCTGATCTTCGGGTGGGTCCCATCGCCGCCGAGGATCAGGGAGTGACCCTTCGTCGGGTGCAGCAGGCCCAGGAGCATCTTGATCGTGGTGGTCTTGCCGGAACCGTTGGGTCCCAGCAGGCCGAAGACCTCATTCGGACGGATCTGCAGGTTCAGGTCGTCCACGGCGTAGACTTTCGCCCTGCCCCACCAGTCGGAGAAGACCTTCGTTAGCGCAACTGTCTCTATGGCGTAATCCATGTCACAACCTTATGCCGCCTGAGGCTCGTGGTCAAGCTCCTCCCCCTGGCGGAACAGGCGGGCACTGTTGAACACGACGACCAGCGAACTGGCGAAGTGCAGGAAGGCAGCCACTTCCGGCCGCACAAACTTCGAGAGGGAGATGCCCAGCACGATGAAGAGAATGCCGAAAATGAGGTTCTGGGCAATCACGCGACGGGTCTTGCGGGAGACATCGACGAGGAACGGAATCCGGCGCAGATCGTTGTTCATCAGCGCGATGGACGCGGAGTTGATCGCGACGTCGCTGCCGGCGGCGCCCATCGCAATGCCCAGGTCGCCCGCCGCAAGGGCCGGTGCGTCATTGATGCCGTCGCCGACGACGACCACGGTGTGCCCGTCCTTCTTGATCTGCTCGACGACGGCCAGCTTGTCCTGCGGCAGGCATTGAGCTTTGTAGTCCGTGCAGCCCAGTTCGCCCGCAACGCGGTTGGCGACCTCGCCGCGGTCGCCGGTGAGCATGGTGACTCGCTTGACGCCCATGTCCACCAGCTCCTTGATCGCCTGCTGCGCTTCGGGTCGAGTCTTGTCCTGCAGGCCGATCCATCCGATGCAGCGCTTGTCCTTGGCGACGTACAGCGTGCTGAATCCCTGCTCCTCGTGCAGGCGGGGATCCGTCACGTTCTTCGTGTCGATCCCGTTCTCCGCGAGGAACGAGTCGCGTCCCACGAGGAGGCGGGCGGAATTGACCTTTGCACTGACGCCCTTTCCCGGCGTCTCCTTGAAGCTCTCCGACGCGGGCAACGTCAGACCCGCTTCCTTGGCCACTTCCTGGAGCGCCCTGGCGGCCGGGTGCTTGCTCATCTGCTCGGCCGCCGCCGCTTCCGCCAGCAAATCGCCCGGCTCGACCCCCTCGGCCGGCGTGAGCTTCGTCACATAGAGCCGGCCCGTCGTCACCGTGCCGGTCTTGTCGAACACCAGAGCGGTCATCTTCCCTGCGACTTCCAGATAGGAAACGTTCTTGACGAGGATGCCCAACCGGGCGGCGGCAGAAATCGCGGCCACCATCGCCGTGGGCGTCGCGAGGATGATCGCGCACGGACACGAGATCACCAGGATCGTGATCGCCTGGTTGATGTTGCGGGTGAAGACCCACACGATGGCCGCGATCATCAGGATCGTCGGCACGTACCAGGAGATGTAGCGGTCGATGATCCGCATGACCGGGATTTTCGTGTGCTCGGCCTGTATGATCAGCGACTGGACCTTGCCCAAGGTCGTGTCCTTGCCCGCTTTGGTGACGCGGATGTCAAGAACGCCCGTGAGGTTGTTCGTGCCCGCGAAGACCTGCATACCGGGCACTTTGTCCACCGGAAGAGATTCGCCGGTGATCGTCGCTTCGTTCACGGAGCTCAGGCCGTCGTAGACCTCGCCGTCGGCGGGCACGTTGTCGCCCGGACGGACGCGGATGGAGTCGCCAGCGCGCAGCTCGCTGACCTTGACCTCGCGCTCCTTGCCGTCCTGCCCGATCAGATTGGCCTTCACGGGCGTCAGGCGGATGAGCGACTCGATCGAAGCGCGGGCCCCGAGCGCGGTCCGGGTCTCCACCAGCTCGCTGAGCAGCATGAAGAACCCGATCAGCCCGGCCGCGACGTACTCGCCGATGGCAAACGCCGCGACGATGCCCAGCGCCGCCAGCTCGTCCATGTGCGATTCGCCGCGGATCAGGCTGTGGATCGCATGGACGACGATCGGGGCCCCGAGCAGAAGCGCGCCGAGCATGGCGAACAGCTCCGTGTTGAAGCTGCCGGGCTCGTAGAAGGCCCTTCCGACCCAACTGTTGATGAGCAGGACCCCGCCCGCCAGCGTGCCCAACAGGGCAATGCTCACGCGGACCTGTTTCTCGCGGGTCTGCTCGGTGCCAAATGCCTCGTTCAAGTGCAGGTGCTCATGCGCCATAGTCTTGTTCTCTCACCGAATCATGCGGGCGCCGACTTCGTCACCCGACCATTGTGCTGTCGATGCGTTCTATGGATTCGTCTTGGGCTTCAACTGCGTGTCCCGGTTCAACAGGATCCGCACTTCGCGATTCTTGGCCTTGTTCGACGTGTCGAGGATGAACTTCTCGTCGGCATTCGCCAGGACTTCCCGGATGGCCGCAAGGTACAGCTCCCGCGCGACGAGCGTGGGTTGCTCGCGATAGCCGGGCAGGATGCTCCTCAGGTAATTGGCGCTGGCTCTTGCGCCCTCGACGATCTTCGTCTGATAGGCCTGGGCCCGCGAGATGATCTCCTGGACGTCACCGGTGACCTGAGCCCAGAGGGCCTCGCGCTGCTGCGGGTCGCTGTTCGGGTCCAGCAGGGCCTCGCACAGCGGCGCCGCCACCTGGCCGCCGGTCGTGTTCAGAGTCGTCTCCGCGTAGGTCCTGGCCTCCGTGATCGTTTTCGCGCTCTTCTGGCTGGCTTCGACAAACGCTTGAAACGCCTCGTCCACTTGCATGGGCCACGTGCTGCTGACCAACTGCATCTGCACGACGCGGATCCCGCTCTCGAGGACCTCGAGCTTCCCCTGAACGAGCTGCTGAACGCGACGCGGGATCGTGTCCACGCTCTGGAGCGCCTCATCGATCGTGTAGTGGACCATGGTCGTCACGATGGCGTCATCGACCACGCTGCGAAGCAGAGGCGCGATGCTCGCGACCATGATATCCGAGTAGATCTGGCCCGGCTTGACGTCCCGGACGTAGACGTTGCGGAAGAATTGATCGACATTGGCGATCTGGTAGTTGATTTGCCACTTCGTGTGGACGATATGGTAATCGCTGCCCTCGCTGTCCTTGATGAGTTGTGCCGCCACGTCCGGGCCGGCACCGACGGGCCCGCCCGCCTGGCTTCGCGTCAGACAGTAGCCCTCCACCATCGGATCGAGCTTCTCCGCCCGAAAATTCCTCGGCTTGACGCCGGCGCCAAGGATGTCGTCTCGCGTCTCCTTGTACCAGAAGGTGTTCACCGCCAGGTTGATGTTCTTCTCGACGGGGATCCTCACGATCTCTTCAATTGGGTACGGAAAGACCCAGTGCGGCCCGGGTCCCAGGATCGCTCCGTCGCCGATGCCCCGGATCTTGCCGAAGCGAAGAACCAGCGCCCGCTCGTCCGGATCGACCGTGCGGAAGCCCGACGCCAGGAAGGCGACGATCAGAACGATCATGATGATCTTCAGGATCGTGAAGCTGATGCGGAAGGCGTCCGCGAGAGATTTCCCCGCCGCGTCGAGCTGCTCAACCGGCAAGGGTTGCTCCGGCTCGGCGCCGTGGTTGTGTCCGTGATCGTGTCCGTGTTTGTGCTCATGTGCCATGGCTGTGTGCCCAGTCTATCACTTGGTATCCTGCGACTCTGTTGCCGACTCCTTGGCCGATCCCTCCGTGCCGAGCGACGGCATCGCCATCAGCAGCTTCCACGGATCCGAATCCGTGGGAAGGACGATGGTCGAGCGGGAGGAAATAGCCTTGAGGGTCTCCAGGTTCCGCAGATAGATTGCCAGTTGCGGGTCCTCCTCGAGCATTTTGTAGTACTTCGCCGCGTCGGCGTCGCCCTGGCCGCGGATCTCCTTGGCGCGGGCCTCTGCGGCGTTCACGAGCACGTCGCGCACCTCGTTGGCGCCGGCCTTGATCTTGATCGCCATGCCCTCGCCCTCGGACGTGATGGCGTCCGTGCGTCCCTGCCGCTCGGCCTTCATCCGCTCGAAGACCTTCTTCGTCACATCCTCACTGACATTGAGCTGCTTGATGCCCAGCGTCTTGATCTCGATGCCATACTCCGCCTGGACCGGCCCCTTGAGGTCGTCGAGCATCTCTTTCTGGATCTCGTCGAACCGGATCTTCGTCGGATCGCTGTTGACGAACTCCCCGAACGAGTGCCTGCCGATGATCCGGTTCTGCGTGTCATTGATGTGATTGCGGAGCTTGCTCGCCGCGTTCTCCTCCGTCTTGACCGCGTTGAGGAACTTCAACGGCTCCGCCACGCGCCAGACCACGTACGTGTTGACGATGATCGGGACGTTGCCCCGCGTCGTGGTCTCCGCCAACTGGGCCGCCTCCAGGACCCTCATGCGCGAGTCGAACTTGTGGACCTGCTCGATCGGCGTGGGCCACTTGAGATACAGGCCGGGCCGCGTTACTTCGCGGACCGGCTTGCCGAACCGCGTCACGAACCCGGACTCGGTCTCACGGACCTGGAACGTCACGAGGTAGACGATCATCACGATCGAAATCACGGCAATCAGTATCGGAATCGCTATGTTCTTCATTTTCCACTGGTCTCCTGTCCTTTGGAAAGGCGACCCAACAGATCTTCCGTCGAGGCCTTGTCCTGCAGGTCCATGATGATGACTTCCCGATCGTTCGGGTCCGACGCGACGATGTATTTGCGGATGTCCTTCAGCGCCTCTTCCAGCACGACCGCTCTCTGTTCGCTCTTGTAGATTTCCGGCGCCGCGCGGTAGGCCCGGATCTGGCCGGCAAACCGCTTGCCCGTCGCCTCGGACAGAGTCGCCTGCCCAAACCGGTAGCTCTGGGCCTCGCTGAGAATCTGGAAGATGGTTCCTCTCGCCTCATTGAGCATCGCGGCGTCGAACTGCTCGCCCAGCCGCTTGACCTGCTCCGGGTCCCCTGTCCTCTGCGCCTCCTGATACTGCGCAGCCAATGCCGCCAGCCTGGAGGCCCGCGAAACGGAACCGGACAGCGTGCTGAGGGTCCGGTTGCGTTCCGCCTCGGCATCGAGCACCTTCGCCTGTTTCTCCTGGACGGCGCCCACAACCGCCTGGTAATCCGGCGCCACCTCCGGCGGTGGATGAATGCCCTGCAATCCGACGAAGACCACCTCGACTCCCAGGCCCTCGTCATCGGCAGCCTTCTGGATCCGCTGCATCAAGACGCGCTTGGCCTTGGCCCTGCCGGCGCCGAAGAGGTTGTCCTCGCTGCTGCCGCGTGCGCTGCTGACCTCGACGTTCGCCGTGGAGGCCAGACGAACCAGTTCCCGATAGCAGATATCCTCCAGGAGCTTGGCCGGATCGCTGTGGCCGTAGATGAAGGCCCGCAAGTCCTTGATCCGGTACTGCACCGGCATGTTCACCTTGACCAGACCGACCGGCACCGCTCCTTCCGTCGGGCTTTCGCCCGTCTCGGCGGGCGTATCATCGGCAGCGACCAGCAGGTCGTGCTCCTTCTCATAGTGTGCCTGTCCCCACAACAGCTTCATCTCTTGGACGACGGCGCCGTTGGGATCGATCTTGGGCACGTACCCGATATGCAGATCCATGACTTGCCGGGTCGGATGCATATAGGCGATGTCCATGGGCCAGGGCAGCTTGAAGTGCAGGCCGGGACCGATGTGACGCACCTGCCCGTCGGCGGTCGTCGGCTTGCCGAATCGCTCGACGATCCCCTCCTCGTTGGGACCCACGACCACCAGACAACTGGCCAGATAGAGCGTCACGACAGAGAAGAGCACCAGCGGCACGATCGCCTTTTCCAGGAGCTTGTAGAACCACGTTTGGGAGACCTGAAAGCCGAACTGGTAGTCCATGGCGGCCGCGACGCTGCGGAAGATCCCACCGGGCTCATTGATGATGCCCAGGAGCCGACTGTCGAACGCCGCCCGACTGTACTGGTCCTTCAGATGGGGCCGGTAGATATCGAAGACGATGTTCAGCACCGTCTCCGCGCCCAGCACGACCAGGAGAATGGGAATCGCGTAGGTGACGACGGTCAGCAGCGAGGCAATGTGGAAGTGCACCAGCGCCAGGGCAATCGCCAGTATGAAGCACAGCACGGCGACGCTGAGAAGGAAACTGCCGCCCGCTCGCAACGGCTTCCACCGAGGTTCGGCGGACATCCCTGTCGCGTATCGCGATACGAGGAAGGTGACGAACGCCACGGCCGTCATGACGATGGCGCCTACCAGCGGCTGCTGGGTCTGCACGTCCGCGCTGGACGCAATCGTCCTGAACAGATAGACGCCGATCCCGATTTCATAGGCCGCGATCAAGGCCCCGAAAATCGGGATGAACCACTTCTCGAGGATTTCCACGCGGCGCTGCGCCGCAGCGAGCAGCGCGGCAGCCTCCGCGTTCTGAAAGATGGTCGCGGAACTCTTCTCCCTGGCCAACTGCGTCATGTCGAGCTTTTCCTGCTCGGCCAGGCTACGCTGATGGAACTGGATCGCCAGGACCAGCCAGAGAAAGGCCGCCGCCAACAACTGCCATCCCACGGAGGACACGGCGTGGAACCCACTCCATCGCCCCAGGAAGAACGCGATACCAAAGAAGACCAGGCTCAGAATGAAAGCTACCCAGGCGACCTGTTCGGGGCGTTTCGATGATGCTGTCATTGGTGATTCAGCTCCAGGCTGTGAACTAAAAACCCGCTCATCCAGTATTAACCACTACGGGCCCAGATCCTTTACAAACAGGGAGTCCGGCACTATAACACCAAACATGGTTCTCGTGTAGTGACAATTGTGAAAAATCTGTGCATCGTAACCTTGCGTCAGCCGCAGCGGTCGAGAGGCCGGCAATGTTCCGGGTGAGTGATGTATAAGCTGATTACCATTGCGAAGAACACCTTCGTGGAAACCCTGCGTCAACCCGTATACGCCGTCATTGTGGCAGCCGCGGTGCTGTTGTTCATCATCAGCCCGTCGCTGGCCATGTACACGATGGACGATGACAACAAACTGCTGCGCGAAATCGGGCTTTCTACGCTCTTTCTGACGAGCTTGTTCGTAGCAATCTTCTCGGCCTCCGGGGCCGTCTCCATCGAAATGGAGAACAAGACCATCCTGACCGTGTTGACCAAGCCCGTCCAGCGTCCCATCTTCGTCCTGGCCAAGTTCCTCGGCGTCGTCGGCGCCGTCGCCCTCGCGCATTACCTGTGCTCGATCGCCCTGCTGATGACCATCCGACACGGCGTCCTCGAAACCGCCTCGGACACGCACGACTGGACCGTCATCGGGTCGGCGGGCGTGGTCATGGTCGCGACCGTCCTGCTCAGCGCGTTCTTCAATTACGCCTATGACTGGAAATTCTCATCGACCGCCGTAGTAGTCGCGGCGATTCTCGCCACCCTCGCGATGGTTTTTCTGGCCCTCATCGACCGCCACTGGCAGTTCAACCCGGCCAAGAACGGCATCACGCGTCTCGACATCTACGGCGCGATCCTGTTGTTCCTGGCGGCGATGGTCATTGCCGCGATCGCGGTCGCCATCTCCGCCCGTTTCAACACCGTCGTAACCCTCTCCGCCTGCATCGGCGTGTTTCTGCTGGGTTTGATCAGCGACTACGTCTTCGGGCGCTTTGCCGATGCGCACCTGTGGGCGCAGGCAGGCCGGTTCCTCGTCCCCAATCTCCAGGTGTTCTGGATCAGCGACGCCATCTACGAGGGCAGTGTGGTGCCCTTCCGATACGTTCTGCTCGGCGCATCGTACGCCCTGTGCTACACCGTGGGAATTCTCGCCGTGGCCGTGGCGATGTTCCAGCGAAGGCAGATCGCATAGGCAACCTGCGCAGAATCGGGCGATTTCACCGGTCGTCTGTTAGATCCCCTGTCGGTGGCTGCGGACCGCCGAGGTCGCGGATCATGGCGATTTCGTCGCATTCGTCCTGCTTGGGGCATCTCGCGCAATCGCTCCACACCTTCATGGGCAGTTCTTCCTTCCTCACGACCCGGAATCCAACCCGCTCGAAGAACTTCGGCTCCAGAGTCAGCGCAAAGACCCGCGGGACTCCAAGCCGGCGCGCCTGCTCGATGGCTGCACAGACCAACGCCGTGCCGACTCCCATGCCCCTGCTGTTCGCCCCGACCGCCAGCGACTTGACCTCCGCGAGGTCCGACCAGATCACCTCCAACGAGCAGCAGCCGATGAGCTGATGGTCCTTCTCCGCTACGAGAAAGGTCTGAAGGTTCGCGTAGACCTCCGCCAGGGAGCGAAAGAGCATCTTGTCGTGCTCTGCGTAGTAGTTGATGAGCGAGCAAATCGCCTTGGCATCCGAGACTCTTGCGCTGCGGACTTTCATGGCCGCCAGTATACCGTCGCCTTGCCCGTTTTCAACTGCACATAGCGACGGACAGGATCGCATCGCGTAAAAAACGAAAAAACAGTGGAAAAACAGTTCGGAGCCACTACAATGACACCGGTTTGCATAGGATGGCACCGGTATCCATGAAGTTCGTATTGATAGATCGAATCGTTTCGCTCGAAGAGGGCAAGACCCTCACGGCGGTGAAGTGCGTGTCGCTGGCCGAGGAGTATCTGGGGGACCATTTCCCCACGTTCCCGGTGTTGCCTGGAGTCCTCTTGTTGCAGGGACTCGTCGAATCGGCAAGCTGGCTGGTCCGCATGACGGAAGGATTCGCCCACAGCATGATCCTGCTGGAAGAGGCGAGAAACGTCAAGTACAAGAGTTTCCTGGCGCCGGGGTCGCGAATCGAGTACACCGTGCAAGCCAGAGTCATCGAGGAGAACGTAAGCAGCTTCAGCGGATGCGGCGTCGCAGACGGGGAGAAGATCGTCGAGGGGCGCTTCGGCCTGAGGCACTTCAACCTGTCGGACCGAAGGCCCGCGCTGGCCGCCACGGACGCCCAGGTCACTCAAGCAATGAAGAATCGGTACAGTCTGTTGTGGCAGCAGGCTTGAACGAAAGACTTCCAAGGAGGTAGCAGCAACCATGGCCATGAGTCGGGATGTGATCTTCAAGAAGGTGCAGGAAGTCCTCGTGGACGCTCTCGGGGCAGACGAGGAGGAAGTAACGGCCAACGCCACGCTGATGGGCGATCTCGGCGCCGAGAGCATCGACTTTTTGGATATCGTGTTTCGCTTGGAGAAGGCCTTCGGGATGAAGGTGCCGCGAGAGGAGTTGTTCCCGGTCGAGAGCCTGTTGAACAACACGGACCTGGTCAGCAGCGGCAAACTCACGGAACAGGGATTGGCTGAGCTTCGGGCGAAAGTGCCGCACACCGACCTGCACGAGTTCGAGAAGAACCCGGACATCAACAAGCTGGCGGACCTGTTCACGGTCAATGCCATCGTCAACTATGTGGACAGCCACCTGAACCCGGCGTAGCCCCGGGTGAGGATAGCCGATACTACGCGGCAGGACCTTGTCTGCCCTGTCGTTCGCCTTCATGTGGATTCCCATGCGTTGGATCTGGATCGATAAGTTCGTTGAGTTCGAGAGCGGTCGGCGCGCCGTGTCCGTCAAGAACGTCTCGCTGGCAGAGGAACACCTGCACGACCATTTCCCCGGCTATCCGGTCATGCCGGAATGCCTTCTGATCGAGGCGATGGCCCAGACCGCAGGCATCCTCGTAGGCCAGGCAAGGAACTTCCAGGAGAAGGTCGTGCTGGCGAAGATCAGCAAGGCGGTCTTCCTCGATTGCGTCTTACCGGGCGACAGCCTCCGAATCGAAGCGCGGATGGAGACCATCTCCCCGGAAGCGGCCGGCACGACGGGACGCATCACGCGGTCGGAGCAACTGATCGCCGAGATCGACCTGATGTTCAGCCATGTCGATCAGAACCTCGCCGGCAAGAAATTCCCCAAGGACAACTTCGTGTTCACCGGGCTGTTCACCTCGCTGCTCCAGGAGATCGCCTTGAATCACACCCGGCCCGAGCCGCAGCCGACGGAGTCCGGAGCATGACCGCAGCACGCGTAGTCATCACGGGGCTTGGCGCCGTCAGTCCCCTGGGACTGAGCGTCGACGAAACCTGGACCGGCTTGACCGCCGGGCGGTGCGGCATCGCTCGAATCAAGACCTTCGACCCCTCCGGATTCCCTTGCCAGTTGGGCGGTGAGGTGCCTTCCTACCGCATCCAGGAGCACGTTCCCAAGACGTTCCGGAAAGCCGTCAAGCTGATGTGCCGGGATATCGAACTGGCCGTCCTGGCGGCTCGGGAAGCGGTCGTCTCCAGCGGACTGGTCACCAAAGGAATCGATCCGGACCACGTGAACGTCGATCCGACCCGTATGGCGATCACCCTCGGCGCCGGGATGATCAGTTGCGATCTCGCGGAGCTGGGTCCGGCGGTGGCCGCCAGTATGATCGACGGACGGTTCGACATCCGCAAGTGGGGTGCGGAGGGACTGTCCCACATCACCCCTCTGTGGCTGCTCAAATACCTGCCCAACATGCTCGCCTGCCACGTCGGGATCATCCACGACATCCAGGGCCCGAGCAACACGATCACCTGCGCGGAGGCAGCAGCCCACCTGGCCGTTGGAGAAGCCGCCCAGATCCTCGCCCGTGGCAACGCCGACGTCGCCCTCGCAGGAGCAGCGGAAGCCAAGATCAACCTCATGCTCCTGGTGCGGCAGGACCTCCTCAAGCGGGTCGCCACGAACAGCAACGACGCGCCGGAGCGCGCGTGCCGGCCTTTCGATGCCGAAGCCGCCGGTTCGGTCTTTGGCGAAGGAGGCGGGATCCTCCTGCTCGAAACGCTCGATCATGCCCGGTCGCGAGGCGCGAGGATTCTGGCCGAAGTGGCCGGGATCGGGCAGAGCCACAGCCTCCATGCGGAATACAGGAGCATGGAGCCGGACGGCAAGGGGATTTGCAGCGCGGTCGAGAAAGCGATGGCCGACGCAGGCATCGGCCCAGAAGATTTGGACCTGATCATCCCCCACGGAACCGGCGTTCCGCACGACGACCTGGCAGAGGCCGGAGGACTCGAAGCAGCCCTGGGGCCGGCGATTCGTCGAATCCCGGTCTGGCCCACCAAGAGCATGCTGAGCACAACGGGCGCCGCAGCGGGGGCACTGGACCTCATCGCAGCAGTGCGGGCCATGGAGACTCGCGTCATTCCGGCGGCGAGGAACTTCGCAAGACCCGCGCCCGGCTGTAATCTGAATGTCTTGACGCAGCGACGCGAGGGCGCGGTACGCCATGCCCTCTGTTGCAGCTACACGTTCGGCGGCCAGACCGCCGCGGTCGTGCTGAAGGCGGCCGAGGGAGACGCGACGAGCTGAATGAAAACACCCAAAACACAGGAACGCGTCGTCATTACGGGAATGGGCGTCGTTTGCCCGCTGGGCAACGATGTCGAGACCATGTGGCGAGGGATTCTGGCCGGTCGCAGCGGCGCCGGCAGGACGACCATCTTCGACGCCTCGACGTTCCCCACGACCTTCGACGCGGAGGTCCGAGACTACGATTTCCGAAGGGATCTCCGCCATCCGGAACCCCACGTCGCGTGCAGTCGGGGGTCGGGATTTGCCGTCGGGGCAGCGGCCCAGGCGTGCAGGCAGGCGGGCATCGACGTGGAGACCTCCCAGCCCGCGGACGACGTCGATCGCACCCGTCTGGGGATATACCTCGGCGCAGGGGAAGGCTCGCTTGACAATGACGTCTTCTTCGGCTGCATCGTTGCCGGGTGGGACGCGGAACGACAACAAATGGAATGGCCGCAGAGCGCACGCTACGCTTTCGCGAATATGAACGCCACCCGGGAACTGGAGCAGGAGCCCAATATGGCGGCCGCTCACGTCGCCATGCTCGCGGGCGCGCGGGGACCGGTGAGAAGCTGCCTGACGGCCTGTGCCGCCAGTACCCAGGCCGTCGGCGAGGCCATGATGCTCATCCGCAGAGGCGAAGCGGACGTCATGATCGCCGGCGGAGCCCATTCCATGATTCACCCCCTCGGAGTCACCGGCTTCAACCTGTTGACCGCCCTGTCCCGCCGGAACGACAGCCCCGAGACCGCGTCGCGCCCGTTCAGCGCCTCGCGGGACGGCTTCGTCATTGGCGAGGGGGCTGCCATGCTGATCCTGGAATCGCTTGCCGGCGCAAAAAGACGCAAGGTCCCCATCCTGGCGGAACTGGTCGGCTACGGGAGCAGCTCCGACGCCTTCCGCGTCACGGACATGCACGAGGAGGGCCGAGGTCCCGTCCAGGCGATGCGCACCGCCATGGCCGACGCGGGCCTGACGCCGAAAGACATCGACTACATCAACACCCACGGGACGAGCACGCAGGAAAACGACGCCATCGAAACGCTGGCCATCAAGACCGTGTTCCAGGATCGAGCGAAACAGATTCCCGTCAGCAGCGTCAAGAGCGGACTGGGCCACCTGATCGGAGCCGCGGGCGCCGCGGAGCTGATTGCGTGCGTGCTGACGATTCGCGACGGCATCGTTCCCGCGACGATCAACCTGCACGACCCCGATCCCGCACTGGATCTGGACTACGTGCCCAACACGCCCAGGAGGATGCCCGTCCATGTCGTGATGAAGGAGTCGTTCGGCTTCGGCGGCCAGAACAACGTGGTGATTTTGAAACGATACAGTAAAGAGGATTCGGCATGAGACCCACGAATCCTGTGGGATCCATCTTTGCGAGGCAGCGGCTATGATCGACATCAAACAGATCCGAGACAACCCCGATCTCTACATCCAGGCAGCCACGAACAAGCGAATCGACGCGGACATCGCGAAGCTGCTCGAAATCGACGGCCGGCTCAGGGACATCAAGTCCCGCCTCCAGGAAATCGCGACCGAGAAGAACCGCGTGGGCAAGTCGATCGCAAAACTCTCCGGGCAGGAGAAAGACGCGGCGCTTGCGAACCTGGCGAGCCTCAAGCCGCAGGAGGAGCAATTGGAGCAGGAAGTCAAGGCGCTGCAGCCGCAGTTCGATGCCCTGCTGCTGGAGGTCCCCCAACCGGCCGACCCCGACGTCCCGGTCGGCAAGGACGACACGGAGAACGTGGAGGTCCGCCGCGAAGGCGAGGTCCGTCCCTTCGACTTCGAGCCCAAGGACCACGTCCAACTCGGCGTGGCGCTGAACATGATCGATATCGAGCGAGGCGTCCGCCTGGCGGGCACTCGGAACTACTTCCTCAAGGGCGACGGCGCCCTGCTGCACTGGGCCGTCCTTCGATTCGCAGTCGATTTCATGATCCAGCGCGGATACACGCCCATGGCGGTCCCGCTGCTGATGCGCGACGAAGCGATGCGCGGCACCGGCTACTACCCCGGCGCCGAAGAGCAGACCTATCGCATGGAGCGGGACGAGCTGAACCTCGTCGGGACCGCGGAGGTCCCGCTGACCGCGTACCGGATGGGCGAGATCCTCCAGGAGGAAGAACTGCCGCTGAAATCCGTGGGCCTGTCGTGCTGTTTCCGCCGCGAGGCCGGGGCCGCCGGCAAGGACACCTACGGCCTCTATCGCATCCACCAGTTCGACAAGGTCGAGCAGGTGGTGGTCTGCCGCAACAACGTCGAGGAGAGCAACAAGTACCACGCGGAAATCCTCGCCAACTCCGAAGGCGTGATGAAGGCCCTCGAACTGCCCTACCGCGTCGTGGTCGTCTGTACCGGCGACCTCGGTCGCGGCCAGGCCAAGAAATACGACATCGAAGCCTGGATGCCCTCGCGAAAGAGCTACTCGGAGACCCACAGCGCCAGCAAGTTCCACGAGTTCCAGGCCCGCCGGATGAACCTCCGCTACAAAGACTCCGAGACCAAGAAGAACCTGTTCTGCCACACGCTGAACAACACGGTGATCGCTTCGCCGCGAGTCCTGATCCCGCTGATGGAGATGTACCAGAACGCCGACGGCTCCATCACGATCCCCCAGGTGCTCCGACCCTACATGGGCGGCCGCGAAGCCATCACGCCGTAGCACCAGCAGGATCCACCTCACAGCGCCCCCCGCCGGGAAGAGGTCCCCGCCCGCACGGGCAAGCCTTTTCGTGGTCCCGCAGGGGCCAGCGGTCGGTAGTCAATTGCCGGTTGTCGGTTGGCGGTAGTCAGTGAATCGCACAAGCCCCTCCGACCTTCTGACCTTCTCACCTTCTGCCTCTCGTCCTCCCTCCGTGTCCTCTGTGTCTCAGTGGTGAATCCCCTCTCTCTACGTAGGAATAGCACAATTCGTGCAACATCTGAAAAGGCAAAACGCCCTTCGCGCGAGATTTTTTCTATTCCAGTGCCGGCCTGGACTTATGGTTATTTCGCCATCCGTCGAAACGCAGATTTTTCGACACATTCGTGCAACATCGAGCAATTATAGAGGGACGTGATCTTCGTTCCGCATCCCTCCCACGGCTCACAGGGACGAAGACACCGAGACACAAAGGCGCCGTCATGAGAACGTGCAAGCGACGCACCCCAGCCTTCCAAGCCCTCCGTCCAATCACCCACGGGTCACGAGCCACGAGCGACGAGTCACGGCAGCATCAGCGTTGCTGTGCTGCCTGCCTCGGGGCCGCGATGATGCGAGATGGCAAGCGAACCCTGCCGATCTGCGCGAACACACCCGATGCGCCGGGTGAGATCGTCCGCATCCGACCCCAGGACTGCTGTCCGAACTTCCGCCGCAGGCCCGACCCCGTCGTCCGTGGGACCCCGCCCGAGCCCCCCGATGACAGCATCCGTTTCATCCCGCTGACGAAAGGCAAGTTCGCCATCGTGGACAGAGAAAACTATGAAGCGATCAGTCGGCGCCGATGGCACGTCGTCGCGCCGGGCAATACCTACGCAGGCCGCAAGGAGCATGGCAAGACGATCTACATGCACCGCGAGATCATGAAGCCGCCCAAGGGCATGCTCGTCGATCACATCGACGGCAACGGCCTGAACAACCGAAGGGCCAATCTGCGGGTCTGCACGAACCAGCAGAACATGCGGAACATCCGAAAGAAGCCCGGCGCCAGTTCGATCTACAAAGGCGTCTACCACGACAAGAGACGCAACACATGGTCCGCCAAAATCTGTTGCAGCCGCAAGAGCACCCACATCGCCATCTTCGCCACCGAGATCGAAGCCGCGAAAGCCTACGACCGCAAGGCCCGCGAACTCTTCGGCGAATTCGCGAGGCTCAACTTCCCGGAGGAAGTCGAGCGTGGGAGCGTGGATGCGTGTAAGCGTGGAAGCGACCATATAGTGAGCGACGAGTGATGCATGATAGGATAGAAGTCAACCACCTTGCTTGTGACGCGTCACTGCTGGCAAGTCTCGTCGCAGAATCCAGAGAAGCGTCAGCCCCCAACCTCATGGTAGGCCCTTTCGATATATGCTTTGGTTGACTCGAAATCTCGCTCAGAACGCAAAGTGATCTCCAGATCACCCGTGCCATAATGTCCGATCCGCGACATATCCCTCGATATACGCGGGGGGCCTTTCACTCTGCGTGGATCGAGCTTCAGGAAAAGCACAATCTTCGACTTCTGGACCTCCATGCAGACGATGTTCTGCGCGATCTTGTATGCCACATAGAACTTTTTTGGCGACTGCTCAATAGACGGATCAAGACCCATGACAAAATCGGATATGGTCATAGCCAGATCTTTGATCGCCTCTGGCTTGCCCCTCACGTGTTCTTCGAATGTGTACGTCGCGTTAGCTCGTGTGGCGGCTGCCTTCCTGCCGGCTGCAACCATCTTTGGATCCTTGCTGGGCATAACGGAAGCGGGCGTGACGCCGACTGTCTTCTGGAAGACCTCCTCCAAGTAGAACGTCGAATTCTCAAAGAGACGGTATGACCACAATTCAATGTTCGCCCCCATTACCTGGACTGCGTGCAGGTCGTACTTCTTGAAGTTGGGGGCTATGCAAATGACGCGTATGTCTGACCAATCCACCTTCACCTTCTCCGTGAGTGATCGACGCGCGGCTATTTCAAAATCTCCTCGATGGTCATTCAGCCAGGACAAATAGAAAAGGCTCTGATTGATCAAGTCGGACGCTTCGGTCTTCTTGTACTCGATGATGACCGGATTGTCATCTTCGGACAATGCAAGGGTATCGATTCGTCCAGCGTGTTGCGCTCCAGTGGAGAACTCCGATGCCACCAAGCGACAATTGAACACGGTCTCCAGATTACGCTCCACAAGCGACTGCAAGATCTTCTCCGCAGTGAAATTTGTCTGTGTAACACGAATGAGTCTACTCTTCTCGACCCTGAACAGGGGCATTCGCACCTCCCACGGAACTATGCTCTCCCACTGCCGCTAATCTCCAGCACACTCTGCGCATGGCCTCTCAAACCCGATATCCGACGAACTCGCGCTTGGATCGTGTGAACTGCCTCCAATGCCTGTCTTGCCTTGGCAACGCCGATCTGCTCTGAGACAATATCGCTCGGATAGCGTCCCCGCCACGATGTGCTCGTTCAACAGACTATCAACTCCGTCTCCACCGAGCGAGTACATTCTCGACCATCCTATCCCACGGCTTTGACGTGGGGATATTTCAGGATTCTGCTGTCCGAGGTGATGAGTGGGCAATTGTACAGCCGCGATGTCGCCACAATGATTTGATCCGCCGGATCGCGATGAAACTCGCCGGGAAGTCGGGTAGATTCAATCGCAATGTCCGGCGTGAGTCCAAGCAGCCGAACGCCAGGATAGCTCAGTGCCTCGCCAAACCACTCGTGCAACGCACAGGGGAGTTCGAGCCGACCACACTGAACGAGTTTGGCGACCTCCCACGCGGAGATCGCACTCACACCAATGACTTCTCGCTCGTTGGCCTGAATGGTCTGGACCTGCGCGGCGGTGAGTTCTTCGCTGGCATGAACCCACCAGACCCAGATATGCGTGTCAAGGACGATCATCTCGCTGCTTCCCAGTCCGCTTCCGCGACAGGGCCGTATGGATCTCTGTACCGGATCGGCTTCCCATGCAGAGGATAGTGATCGTTTTTCCCGTTTCCAGGCTCCTGGCTGCGGATGATGACCTCGACCCGATCTCCCGCCGGGAAGGGCAAGCCCTTGATCGTGAGCGATCCGTCACACTCGACTCTCGTTTCGACTCGATAGTCCTGCATTGTCCACCTCGTTCTCTCTCCTATCCTACCCGTTTAACGAGAACGCGTCAAGACCGTCAGCAGCCAACGTGGCGCTGCTGCTTGAAGTGGCCGCATCCACGCTCCAACGCCCTACTCCGTCGTATTCAGGCCCACTTGCACATCCGCGCCGGGGAATCAGGACGGTGTCAGGTACTTTTTCCAACGAAGGAAGTGGGTCGTCTCAAGAGCGAGCCAAGACCGTTGAGATTCACCGCGTGGGTCAAGGACCCACCCTACACGGCTCCATCCAACGCATTTACGCTTCTACGCATCCACGCTCCAACGCCCTACTCCGTCGTATTCAGGCCCACTTGCACATCCGCGCCGGAGTCGTTTTGGATCGCGTCTTCGCCGCGCAGGAGGCAGGCGGAGATCGTTGCGGCCTTTAGACCCTTCTGCAGGAGGACCGCTTTCTTTCCTGCGGCCATGAACTCGCAGCCGCTGACGACCATCCGGCCGCCGTCGGCTCGGATGCAGGGCGCGCCCTTTTTCGCGGAGTCCCAGCCTGCAAAGTGGCAGCCGTTCAGGACGAGCGAGCTTGGGCCATGCTTGACGATCTGCTCCGCGGTCTCGGGGACGGTCCAGAAGCCGCAGTTGGCGAGCTTGACCGGTCCGCGATTGTTCTCGCCCACGATGATTGTGGACATGAACTGGCCGTTGACGAACTGGACGCCCGCGTGGTCCTGGGTCTTGTCGACCTGGACCGCGACCGGGCAGATGTCCGAGCCCGACTGCGTGACGACCGCGTTGCCCGGCCCGTGGCCGAAGTCGTCGAAGTGGAAGCCGATCTTCGGGAAGATGACGAAGCAGTTCGACATGAACTCCCAGTCGGTCTTGCCGATCTTGAAGCCGACGAGGTTCTTTTCGAGGTGGGCTTTGATATCGCCGCCGGGATAGCCTGGCTTGAGGGCCATGCGAGTCCAGAAGTTCGGATTGAAGTGGACGTTTTCCACCCGTCCGATGTCCGTGCACTGGTCGATGAACAGGCCCGTCTTGAGCGGACAGGCGAAGACGTTGCGGATCAGGTGCAGCTCATTCCAGCAGGTGCCGAAGTCGAGGGCCTGGTAGGGATTCGTGATCGTGATGTCGAGGACCTGGCACAGCTCGCCATCGCCGCGAATGGTCCAGGGATAGGCGACGACCTTGGGCAGGGTCTGCTCGGGGTAGTGGATCACGAGGTTCCGAATCACCGCGTTGGGTTTGAGCGTCACGAGGGGCTGGCCGTCGGCGCTGCCCTTGCCGCCGTAGGCGAGAAGGACCGTGCCGATGGGGTGCTCAGAGTGCGGCACACCGCCCGAGGAGCCGCAGAGCGTCACGCCGGGCGGCACGATGAGTGAGCCATCGAGTCGGTACTGGCCTGCAGGCAGGTGGCAGATCGGGCCCGCTTTCTGGGCGGCGTTCAACGCACGCTGGATTGCCTGCGTATCGTCGGCTTGGCCGTCGCCGGTCGCGCCGTGGTCCTTGGCGTTGACCATCGTTCCCGCCGGGCTCGTCGCAGGCTGGGGCGTCTGGCCCATCGCGACGGAGCAGACCAGCGTCGTCAACACAGCGATCATCTTCATCATCCTGCGGTCCATGGCAGCTCCTTTCCATCTACTCCCGGCCGGCGGCCAAGTGATACGAATTCGGAGTACTTCGCGCGCCTGGAGACTTGTCATCCTGAGGCAACGCCGAAGGATCTGGGCATCGGACGAGAGGATTCTCTCGGTCGCAGGCCAGATCCTTCACTCCGCTGCGCTTCGTTCAGAGCCTGCCCTGAGCTTGCCGAAGGGATGACACAACTCACGCGAGCATGAATCCGTATAATGACCTTTGCTGCTCAGAGTATGCAGGCTTGGGGCACGGATGACAAGCGAGAAGTGAGCCAACTCGGCGGCTCATCAGCATTCGAGGGCCAGATCCTTCGCTTCGCTCAGGATGACAAGAGGCCGACTCCCTGGCAGAGCAGCACATCCACGGTACCGCCACGAACTGCAAACGCAGCAACGCATCTGCGCTTTCACGCTTCCACACTGTCGCGCTCGACGGGCCACGAGCGACGAGGGCCGAGCGACGCGGAAATGGCGGCCGAGCCGTCATTTCCGGATAATGTCCGTGATCTTCATCAGGCGGGTGATGTTGTCGCGTTCGGCTTCGCCCAGCTTGTCGTTGATGAACTTGATCGTCTCGATGATGTCGGGAATGACGACGTGCTCCAGGACGTTCACGCGTCGGCGGGTCATCTGGAGCTCGACCGCGAGCAGGCGGGCCTGCTTTTCCTTCTGGGCCAGCTCGACTAAGCTGTCGATGGCCTTTTCCAGCGACTGAAGGGCGACGTCGAGCTCGCCGGAGGTGGAGCCGTAGCCGTAACAGAGGATGTCGCCTTCGATGTCCTTGGTCAGGCGCGGGACCTTGACGTTCATGACCGAGGCGAACTCGATGGCCATCTTGAACCGCTTCGTCGGGATCGCCATCGCGGCCTTGACGTCCTCGGGCTCCATCGTCGCGCGGGCGAGCATGAACCGCCGGAAGGTCAGGAGCAAAGCCTGCTCGACCTTCTGTCGCAGCGGCTGGATGTCCCTCGCGATCTGGATCAACTGGCGGGAGATCTCGTCGCGTTTCTCACTGAGCAGTCGGTGTCCCCGCTTCGCGAGGCTGATCCGCTTGCGAAGCCGCAGGAGCTCCATTCGGGTGGCGTTTACGTTGGCGAGCACGGTGGAACCTCGTTGATGCGTAGAAGCGTAGATGCGTAGATGCGTTGGCTTCGCTTGTCCATAGCTCTACTTGCCTGCCTGATCGCTTCTGTTCGTTTTCATGTACTTGATCAGATTCAATGTCTTTCGACGAAGGGCCTCCACCTCTTCCAGCAGAGGCGTCCCGTTGAGAAATCCGAGCCTGTCCGCGATAACCACCTGCGTTTCCAGCTCCGATAGAGAGCCAAGGGACACACGGAGGAATTGCGTGTATCCCCGTCTGGACGCCCGCGCGGCGCCCTCGGCAATATTGCTCGGATAAGACACCGCCGCCCTTCTCATCTGCGATTTCAGTCCATACTCTTCGTCTTTCGGAAACACCTGAGTCGCCTGATAGATGCGTACAACGAGCTCAATGCCCTGTTTCCAAATCTCCAGGTCCTTATGCGTATTGCCCATAACCGTTCTCCTCTCCAATCTCGAAACTCGCACTGTTGTGAGCCTTCGCATCCACACATCCACGTTTCAACGCGGTCACACTTCTTCACGCATCTGCGCTTCTACGCTCAAACGCTTCTACTCCTTCCTGAACTGCGGCATGTACTTCTCGATGAGCTTGACGTCGATTCGCTTGAGCTCATTGTTCTCGAACATGCTCAGCAGTTCCCAGCCGAGATCGAGGGTCTGGAAAACACTCCTGTTCTCTCTGTAATCTTGACCGATGTATTTGTCCTCGAAGCGGTTGGCGAAGGTCATGTACTTGCGGTCTTCGTCGGAGAGGGCGGCCTCGCCCATGATGGTCGCGAGTTCCTGCATTTCCTTGCCGCGAGCATAGGCGGCGTAGAGCTGGTTGTAGAGGTCCGCGTGGTCCTCGCGGGTCTTGTTGCGGCCGATGCCCTTGTCCTTCAGACGCGACAGGCTGGGCAGCACGTCCACCGGGGGCTTGACGCCCTGCCGCTGGAGGGAGCGAGACAGGATGATCTGGCCCTCGGTGATGTAGCCGGTCAGGTCGGGCACCGGGTGCGTCTTGTCGTCCTCGGGCATCGTGAGGACGGGCACCATCGTGATGGAGCCCTTCTTGCCCTTGATGCGTCCGGCCCGCTCGTAGAGGGTCGCGAGGTCCGTGTAGAGGTAGCCGGGATAGCCGCGACGGCCGGGTACTTCCTTGCGGGCGGCGCTGATCTCGCGTAGCGCTTCGCAGTAGTTCGTCATGTCGTTGAGGATGACCAGGACGTGCATGTTGCACTCGTAGGCCAGGTACTCCGCGGCGGTCAGTGCGAAACGCGGCGTCGCGATTCGCTCGATGGCCGGGTCGTTGGCCAAGTTGATGAACATGACCGCTCGCTCGATGGCGCCGGTGTTGTGCAGGTCGTCGATGAAGAACTGGGCGGCCTCGAACGTGATGCCCATCGCGGCGAAGACGACGGCGAAGGCCTCGCCTTTGCCGAGCACGGTCGCCTGGCGGGCAAGCTGGGCGGTCAGGTCGTCATGAGGCAGGCCGGACCCGGAGAAGATCGGCAGCTTCTGGCCGCGGACGAGCGGGTTCAGGCCGTCAATAGTCGAGATGCCCGTCTGGATGAACTCGTTCGGGTAGTCGCGGGCGAACGGATTGATCGGGGCGCCGTTGATGTCCCGGCGTTCGTGCGGGATGATCGCGGGACCGCCGTCCTTCGGGACGCCCAGGCCGCTGAAGACGCGTCCCAGCAGGTCGGGCGAGACGCCCAGTTCCAGCGGCCTCGCCAGGAAGCGGACGGTGCTGCGAGCGGTGTCCACGCCGCTGGTGCCCTCGAAGACCTGGAGCAGGACCTTGTCGTTCTCGACCTGGAGGATCTGGCCCCGACGCACGGAACCGTCCGCCAGCTCGATGTCAACGATGTGGCCGTACTTGGCCTCGTCCACGCTCTCGACGAGCATGAGCGGGCCCTGGATGTTCGCTACGGTCTGGTACTCTTTCACGGATAGCATGTCACACTCCTGCGTCCTTCGCGACGCGTTGGCTGGCTACTTCGGGGCCACGGCCCCTTCGAGCTGTCGGATCTGGTCGTCGATCTTCGTGCGGATCTGGCGGATCTTCTCGATCTCCGCCTGCGGGATGTACTTGGCGCGGGCGATGTCCTCGCGGACGCTCATCCGGGCGATCTCGGCGGTCTCGACGCCGGCCTCGATCGCGGCCAGTCCCGCATGGTGAAAGTGCAGCACGGTCTTGAGCATCTCGTACTGCTTCTGGAGCGAGGTATACGTGTCCACCGCGTGGAACGCGTTCTGGTGCAGGTAGTCCTCGCGGATGGACCGCGACGTCTCCATCGCCAGCCGGTCCCTCGGCGACAGCGCCTCGGCGCCGACCAGTCGGACGATTTCCCGAAGCTCCGCCTCCTGCTCCAGCAAGCTCATCGCCTCCTTGGTCATCCGCTCCATCTCGTCGCCCATGTCCTTGTTGTCGAACGCCCCGGGCAAATATTGGCCGTAAAAGGAATAGCTCGTCAGCCAGTCGATGGCGGGGAAGTGACGCTGATAAGCCAGCTCGCCCTTGAGGGACCAGAAGACCTTGACGACGTGGAGGGTCGCCTGAACGACCGGGTCGGAGAGGTCGCCGCCCGGCGGGCTGACGGCTCCGATGACGGACAGGCCGCCCTCGCGGTCGGGCGAACCCTGGCACTTGACGCGGCCGGCCCGCTCGTAGAACGCCGCGATGCGGGCGGCCAAATAGGCCGGATACCCTTCCTCAGCGGGCATCTCCTCCAGACGGGTCGAAATCTCACGCATGGCCTCCGCCCATCGGCTCGTGCTGTCGGCCATCAGAGCGACGGTGTAGCCCATGTCGCGGAAGTACTCGGCAATCGTGATCCCGGTGTACACCGACGCTTCGCGGGCGGCCACCGGCATGTTCGAGGTATTGGCGATCAGCACCGAGCGCCGCATGAGGGGCTCGCCGCTGCGAGGGTCCTTCAGCTCGGGGAATTCGGTGAGCACGTCGGTCATCTCATTGCCGCGTTCGCCGCAGCCGACGTAGACGACGATGTCCGCATCGACCCACTTGGCGAGCTGGTGCTGCACGACCGTCTTGCCCGTTCCGAACGGCCCGGGCACGCAGGCGGTGCCGCCCTTGGTGATCGGGAAGAAGGTGTCGATGACGCGCTGCCCGCTGACCAGGACGTTCGTCGGCGCCAGCCGCTTGCTCAGCGCCCGTGGAATCCGCACGGGCCACTTCTGCATGAGCGTCAGCGCGTGCTCGGTCCCGTCGGCGCCGACGCAGACCGCGACGGTCTGCTCGACCGTGTACTCGCCCTGCGTGATGCTCTTGATCGTGCCGCTGATGCCCGGTGGGACCATGATCTTGTGCAGCACGAGCGAGGTCTCTTTCACCTCACCGATGATGTCGCCGGGACCGACCTTGGCGCCCTTGGCGACCGTTGGCTTGAAGGACCACTTCTTCTCGCGGGACAGGCCGGGCATCGCGCTGCCGCGGCTCATGAAGTCGCCCTCAAGCTTCACGAGCGCATCGAGCGGCCTTTGGATGCCGTCGTAGATGCTCTCGATCAGACCGGGCCCGAGCTCGACGCTCAACGGCGCCTCGGTGTCCAACACCGGCTCGCCCGGCCCGATGCCCGTGGTCTCCTCGTAGACCTGGATCGACGCCCGGTCGCCGCGGAACTCCACGATCTCGCCGATCAGGTTCAGCGACCCGACGCGAACCACGTCGTACATCCGCGCCCCCGCCATCCCCTCGGCAACCACCACGGGTCCGGCGACCTTCATTACACGACCTTGTCTCTTCTCTGTCATTGTCACAACCTTTTCTCGTCGTGCGTATTGCGTCCTGCGTCGTGCGTGCTCCGCAATACGCGGCGTATCACAGTTTCTTCGTCAGGTTCGAGATCATCCGACACTCATGATCGAGCTTCTCCAACAACTCGCCCTCGTGGCCTTGCCCCAAGCAACCGAGTTCCTTCGTGATGGTCGTCTGCGTCTCCAACTCAGCGCAACTGCCGAGCGACACGTGCAGGAACTGCTTGAACTCCTTGTTGTGTTGACGCCTAAATCCTTCCGCGATGTTCGAGGGGATCGAGATGGAAGATCGTCGCATTTGCCCGGTCAACCCGTATAGCTCATGCTGCGGGAACCCTGCTGTCAGGCGGTACACGTCCTTAACGATCTCAATACCGAGTTTCCATATTTCCAGGTCTCTGTATGTTGTTATCTTCTCTGCCATCTTTCGCCTCCTGCGCACGACGCAAGACGCACTACGCACCACGTAAAATGTCGATCCCAGTCGCCAGCTTCAGGACCCTGCCGAGGGCCTCGCCGGCGAAACCTTCGGATTCCTGCGTAAAGGGCACGACGACCACGCAGGGCGTCGCCTTGGCCTCGGTGGCCGCGAGGACCTCATCGGCCGTCGCGGCAATCGTCTCGGCCACCACGAGCAACGCGTAATCGCCGTCGACGATCTGCTCGGCGGCCTTCACGACCTGCTCGCGATCCTGCCCCACGGCGTACGTATCGACCCCCAACGCCGAGAACGGCATCACGAAATCCGCGTCACCCAAAACTGCGACTTTGCCTTCCATCGTTTCGTACCTTGTGATGCGTGAAGCGTGAAGTGCTTCACGAGAGACGATCCAGTATCAATTTCGTATCCAGCGCGTTGCGTTTGGCGGTCAGGATCAGGCGGACCGTCCGGATCTCCTGCTCCTTGGCCAGGAAGAACGCGACCACCGGCTGCGGGCCGGAGGCGATCTGCGTCGTCTGCCTCAGGTAGCCCGTCAGGTAGTCGTCGCACTGCTGCTCGATCTTGAGGAACGAGCCGTTCGACGCGACGTAGCCGGCGCCGGACTCGACGATGTGATGGTACGGCGTCGAGAAGAACAACGCCCCCAGCGCCTCGTACGGCAGGTCCAGCCCCTGGCGAAGACGGTCCATCTCGACGAACCCGCCCTCCAGGAACACGTCGCGAGGATCCGCCTGGAGGAACTTCACACGCAGCATGGTGCGGAGGTTCGTCATGTCCGTCTGGATGCGGAACAGATTCGTGAGAAAGACGCTGCCATCCGCACACCGGGCGACGTCGAGCCTGTACGCCGCCTGGGCGTGGTCGATCGCATTGTCGATCTGGCGGATGTTCTTGTTTTGATAGTAGGCCAGGGTCGCCTGGTCGGCGGCCGTCTGCACGTACTCGGGCAGGATCGCGAAATTCTGCTCCTCGAACGCCTGGCGCAGCATCGCGGGCGGGACGTTGCCCTCGTCGCTGTAGTCCTCGCCGACGGGTTTGTCCGTGAGCACACGGCGCAGGATCAGGCGGAGGTTCGCGTAGTCGTCCCGGCTGCGGAACACTTCCGTGATCCGCTCGTCGAGCATGAGATCCTCGAACAGGCCGCGGATCGCGGTCCGGCGCTGCTTCAGCATCGTCTCGATCTCAACCGCGCCGGCCCCCTGGCCGAGCGTGTACTCGCTGCCGCTGAGGGAACCCGCCGCGGAGGCGAAATCCGACGCGTTCGCCATGTCCGTCAGGGTCGTCCGCGTCAGCATCTGCGTCTCCATAGTCCGGACCTGAGCGGTCTGGAACATGTAGGCGTAGTCGTCCTCGCCCACCGGCGGGTACGTGAAGAAATCGTGAATCCCGAGGTCCATCTTGTCCACTTGCATTTGGGCCATGTTGCGCTACCGCGACCGACCCGCGTCGGCGTTATTGGAAAAGAGGTCTTTGGCCACCTCGATCTCGAGGTCCTTGCGGGCCTGCTCAACGAGCACGGTCAGCGAGACGTTCGTGCGGACCCTGCCCCGCTGGAGGAGGAACCCGCCGCCGAAATTGTGCTTCTCGTCGGCCAGCGTCAGCTTGCCCTTGTCCTTCAGACGCGCGTTGACGTCGGCGACGAGCTTGGCGTCGATCCGGGCGTCGTTCTTGCCCGCGATCACCTTCTCGCTGCCTGTTTCGACCGCCGCCGCCATAAGCTTGGCCATCAGCTCGCGGTACTCGTTGTCCGGGAGCTTCTCCAGCTTCTGACGGGCCTGGGTGAAGACATCGTCCAGGAGCGAGGCCTTGGCGGCGGCATACTCCTTGGCCGCCTCCATCCTCGCGACCGCCAGTCGCTGCGACCGCTCGTCCGCCGCAGCCTTCTCGACCAGAGTCTTGGTCTGCTGCTCGAACCGGGCGAGGTCCTCGTTGACCTTGGCCATTTCCGCGGCTTCGCGCTCCTCGGCCTGCTTCTTGATCGCCTCGGCCTGGGCCCGCGCGTCCGACAGTATCTTCGTTACGACCTGATCAGCTTCCATCGTTCATTCCTGCCGAAAGGGGGGACTTGCTTACGCCGTGGCGCCGGGGACCGGGAGCTTGATGCCCATCAGGATGATCAGCAGCGACACGAGGAAGCCCAGAATCGCGTAGAGCTCGACCATGGCCGCGTACACGACGCCGGCCTTGAACGCCATCTCAGGACGCTTGGCGGCCATCAGGATGCCGGCGGCGCCGGTGCGACCCTGCTGGATGCCGCTGACCCAGCCGGCAAACGCGACGGGCAGGCAGGCCGCCAGGATTTGCAGGCCCTGATACCAGGAGACATCCACCGGGGCGCCGCCGAAGAAGTTCAGCTTGATCATGACGAACAAGCCGACGACGAAGCCGTAAATGCCCTGCGTGCTGGGCAGCACGACCAGCAGCATCAAGGTGCCGTACCGTTCCGGCTTCTCGCTCAGCACGCCCGTGGCGGCCTTTGCCGCCGCGGCCAAGCCGATAGCCGACCCGAAGCCCGACAGAAACACCGCCAATGCAGCCCCCAGCAACGCGAATCCCAAACCCATGAATTCCATAATTTCTGACCTCTTTTCCTGTGGTTATGCCTTAGACTCTATCAAAACGTAGCGATAGTCATTGCGAAGCGGGACGAACGCCCGACCGCCGCCCTGGAAGAACTTCGGGAAGAACTCGACATATTGCAGTCGCAGGGTGTGGACGAACGCGCTGAGCATCGAAAGGCCCAGGTTGAACACGTGCCCGCCGACGAACAAGAGAGCCCCGAGCAGCCAGCCCACGTAGGGCACGTCGGCGACCAGCTTGACCAGGACGTTGACGGCCATGCCGGAACCGGCGCCGACCATACCCAGCGCCATGAGTCGAACGTAGCTCAGGATGTCGCCGCCGTAGAAGACGGTGCTGAACAGGTTGTACACGCCCATCCCCAGCCGGCCGCCCCAGCCCGTGCCCCGGCCGCTGAACAGCAGAATCCCCAAAGACGGCAGGATCAGTACGCACCCGAACACCTTGGCCAGCCCCGTCGGCAGGACCCCGCCCTTGCTCAGGCCCAGACCCAGCAGGCAATTCAGCATGACGATCCAGGTCAACTGATCCCAGACCGCCGCGGCGAAGTCCTTCTTGCGGAGATTGAAAACGAACGCGACGAACAGGCCGACTTGTATCTGAAAATACCCCAGCCCGAGCGCCAGCAGGAAGAACGTCATCGGCTGCGTCATCGGGTCGAACAGGATGATCGATTCGCGGAGACCGTTGATGACCTTGTAGACGCCGCTGCCCGCGGGGATCAGGGTCGTCGCCGCATCGCTGAACCAGCCGCCGGTGACCGCCCCCGCCAGGACCGTCGTGACGCCGCACATCATCAGCAGCCAAACGACCGTCTTGTTGCCCTGCACCTTCCGGGCAGCCCACGCCAGCAACGCGATCATGAGCAGCCCGTAGGCGGCGTCCGCCAGACACAACCCGAAGAAGATCGCGAAGAACGGCGCCAGGAAGACCGTCGGATCGAGCGAAGACGGGACCGGCAGGCCGTACAGGCGGGTGATCAGCTCGAACGGCTGCACGACCGAACTGTTCTCGATCTCGATCGGGGGCTCCTCGCCCGCGGCCGGCTCCACCTTTGTCAGACTGGTCGCGTCGAAGCGGGACACCGTCTTCTCCAGCCGGGAGTAGTCCTGGGTCTTGCACCAGCCTTCCAGGATCATCGTCTGCTCGGTGGCCGGGATGTGGTCCCGCTTCTGCTCGCGCTCGAGCATGTTGCGATAGTGGTCGTAGAGGACCTGAAGCTTGAGCAGATGGGCGGACAACTCCGCGGCCGACCGGTGATGCTCTTGAAGCTGGCTGCGAACCTCGACCAGCTTGTGCTCGTGCTCGCGAATCAGCTCGGCAACCGTGCCGGTCATCGGCTCGAAGCTGACAATCTCGAATTCGTAGGACCGCAGGAGCTTCTGCACCTGCTCGGTCTGCTCCCGCAGGGCGACGACGAGGACCGCCTCTCGCGTGCCCGCCGGGCCGACCCGCTGGATCCCCGTGCCCGCCTCGGTCAACTGCCGCTGGAGGGCGTCGAAGTGCTGCGTCGGCGCCAGGCCCGCCCAGGAAACGCTCGTCCTGAGCCGGCTCAGCTCATCGACCGGGGTCTGCAGCGGCGCCCAGGGCCGCAGGGTCTCCAGCACGCCCTCGATGCGATCGATCTCGGTCTTCGTCTTCTCCAACGCCGCCTGCGTCTGCTCCGTCTTGTCGAGCAGCCGGCGAGCCTCGGGGTCCGAGACGATTTCGTTGTACTGCCGCACGTCGATGACCTTGCGAGGAGCGAAGACGCTCGCGCTCTTGTCGGGCAGCGCATGCTCTTTCAGGAAGGCGATGCTCCGTTCGAGACGGGCGACGAGTTCTTCGAGATCCCTCGGGCGGTCACGAAACGCGGTCAAGCCCGGCGTGTCCTTGCTGATCGTCGCCTCGTCGGCGTTGAGGATCTGGCAGATGCCCTCGGCCTGCAAAGCCGCCAGCAGGTCGGCGACCTGCGAGCGATGGCTCACGATCATCACCTTGGCCATTGGGGTAATCGCCATGGATCAGCCTTTCTTGAGGTACTCGACCACCTTGGCGACCGCGTTCGGGACCTTGCGCTGTACCTGGTCCCGCAACTGCTTTCGCTGCTGCTCGGCCTGAGCCTTGAGGGTCTTGATCTCGCCCTGGGCGTCGGCCTTGGCCTTCTCGACCGCCGCGTCGAGGACGCGTCGTCGGTTCGTCTCGGCCTGCTCCTGGCGCTGCTTGCGGTCCTGGCGGCCCTTGTCGGCCACCGCCACGGCGTCGGCCTTGGCCTTCTCGACAATCTGATGGGCCTCGGCCTCAGTCTGTTTGATTTTGGCTATCAATTCCATTTGCGGTTGTGCCCCTTCTCTCTGCAAACCGTGTGAAAAATCGCGTAGGTTATACCAGCGCCCGAGTCAAAGACAAGGAAAAAAGGAAACACGAAACTCGAAATCAGATTTCGGACTCCTCAATCTTGCCCCAGCAGTTGATCCACCCGCAGGACGAGTTCCTTGACCCGCCCGAGCGACGCGTCGAACTGCGATTTCTCGGGTTTTTCGAGGTCCAGCTCGATGATCCGTTCGACGCCGTCTTTGCCCAGAACGGCGGGCACCCCCACAAAACAGCCGCCCACGCCGTATTGCTCGTCGCACCAGGCGCAGCAGCAGATGACGTTCTTGGTGTCGCGAAGGATGGCCTCCGCCATCTTGACCGCACCGGCCGCAGGTGCATAGTAGGCGCTGAAGCCCAGGAGATTGACGATCTCGATCCCGCCTTTGCGAGTCCGGTCGATCAGTGCGTCGATCCGCTCCTGGCCCAGAAGCTGGGCAATCGGGATTCCGCTGACCGTGGTGAATCGCGGAAGCGGAACCATGTCGTCGCCGTGGCCGCCCATCAGGACGCACTGGATGTCCTCGATGTTGACGCCCAACTCGGCGCCCAGGAAGCAGCAGAATCGAGCGGAATCCAACTCGCCGGCCATGCCCATCACACGGTGCTTGGGGAAACCGGTCACCTTGCCGGCCACGTAGACCATGACGTCGAGCGGGTTGCTCACGACGATGACCGCGGCGTTCGGCGAGAACTCGACCACCTTGCGGCTGACGTCGCGGACGATTCTCGCGTTGGTCGCCAGCAGGTCGTCGCGACTCATGCCGGGCTTTCGCGGCACGCCGCTGGTGATGATGACCACGTCGCTGCCCGCGGTCGCCCCCCAGTCGGTGGCGCCCCGAACCTCCTGCTGCGAGAGCTGGATCGGGCTGGACTCCGCCATGTCGAGCGCCTTGCCCTCGGGCAGACCCTTGACGATGTCGAGCAAAACGATCTCGCCGAGCCGGCGGTTGGCGGCGATGAATGCGGCGGTCGCGCCGACGTTGCCGGCCCCGACCACAGTGATCTTCTGTCTTGCCATTGGCAATTCCCCAAACGCGATACCGTGCGAAGCAGCCCTCGTGAAGTGATTCTCCCGGTGGAGTACTTCGTCAAAAGAGGAGGATTTTACCGTGACGCAAATCACATGTCAAGGAATCCTCGCGATTCACAGGAGGTCGAGGCATCTCTCTGTTGTGACAAACGCACCGTTGACGGAATCACAAAGGCGTCGCCATCACAACTCGGCGTCGTTGGGGGGCTGGCGGTTTTGTTTCGCCGGCGCTGTTCGCACCCGGCGCGCTGTCGTCGAGGAACCGACCTCGACAACAGGCAAGCTGGTGTGATTGTACCCCATCAAGCACGGACTGTAGCGGGAAGAAGGCGAGGGGTCTTCGCGCATACCTCCCAGACGCATGGAGTCGCCGTGCCCACGGGACCCGGCGTCCACTCATCGCGTGGCTGAGCGTAGACGCGGCCATGTGACCAACCGGTCTGGACTACCCGTTCGCTGCCAGCCAGAGGTCGGCGAAGAGGAGGAGATCGAGACTGTCAACGACGCCGTCGCCGTTAAGGTCGGCGGGCGCGCCCCCCTCGGGAATCGGCTGATTCAGCGCCGTGGCCAGGAAGGTGAAGTCGTCGGCGTCGAGGTCGCCGTCATAATCGAAGTCGCCCGCCTGGGGCAGGCCGCGATAGAGACGGACCTTGCCGTCGCCGTAGCCGACGAGCAGGTCCCAGTACCCGTCTTTCGGACCGAACTGGCCGTCGCCGGTCCAGG
>JAXDBU010000073.1:0-98081 GCA_034678485.1 Sedimentisphaerales bacterium | reverse complement strand
TACGGGGGTCTGGGTTGTTCTCGTTCTCGGGGCCGCCGGGAGCTGGTGCCCGCCCCGCCCCACGTTTGCGTATGCGGCCAATGCACACGGATGAGGCCGTTCACGCCGCCAAGTTCCAGGACCTCCTTGAAGACGGGATCTATCAGTACGATCCCAACGAGTACCACGGTCCCACGCTCAATTACTTCACGCTGATCCCTGCCTGGTTGGGCCGTGAACACACCTATGTGGAGATCAACGAAGTCACGCTGCGGATCGTTCCGGTTGTCTTCGGCACGGTCCTGGTCCTGCTGATCGCCGGTCTGGCGAGTGGTCTTGGATTCGGCGCTGTTGTGGCGGCGATCCTGGCGGCCCTCTCGCCCGCGATGGTCTTTTACAGTCGGTACTACATCCAGGAGATGCTGCTGGCCTGCTTCACGCTCGGCGTCATTGTCTGGGGCTATCGCTATGCCCGAACGAGGTCGCTTGTCTGGGCCCTTGCGGCGGGGGGATTCGCCGGATTGATGCACGCCACAAAGGAGACGGCGATCATCGCCTTCGGATCGATGGCATTGGCGCTCACGCTCGTGACGTTGATTCCCTCCGGCGAGGTAAAGTCCGGACGGCGTGTATTGGCGAGCGTCAACTGGCGGCATATCCTCCTCGCTATTGCGGCGGCCGTGGTTGTTTCGGCACTGTTGTTCTCGGTATTCCTCAGTCGTCCCATAGGTATCCTGGATTCCTATCGGACATACGCCACCTACTTCGGCCGGGCGGGGGGCCACGACAGCACGCACGTGCATCCGTGGTACTACTACCTTCAGATCCTGCTCTATGCGAGGTACGGTCACGGCCCGATCTGGACTGAAGGCGGGATCGTCTTGTTGGCTGTTGTGGGAGCCGTGATCGGAACGCGGCGGACGCAGCGTAGTTCCATCGATCCGACACTCGTCCGCTTCATCGCGATCTACACCGCCGCGATGATGATCCTGTACTCGGCGATCCCCTATAAGACCCCGTGGTGTCTGCTGAGTTTCCTGACGGGTCTGATTCTCCTGGCCGGCGTCGGGGTGGTGACGCTCTGGACCTGGATGCACAGACCCCTCCTCCGCGGCCTTGTAGTCTTGCTGACGCTCGCAGCGATTGGGCATCTCGGATTCCTCGCGTATCGAGCGAACTACGTGTACTACGCGGATTGCCGCAATCCATACGTGTACGCCCATCCCACGGAGGAAATCCTCATCGCGGTGCATACCGTGAAGGAGTACGCTGCTACGACGGGCGCCGGCCGATCCCACGACCGGCGTGTCCAAGTGGTCGTCCCGGGTTGTGATTACTGGCCGCTTCCGTGGTATTTCCGGGACCTGCCCCAAGTGAGATGCACGTCGGAAATCCCGGACGACATCGGGCCATTGATCCTGATCTCGGACCGGCTCGAGGGCGCCCTGTCGCACAAGCTCTACGAGGAGACGCCCCGCGAGCAACGACGGATGTATATGTACCTGTTTGACCAGCCGTACTATATCTGGTTCAGGCCGGGTGTGAAGCTGGTGGGATTCGTTCGCAAGGACCTCTGGGATGAGAATGCGGCTCGGCAGTCGGATGCGGCCGCGCTGATCGAGGCAAGCCATGACCGACGAACTTCCAAAAGCGGAAGCCCAGTTCGTCCATAGCGACTGGGCGGCCGTGCCCGGCGTGCATCGTTTCTCGCACCAGGCGATGGCGACCACGTTCGAGGTGATGGTCCAATACGAGGACCGCACCTATGCACAGCAGGCTGCGAGCGCCGCATTCCATGAGGTGGACCGCATCGAAGGGGCCTTGAGCCGCTACTTGGAGACCAGCGATGTGACGCACATCAACCATCTGCCGGCCGGGACGCCCGTACACGTCGCGCTGGACACGTTCGAGTGCCTTCGGATCAGCGCCGAGATGCACTCGCAGACGGGCGGCGCATTCGATGTCACCGTGGGGTTCCTCGTCGATTGCTGGCGCGACGAGGACAAGAAGCCGCGAACGCCATCGGCGGAGGAATTGCAGTTCGCCCTCGACCACACCGGCACGGACTTGATCCTGTTCGACGAGCCGACCTGTGCGGTGGCTCTCCTGGCCAGTCCCCTGCGAATCGACCTGGGCGGCGTGGGCAAGGGCTACGCCGTGGATCGAATGGCCGAGTTGCTGAAAGACTGGGGTGTGGATCGTGCGTTGATTCACGGCGGATTCAGCTCGGTTCTGGCTTTGGATGCCCCTGACGGCATGGAAGGATGGCCGGTGACGCTGAGTCACCCGAAGGACCGAAGCCGGACGCTCGCGCGACTCCATTTGTCACACGTTTCCGTGAGCGGTTCCGGCGTCGAAAAGGGTCGGCACATTATCGACCCTCGCAGCGGCCGACCCGCCGAGAGCAAGCTCGCGACGTGGGCGATTGCCGCCGATGCCGCCCGCGGGGACGCTCTTTCGACCGCTTTCATGGTGATGACGCCAGAGGAAGTGACCGCCTATTGTCGCGACCATTCCAACGTTCGCGGATTGCTCATTCTGCCGGAGGATGCCGGAACTGGTCGAGCCGAGCAAATCACGCCTGTTGGGACGTGGCAGGCGGGGGATCTCGTCTTCTGAGGAAACACGAAAATCGAAATCCAAAGTTCGAAACAGGCACGAATACCAAAACCCAAATGATACGGATTGGGAATAATTCGTGCGCGAGGTTGGGACTTGTCATCCTGAGCAACGCGAAGGATCTGGGCATCGAACAAGAGTTGCCTTTCGGTCGCAGGCCAGATCCTTCACTGCGCTACGCTCCGTTCAGGATGACAAACAGCGCACGGATTTCCCCTAATCCGTATGACCGAAACGTTATCGGCTATCGGATGGTCCGTTTCGAATTCTCTTCCGTTTGGGTCATTTGGGTTTGTTTCGAGTTTCTGATTTCGGGTTTTCCGCTCCGCGGGTGTCCCTGGCCATCGCTCGTTTGATCCTGTGCAGTTCGACGAGGACGGACCAGGGTGTCCGTGTGACCGAGAGCCGACTGTCCGGATCGCAGACCCACTCGACGGGGAACTCGCCGATGCGGTAGCCCTTGCGGAGGGCCCGCAGGATGATCTCGATGTCGAACATGAAGCCGTCGGAGGTGCACTCCGCGTACAGTTCCCTGGCGATATCGCCTTTGTACATCTTGAAGCCGCACTGGGTGTCCGTCAGTTCCCGCGGCACGCCCAGCATGGTGCGGACCATGAACTTGAAGGTGCGGGACAGAATCCGGCGGTGCAAAGGCTGATCCCGCAGGATGTCGCTCTGGATGTGCCGGCGAGAGCCGTGGGCCATGTCGCACTGGTCATTTCGGAGCATCTCCAGGCCCAGGAGGGCATTGCCGTAGGGGATGCACAGCCCGCAGTCGGCGAACATGGCGTATCGGCCGGTCGAGGCAATCATTCCCGTGCGGACGCCGTGGCCTTTCCCGCGGTGTTGCTCGTAGCGAATGACGTTCAGCTTCACTGCCGACGGGACTGTGACCGCTCGGGCCGCCTGTGTCGTGTCGTCCTCGCTGCCGTCGTCGACGACGAGGATCTCGCCCGCCAGACTGTTGGCCACGAGGAACTCCGAGGCGGCCTTCACATCTCGCGCGATCTTCTTGGTTTCCTCGAAGGCCGGTATTACGATCGACAAATCCATGCCGCATTCCTGACAAAGAAGTAGCACACGCTGCTTTCACGAGTCCCGATTATAAGGCCCGTGACGCGACTGGCAAAGGCGGAAACAACAAAGCAGCCACGCTCCTTCTGCAAAACAGAATCGCTGGACCGAAAGACTGGACCTGGCAGTCGCCGTAATGTAACATGGTTTGATGTCCGTAGGCGTTTCCATCGAGAACCGCGAACTGATTCTGAGGGGCAATAGATGCTGCTGTTCGAATGGGATCCCAACAAGGCGAAAGAGAATCTTGAAACGCACGGCATTTCGTGTGACGAAGCGAGCACGGCATTCCAAGATACTCTTTCACTCGCCATCTACGATCCCCTGCATTCTGAGGAGGAGGATCGATTCGTCTTGATCGGAAGTTCTCATAGAAACCGTCTCCTGGTAATCGTCCATATGGATAGGGGCGACAAGATCAGGCTGATCAGCGCGAGAAAGGCATCCCAGAAGGAAAGGGAGCAATATGAAGAAAATGCAGAAAGATCCGGACATGCTTGAAGAATATGATTTCAGCAAAGGTGTTCAGGGAAAGTACGCAAAAAGGTACTCAGAAGGAACCAACATTGTGGTCATCGAGCCGGACGTTGCCGAAATCTTCCCCGATCACGATTCTGTGAATCAGGCTTTGAGGTCGTTGGCGGAAATCGTTAGACGACAAAGAAAGAAGCCTGCATAGCCAGTCATGCTCTTGTCGAGAACCGGGAGCGGAACGGATCCAGTATGTGATATGCGGCAAGGGAACGGGCCTGTATTGGGATGACCTCGACGAAGACATCTCCGTTCCTGCCTTGCTCTTCGGCGTCGGCGACAGAACCCGCAAAATCGGCATCGTAGGAAACAGGCAGAATGTCCTCGGAACCCGCCCAGAGGGAGGTGGCACGCACATGGAGCAAATCGGTACAGCCCTGCAGGTGGCGAGGAGTTTCGCAGACGCCGTCTTGCTGAAACCGCTCGGTGAACTTGGCGGCATCTTGTCCGACACGATTGGCTACTGGCGGCTCAAGAATCAGGTCCGCCTGATGGTCAAGGCCAAGGGGTGGCTGGAACAGAAGAAGGTCGATCCGGCCAAGGTGCTGCCGGACATCTTCGTTCCCATCCTCGACGAAGGCAGCAAGGTCGAAGACGAGCAACTGTCTGGTATGTTCGCCTCGCTGCTGGCGTCACATTTGGATAGCAGGACACAGGATCGGGTGCATCCCTCCTTCCCGAAGGTGCTGTCTCAGTTGTCTCCCTTGGATGCGCGGGCGATGGTCGAGTTCCGAAAGCTTGCCTCGGACAGGGAGTATCGTTCGTTAGGGCTGCGAGGTGGGGTACTAATAGTCAAGACGGTTGCCGAGCTGCTGGGGATATCCGGAAACCCAGGCATACCTCAGTACGCTCAACCTCCATCGACTCGGGGTCATCCAGCACGTTGGTTACAGGCCGCCAGCCAAGCACCCGATGCCGACTTTCTTCGAGGACATTGCTGCCCATCAAGAGTACCGCATCAGCGAATACGGAATCGCCTTCTGCGATGCTTGTCACCGCTTCGAGGATGATGCGATGGCCTGTTATCCCAAGTACGACCAAAGGCACACCGAACCATCCGCTTAGCCGCCTAACCTGGCTTTGCGGGTCGGCCAGATAAGCGTGGTCGTTCGCGTCATCGCTGTCGCAGACGTGGGAAGGCAAACGCGGCGGGAGCACTATCGAAAATGTGAGCGTGACGTGGAAAGGAAAAGGGCGGCTGCCATTGCTGGACGCCGCCCTTGAAGACTCGAAGCTGATGCTTCTATTGGCTCACTTGATTTCTTCGGCGATCCAGCCGCAGAGTTCTTGCACCTCCTGGAGCGTGATGTCACCCATGTGGGCGATGCGGAAGGTCTTGTCCTTGAGATCGCCGTAGCCGGCGCTGAAGATCGTGTTGTGCTTGGCCTTGACGGCCTTGATGACGTCGCCGACGTTGATGCCGCGGGTGTTCTTGATCGTGGTCAGCGTGTTGGACGCGTACTTCTCCTCGCAGAACAACTCGAATCCCTTGCTCTTGGCCCAACCCCGGCAGAAATCGCCCATCTTCTTGTGCCGGGCCCAGACGTTCTCGATCCCCTCGTTGACGAACTTGGTGCACTGGTAGTGCAGGCCCATGATGTGCGGAATGCTGGGGGTCACGAGCGTCTGGTTCTTCTCCGCAGCCTTGGCCCACTGGACGAAGTCGAAATAATAGCCTCTGCCCGGGACGCTCTTGGCCTTTTCGACGGCCCGCCTGCTGACCGCGGCAACCGTGAATCCCGGCGGCAGGGCGAACGCTTTCTGCACCGACGCGAACCCGGTGTCCCATCCGAGTTCGTCGAAGTGGATCGGCTGGCCGATCATGCCGCTGACCGCGTCCACGAAGACCAGGACGTTCGGATACTTGGCCTTCATCATCTTGCTGATTTCATAGATCGGGTTCATCAACCCGGTGCTCGTCTCGTTGTAGATCAGCGTGATCGCCGCGTACTTGCCGCTGGCGAGCTTGGCGTCGATCTGCTCGGGCAGAGTCGGTTTGCCCCATTCGACTTTGAGCAGATCCACGTTGCGACCGCACTGTTTCACCACGTCCGCCCACTTGTCGCTGAACGCGCCGCAGCAGGTGGCCAGGACCGTTTCGTCGGGATGCACGCAGTTGCGAATCGACGCCTCCCAGAGCCCCGAACCACTGGAGGTGGAGAGGAAGATGTATTGATTCGTGAAAAGCAGCTTCTTGAGCATGTCCGCGACTTCGCCGTGGAGCACGCCATATTCCTTGTCGCGATGCCCAAGTGTCGGCCGGGCCAACTCCTTCAGCACATCGTCTTTCACCTGCACGGGGCCGGGGATGAACAATCTCGGCGGGTTCTTCCAGTCTGCCATTTGGGCTCTCCAACAGTTACAGTTTTTGGATGGTCAACCCGGTGTACATCTTCGGGTAGAAGTACGTTGATTTGTGGGGCATTCGCTCGCCGGCGTCGGTAATCCTCGCGAGGTGCTGCATCTTCACGGGGTTGGTGAAGAAAGCGACCTGCTTGCGGCCGGAGTCGATCTGGCGAATGATCTCGTCGATGGCGTTGGGCACGTCCTTGACGTACTCGACATAGTCGGAGTTGCCCATCTTCTCCTCCGTCAGGCCGAGTTGCCCCTCCAGAATGAGCTTCTGAAGGACCGAGACGTCCAACGTTCGCCAGGCCTCGCTCTTGTCCGGGGCCGCAGTTCTCATGAGCGACTTGTCTTTCAGGGCTGCGACGTAGAAGTTCCCATTGCCCAGGTAGATGCCCAAGGGGGTTTCATCTCGCTCATGTGCGGTCTTCATCATTTTGAGCATTTCTTGCTTGTCGCCGATCTTCATTACGGTGAAGCCGGGAGCCAAACGCAGGATGAACTCCTCCCATTTGAAGCCATCGATCCCACCGACGACGCGGTGAGTCGCCAGGACGACGAGTCCCTTCTGGGCGGTGTTCGTGAAGGCGAGCATCTGGTACTTCGCCGCGGGGTTGCCGCTCTCTCGCATGTAGGCCAGGCCGGTCGTGTAGCGGTGGTGACCGTCGGCGATGATGACGCTCTTGTCGCCCATCATCCGCACGATGGCCTGGATCTCGTCGGTCTTGGTGATGGCGAAGAGCTGATGGCGGACCCAATGGTTGTCCACGAAGTCCACGAGCGGCTTGTGCTCGGCCGCCTTGGCGATGATCTGGTCGGCAATGCCCTTCGGGTCATCGTACAGCATGAAGACCAGGCCGAACCGTGCGGCGGTCGCCTTCTTCAGGTTCAGGCGATCCTGCACGGGCTTGGCGAAGACCTGCTCGTGCGGCCGGACGACCTTGCCGAATTCCTCCAGCTTGCCCAAGGCGATGAACGTCAACCGGCGGTAGGACACGCCATTCATCTCGAAATCCTGGACATACCCGTAGATGGTGTCGCGGTCGTCGGGTTTCAGGGCACCCTCGGCGATCCATTTCTGGAGGAACTCAGCCGCGCGGGTGTACTGATTGGTCTGCCCGTTGTCCGAGGGGGCGGGCTTGCCTTTGGTGATCCGCACGATATTGTGTTCGCTCCGGCGGTAGAGTTCCTCCCGCTCGGCGTCGCTGATTACGTCATAGGGCGGCGCGATGCACCGGCCCACGTCGCCGACGACGCCCGGATCGAACCGAAACGCTTTGAACGGTCTTACTTCCATCATCAGAGGCCTTGCTGTCCTTGCACTATCCGGGTTTCCAAGTCTAAGAAAGGCCGGATAATACCGGTGCCGGACCCGATTGTCAAGCAGGAACGCCTGCCCCCAGGGCGCCAAGTGTGCCTGGGTCTTCTGGCGGGTCCAGAGGACCTTGGTTGAACAGCATCAACCGACTGCGCCTGCCACGAAGGTTGTCATTCCCGCTTACGCGGGAATGACAGAGTCGGCACAACACCTTGGCACGTACGGTGATCCCACCTGCCAGTTTGGCACCCATAATCCGGCCCCCTGTAGGTGTTAAGTCCATTTGGAGAAATGGTTTACGGATTCTCCTCGTTCGGGCACGCAGTTTGCATCCGTTGAGTCTATACAGACAAATGACGTGAAACGGCATGTTGGAACTAGCCCATGAAATTCGAGAAATTCACACTGAAGGCACAAGAAGCACTGGCGACGGCTCAGCAGATCGCGATGGCGAAGTCACACATCGTTCTGTCGCCCCTGCATTTGCTCAGCGCGTTGCTGAGTGACGAGGGCGGCGTCAGTGACATGGTCCTCAAGAAGATCGGCGCCAATGTCAAACGCATCAAGGATATGACCGAAAGCGAACTAGGACGTCTTGCGCAGGGAACGAGCACTGGGCAGATGATGCCCGACCCCGCATTCAACCAGGTCGTGCTCGACGCGCAAAACCGGGCCGACAAGATGGGCGACGAGTACCTCAGCGCCGAGCATCTGCTGCTGTCGCTGGCCGGTGTCCAGAGCGATGCGAAGGAGATTCTCGACGTCAATTCGGTGACGGTGGAGAAGATTCAGAACGCGCTGAAGGACATTCGCGGCGGCGCGAAGATCACCGACCAGAATCCCGAGGAGAAGTACAGAGCCCTGGAGCGCTACGGCATCGACCTGCTCGAGATGGCGCGCGAGGGCAAGCTCGACCCGGTCATCGGGCGGGATGAGGAGATTCGTCGGTGCATGCAGGTCTTGAACCGTCGGACGAAGAACAATCCCGTCCTGATCGGCGAGCCGGGCGTGGGCAAGACCGCCATCGTCGAGGGTCTCGCTCAGCGAATCGTCGCGGGCGATGTCCCCGCCGGACTCAAGAACAAACGCGTCATCGGACTGGACATGGGCGCGCTGATCGCGGGCACCAAGTTCCGAGGCGAGTTCGAAGACCGTCTTAAAGCGGTGCTCAAGGAGGTCATCGCGGCCCAGGGCCAGATCATCCTGTTCATCGACGAACTGCACACGGTCGTCGGAGCGGGCAAGGCGGAAGGCGCCGTCGATGCAGGCAACCTGCTGAAGCCCTCGCTGGCGCGAGGCGAGCTGCGATGCATCGGTGCGACCACCATCGACGAGTACCGCAAGCATATCGAGAAAGACGCGGCCCTCGAACGGCGGTTCCAGCCGATCCTCGTAGAGCCGCCGAGCGTTGAGGCGACCATTGCCATCCTCCGTGGCCTGAAGAACCGCTACGAGACCCACCACGCCGTGCGAATTACCGACGCCGCCATTGTCGCCGCAGCCACTCTGTCGCAACGGTACATCACCGACCGCTGGCTGCCCGACAAGGCCATCGACCTGATCGATGAGGCCGCATCCACGCTGCGGATCGAGAACGACTCCGTGCCCGCCGAGCTCGACGACATCCGTCGGGGAATCATACAGCTCCAGATCGAGCGGGAGGCGCTCAAGAAAGAAAAGGACTCTGCCAGCCAGGACCGGCTCAAGAAGGCCGAGAAGCAACTGGCGGACCTCGAAGAGCAGAATCGACGACTGACTGCACAGTGGGAAATGGAGAAGGGCGGCATCGATCAGGTCAAGGCCCTCAAGCAGCAGATCGAGGAGGCCCAGAGGCAGTTCGAAGACGCCCAGCGTCGCGGCGAACTGGAGCGGGCCGCTCGCCTGAAATACGAGACTATCGCCAACCTCCGGAAGGAACTGGCGGAGAAAGAGGGGCAGTTGGCCAAATCCGAGAAGGCCAAGATGCTGCACAACGAAGTGACGGCCGAGCACATCGCGGAGGTCGTCGCCAAGTGGACCAACATCCCGGTCACCCGACTGCTCTCGGGCGAGCGGGATCGGCTCATGACGATGGAGGAGCAGATCCGCAAACGAGTCGTCGGCCAGGATGAAGCGGTCAAGGCGCTGTGCGATGCGGTCCGAAGGAATCGCGCGGGCCTGTCCGACCCGAACCGGCCGATTGGGACGTTCCTGTTCCTCGGGCCGACGGGCGTGGGCAAGACGGAGCTGGCGAAGGCCCTCGCGGACTTCCTGTTCAACGGCCCGAACGCGATGGTTCGCATCGATATGAGCGAGTTCATGGAACAGCACTCGGTGGCCCGACTCATCGGCGCCCCGCCGGGATACGTTGGCTACGAAGAAGGCGGCCGGCTGACCGAATCGGTCCGTCGGAAACCCTATTCCGTGATCCTGCTCGACGAGGTGGAGAAGGCCCACCCGGACGTGTTCAATGTCCTCTTGCAGGTCTTCGATGACGGCCGGCTCACCGACGGCAAGGGACGCACCGTCGATTTCAAGAACACCGTCATCATCATGACGAGCAACATCGCCAGCCAGCAGATCCAGAAGCTCACGGAAGAGCAGGGGGCCGACTGGGAGATCGAAGCCCACGTCAAGGACGTGCTCAAGCAGGTCTTCAAGCCGGAGTTCCTCAATCGCATCGACGAGGTCGTCGTGTTCCACATGCTCAGTCGCGACAACCTCAAGAGGATCGTCGATATTCAGCTCGGCTACCTCAGCGAGCGGCTCAGGGACCGCAAGATCCGGATCGAGTTCACGGACAAGGCCCGGGACCTGGTCCTGGAAGAGGGATACGATCCGGTCTTCGGCGCCCGACCGCTCAAGCGGACGATCCAGCAGCAGGTGGAGAACCCGCTGGCGATGGAACTGCTCGCAGGCAAGTTCTCGGACGGCGACACGATCCGAATCGACGCCGGCCCCCGCGGCTTCGTATTCGAGAAGGCCAACCAGTCCTGACGGGTGAGTCACTGCCTGCGGTTTCGTAAATCCCTGCGAAGCCTGCGCGGGTCCCTGGCGCAATGGAACAGGCCGAAGACCACCACGCGGTCTTCTTCGACCTCGACCTCGGGCAGGAATCGCAGGACGTATGTCATTTCCGGGCCTCTACCCGGTGGCGTAGCTCGTCGAGCGTGAGCAGTTTACCAGGGTTCCTCTCGTGTTCAATCAGCCGTCTGTCGAGTTCGGCGCAGTGGCTCTGGGGTATGGGAATGCTCGATTCCTCCGAGGCGATGCTCTCCCACAGGTCCTCCAGGAAGAGGATTCTCTCCGGGATGCTCAGCCTCGCAAGTTCAGGTATATCGTCGAGACGCGTTCTTGGTACTCCTGCAGACACGTACCATCCAGATCCCTTTAGCATGTTCCATGATACCCATTTAACAGCTCATCGCCAAGTTTTGCATGCTGCCAGCCGGAGGTCCAGCGAACAGAACGACGAACGAGAGTCGATGGTGTCTCGTATCGTCTCTACAGGATGAATTTCGCGGCAAGAGAATGGATCGATTGGTCAAGGGGTCACGTATGGCTGAGTTGTCTGTGGGGGACAAAGCTCCGGGGTTTTCGTTGAAGGACCAGGGTGGCAAGAAGGTGTCGTTGTCCGATTTCAAGGGACGCAAGGTGCTGCTGTACTTCTATCCGAAGGCGGATACCCCCGGCTGCACGAAGCAGTCCATCTGCGTTCGCGATGCTTCGGCGGAATTTGCCAAGGCGGGTGTCGCGGTCGTCGGGATCAGCCCCGATTCGCCCGACAAGCAAAGGAAGTTCGACGACAAGCACGCACTCGGGTTCCCTCTGCTGTCTGACCCGGATCACAAGGTGGCACAGGCCTATGGCGCCTGGGGTGAGAAATCCATGTACGGCAAGACTTACGAGGGGATCATCCGCTCCTCGTTCCTCATCGACGAAGACGGCAGGGTCCTTCATGCGTCCTACAAGGTCAAGCCTGAGGACACGGTGCCGAATGCAGAGGCAGCCCTGGCCTGATGCGGCTGCATCTCACTTGGGGGCCGCAGAGCGGTTCTCCCAGAGTTCCACAGGCTGGAACGGGCCGCTCCAGTTGGCGCCGAGGAGGTCGATATCGCCGTCCGAGCCGATGTCGCCGGCCTGGATGCAGTGAGAGCCCTGGGTTGAGAGGACCTGTCTGTCCCATGCCGATCCCTTGTCGCGACTCACGAAGACGACCACCTCGTCCGGGTCATCGCCCTGGTGCATTTCGGAAATGGCGATGTCGACAAGCCCGTCGGCGTTGAAGTCGGCGGTCGCCAGACCGTGAATGACACACTCGATTCGGTCTGCCAAGATGTGTTCGGCCCAGCCCCTTTGTCGCGGGTCCATCGGGGCCTCGAACCAGGAGAGCCGATGCCAGTTGCCCTGCAGTTCCGAGGGCGAGAGAACGATGTCTGGGCGGCCATCATGGTTGATATCGGCCACTTCAACGCCGGCGCTCGGATGCCATTCGCAGAATTTGTGGCGTTGCCAGGAGCCATCGAGGATACGGCCGTCATTCTCGAACCAGGAGCCGCCGATGACCACGTCCGGGTCGCCGTCACGGTCGATGTCGCCCAGGGCGAGTCCTTCGCCGTGTGGACATTCGAGGATCTTGTGTCTCCACGTATCACCCGCGTCCTGGCGCCACAGGTAGATCCTGTTGCCTGCGTTGGCTCCGAAGTCCGACTGGTCCCGCCTAACGATGTCGAGCCGGCCGTCGGCATCCAGGTCTGCCAACTCGATATCGTGCGTGCGGTGGTCCGCCACCTGGTGGGTGGTCCACCGCTTCCCGGCCGGACTCGCCGCCGGCAGGGGGTTCTCATACCAGATCAGGCCGCCCATGACGATATCGAGGTCCCCGTCTGCGTCGATGTCGCCCGCCTCGCCCTCCACGGTCCGGTAGCCCCCGTCGGCGATGACCGCCTTCGTCCAGTCGGGATATTTGTACCAGGCCAGCGGTCCGGCCCGCCCCCCGATGACGATGTCCGGGAACCCGTCCCCGTCGATGTCTGCGATGATCTTGGCCCACGGGTCCTTGACGCTGTCGTCAATGGCGACGCGCTCAAACGGGACCTGACCGGCAACCGGGAGGGAAACCTGCCATGCCAGGACGATGCCCGATGCCAGGAGAACCGTCCAGTGTCTCACACCTGTCGCGACTTCACACATCGCTCTCCTACACTTTTTCTGATATACCGCGGTTTGTTGAACCGGGCCCTGTCGGGGACAGTATCTGGAAGGAGGATACCGCGGGGACGTAGAACCCCGCAAGGGTCTCTCTGGTGGTTCTTTGGGGATCCATCGGCAGTCGTGTTGTGTTCCCGAATGGCCGGGGCTCTCCGGCGTCCCGGGGGCCGCATGTCGCGACCTTCGGGCTGTCCCTGAGTTTTTTCCTTACCGGCGTGAAAATTGTTTGCCTGTCACCGGGGTCCGGACTACAATTCTCTGGTGGCTAAAGTCAATCCACAATGATTGATATGGAAAGGAGTCACGCAATGGCCAGAAACAAGATCAAGGGGGCGTGGACGAAAGACGATGTGAAAGAGCTCAAGAAGTTGTTTCCGAACCGCCCCACGGCGGAGGTTGCCTCTCAGCTCGGCCGTCCCACGGAGGCGGTGAAGAAGAAGGCGTCCCGGATGGGACTGAGGAAGTCCAGGGTGTACATGAAGGGTCTGGGACGGACGTGATCGAGCGGTCGTCTCTCTTCTCATCGGGCCAACGGGTGAGGAGCGGCCGCGATGAGGGGGCATTGGTCCCTCGGCTCCGAGGGGCCTCCGGCCGGGTATGAGACACATGGAAGCGCCTGGCGACGAGGACAACCGACGGTTGCGTCTCGAAATTGACCCTTGTACTCACGCCGAGAGGAGTGCGGTTTCTTGATGGCGTATCCGGCCCTGACGATGTCTCTGTGAGTCGTTAGGGGCTGTCCGGAACGTGATGGGGAGGGTGTTGCCCAACCGAGGAGGGACTTTTCGTCTCCGATCTCGGTGCTCTGTTTCGCTTCGTGCAACGAAGCCCAGACTGCCATCCAATTGTCGCTCCAAGGGAATCCGAGTTTGGGGATAGCAGTGGAGGGTGGGCGCATCGGCTACCCGGATGCTCCGTTCTATTCGACAGGATGTTCCGGGATGTTGTCGGCGCGCGATCTAGCCTCGCCCTGCTACCGGGTCTACAGGGCAAATCGCTTGACAGTCCGGCCCATCCTCGGTATTCTCACCCCGTTGATTTTGCCCGGCTTATTCCTGGTTCTCGTTTGGTGTAGGAGACTGCTTTGAGAGTCCTTTCTGGCATTCAGCCGTCAGGTCGGCTGCATATTGGCAACTACTTCGGCGCGATGCGGCAACACCTGCAATTGCAGGCGGAGCACGAGTCCTATTACTTCATCGCGGATTACCATGCACTGACCAGCAACCCGTCGCCGGAGGCCATTGCACAGCACACGCTCGACGTTGCGATGGATTACATGGCCCTCGGACTGGATACGGAGAAGACCGTGTTCTGGCGCCAGTCGGATATGCCCGAGGTGACCGAGCTGACCTGGCTGTTGTCCTGCGTGACCCCGATGAGCCTGCTGCACAAATGCGTCAGCTATAAGGACAAGATCGCCCAGGGTTTGAGCGCCAACCACGGGCTCTTCGCCTACCCGGTCCTCCAGGCGGCCGACATCCTGATCTTCCAGTCGAATCTCGTGCCCGTCGGGGCCGACCAGAAGCAGCACATCGAGGTGACTCGCGACATCGCGCTGCGGTTCAACAACGCCTACGGCGAGGTCTTTACGCTGCCCGAGGACTATATCCTCGAATCGGTGGCGGTGGTCCCCGGCGTGGACGGGCGCAAGATGAGCAAGAGCTACGGCAACACGATTGAGATCTTCGAGCCCGAGAAGAGCATCAAGAGCAAGATCATGAAGATGGTGACGGACTCGACGCCGGTGGAGGCCCCCAAGGACCCGACCCGGTGCAACATCTTCGCGCTGCTCAAGCTGGTCGCGTCGCCGGAGGAACTGGCCCAGTGGGAACAGCGTTACCGCAACGGCGGCGTGGGCTATGGGGAAGCCAAGAAACGTCTGGTGGAGTTGACGGTCGAGTATTTCAAGCCCTATCGGCAGAGGCGGGCCGAGCTCGAGAACAGCCTGGACGTCGTTGACGCCATGCTCAAGAAGGGGGCCGAGCGAGCGAGGGCCGTGGCCTCGCAGACGCTCCTGAAGGCGCGAAAGGCCGTGGGGCTGGGAGCGAAGCGATGATGGACAAACTCGTTACCGTTGCGAGGTACACCGACTACATGGAGGCGGACCTGGCCCGCCAGGCACTCGAAGACGAGGGGATCAAAGCCTTCGTCATGGGACAGAACTCCGGGATAGCCTGGGGAGTGCCTCCGGTGAACCATATCGAGCTCCAGACACCCCAGAGCCAGGCCCAGCAGGCGAGAGAGATCCTGGATGCTGCCGGTGCGCGGGAATCGGACGAGAGCCTGGAATCCGAAGAGGATGAGGACTGGGACGAGGACGATCTGGAATCGCCTGAAGAACAGGAGTAGCCGTTGGCTGATTACCGCGTCAACCTCGATATCTTCGCCGGCCCGCTCGACCTGCTGCTGTACCTGGTCCGCAAAGAAGAGGTGGATATCTACGATATCCCCATCGCCAAGATCACGGATCAGTACCTGCAGTACGTGGATATCATCAAGCAATTCGACATCGATCTGGCCGGGGATTTCCTGGTCATGGCCGCAACCCTCATGGAGATCAAGTCGGCGATGCTCCTGCCGAAGGAAGCCGCCGAGGAGGCGGGGCCGGACAACTCCGCCGACCCGCGGGCCGAGCTGATCCGCCAGCTCCTGGAGTACAAGAGGTTCAAAGACGCCGCCAATCTGCTCGACGCAGCAGCCGAGCGGCACCAGGAGCGGTTCGGCCGCCCGACCAGTCTGATCGAGAAGATGGTCCCGAACGCCGAACCCGAGATCGACATGGACCAGGTCAGCATTTGGGATCTGCTTGAGGCGTTCGACACGGTCTGCAAGGCCACCGGCTACAACACTTACACCGGGCACATCCACGACGACACGCCGATCGATCTGTACCAGATTGAGGTTCTGCACCGGCTCCAGACGGAAGGCCCGCTGACGTTCGAGCGGATCTTCGAGGCCCGCCCCAATCGCTTGGTGATGGTGGGGATATTCCTGGCGATGCTGGAGTTGATCCGCGACAAGCTCATCTGGGCGGAGCAGGACGAGTCGTCCTCCCAGATCTATCTGCGTGCCCTGACCGACGAGCCCGCGGAACAAGCGGTGCGACGTGCCATCATGGCCGCCGGCGAAGTGGAGAACGAATCGCCCGCGCAACAGCCACAGGCCGACCCTACGCCGCCCATTCCGATCGTGGAACTGCCCGCCCAATCGAGGAGCCGGACCGAACCGGAGGACGAGGATCCCGACTGGGACGAAGAAGAGGGCGCAGCCTCGGCCGATGACGATTTGGTATTTGACGAACCATGAACATGGAAAGGATAGGCTCATGGCAGGCAACGTAGTTGAACTGTCGGACGCCAGTTTCGATGAGACGGTGCACAACGCGACGGCCCCGGTCCTGGTGGATTTCTGGGCTCCCTGGTGTGGACCCTGCAGGATGCTGGCCCCGATCATCCAGCAAATCGCGGACGAGTTCGCAGGCAAAGCCAAGGTGTGCAAGTTGGACACGGACCAGGCCCGAGACACCGCGGTCGAGTTCGGAATCAGTGCGATCCCGACGGTGATCCTGTTCAAGGACGGGCAGATCCAGAAAAAATGGGTCGGCCTGACCAGCAAGAAGGATATCAGCGAAGCCATCAGCAAGCTGCTCTGAGCCGGCACGTTGAGCGAGTCGGAGGTTGAATACTCCACAGATCGCAGGATGCGTGCGGCGCACTGTCCTGTTCCACACGCGACGAGAAGGCGAACGATGCGCACCCTGCGAAGAGAGGGCCAATGCCTCACAGAATCACAAGTATAAGACAAATAGGAGAAGACGTTTTCTGGGCGGAGGTGGAAGCTCCCCTGATTGCGGCGGCTCGCAAGCCCGGCCAATTCATCATTCTGTGCATCGATAGCGGTTACTCCGAGCGTATCCCGTTGACCATCGCGGGCGCCGATCCGGACACGGGCACAATTGAGCTGATCTGGCAGCGAGTGGGTAAGACGACGGCCGAACTGGCGAATCTGAACGAAGGCGACGAGATCGCCAATATCGCCGGACCGCTCGGCACGCCGACCCACATCGACCGGTTCGGCGTCGTGGTTTGCGTCGGTGGCGGGATCGGTAACGCGCCACTGCTGCCCATCGCCACGGCGCTCAGGCAGGCGGGCAATCGGATCATCGCCATTCTCGGCGCCAGGGACAAGAGCCGGATCATCCTGGAGGACCGTTTTGCCGAGGTCAGCGATGAGTTGATCGTCTGCACCGACGACGGTTCCTACGGGCGCAAGGCCCTCGTCACCGAGCCGCTCAAAGAGGTCTGCAGCCGCGATCCCAAGCCCAACCAGGGTTTCGTTATCGGCCCGACGCCCATGATGAAGTTCTGCTGCGAAGTGACCCGGCAGTTCGCTGTGCCGACCCAGGTCTCGCTGAACACGATCATGATCGACGGGACGGGCATGTGCGGCGGGTGCCGCGTCGAGGTGGATGGCAAGCCTAAGTTTGTCTGCGTCGATGGACCTGAGTTCGACGGGCACAAGGTCAACTTCGATCTGATGATCAAACGCCTGAACGCGTACAAGAAGCAGGAGCACCAAGCCTACGAACAGTACAAGCAGCATTGCTGCAAGATCGGCCTGGATGAGCGGTAGCGGCAGGGTGGGCTGTGCCCGCCGATCCCCCCAAAGTAGCAGAAACCAGCGATTGCGGGCACGGCGGTGCCCCATGGGAATCTCGACGTGAAAGACGATACGAAACAATTGTTACACGAGTTATTGCAGAAGCAGGCCGATGGCGGACTGAAGACCAAGGACCGTCTGACGATTCCGCCGCAGGAGATGCCCCAGCAGGACCCTGCTGTTCGTCGGGGCAATGTCAACGAGGTGGCGCTGGGCTACACCGAGGAGCAAGCTCGACTCGAAGCGATGCGCTGCCTGCAATGTCGAAACGCTCCGTGTGTCGAGGGTTGTCCCGTTCGCATCCGTATTCGGGAGTTTGTCGGTGCTATCGCGCTGGGCGAATACCGCCAGGCGCTGGAGATCATCAAGGAGAATTCGCTGCTGCCGGCCGTATGCGGTCGCGTGTGTCCGCAGGAGGTCCAGTGCCAGGAGAAGTGTACGGTTGGCCTGAGTCTCAAGGATGTTTCTAAAGCCGTCTCGATCGGGCGTCTCGAACGGTTCGTCGCGGACCGCGACTCGGACGCCACGGCGGTGCCCGCTGTGGCGCCTGCGACCGGGAAGAAGGTCGCGGTCATCGGATCGGGCCCAGGAGGCATCGTCGCGGCTGCCGATACCCGCAGAGCAGGCCACGACGTGACCATCTTCGAGGCTTTCCACAAGCCGGGCGGCGTCATGGTCTATGGCATCCCGGAATTCAGATTGCCCAAGGCCATCGTGCATCGAGAATTGGAGACGCTCCAGGGAATGGGTGTGAAGAGGGTCACGGACTTCATCGTCGGTCGGACGCGAACGATCGAACAGCTCATGAAGGAAGACGGCTTCGATGCTGTCTACATCGGCGTCGGTGCGGGTCTGCCGAGTTTCATGGGCATCGAAGGGGAGTCGCTCATCGGCGTCTACAGCGCCAACGAGTACCTGACTCGCGCCAACCTGATGAGGGCCTACGATTTCGGCAAGGGGGCCGATACGCCCATTGCCCAATCCAGGCGAGTGGCCGTCATCGGCGGCGGCAACGTCGCTATGGACTCCGCCCGCACCGCTGTACGCCTCGGCGCGGAGAAGGTCTACCTGATCTATCGCCGGACGGAGAAGGAAATGCCCGCTCGTGTGGAGGAAGTCCACCACGCCCAAGAAGAGAGGGTCGAGTTCCACTTGCTCCAGAACCCCAAGCGGATTCTCGGCGACGCCTCCTGCAATGTCACCGCCATCGAGTGTCTCCGCTACGAGTTGGGCGAGCCCGATGCCTCCGGCCGACGACGACCTGTTGCCATCCCAGGCTCCGAGTTCCAGATCGAGGTCGATACTGTCATCATCGCCATCGGCAATCTGGCCAACCCGCTGATCCGCCAGACCACGCCGGGCCTGGAGTTCAACAAGTGGGGCAACATCGTGGTCGATGAGCGCTGCCGGACCTCGTTGCCGGGCGTCTTCGCCGGCGGTGACATTGTCCTTGGCGCCGCCACGGTGATCCTGGCCATGGGCCAGGGTCGAATTGCCGCCGCCGCGATGAATGAGTATCTCGCCCAGAAGATCGAAGGCGGCCGCGAATAGCCCCGCCCGGGGTCAAGCGCATTTCGTTTGCAGCGACGTCGTGAGGCGTTTCCTCCGGTGTCCCCATGTGGGAAGACCGTTCGGCCGAAACCAACGTGTTTTGCACCTTGCGGGATCGGGCGGCAGGAAGTAGAGTGGACAAGACGTACGGCGTAGGTCTTATGGCCACTGTCGTCCTGAACAGGATTGTTGGTTGAAGGCTGCGTCGTGAAGCCATCTCACCGACGTTCTGCGCCCGTAGCTCAGTTGGATAGAGCAACGGATTTCTAATCCGTCGGTCGGGGGTTCGAATCCCTCCGGGCGCGTTTCCCCTCGCGAAAGTGCAGTCCCATAGAAGAAGCAGATGTAGAACATCCGGCCCGCGCCCGGTATTCCAGGCTGTCGGGCGTGCCAGAGGTTTCTGGCAGCATCGTGAGTACTGTCGGCGATAGCGGAGCCGCATATCCACAGTCGTGGATCAGGAGAACCGAGCGTGGAGTCTTCATGAGGTGCGGGCCGTCCCTGTCAATGCGGCACGCGAGCGGCGTGTCGGGCCGCTTCCGATGTACGATTCCAGCAGCCCGCCCGGCATGTCACCAGGGTAATCCACAGGTTCTGTCCCATCGTCCGGAGAAGCCGATGGGCCGAGGGACCGCAAGCAAACGGTTCTGTCGGAAGGAAGCGCAAGGCCAAGAGCCCAAAGCACTTACGATCAGATGATATGTGCACCCTGCGGGATTATGCTTCGCAGCTATATTATCGGTCCACACTCGGGGACGTGACGGGAAGCAGACAGACTCCGTGTGGTTCTGTGCCTGCGGACGAAGTCCAGCTAAGCCGTTGATCTCGCGAGACTTCGGTTCAAAAGGCCGGCAATCGAGGGGGGATGGGCACTTTTTTTTTTAGAATTCGGTTGTTATTTGCTTGCAATTGGTTTCAGATATTGTTATTTGTGAGTGGTGTTGTGCATTAGTGAAGCCACTCGACAGTCTCCCTGTTGGCTTCACGAGCCGTCGGCGCAGTCTGTGCGGTCTTGTGCTATCTTCTGAAATGAACGGGAACAACAGCACGCTGGAAGGGAGGTACTCTTCGATGGGAGTGAGCAAAAGGGGATTCACGCTGATTGAGCTGCTGGTCGTCATTGCTGTGATTGCGCTGTTGATGGCGATCCTGATGCCGGCTCTGAGCGCAGCGAGGGAACAAGGCAGGCGTATCGTTTGCGCCTCGAATGAGAAATTCACAGGGATGGGAATGATGCTCTACTCCACGGACTGCGACGGCAAGTTCCCCTCGAACACCTACTCCAATTGGGCGAATGAACTGTCCATGTTCGCAACCGACCAAATCGTCGGTGAGACGCCTCATGGAAAAGAGAATGGGACCAAGGGCGATAAACACACCTTGTATTGTCCGTCCATAAAACAGCCCAGCGCCCCGGGCGCGGACCATCCGGCAGGCTGGCAGTTCTCTCTGGCGTGGGCCAAAGGTGCGCCGTGGGAGTGGCAGGATGAAACCGGATTGACTGTTCAGCAGAAGAAGGGGTATTATCGGATTGTCTGGTACTTCTGGCTGCTGGACAAAGTGACGCCGGACGGCACCCCGAACAACCTGTTCGAGATCGAAGGATGTCCTGCCAAGGGCTGGATCCATTCGAATGATCGTTACCGGCGGTGTCGGGAGAATCAGCTCAGTCCGATAAGGCAGCCCTCGGACACGGAGCTCATCACGGACGAGACGCTCAGTGATGCTCCCTCCGGCGCCAACCCGGACACGTCCGAGTGGGGAGGCCCTGCGCTTGACGGCGGATACCCGTCCCAGGGATTTGCGCACTGGACGGGGCATTTGCGGAACGGACGGCCATCCGGATCCAACATCTATTTCCTCGACGGACATCGGGAATGGCGGCCCTTCAAGGACGGACGGGCCAGTTCCGCCGATCCGGCGGCCTATGGCTATGACGAAGTTCTCAAGCGAGGCAAGGGACCGGCGTCCTCATGGCCGTACTTCTGGTGGTGAAAAAGCTTGCAGATTACCGTTGCCCAGGCCAGAATGGATGGGCTGACCCCCAATATTGATGTGGTATTGAGGAGGATAAGGACATGTTTGGAAGAGTGAGTGTTTTGCTGTGTGTGGGTGGTCTTCTTGCTCTCGTGGCGACAACTGCCCACGCGGAACTCATCGCTTTCTGGCCGATGGACGAAGGCGGTGGCGTCACAGTGGCTGACAACATCGGCGGATACGGCGGCACGATCGAGGGCACCGCCGGGTGGGTACAAGGGGCGTTCGGCACGGCGATCCAGTTTGGCGGCGGCAGCAGCGGTGACAACGTGAATTGCGGGACTGTCGATCTCAATATCGGGTCCAATTTCACGCTGGCCTGCTGGGTGAAGAGGGATGAGGATGTTGCGTGCGAGGTCCTGTTTGCCAAGGGGCCCAAGAGTGCCGGGCACTACGAGCTGTACATCAACGACGTTGGTGCGGGCGGAGGAGGCCGCCTCCGAGGGGAGACTGCGGGTTACTTCCCGGACCTGGGCGATTTCTACTCCAACATCAAGGTGAACGACAGCACCTGGCATCACGTTGCCTGGGTGTACAACGGCGCCACGATGATCTGCTATGTCGATGGGGGGAGCACCGGGCAGAAGACATGGGCTGTGAGCGGCAAGGTCGCCTCGACGACGGAACAATTCCGAATCGGTTCTCTCGCGGACAAGTCGCTCCCCTATGCAGGGATGCTCGACGAACTGGCGATTTTCGACGAGGCGCTGACCGTCGATGAGATTCAGGCGGCCATGGCCGGTCTCTCGCATCATGATACTGCTTCGGCTCCCAGCCCGGCGGATGGGGACGATGACGTGCTTCGCACCACGGCGCTGAGCTGGACGCCCGGCGAATTCGCGGTGACACACGATGTGTATCTGGGAACGAGCGCGGACGCGGTCCTCGCAGCCAGCCGGGCCAATCCAGGGGACGTGTTGATCAGCCGGAATCAGGCCACGGCAACCTGCGATCTGCCCGCGCGTTTGGAGTTCGGCCGGACCTACTACTGGCGCGTCGACGAGGTCAATGGCGCACCCGACTACACGATCTCCACAGGCGCCGTGTGGAGCTTCACGGCCGAGTCGTTTGTCTATCGGATTACCGGTATTGCGGCGACCAGCAACGGCATCTCCGATACGGGGATGGGCGCGGACAGGACCGTTGATCTCTCCGGCCTCAATGCGGATGGCCAACACTCCACGCTGGATACGGATATGTGGCTGGCAGCTCCTGTGGCCGATGAGCCCCTGTGGATTCAGTATGAGTTCGATCGGGTTTACAAGCTGCACGAGATGGACATATGGAATTACAATGTGTCCACCGAGAAAGTGATCGGCCTGGGCCTCAAGGACGTCACGATCGACTACTCGACAGACGGAATGGAGTGGGCGACGCTGGGCGACTTCCAGATCAACCGGGCGGCGGGGTCGTCTACGTACACGTACAATACGACCATTGACTTCGGAGACGCAGCCGCCAAGTACGTCCGAGTGGTCGTGCAGAGCGGCTGGGGCACGCTGGGCTATTACGGTCTGAGCGAGGTCCAGTTCCATCAGATCCCCACCTTCGCGCGCAAGCCGGCGCCCGCAGACGGCGAGAGCCGTGTGTCCGTGGACGCGGGGCTGAGCTGGAGGGCCGGTCGGGAAGCGGTCTCGCATCAACTCTACTTCGGCACCGATGAGGCGGCGGTGGCCGGCGGCGCCGAACTGGCCGACACGGTGACCCAGAACCAATACGACCCCGGCCCACTGGACGTCGGTACGACGTACTACTGGAGGGTCGATGAGGTCAACGAGGCCGAGGCCGACAGCGTGTGGGAAGGCACCGTGTGGAGCTTCTCGACACAGGACTCGCTGATGGTCGAGGGTTTCGAGAGCTACGAGGATGAACAGCCGTTGCGGATATTCGACACGTGGGTCGACGGCTGGGGTCAGGAAACGACGAACGGTGCGATCGTCGGCCACGGCGAATCTCCGTTCACGGAACGCAAGATCGTGCATGACGGCCTGCAATCGATGAACCTCGTGTACAACAACGGCACCGCGAAGTACTCCGAGGCCGAGCGGACGTGGACCGATCCGTCGGATTGGACGCTGCACGGCCCGAGTGTCCTGCGACTGTGGCTCAAGGGCAGGCCCACACCGGGGGAGATCCTCTTCGATGCGGCCGGCGGCAGCTATACCCTCAGCAGCGCCGGCGACGGCAGCAGTCGAAATATCTCCGGGACAGCAGATGCTTTCCACTTCGCCTATGTGAGCCTGACCGGCAATGGTTCGATCACGGCACGGGTGGACAGCATCACCGGTGCCGGCGCTCTCGCCAAAGTCGGCGTCATGGTCCGCGAGAGTCTGGACGCCGGAGCGGCCCATGGAATGATGGCGGTGATGCCTGGAAACCAGGCGTCGCTCGTGTACCGTGCGACGGCCGATGGAGCATCTACGGAAGCCACCGGCACCGCCGGAGAATCTACCCTGCCGCGATGGGTGAAGATCACACGCACAGGGAATGTCCTTCGCGCCGAGCAGTCGAGCGACGGCACGAACTGGGTGGGACCGACGGCAGACGCCTCGCAAACCGAGGCAGGAGTTTGGCTGCCGGACACGGTGTACATCGGTCTGGCCTTTTCGTCCTACACCGCGGGATTTGCCCAAGCGACGTTCTCCAACGTCAAGACGACCGGTACGGTATCCGGCGGCGGCACATTCACCAAGGCGCAGGACATCGGGATTGAGAGCAACATGCCGGATCGGTTGTACGTGACGCTTCAGGACAAAGCGGGGCATAGCGGCACGGTGAGCCAGGAAGCTGGTTCTGGAGCCGTCAATATGACGTACTGGAACGTCTGGGATGTTCCGCTGGCGCCATTTGCATCGGCAGGCGTGAATCTGGCGAGCGTGAAGAAGATGTGCATTGGCGTGGGCGACCGCAATGCTGCGGCGTCGGGAGCCACGGGTGTTATCTACATCGACGATATCCAGCTCTGCCGGGGCATAGTCGCCACGGGCGAACCTGTCCTTCAGTTGGATGCGATGGCTTTGGCTCTCCAAGAGGGCGATGCGGTTGGCGAGTGGGGCGGTGTGCAGGCGGCCGGTACGCCTGTGTTCAAGCAGTCCCAAACGCCTGGTGGCGGGCCGGCCGTGTATTTCGACGGCGCCTCCCATCTCGGCCTGGTCAGCCTTGCTTCTTCCTCCGCTGGGGACTTCATCTTTGCGGCAGTGATCAGCCCCGAGGATATCAACGGGTACCACAATATCTTTGAAGATGATACCGAGGCGCGACCCATGATATGGGTGGACGGCCGGTCGCCCAGCACCTACGAGGCCAACTGGAGCCCGACCGGTGCCATCGCGACCGAGGCCGGCGCCTCCGGCACCGAGGAATGGGACATCGTGATTATGGATTCGCGATCCGGGCTTCTCTTCCTCAACAACCCCACCGTTCCCTATTTCATCAATGCGATTACGTGGTCGCCCCAGGGCGGATCGCAGGAGTTCTGTCTGTTCAACCGCAACGGGGGTGCAGCGTTTCACGGACGCGTCGCCGAGGTACGCGTCTACAACGACGCGAAGGCCTTTGGAATGGACTATGCCGGGCTCTACCAGGAACTGTTCGACAAATGGTTTGTCGAGAAGTGACAACGGCCCGCTACGCGGATGATCATGCCGCGGGCAACAGGAGTTGAGTTCCAACAGTTGGGGGACAGCGAAACAGCGCTGTCCCCCAATTCGTTATGGCGAATGACAGGACTCGAGGCAAACGCCGCGAATGGCTGACGCGGAACGAGATTGCTCAGCGGCCGGCCACGACAATCTCCACGCCTTTCTCCTCGAAGGCAGACTGTATTGTCTTGTTGATTCCATCGGTGATGAGCGTATCGATCTGGTCTATCGTGGCGAATTGAGCGAAGGACACCCTGTCGATCTTGCTGCTGTCGCACAGGAGAATCACGCGGTTCGTCATGCGGATCAGGGCTTTCTTGGTTTCCGCCTGTGCGATGTCCGGGGTGGTGGCGCCTTTGCTGAGCGACAGGCTGTTCACTCCCAGGAATGCCTTGTCAACGGTCAGGCCGGAGTGCATCTGCGTGCCTTGAAGGCTGAGTGTGCAATGGAACCGTTTGCGCAGGACGCCTCCCATCACGATGACCTCGATGCTTTCGACTTCCTCCAAGGCGCCGGCGATCTCTATGTCGTTCGTGATCACGGTCAGGTCGCTCCGCTCGTGGAGCAGCTTTGCGAGTTCCAGAGTCGTCGTTCCTGTATCGAGGACTATCTTGTCGCCGTCGTCGATCATGGTCAAGGCGGCCCGGGCAATCCGCTGCTTCTCCGCGAGGTGTTGGATCACCCGCTGTTTCGAATTGAGCTCGAAACCGGTTTTCACCTTTTGAATCGCGCCGCCGTGCGTCCGCGTCAGAACTCCCGCACGTTGCAGCTCGCGCAGATCGGCCCGGATCGTTGCGCTGGACACGCTGAAGACGCCGCAGAGTTCATCTACAGTCACCTTACGCCGCTCATTGATCAAATCCACGATTTTGATTCTACGCTCTTCAGCGAACATGTTCCTCACTTCGGCTCGTCATCAGGATAGTAATGGGAGGTCGCACGAACAAACACCCTCAACGCAACCATAACCGAGTCTGATGCTCGGGCCAAGATGTCGTCTTCATCTTTTTGTGGTTTTTGTTCATTTTGTCGTTGAATCATTGTGGGTCGGCGGTATAATGAGAATATGTGCTAACAAATGCAAACAAATGGCAGTACATAACGACGATGATCGAACATGATTCAGGTTGGCAGTCGGCTGGTTCTCTGCGACGACAGTCCATGTGGTTGTGTTCTCGCAGGGCTTTTCGCCGAAGACTGCCCGCTATCCGGCATGACAGAACGAAATGAGGATTGGTTGCGTACACTGCGGTATCGTTGACCGGTAGTGCAGAGCGCCTTTGGGCAACTGTAGATGGACGAATTGACAGGATAACCCGGGAAAGAGGAGACCCCTATGTCCACACAAATGAACCGTCGTGATTTTCTGAACCGATCCATGCTCGCTTCCGCCGGTGCTTTGGTCGGAGGCATTCGCGGAACGGGGCTGTACGCCGCAGCACAGCAGCAGTCGTCGGATATCCGCAAGACAAGGAGCTACAATCCTCAGATGGAGTATCGCCGTCTTGGCAAGACGGGACTCTGGATCTCGGCCGTGTCGATCGGTGGACACTGGAAGCGGATCGACAAGGTGATCGGCACGAGCGAGATCAATGCGTACAACGCCCCGACCGAAGACACGCAGTTGGGTCCGTTCTTGAAGAACCGAGAAGCAGTGATTCACTATTGCCTGGAGCAGGGCATCAACTGCATCGACTTGGCGGGCGATTCGGAAGCTGAGGTCTACTGCCGTGTGCTGGGCAAGGCGCGCGACAACATCTATCTGGCATATTCACACCCTGCCAGCGAATTGCGTGTTCCGGCCAATTGCCAGGCCGACAAGCTGCTTGAACTCTACAAGGCCGGTCTGAAGCGTTGCCGGATCGAGTACGCGGATATCTGGCGGCTCATGGCTCTCGAACGAGGCGGCGATCACAGCCAAGCCGATGTCGATGCCATGATTACAGCTCTCGCCAAGGCACGCGAGCAGGGGCTCTGCCGCTGGACGGGTCTGTCGACGCACGATCGGCGGTGGGCTGAAATGCTGATCCGGACCTACCCGGACATTGTCCAGGTGGTCGTCACGCCATACACGGCCCAGTCCAAGGTCCTGCGCGAGAGCACGTTCTTCGATGCGATCAAGGAGTACGATGTCGGTGTGCTCGGAATCAAGCCTTTCGCCAGCAACTCTCTGTTCCGTGGCAACGGTTCGCCGGATAGCCCCCATGCCGAGGAAGATGACCGGCGGGCACGGATGGCGATTCGCTACATTCTCTGCAACCCGGCGATCACTGCACCGATCCCCGGCTTGATCAGCACTCACCAGGTGGACAACGCCGTGCTGGCTGTGAAGGAACGACGTGAGCTCGATGCCGCGGAGAAGGCCGAACTCGAGGTGATCGGCGAGGAGATGTACGCACGTCTTCCCGCGGAATACCAGTGGTTGAAGAACTGGGAATACGTGTGATCTGCGGCGATCCGGCCTTCGTCCCGATGCCTCGGCGCCGGAAATGCCCGTGGACGGGGGAGTGTTCGTGAGAATAAAGCTGGATGAAACAGAAATGAAGTTCTTACGCGTATTCGTCATGGTTCTGGGAATAGGGCTGGCTGGGTGCTCGCCCAGGGGCAATGATGCGAGTTGCGAGGGGGGCGGGTCCGGCCTGACTGCCGTGGAAGTGAGCGGTCACCGGGATGATGCGGCTGTCCAGTCCTCCTCGCCGCAGAATAGCGGGGCGGGTGTCGAGCCGATGCAGGCGCCCTCCCCCAGGGCGGTGGTTCCTTCGGCCGTCCCCGCTGCAGATCCGGGGTCGGAACCAGAACCCGCGGATAACTTCTATTGCTTCGTGTGTCACGCGAATTACGACGGCGAGAAGCTGGCGCTCGACCATGAGCTGGTCGGCGTGGGGTGCGCAACGTGTCATGGGGTCTCCGACCGTCACAGTGCGGACGAGGATGGAATCACGCCGCCGGACAAGATGTTCGCCCGTGACGAGATCAACGCGTACTGCATGACCTGCCATGCGGAGGCGGACATAAGAGACTCGATTTCGCACAAGCCGTTGTTCGACGAGACATCCGAGGACAAGCACCTCTGTACCGACTGTCACGGCGAGCACCGCCTGACCGTGCGCACCCGGCATTGGGACAAGAAAACCGGGAAACTCATTTCGGATGACGGGGTTCGCATGATGTACGAGGATTCGCCGACTCGACCCAAGCCCTGAGGATGCGTGATGTGCCCGTGGTTCGTTGTGTCGTGCTTCTTCCGGTTGTCGCTGTGCATTGGGACAGCTACGGCCCCCTCTGCCGAATCGGTCCGCTATGATGTGGCGGGACAATCCGATCTCCCGTACATCACCGAGTTCATGGCGTCGAACAGCGAAACGTTGCTGGATGGCGACGGGCGCTTCTCAGATTGGATAGAGATCCACAATCCGGCGGCCACTGCAGTGGGCCTTGCCGGCTGGTATCTCACCGACGATCTCCGCGATTTGCAGAAGTGGAGATTCCCTATGGGCTGCGAGGTCGCGGCCGGGGGCTACCTCGTAGTCTTTGCGTCGGGCAAGGAGGAAGGTGAGAGTTCGTACATCGATTCGGCGGGCTATCTGCACACGACTTTCCGTCTGGCTCGGGAGGGCGGAGATCTGGCGTTGATCGACTGCGACGGTCTGTCGATCTTGCATGCGTACGCCACCTATCCTTCGCAAGAGCAGGATGTCTCCTACGGTCTGTCTCCGCAGGAAGCCATCCTTGTGCGTGAATCGGCACAGGCAGCCTATCTGGTTCCGCGTACACCCGACGAGGGGGCACCCTGGTTCACCATGGACTACGACGATTCGCTCTGGAGCCGCGGTTTAACGGGCATCGGCTTCGATCAAGGGCCGGGGGTGACCGACGGACTGACCGCGTGTTGGCTGCTGGATGAAGGGACCGGAGAGATCATCCACGATGTGGCGGGAGGTCATAATGGGAGCTTGGCGGGACAACGCAGACCGTTGTGGTGTCGTGGTCCCACTGGACAGGGCTCCGCTCTGCAGTTCTTCGGCGATGGCGACGGCCGTGTGGAGATGGACATTCTGGAGGGTGAGATCGGTTCGGAGTTCACATTGGCCTGTTGGGTGAAGGTCCCTCCGGCGGCCGGCGGCCAGTATCGGGCGATCCTGTCGAAGGGGCCGAAGGATGACGGTCATTATGGGCTGTATCTGAGCGGTACGACCGATGCGCAACGCACTGTCGGCGAAGCAGCCATGTACGCCCCAGAGTTAGGGGATTTTCAGTCCGGATACGTGGTGACCGATGACGCATGGCATCATCTCGTTTGGACCTATCGCAACCCTGCGGTGACTTTCTTCGGCGATGGTCAGCTGGTCAAGACGTTTTCCGCCTCCGGACGCGTGAGTCCCGAGACCGAATCGTTCACAATTGGCTGTCTTGCCGACGGGAGTTGGCCGTTCCTGGGAGTGCTGCGGGATATCCGCATCTACAACCGGGCGATCGAGCCTGCGGAGGTGCAATCGCTCGCCAGCGGCCAGCCGGTCGATCTCGAGACGGATATAAGCACTGAGATGCTGAACACCGGCAGCACGGTCTGGGTGCGGTTGAACTTCACGGTCTCCGATCCCGGCATGTACAACGCCCTTCAGCTTCGCATGAAGTACAGGGATGGATTCATCGCGTACCTCAATGGCGTGGAAGTGGCTCGCGACAACGCTCCCGCGAGGACAACATGGTGCTCCTCGTCCACGACCACGAGATCGGACGAGGCGTCCCGTACGTTTTGCGATTTCGATATCTCGCCAGCGCTCCACCTGCTGCAGGCCGGTGAGAACCTCCTGGCGATTCACGGCTTGAATAACAGTCCTGGCAACGGGAGCTTCCTGGTCCTGCCGATGCTGGTCGCAGGGGTCGTGCCTTCGCCCACGGACAACAGGATGTACTTCTCTGATCCTACGCCTGGGCAGCCCAATGCGAAGGGCTATGCCGGGTTGGCCGAATCGCCTGTGTTCTCGCGAGTGTCGGGGGTATTCGAGACGCCGTTTTCCTTATTGCTGACGGGTGCTTCCCCACGTGCCGGGGTCTTTTATACATCGGATGGCTCCGAACCCACCGAATTCTCGCTATTCTATACGGAGGCAATTCCCGTAACGAGCAGCGTCGAGATCCGTGCCCGGGCGTACGAGCCCAATCGGATACCCAGTTCGGTTGTCAGTCGACTGTATCAGGCCGTGGACTCAGATCTGAGTCACTTCAGCTCCAATCTGCCGATCGTGCTGATGGACACAGGGGGCAACAAGATCCCGGGGACGGATAGCTCCAGTTATGCGAGGGCGCAATCCCTGTTCCTCGATACGGACGGCTCGGGACAGGCGACGGCGGCCGGCCCGGCGGATTTCGCGGGTCCCGTGGGAATGCGAATCCGGGGGCGCAGCTCGGCGCAGTTTCCAAAGAAACAGTACAAGATGGAAACCTGGGATGACAAGGGACAGGATCGAGACGTTGAACTCCTCGGTTTGCCCAGCGAATCGGATTGGGTGCTCCACGGGCCCTACAGCGATAAGACGCTGATGCGAAACTACCTGGCATACCGGTGGTGGGGCCGCATGGGGCACTACTCCGTGCGCACGCGATTCTGTGAACTGTTCCTCAACGATGACAAGGACCCCCGGATGTCCTGTGCGGACGACTACGTGGGCGTGTATCTGCTGGTTGAATCCATCAAGATCGCCAAGAACCGCGCTGACCTCGCCCAACTCACGCCGCATGACGATCACGAGCCGGGCATCACCGGCGGGTACATCATCGAAATGGGCAATGCGAACGCCAATGGATTCCGCTCGGTTCTGAGCGGCCAGACCGTGGAGTTCAGCTATTGGGACCCGGACGCGCTCCAACTGACACAACTGCAAAAGCAGTGGATACGCAACCACATCGCCGCCTTCGAGAAAGTGCTCTATGGCCCCGAGTTCACGCATCCCATCGATGGATACGCCGCCTACACAGACGTCGGGTCGCAGATAGACTATGAAATCATGCGCCAGTTCACCCGTAATTTCGATGGCGGCAGTACCTTCTTCTATGTCGACCGAGGAGGGAAGCTGACCATGGGACCCCTGTGGGACTACAACATGGCCATGGGGAACGCGAACTATGCCCACAATGATGAGCCCGGCTACCTGACGGCCGGGTGGAACGATTCCTACATGGCCCCCGGTGTCAACGGCTGGTGTCCATGGTGGTATCGACTGGATTCTGATCCGGATTACTACCGAAGACTCGTCGATCGCTGGCGTCAGCTGCGCCTCGGTCTGCTGTCTGATGTGAACATCCTGGCTGATGTGGACGCGGCTGCGATCCTCTTGGAGGCGGCCGCAACGCGGAACTTCGAGCGGTGGCCGGTCCTGGGGCAGTATGTCTGGGCCAATCCCCCCGGCTGGAATGACAGGATCACATATCGAAGTGAGGTCGAGTGGATGAAGCAGTGGCTTCTGGATCGCGCCGCGTGGTTGGACAGTCAACTTGTCGAACCATAGCGAGCTATGCCCCAGTGGCTTCGCGTCCGATCTCGCGACTGTGGAGGTTTTTCAAATGCCCTTGATAGAATTGTTGGGGTTTTCTTTCAGATGCAATCATTTGGTGTTGACTTGCTCCCGTTTTCCAGTAAAATGAAAGAGAACGGAAGTATCGATGGCCTATGAGGGCACAGCCAAATGAAGAATCATAATGATGAATTGCAGGTATGTGTAATTGGAGCAGGCCGTGCCGGGCTGATCCACGCTCGCGCCGTCGCGCGGATCCCCGGCGCCCGATTGGTCGCCATAGCCGACTCCAACGAAGATGTCTGCAAGACGGTATGCCAGGAATTGGGGGCCTCCCAGTCATACCCCCATTATCTTGGGGCTATCGAGAATCCTCATATCGATACGGTCATTGTGGCGACCCCGACGCGGCTGCACCACGAAATCGTTGTTGCCGCGGCCAAGGCGGGCAAACACATCCTCTGTGAGAAACCCATGGCGATGAACCCCACGCAGTGCGAGGAGATGATCCGAGTTGCGCGGGAGAACCGCGTCAAGCTCCAGATCGGGTTCATGCGGCGGTTTGACGAGGGGTTTCAACGAGCCAAGGAACTCATCCAGCACGGCCGGATCGGACAGGTGGTTCTCGTCAAGTCGCTGACGCATGGCCCGAGCACGCCCAAACGGTGGCAATATGACATCAGCGGCAGCAATGGCCCTCTGGCGGAGGTCAACAGCCATGACATCGATACTCTCCGGTGGTTCACTGAAAGCGAGTTCGCCAAGGTCTACGCCATTGCCGGCAACTATCGGTGTCCTGAGGCAAGGGATGAGTTTCCCGATTTCTACGACAGTGTTTCGCTCGTGGCCTCTTTTGAGAATGGGATGCAGGGAATGATCGACGGGGCGGTGTCGGTCAAGTACGGCTACGATGCACGGGCGGAAGTGCTGGGGACTGAGGGGGTACTCTCCGTGGGGCAGCTCGCGCACCATTCGGTCATTATGTGCACCAGGCACGGTGAGATCGTACAGCCGGCTGTGACCAGTTGGAGAGACCTCTTTGCCGACGCCTACGTGGCGGAAGACAAAGCCTTTATCGCCTCGATACGTGACAACACCGATCCCGTCGCGAGCGGCCACGATGGGATGATGGTCGTCAAGGTCGTCGAAGCGGGCAACCAGTCGATCCGAGAGGGAAGGCCGGTGTGCTTGGACACCCAATCACAGGCAGTATAAGGAGATAGAGAAATGAAGGTCGGAATCGATAGCTACTGTTATCATCGTTTCTTTGGAGAGGTGTACGACCATCAGACGCAGCCTCCCAAGAGGTGGTCGCTGGAGGATTTCATCGCGCGGGCGAAGGGACTGGGTGTCGGCGGGGTCTCGCTGGAATCCTGTTTTGTCCCTCGGGTGGACAAGGAGTATCTTTCCGGGATCAGGGGTATCCTGGATGACGCGGGAATCGACCGCGTCTGGGCCTGGGGGCACCCGGACGGCCTGGAAGGCGGAAAGAACCAACGGGAATTCGACAAGATGCTCGAGAATTTCGAGCATGCCAAGAACGTCGGCTCTACGGTCATGCGCGTGACCGGTAGCAGCCTGATGTTCCGCAACGAGCCCCATCAGGAGCAGATCGAGCGGCTCTCGCGGATGTTCGAGAAGGCAGTCAAGACGGCCAGGCAGTACAACATCAAGATGGCCATCGAGAACCACATCGACTTCAACTCGGATGAGATCCTGCAAATCCTGGAGAATGTGGGATCGCCCTATCTGGGCATCAATTTCGACACGGGGAACTTCGTTCGCGTGCTGGATGATCCGGTGAAGGCCGCCAGGAAGCTCGGCAAACACGTGCTGGCGACTCATGTCAAGGACGTGAAGGTGTTGGAAAGCGTGCCTGCCGATTCGTGGTATTTCTTCTCCAGTGTTCCGGTCGGCAAAGGGCTCGTCGATGTGAAGGGCGTGGCCTCGGCTTTGAACGAGGCAGGATTCGAAGGGTGCCTGGCGCTCGAAATCGATTCCCTCCATCCGGACTACGCAGGCATGGAAGACCAGGTCGTCCAGGAGAGCGTCGCACAGCTCAAGGCGGTTGTCGCGGCCCTGTGAGCGGCACGCTGCAAGTCATGTGGAGAATAGAGTGGACCTGAAGCGGTCCGTAGGGGATGGAGATCATGAAAGCGCAATTGATACCTGTATACTTCAAGTCGGCCGGCGACGCAGACTTCCAGAAGCAGTTGGGCGTATTGAAGAAGCTGCTGGCGGATGAGGCCCAGTTCCTTGAGCCGGTGGCGCTCGGGTCGGCCCTGCCGCAGGCGGATGCGGTGGTCTTTCCGCAACTGCTCGGTGACGCGTACCGTCGCGTTGAGGACTTTCGGAAGATCCGCGTGCCGATTCTCGTCATCACCTCCGAATTCGGCACGATGGCGATGTGGGATTGGGAGATCGTCGCGTTCATGAAAGCAGAGGGCGTCGAGATGATCGCGCCCTACAACGTGGACCAGACGAGACTGCTGTGCCGGTCGCTGGCGGTCAAGCGGGATATGCGCAGCACGAAGTTCCTCGTTATCCAGGACGACCCCGGCGAGGGGTTCCAGGCGGACATCTTCAAGCGATTCTACTGGTGGGAGGACGGCTGTTCGGCGCGGATCAAGGACAAGTTCGGTGTCACGATTGTCAAGAAGAGCTTCAAGGAGTTCGGCGCCAAGGCCAAGGAGATCCCGGATCGGCAGGCCAAAGCGGTTCGCAAGGACTGGAACCTGAAGACGGAAGGGGTCAGCGAGCGGGCACTCGATAGTGCACTGAAGGTGTATCTCGCGGCCCGGGAAGAGGTGGAGGCGGACCCGGCCGTCAAGGGCATCGGGATCAACTGCCTGAATGAGTCTCGCTATAGCGATACGACGCCTTGCCTGGCATGGGACCTGCTCTTCCGAGAGAAGCAAATCGTTTGGGGATGCGAGGCAGACACGATGAGTCTGCTGACGAAATACCTCGCCCACCATTGCCTGCGTGCGCCGATCATGATGACGAATATCTATCCGTCGCTGATGGGGATGGCGCCGTTGAAGCATGAGCGGATCGACTCGTTTCCGAAGGTGGAAGACCCGGATAACTGCCTGCTCGTGGCGCATTGTGGGTATCTGGGCGTCGTGCCAAGCTCCCAGGCAACCGAATGGACGCTTCGACCGAAGGTGCTGGCCATCGTCGACCAGAACGCCACGGCGATCGACGCGCGAATGCCGCTGGGGCCGACGACCATGGCCAAACTGGACCCGACCCTGAACAGAATGATCGTCATCGACGGCGTCCTCGAGCAGTACGCACAGTATGCCAACTCCGATTGTCGCAACGGCGGCGTGATCCGGGTGTCGGACGGGCATCGGTTGATGGCGCGGGCCTGCTCCCATCACCAGTGCCTGCTCTCCGGGAAATGGGCGACGGAGATTGAGTTCATGGGAAAGATATTCGATCTCGAGACGGAACGGCTTTGAGGATCGTCCGCACAGCGGATACGTGAAGCCAGAACAGGAGCGTAAGAGTATGGGCAAATTGAATGTCGGCATGATCGGCGGCGGCTTCATGGGCAAAGCGCACAGCAATGCCTGGGCAAATGCCAAACGCTTTTTCAACCTGGGCGCTGAGCCGGTCCTGAAGGTCATCTGTGACAACAATGAGTCGGCGGCGAAGCAGTATGCCGCCACGTGGGGGTGGGAGGAGACGGAGACCGATTGGCACAAGCTGGTGGCGCGGAAAGACATCGACATCATCGATATCTGTGTGCCGACGGACCTCCACCGGGATATGGCCGTGGCGGCGGCAAAGGCGGGCAAACACGTCTTCTGCGAGAAGCCTATCGCCCTGAGTGCCGAGCAAGCCAAGGCAATGTACGATGCCGCAGAGGGCAGCGGGGTCGTGCACTACCTCAATCACAACTACCGCCGGTGTCCTGCAGTTCGCCTGGCGAAACAGTTGATCGAGGAGGGCAAGATCGGCCGGATCTTCCATTGGCGAGGGGCGTACCTGCAGGATTGGATCGTCGATCCTGAATTCCCTCTGGTCTGGCAGTTGCAGCGGGAGCGCGCCGGCGCAGGTCCCCACTTCGACCTCAATTCCCACAGCGTCGATCTGGCTCGATACCTCGTCGGCGAAATCGTCACGGTGGCTGCAATGATGACGAACTTCATCGAGGAGCGGCCCGTGGCTGAGGCGGGAGGCCCCACCGCGTTCTCTGCAAAGACCGCCCAGAAGAAGAAGGGCAAGGTCACGGTTGAAGACGCCGCCTTTCTGGTCGTGGGTTTCGAGAACGGCGCCCTCGGCTCCTTCGATGCCACGAGATTCGCTCCGGGTCGGAAGAACTACAACTACTTTGAGATCTATGGGAGCAAGGGGAGCCTGACGTTCAATTTCGAGCGGATGAACGAGCTTGAGGTGTTCAGCCGCGAGGATCCCGTCTGTGCACAGGGATTCAAGACGATCCTCGCCACGGAATCCGTACATCAATACGTCGCGAACTGGTGGCCACCGGGCCACATCATTGGGTATGAGCATGAGTTCCACCATGCGGTCGTCGATTTCGTTTCTGCGATCGCGAAGGGGGGAAAGGTCGAGCCGAGTTTCTATGACGGCATGAAGGCCATGCAGGTGTTGGAAGGAGCGATGGAATCGGCCAAGACGGGAAGGAGAGTGAGTCTTGCTTAAGGTGCAGTCGCCAACGCGAATGTCCGCTGCATTCCTGCTGGGCAAGCAGAGAATCGAAGTTCAGATGACGCAGCCTCCCCAGGTCGGGCCGGGCGATGTTCTGGTCCGCACTTGGGCGGCACTTGTCTGTGGTACGGACCTGCGGATCCTTCGGCACGGCCATGCCGCCATTGCGGACGGTGCCCGCCGTATCCTGGGACATGAGTTCAGCGGAATCATCGCGCGTGTCGGCCGGGACGTCAGCGGGCTGACGGAGGGCATGCGAGTGGCCGTGGCGCCCAATCTGGGGTGTGGCCGCTGCGATATGTGCGTCAGTGGCAACACCCACTTGTGTGCCGACTACCTTGCGTTGGGAATCCATCTCGACGGTGGTTTCGCGGAGTATGTGCTCGTCCCTGCCATGGCCGTGCAGCAGGGAAACCTCGTCGAGATTCCGGCGCAGATGAGCTTCGCGGAGGGGGCTCTGGCAGAGCCTCTTTCCTGCGTGTACAACGGATTCGAGCGGTGTGCAATCCGGCCCGGCGACAGCGTATTGGTGATGGGGGCCGGTCCCATTGGGCTTCTGCACGCCAAGGTTGCCAAGCTCGGCGGGGCTTCCACGATCTATGTGAGCGACTTGAGCCCTGAACGCCTGGACCGCTGTCGGCAGATGGATGCTTCCTGGATCGTCGTTCCTACGCAGGATGTGGCGAGACAGATCGCGGACACCACGGAGGGTCGTGGGGTGGATGTCTGCATTGTCGCGTGTCCTTCCAGCCAGGCGCAGGCTCAGGCCCTCGAATTGGCCGGCATCAACGGGAGGGTCCTGTTCTTCGGCGGGCTTCCCCGCGGCGACTCGGTTGTTCCCCTGGACACCAATCTGATCCACTACAAACAGTTGCTTGTGACAGGGACCACCCGCGCGAGCATGGCGCAATTCCGCAAGGTCCTGTCGCTCATTGCGGACGGCAGCCTCGCGGTGCGGGAGTTCATCACGGATACTTTCGGCCTGGGCGAGATCCAGCAAGCGTTCGCCTGCGCCGCGCAAGGTCGTGGACTGCGTTGCCTGGTCAATCCGGATGGGCAGTCGGAGTAGACAGGGGCCACAATCGCGGGAAGGATCGGGTCCATGGCGGAAAAGATGCTGATCGGCGTTGATATCGGGACACAGGGGAGCAAAGCGGTGTTGTTCTCCGAGTCCGGGCGGTGTCTCGCGGCGGCGGTTCGCAGATCGAAGCTGCATCAGCCGGGCGGCGGGATCGTCGAAGAAGACCCGGAGTACCAGGTGCGGACGGTCTGCGAAGCGATCCGCGCGTGCGTCAGGCAGGCGGGAATCGGGCGGCAATCCGTCGTCGCGTTGGGCCTCGACGGTCAAATGGCCGGCGTCATCGGCATCGGCAGGGGGGGGCGCAACGTCACGCCCTACGATTCCTGGCTGGACACTCGCTGTGCCCCGTATATCGAGCGCATGCAGGCTCAGGCGGGACGGCGGGTGCTGGCCCAGGCGGGATGTGCCCCGAGCTTCAACCACGGTCCCAAGATCCTCTGGTGGAAGCATGAGCGTCCGAGGATCTACCGCTCGATCGCTTCCTTTGTCCAACCGGGTGGTTATGCGGCGATGCGGCTTTGTGGCCTGGATGCCGGGGCCGCGTTCATCGATACGACCTATCTGCATTTCTCCGGTTTTGCGGACAATCGCCGAAGTCGGTGGGATGCGGACTTGTGCGATGCGTTCGGCGTGGACCCATCCAAGCTGCCACAGATCGTTGCTCCCACACGGATCATCGGAGAGCTGACGTCTGGAATGGCTCGTCTGTGCGGCCTGCGTGCGGGAACGCCCGTTGTGGCCGGCTGCGGCGACACGGCGGCCTCCTTCCTCGCCTGCGGGGCGACGAAGGAGGGCATCTGCGTGGACGTGGCCGGCACGGCCTCCGTGTTTGCGGCGACCACCGGCCGCTTCCGGGCCGACCGCCGACATCAGACCCTTGCATGCGGCCAGGCCGCAACCCCCGGATTGTGGCATCCCTACGCCTACATCAACGGCGGCGGTATGAACCTGGAGTGGTTTCGTCGCGAGCTGGCGAATCATGGCAGAGAGGCCGGCGACGTCACTCTCGCGCAACTGAATCGGATGGCGGAGGAGAGTCTGGGGCATGGGAATGCGCCGCTATTCGTTCCGCATCTGAGCGGGCGTGTGTGTCCGAGTGCCCCGCGCCTCCGCGGGGCGTGGGTCGGATTGGATCGGTCGCACACGCTGGGGCATCTCTATCTGGCGGTGCTGGAGGGCGGGGCGTTTGAATATGGCATCTACCGCCATGTCCTGAAGGAGCTCTATCCGGACCTGGCGTTGCGTGAAGTTCGTGTCACCGGCGGGGGGCAAGACAGCTCCTTGTGGAATCGGATCAAAAGCGCGGTGCTGGAGATGCCGGTGCTTCAGCTTGCCCACACGGAAGGGGCTCCGATGGGCGCCGCCATGGTGGCTGGAGTCGGCGCGGGACTGTTCCAGAGCTTCCCTGCTGTCGCGGCGAAGTGGCTGCACAAGGGAACCTGCCACAAGGGCACCGCCCGCATGGTCCGGACGTACCGCGCCCGTCTGCCACAATACGAGAGGCTGCTTGGCCTTCTGAGTCAATACTTTCATCAATAGAATCACTGAGAAGTCGGGAGTCACAGTCATGAGAAAGTACATCGTTGCTGCTGTTGTGCTGCTGGCAGTCGGTCCTATGACGACGATTATGCTCGCCGAAGACCCAGGCAGTTCGACCAAGAGCATCTTCGCCAAGGACAACCTCGTGGCGTGGTGCATCGTGCCGTTTGACGCGGCCAATCGTACTCCGGAACAGCGTGCCGAGATGCTCGAACGCCTCGGCATCAGAAAAGTGGCTTACGATTGGCGAGAGCAGCACGTTGCCACATTTGAAGAGGAAATCCTGGCCTACAAGAGACATAAGCTGGAATACTTCGCCTTCTGGGACTGGCACCCGGCCATGGCGCCCTTGATCAAGAAGTACGGCATCCGACCTCAGATCTGGAAGACTTTCGGCGCCCCTGCCGAGGGAACGGAGCAGGAGAAGGTGGCTGCCGCAGCCAGGGGGTTGCTGCCTCTGGTCGATCAGACGCGCGAGCTGGGCTGCAAGCTGGCACTCTATAACCACGGCGGCTGGGGGGGTGAACCCAAGAACATGGTGGCCGTGTGCAAGTGGCTTCGCGAGAATGCCCAGGCGGACCATGTGGGGATCGTCTACAATCTGCATCATGGTCACGGCCATATCAATGACTTCGCGGAATCCCTGGAGGTCATGAAGCCCTATCTGTTGTGCCTGAATCTCAACGGAATGAACACCGACGCAAAGCCCCTGATCCTGCCTCTCGGCCAGGGAAAGCACGAGGCGAAGATGCTCGAGATCATCGCCAAGAGCGGCTATCGCGGACCCATCGGTATCCTGGACCATCGCCCGGAGGTGGACGCCGAGAAGAGCCTGGTGGAGAACCTCGACGGTTTGAAGCAACTGCTCAAGCGGATGGGCGACCAGAAAGCCCTGGAGACCTTCAACGACTGAAAGACGAAACTGGCGGATGGCGGCTGCGGATACGGACGGCGCGCCCATCGTTCGAGATCGATGGCAAACTGAGGAAAGTGTATGACGGGACCCAACTTCGAACCTGCTCAAAGGCCAACATTCTACTTCATTGGGGTGACCACGAGCAAGTCCTCGATTATGAAGGTCTTTCCTGCGTGGGCACGTCACCTGGGCTTGGGGGACTGTACGATCAAGGGGATCGACTGCAAGTGGCACGACGATCCCGAGGTCTATCGGAGCGTGGTCCGCTTCATCAAGAAGGACCCGCTCTCGCTCGGCGGACTCGTTACCACGCACAAGATCGATCTGCTCGCTGCGTGTCGGGATCTATTCGACGGGCTGGATCCACACGCCCAGTTGCTCGGAGAGATCAGTTGTATCTCCAAGCACGACGGGGCCCTCTGGGGACATGCCAAGGACCCCATCACCAGCGGCCTGGCTCTGGAGGCGTTCGTTGCGGACGACTACTGGCGTCGAACGGAAGCCCAGGTGTGTCTACTGGGAGCGGGAGGCTCATCCCTTGCCCTGACGACCTACCTCATGACACACAATGGAAAGGACCGATCTCCGGCTCGCATTCTCGTGACCAACCGGAGCCAGCCGCGTCTTGAGGAGATGCGTCGCATCCACGAGCAGATCAATCCCGGCATCGCAGTGACATATCACCATTGTCCTGATCCAGCCCGGAACGACGCGGTGGTGAATCAGCTTGGGCCGGGTTCTCTCGTGGTCAATGCCACCGGTCTGGGCAAGGATGCGCCGGGGTCGCCGCTGACGGACGCCGCACGGTTCCCGCAGAATGGGCTCGCGTGGGAATTCAACTATCGCGGCGATCTGCTGTTCCTCCGCCAGGCAAAAGCCCAGCAGCAGGACAGGAATCTGACCATCGAAGACGGCTGGGTCTATTTCATTCATGGCTGGACGAGAGTCATCGCCGAGGTGTTTCACATTGACATACCCACGCAGGGTCCGCAGCTCCGGAAGCTGTCGGAAATCGCAGCGAGGGTCCGGTGAACAGGAAAGGGGAGAGTGCCGATATGGGAACAGCGGATACGATCATGGAGCCGTTCTCGCTTGAGATCGATCTCGACAGCGGGATTCTGAAGAATGCGACGAATCACCTGGTGCGCAGAGCCTCGGACATGCGGGGACATTATGCCGACGGAGCCGCCTTGGAGCGGCTGATTGCCACGGAGAACGACCCGTTGCACTACGAGGTCTTCGAAGTCCCCGTGCCCGAGAGGCGAGGGCACCTCATGTACTGCATCAGCAAGCTGCAGCCGGGCCGGATCGGCGAAGAGTGCTTCATGACCAAGGGACACTATCATGCGGTCGCGGGAACTGCCGAAATCTACCTGTGCCTGCGCGGCGTGGGCTACATGGCCATGAAAACGACGGATGGGACATGGGCCGCACAGGAGATGAGCCGGGGTCGCATGGTCTACGTTCCTCCTTTCTGGGCGCACCGGTCGATCAATACGGGGAATGAACCTTTGATTTCTTTCTGTGTCTATCCCGGCGACGCCGGCCACAACTACGGCGACATCGAACAGGAGGGATTCCCCAAACGCGTGTATTCCCGCGAAGGGAGGATCGTTGTCGTATGAGTCGCATTCTCGTCACGCCCAGGTCCCTGACGAAAGACGGCCATCCAGCCTTGGGACGCCTGAAAGAGGCGGGCTATGAAGTGGTGTTCTGTACGCCGGGCGTCCAGCCTGATGAAGCGGAACTGTTGCGCGTGCTGCCCGGGTGTGTTGGCTATCTCGCGGGCGTCGAGAAGATATCCGCTCGGGTCATCGCAGCGGGAACCGATCTCAAGGTGATCGCCCGGAACGGCGTCGGGGTCGACAACATCGATCTGGAAGCGGCCAAACGTGCGGGGATCGCGATCGTCCGCGCCCAGGGCGCCAACACGCGGGGAGTGGCCGAGTTGACGATTGCCCTGATGCTGGCTCTGACTCGCGCGGTTCCTTTCAGCGACGCCCACCTCAAACGCGCAGACTGGCAGCGCCGGTGCGGAATCGAATTGGACGGGCGGACGCTTGGCGTTGTGGGGTGTGGGAGCATCGGCCGGCAGGTGGCTTCGCTGGCCCTGGGGCTGGGGATGAATGTGTTGGCCTTCGATCCGTATCCTGACGTGTCGTTCTCTCCGTCCGAGAGGTTCAGATACGTTCGTCTTGCGGAGCTGTGGGCCGGGTCAGATGTGGTTTCGCTGCACTGCCCTCCCGCGGCGGACGGACGTCCCATCGTGATGCATCAGACCCTGGCAGCCATGAAGAAGGGCGTCTATCTCATCAACACGGCACGGGCCAGCCTGCTGGACGACAAAGACGTCCTGGAGGCGTTGGATAGCGGCCATGTCGCAGGTCTCGGCCTGGATGTTTTTGCGGTCGAGCCGCCCGGACCCAGCCGGCTCATCGAGCACGAGCGAGTGATCGCCACGCCGCACATCGGCGGCTTCACGCGCGAGAGTATCGACCGGGCCGTCGATTTGGCTGTGGGGGGCATGATGCACTGTCTTCGGCCGAGCACTGTGTTCCCCAGGAGGTAACGATGGCGGCAGAGTCGGATGTCTTCAGTCGAGTACGTGACAAAAGGGTCGTCCCCGTGGTCGTGGTGGACCGGGTCGAGGCGGCCTTGCCATTGGCCGATGCGCTCATAGCGGGCGGTCTCCCGGTCGCCGAGATCACGTTTCGCACGAAGGCGGCCGCCGAGGTGATCCGTTTGCTGACCGCCGAACGTCCCGAGTTGTTGGTGGGAGCCGGCACCGTTCTCAACGCGGACGACATCCGACGCGCCAAGGACTGCGGTGCGCGGTTCGCCGTGGCGCCGGGCGTGAACCGGGATGTGGTCCAGGCGGCGATCGAGGTCGACTTGCCGTTTGCACCGGGTGTGATGACGCCCACCGATGTGGAGACCGCCTTGAGTTTCGGCCTGCGAATCCTGAAGTACTTCCCCGCTGAAGCGGCGGGGGGGCTCGCATTTCTCAAGAGCCTCAGCGCTCCGTACAAACACCTGGGCGTTCAGTTCATCCCCACCGGCGGTATTACGCCGCAGAATGTGACCGACTATCTGGCTTGCGGCGTGGTTCTGGCGGTTGGCGGCACGTGGGTCGCGCCGCAGAACGTGATCGCCGCCGGCCAATGGGACAAAGTGACCGAAAACTGCCGCCAAATCCAGGCTCTCTTGTCCGAGAGAGCCTCCTGAAGGTGCTTCGGTGCGAGAGATCGTCTGCCGGCCAATGGACTTGGATGTCGCTGCGGAATTGGGTCGGCCCTGTCCGCTCGATGCCGCCGCCGGCATCTCGTGGCTGGGCCAGGCCGGTTTCTACGTCGGTGGTGCGGGGCTGAACCTGCTGATCGACCCCTATCTGTCCGACCATCTCGCCAAGAAATACCGCGGCCGGGAATTCGAACACGTTCGTATGGTGCCTGCCCCTCTGAGCCCGGAACAAGCGACAGAGGTGGACTATGTCCTGTGTACGCATCGACACGGAGACCACATGGACCCGGAGGCTCTTCCCGTCATCATGGAAGCGAGTGCGAGATGCCGGCTGATCGGCCCCGCTGCTGAAAGAGACTCCCTCTCTCTCCTGGTGCGCGATCCACGGCGGGTGATCTTTGCGAACGACGGTGATATCGTGTCGCTCGGAACGGGAGCCCACGTGGAGGTCTTGGCCTCCGCTCACGAGCAGTTGGTGACGAATGGCCGGGGGGAACATCATTTTCTGGGGTACGTTCTCGAAATCGCGGGGGTGCGCATCTACCATTCCGGTGACTGCATCCCCTATCCGGGTCTCGTGGATCGGCTGCGCGAATGCAGGATTCACGTGGCATTGCTGCCGATCAACGGGCGGGACGTCTACCGTTCAAGTCGCGGCGTGCCCGGCAACTTCACCTTCGACGAAGCCGTGGAGGTGTTTGCAGGGGCCGACATTCCTATGATGATCTGCCACCATTTCGGCATGTTCAGCTTCAACACGGTTGAGGTGCCCCAGATCCGCGAGCGGATACGGGTGCTTGGCCTGAGCGAGAGGGTGTTGATTCCCGAGGCCGGTGTTGCCTATCGGTTCGGCCTTCCGGCCGAATGACCGCACGCGGTGCGGAGTCGGCCGAGGCCGCTTCGAACAGCAGGAACTCCCAGATGGTCGGGCCGTCGGTCGCCTTGAGAACGTTCAGGCGGATTCTCTGTGCTTGGACCGGCGCGAACTTGAGCTCCAGGCCCAGACCGATCCTGCCGCCGCGGGCGCAGGTCTCCCATCGACCGTCCCGATCCGCCTGCAGTTCGAATTCCTCGACGCGATCGTACGCCTCGCTGAGCCAGGCCCGGTCGATGATGCACACTCGCCCGAGATCCACCTCCAGCCAGGCTTGCTGGAGCCCGGCGTCGGAGGCCCAGCGCGTCTGCGGGTCGCCATCGAAGGCCAGTTCCGCCCGGCAGCGATCTTGATCCTGATAGACGTTGGAGGCGGTGGTCTGCTTGCCCCTGGCAACGGATTTCGCTGCGTCCGCAGGCAATCGCGAGGTCTCATCTTCCTGCCCGCCGGCCGGGGGATGGCCCTTCTTACCGAGTTTCGTGTTGAGCGCGGCGAGCTTGGCATGCGGCACGAGCGAATCCCACTTCGTCAGCGGCTGGATGTCCGCAACGGTCGAGTCCGTGCCAAATCGCAATGTCACGATCTGTTGTGGTCGCACGCGGAATCGGTAGGTCGGTCCGCCCTCCAGAGGCTCCCGCCGGCCGCCCGTCAGATCGGTAATCGCGGCTTTACGGTGCGGCACGTTCAGCGTGAGTTCAACCATCCCGGCCGCACCGAGGCACTCGGCCAGGCGCACCTCGATCTCGCTCCCTTCACGGCGCATGGCCTCGACGATCACGTTGCCGGAGGTCTGCAGGAATGACCGGGGCAGGGCCTCGGCGCAATCGGCGACCACAACCGGAGGCTGGTTGAACTCCCAGGCCATCTGGGGGATGCGTGCGTCTTTCCAGTCGCCGTCGTGGGCGACGAGGGCGAAGGAGAAACTCTGTCGGCCGCGACCGCTGAGCCAGGCATTCGGGTAACCCATGTAGATCTCCTGCGTGTCCAGGAGAAACAGCACCGGTGTTCGGCCGGTGAGTTCGCGACCGGGCAGGCCACGATCGAGAAGGGCCACGCCGCCCCGTTCGAGCTGGTAGTGCGACCAACGGATTGCCGGAACGATTCCATCGCCAAACCCGGCCAGACTCGGATCCTCTCTCTCCCATGCAGCGTGGGAGAAGCCATAGGGAATGCCGCGTCGGGTTTCCTGGATGGCCTGCGCCAGAGGGAACTCCGCCAGGACGATGGTCTTGTCCGGGACATCATTCAATTCCACATCGAAATCGATCCGCCCAGAGTCCTTGTAGAAATGGATCGTCTGCCGAGCGCCGCTGCCAAGGAGAGACGAGTCCGTCCTGACGACAGTCGCCAACGGACCCTCGCTCACACTGATGCGTGGCTTGGCTTGCCAGGAATCGGCCAGGCGTCTCCGCTGGTCGCGCCGCGGGGTGCGGTGGAAATCGCCTGCCTGCTCGGCCACGAGCAGCACTGGACCTGCCAGGACCTCCCGGCCGGAGGATCTCAGCGTCAGACTGCACAAGGAACCATTGTTCGGATCGATTCTCGCGCGGTAGTGAGCCGTTTCGATTACCGCTGGCAGGTTGATCGTCCACGTCGCGGGGGCTGCCTGGCTCGATGTGGCCAGCGTGAGAATGCCCGTCGACGGCAGGGACGCTTGGCATAGGATCTGGCCATCTCCCCCACTCTGGCAAGTCACGCCCACCGGGCTCACGCCCGCTGGCAGGCTGATTCGTACAGGATCGGTCCTCGGCCAATTCAGCGGATTGAACAGCGCTGCGCATCGGCCCTGCCCGGCCATGTGCTTGAGGGCTACGTGAGTTGCGTCGGCGGAGATCTTCTCCACCGACTCGAAGCGGTCGCGGGCGTCCCACGACTTCTCATGCTCGAAGACCATGCCACCGGCCGCACCCCATAGGGTGTTGCGGTCCATGTTCAGGAGCATCTGGAGCCAGGCACAGTAGAGGGGCTGGACGGGATACTCGAACTTGCCGTCGCGGCTGGCGATGGTCGCCAGCATCTCGGCCGTCTGCAATCCCTGTTCCGCCCGCCGATACCACCGTTTGACCCTGGGACTCTCGATCCAGAAGGATGTCCAACTCATCCTGGCCCCGCTCCGGCTGACGGGCAGCTCGATTCGGCCGGATTGAATGCCGGGACGAATCGCGTCGACGTACCGACCCAACCCGGTGAAGTGCATTGACGTCTGAGGGGCCGCCTGCTTCCACTGCCTCAGGAATGCCGACGGGTAGTCCGTGCAGGCCGGCGCAAGAGAGTAGTCGCCGGCGCCGCCCAGCACGAGAACCGGCGCACCCACGGGTGTCCCGCCGGCGCGGGCTTTCACGTCGTCCAGAAGCTCCGCGAGGGTTTTGGAGTCCAGCGGCGTCGGCGAGCGGAACACGGGATCCCAATCGGCATAGTGGCCGGGCGAGATCGCCGGACATCGCGAGCCGTCCGGGGCCTGGAGCCAGTGGATCGATTTGCCGGTGGGGTTGTCTCGCGTATAGACCATCGCGTCGAGGCCCAGGCCTGATGTGATTTGCGCCATCTGCTCGTGCACGCCGGTCACATCGATGGCCCAGACGAAACGGGGGCGAACCCCGAAGATCGCCTGCTGCCAACGTAGACCTTCCACACCCATCTTGACGAGGGCTTCGCCGCCCGAGAGATTGATCGTCGGTTCGAGAAAGAACGCATTGACCAGCTCCACGCGGCCCTCGCGAATCCGCTGCTTGAGCTCCGCCACCCGGTCCGGGTGGAAATTGAGGATGGCGATCATTGTGTTGCATTCGGAGAGCGCGAAAGCGTAGTTCGGGTTGTCCCGCACGCGGTCGAGGTGGTCGAGGTAGCTGTTGGCGCAGTAGTTGCGCTCGGTGGACCAGTCCGTGAGCCAGCCGCAACTCGCGGGATGGAAATTGGGGACGACGAAGACCTCCGCCGGCGCGTCCGGTTGAGCTGCCCAGGCGGCGCCGGTCAACACGAATAAGACAAAGGATGTCAGGGTTCCAGTTGTCACGCTTGCTTCTCCATTCGCAGAATCCGTTTCCTCGCGTCCCTCGAATCCGGCGGACCGCTAATCGAGGTGAAACACCTCGTCCATGCTCGCCCACCACTCGCCCTCAGCGCGGTCGGGCAAGGGCTCCTGGCAGGGCATGCAGACTTTCCACCACTGCTGTGTCGTGGGGTCCGCGGCCATCCTGGCCATGTCCGCGGCGAAATCCTCGCCGACGTACTCGAAGTAGCTGAAGAGATAGTGGTTCCCATCCGGCAGCCGGCGAAGGTAGATCGAGTAGTTCCGAATCCGGCACTCTGTGATCTTCCTGAGCACATCGGGCCAGACCGCCGCGTGCAGTCTCTTGTACTCCGCGAGCCGATCCGTTCTCACGCCGATCACCGTTCCATACCGCTTCATAGTGCGAATCTCCTATCTCTTACATGCAGGTGGCAACATTATGGCAGGATCGTCGGGATTGCGATAGTCGATTTTGCGCCTGGGTCATTCGAGTCGCGGACCCGCGAGTCTTGTGGGAAGCGGACCGGTATGCTACTCTATCGACGGTCGAAGGCGACCATTAAGGAGAGATCTGTGTTATGAGTACGCAACGACCTGCATCGACGCTGGTCAAGCTCGAACGCATGCGGAAGACCCTGCGACATGAGGAGCCGGACCGCGTGCCGGTGAGCGACTTCTTCTGGGGAGGGTTTCTGAGTCGTTGGCGCCGGGAGCTCGATCTGTCGCCTGAAACCGATCCCTATCGCTATTACGATCTCGACTGGATCGTGACAATCCCCAACATGGACCCGCACATCAAACCCTTCGAGATCATTCGGCAGGACCGCAGCGAGGTGTGGGTCAAGACCGGATTCGAGACGGTCCTTCGAAAGCGGCTCGATCTGCCCATGCCGGAGCAGATGTCGTGGGACACCGACAGCATCGAGAAGGTCGAAGCCTTCGAGTTCGACGACCCTCGTGATCACCGGCGGTTCTTCGAGGCCGGGGACAATCAGATTGCCGGCGTCGGCGACGGCTTTCAGCGCAACAGTCCCCCGTGGGTGGAAACCGTCAAGAGTCTCTGGGCCGATTTCCCTGTCTTTGGCAGTATGATCGAGGTCAACGAGTGCCTTACGCGTCTGATCGGCCAGGAGAACACGCTGCTCTGGATGGGACTGTATCCGGATCGCCTGGGCGCCTGCATCAACCGCATCGGGGAATTCTATCTGTCGTGTTGCAGGGCTGCGATCGAGGCGGCTGCAGGGTATCTCGATGGCTTTGTGATCTGGGGCGACGTCGCCTATCGCAACAGTCTGTTCTTCTCGCCGGACTATTGGCGGGAGTACTTCAAGCCGTGGGTGAAGGCGATGGTCGAGCATTGCCATACGCACGGCCTGCCTGTGATCTACCACGGCTGCGGGAACGTGAGCGCGATCTTCGAAGACTACATCGAGATCGGGGTCGATGCCTACAATCCGCTGGAGGTCAAGGCCGGCATGGACGTTGTGGATCTCCGCCGCCGGTATGGCCACCGCATCGGTTTCTGCGGCAATCTCGACGTTCAGAAGTGGGAACGCGGCGACCGTGAGGAGATCCGCGCCGAGGTACTCCGAAAGCTGTGCGCCGCCGAGGGCGGCGGGCTGATCCTCCAGTCGGATCATTCCGTCACCAGCAGCGTTTCCGGGCGGACGTACGATTACATCGTCAGGCTGATTCGAGAACATGGGACTTATCCGCTGGACTTGGGTGAATCCCAAGCCATGTGAAGGATTCGGAACAGATTGAGGAGACTCTATGACTGAGGTTGGCGTCAATCCCCTCTTGGGAACGTTCCTGCACGCGATCGGGGCCTTCTCCGCGGCTCTGTGTTATACCCCTCAGCAGAAGCTGCGGGGCTGGTCCTGGCAAACCTACTGGCTGGCGCAGGCCTCCGTCTGCTGGCTGCTCGTCCCGATCCTTGTGGCCTGGCTGACGATTCCAGACCTCGCGGCGGTTCTGCGGGCTGCGCCGCCCAACGCGATGGGGTGGACTTTTGCCTTGGGTGTGATCTATGGCATCGGCGGTACCGCGTTCGGTATGGCGATTCGCTGTGTCGGCTACTCGCTCACCTATGGCATCTCGATCGGCATCTCGTGCGTCCTTGGAACTCTGACAGGGCCCATTCTCGAGGGAACGCTCGTGAGCACCATGGGGAAGCCCGGTGCCGGATGGGTGATGAGCGGGATCTTCGTCGGCTTGTTGGGAACGCTGCTGTGCGGGGTGGCGGGCCGGCTCAAGGAAGCGGAGCTGCAGCACGGCGCTGGCGATCCGCCATTTGTCCTGGGGAAGGGCCTGCTCTTGTGCGGGATTGCCGGAGTCTTCTCTGCCTTCTACGGCATCGCCGTGAACCACACGGGCGCTCCCATTGCCAAGACCGCAACGGATTTCGGGGCTGGCCACTGGCAGACCAACATCGTCTACATCTTCTCCAACACGGGCGCCTTCGTGACAACGGCCGCCTACTGCATCTACCTGGCCTGTTCGCAAGGGACATTTGGTGAATTCCGCCAGCCGAAGGATGCGGCTGTCAGTGCGCTGCCAATCAACTACCTCATGGCCCTTCTGACCGGCTGCATGTGGTACGGGCAATTTCTGTTCTACGGCCTGGCCCACGTCCGCATGGGCGAATTCAAGTTCTCCAGTTGGGCGATCCACATGCTCATGTTGATCCTGTTCAGCTCCCTGGCGGGGATCGTCCTGCGGGAATGGCACGGCAGGAGTGCTCGAACGAAGGGGGTCCTGGTCACAGCACTGTTGATCCTCAGCGCCGCGGTCATGGCTCTGACCTATGGCAATTTCCTGGGACAGTAGCCGGCATAGGGGCTACTTCGGAGCAGAGCTGTGCCGCCGTGATCCGGCGTAGGGCTCGCACTGCCTCCGTGACGGCGACATGCAGGCTGGGGCGTCCCGCGGCTCTCCCATGGTGCGACTCCAGCAGGCCGCCGCCGCCCTTGCCGAGCGTCGTTTGCGTGGCCATCATCCTCCGTCTCAACGGCACCTGATGATGTAGTTCACGACAGTGTACGGCTGCAAGTTGTCATGGGCTCCATCCGAACCTTTCGAGGCTTCCGACACACCGACCACAACGCTTTGTGCCGATGCGCTGACCGTAGCGCCGGCGGCAGAGGCGGCAGGACTCGTCTGGCCGACAGCGATACCGGTGGAGGCCTTGCTGATGCTGATGTTGGTGACAGCGTTGTTCACGGAGATGCCGGTCTTGCTCGAGCCCGTCTCGGTATCTCCTCGGTGGTTGACGCCTGAATCGTCCACCTGGCCTTGTCCCAGATGGTCGTGAAGCCAGATCGTATGCGAGTGCCCGGGATCGGTGATGCCGTGGCTGTGCCCGGGATCACTCACAGCGTGGCTGTGCCCGGCATCGATGACGCTGTGGGTGTGCGCGGCAACAGCGATCGCGTGGGTGTGGGGGGAAACACTGATCTCGTGCGTGTGACTGGAAACACTGACATCATGCTTGTGTGAAGGCATCTGGCTTTCTGTGAGAGTGACTTGCTCCTCGCCGCCCGTCTGTCCGAGTTCGTTGCAGTACCATGAGAAGGGCTTCACGCCCACCGGCACTCTTCCCGTCAGGTCGGGCACTCCGAAGGCGGTCTTCGCCGGGTTGCTGCCGTAAGTGAATTCGACGACCTCGAATAGCTCGGGGTAGTCGGACGTGGCATAGAGCGCACCGTCACACAGAAGCCACCCCTGCGGCGCCTCACTCCCGGCGTAAGCGACGATCGACCCGATCGGCATGTCCGCAACGAACTGTGCCTCCAGAGCCGCCTGCGTGTCGCTCCGTTGAATCAGCAGGAGTGTCGACAAGAGCACGGTCACGATTACGATGAGGGTCCGCGCTTTCATCTTTCTATCCTTTCGACTGAGAAACCCTGTAAACTGTTCCACACGCTCCCGTGGGGCCGAGGGTCTCGTAGAGAGGCGCCCTCCATACCGCCCTCAGTACCCGCAGGTCCGCGAAACGTGGAGGTGGCCCTCGCGCAGGGTTCCACACGAATCCCCTTGTGCCAACTGCAATCCCTCGTTTCATGGCTGACCGTCCCGTCTGTTCCTCTGGTTCTCGTCGCGTACGCGACCCGGTTCTGTTGCTCATGCATCCTACATGTCCTCGCGGCCCCTACACGCCCGTCGATCCCCACTCCTCCCGTGCCGGCGTCTTCTCGGCACGCAGTCCGGATTCAGCCTATAGCAGTGCGTCGATGGCTGTCGTCAATTCCTCTTTGCTCGTAACGCCCACCCAGGTGTCCCGAATCTGGCCATCGTCAAACAAGATGAACGTCGGTACGTACTCGATGTCATACTGCTCGGAGAGATTCGGAGCATTGTCCACGTCGACCGTACAGACTTTCGCTCGGCCCTTGTATTCGTTGGCGATCTCCTGAATCACCGGGTGCATCCGGGTCGACGCCGAGCACCACGATGCGGAGAAGTCCACCAGCACCGGTATCTCAGACTGCAAGACGATCTCGTTGAAGGTGGCGTCGGTCACCCCAATGACGTTTCGCCCCGGTTCCCAGTGGCGCACGAAGACCTCCACATCCTGGAAATCGACGAGGCCGTCGCCCCAGGGCATCGGACCGATGTCGACCGACTGCTCGTCCTGGCCCCAGTGTTCCATCAGAGCCATCAGGTCGTCGATGTCCGTGAAACCGTCCTCGGTGAAATCCACGATGGGCAGGATGGACGCCTCGAACAGGTCGTAACCCCCGTAGAAGTACCCGCAGTAGCCCGCGAAATAGAGCGTCGTCCCATCCGACGAGATGGCCGCCGTGCCATCGGCGTCGTCCCAGTTGACAGCGTATCCGCAATTCGTCGGTGTGTCCCAGGGGCCGTCCGCCTTCTTCCGCGACGCCATCCAGATGTCCATGCCACCGCAGCCTCCCGGCCGGTTGGATGTCATGAACAGCATGCGTCCGTCGGCGGAAACGCTCGGTTCGCCGTCGCTGTACGGCCCGTTGACGGGCGTCCCGACGTTCACCGGCGGGGTCCAGGGTTCGCTGACCGACGCGCGGGTCGCGACCCAGATGTCCCAGCCACCTTGACCGCCGGGCCGGTCGGAGTCGAAGAACAGGGACAAACCATCCGGCATGATATGACAGGCGTCTTCCGAGTACTCCGTGTTGATCGTGGGGCCGAGATTGACCGGCGCGTTCCACGCGTCTGCTTTCGTGGGCCGCGTCGCGACCCACAGATCGAGATCGCCGTGTCCGCCGGGCCGTTTGGAACAGAAATACAGCGACAACTCATCGGCGGAGATCTTCGGATCGCTGTCCTCCGCCAGACTGTTCACTCTTTCTCCGAGATTCGTCGGGGTCCCCCACGCACTCTCTTTTGTCAGGCGTGTCGCGACCCACAGGTCGTGACTGCCGAACCCGCCGGGTCGGTTGGAGCCAAAATACAGGGACAGCCCGTCCGACGATATGCTCACGCCAAGATCGTCGTACCAACTGTTGACAGGCGAACCGACATAAACGACTGAGCCAAACGTGAAGTCGGCCCGCACAAAGGATGTAGCGCACATGGCCCCAATGGCACACGCCAGGATCAGGAAATGCCTTGTCGCATTCATGGTTGTCTGCCTCCATTGGTCTGCGGGATTCTTTTCACTGATTATCTTGTGAGTTCGTCGGATTGGCCTTCTCCCACTCGGCGATGAAGACCTTCAGGTCCTGGATATCGACGACGCCGTCGCCCCAGGCATAGGGGCCGATGTCGTAGAGCGTGTTGTCCGTGCCCCAGTTCTCGATCAGCAGCACCAGATCATCCAGGTCCACGGCCCCATCGGCATTGAAGTCCACGGTCGGAATGATCGGAGCCTGCGAGGAGGACCATGTCGTGGTGTCCAGAGTCAGGGCAGTGCTGAAGTAGAAGGTGTGTCCGTCTGGCGAAATCCGCGGCGACCAATCGTAGGCGGGTCCATTGAAGCGAGGTCCAAGGTTCACGGGCGCTTCCCACGAAGCAGAAGGATCTGCCCGCCTTGCCATCCAGATGTCTTGGCTGCCGTGTCCGCCGGGACGCGGTGCCGTAGACCAGTTGTCTGCGAAGAAGAGCAACAACCCATCCGCCGAGAGGAAGACCTGCGTCTCCCCGTATGCGCTGTTCACTGGCGGGCCGAGATTCGCCGGTTTTCCCCACAGATCGGTTGTTGTCTCGCGTCGTGCCACATAGATATCGCCATCCCCATATCCTCCGGTTCGCCACGAGACAAAGTGCAGTTCCAGGCCGTCCGGCGATACTGACGGAGCCGTGTCGGCAGCAGAGCCGTTGATCTGCGAGCCCACGTTCACCGGCGATCCCCACGGATCGGTTGTCGTCGGGCGAGTGACTATATAGATGTCGAAACTGCCATAGCCGCCAAGCCGGTTGGAACTGAAATACGCCGAAAGCCCATCGGCTGAGATCGAGAAAGAGGAATCCTCCTTCGGGCTGTTGATCGGCACTCCCAGATTCTCCGGAGGACCCCAATCAGCATCTTCGGAAGGACGTCTCAATACCCAGAAATCCCAATCTCCATACCCTCCAGGCCGTTGGGAGTCGATGTACATCTCGAGTCCATCAAATGAGAGGCAACTGACGCCGTCCGCCGTGCCGTCAAGCTCTGGGACGACAGTCCTGAGGTCTACCGGCTCGCCGAAGGTGAAATCGGCCCTCACGCTGGATGTAGCGCACGTCGCCAGAACAACACACACCAGGATCAAGGGTTTCGTTGTCGCGTTCATGGTTGTTACCTCCATGGGTTGGTCGCATGTGCGACGTATCGTGGTGGTTGATGCTCTCTAAGGTTTCACTGCCCGGTCGTAGATTCGGACATCGTCGATCAAGCCCGAGAAAAAGGCGCCGGCGGCGGAGTCCTTGGCACAGCCGATGTAGTGGCGACCATAGGAACTCGCCAGACCGGTCTGTGCGTCTTCCGCGACCAGAACCTCGTCCACATAGAGCCTGCGGTGCAAGGTATCCCAGGTGAAGCCGATGCGGTGCCACTGCCCATCGTCAATCTTGACCTGCGAATACAACTCGCTGCCGACCGCCATGACGCCCAGTTGGGTCATCAATTCGCCTTCCGCGTCGGCCATGAGCCAGTTCGCGCCCGCCTGTTGCGAGGCGACCACCTGGCCCGGGCCACCGCCCTTGACCCAGGCGAACACGCTGAAGGGACCATGAAGGGGATTGAGGATCCTGTCGATGGCCACGTAGTCATCGACTCCATCAAACGCGAGGGCGCCATCGATCCAACCGGACTGGGGCTGCCATACCGGCGAGCCCACGAGCGTGCCGTGTTTGTTGCCCACGCAGTCGTACGCGATCAGGCCGTCCGTCTCGTCGAGCTTCCAGTGCGCGATCGCTTCGACAGGGGGCGGCGTCAAATCCTGACCCCAGTACTCCATCAGCACTTTCAGATCCGCCGCGTCCACCACGCCGTCGCCCCAGGCAAATGGCCCGATGTCGTAGAATGGGTCGTCCTGGCCCCAGTGTTCGATGAGCAGCACCAGGTCGTCGATATTCACGGTCATGTCGGAGTTGAAGTCCACGAGGGGGATGACTGCCGCCTGCCAAGTGCAGTAGCCGCCCGTTCGGTTGGACCAGAGGTACAGTGTGTGTCCATCCGGCGAGATGCGCGGATAGAGGTCGTTGGCAGTCCCATTTGCCTGGGGACCCAGATTCACGGGTGTTTGCCAGTCTGAAGACCGGCTCATGCGTCTCGTCATCCACACGTCGCAATTGCCGTATCCGCCCGGCCGGGGAGGGTCGCCCCCGAAGGGATGGTCCGAAAAGAACAGCACCAAGCCGTCCGGCGAGAGAGAGCACCAAATGTCCTCCGATGGGCTGTTGACCGCAGAACCGAGGTTCGTGGGCGGGCCCCACGCATCATTCACCGTCGCTCGTTTCGACACGTAGAGATCGCTCCGGCCGTATCCGCCGGACCGATAGGAGGAGAAGTACAGTTCCAGACCATCTGCGGAGATCGAAGGGGAATAGTCCCCCGCGTTGGGACGATTCACCGTCGAGCCCAGACTCACGGCGGGGCCCCAGGGGGCATCTGGGGTCGCGCGCGTCGTCATGTAGATGTCATGCTGCTCATGGTCTCGGTTCGAATCGAAGTAGAGTGTGAGACCATCTGCGGAGATACAGGCGCATTCTTCAATGCTTGCGGTGTTGACAAGGGGTCCGAGATGCTCCGGCGTGCCCCACGCTTCATCCTTCGAGGTGCGTTTCAGTACCCACAAGTCGGCACCACCCTGCCCGGTGGGGCCCGCGGTTAACACGTACATCTCCAGCCCGTCGTAAGACAGGCATTCAATATGGTCGTACGTGCCGAGGCAGGAAAGATCCACCTTCATGGGTTCGCCAAAGGTGAAATCGGCGTGTACGTTGGACGTGGCGCAGATCGCCACGACAACACAAGCCAGAATCAAACAGGTTCCTTTCGCATTCATACTGAGTACCTCCATTTCTTGGTCGCCTACGCGACTTGTCTTCGTTCGTGACACTTCCTGCGCCTTCGCATGCCGGTACAGGCAGATGGGAGGATTCTCAAATAGCGCAGGCACCGTCCTTTCTCTCCCGCCGCATGGGATTCGTGTGTGGCGATGTCAAGCAGGGAGCGGATTTAAGGCAGAGGCAGAGAGCGGCCGCATCAAGACAGGTATGTCGGAACGTCCGGGGTGTGCACGGCGAAGATGCGATGCGACGGGCTCATGTTCCACCGCTCCTTTCAGTCAGGTGCTGGCGTTTGGCCGGCCGACAGAAACTCCCCCCCCAACAAAACAGAGAAGCGTTCAGCGGTTCTGCCATCCGCCCTTTTGCTGTGCTCTGTTTTGCTCATGCGCACGCAATTATATCGTGCACTGTGCACGCTTATCCATTGGGAGAACTACGTATTTTGTGTCATTGATTTGGATGACAGCGACTTGCGACGCCCGCTGCTGACGCACGACCTCGAACTCACCGAGGCCCTTGTCGAGCCAGTTGCTCATGGCAGTGCGTCTGAGGTCGTGGAACGTGCCACACTCAACACTCGTTTGTCCGAGAATGGTCCCGAAGACATCATTGAACTTGGAAATGAGCTTCTGACGTGAGTCATCTCTTGCTTCCGTCGGTGATGCTGAGCTGCTTGCTGTGGGCTGTCTCATTTGATTGTCTTGCCGGCGCCGGATTGTGCCGGGGACTTGCGATTCCGGATGCCATTCACTATCATGAAGTAGATTCGCATGGCCCACAGGACCGTCGGGAAAGCGACGGAATCATAGGGAATACGTCTTTGGGAAAGCGTATGCGGATCGCACAAACAGGGTGATCTCCGATGGGCAAACGAACAGCGATTCAGGGGCAGGTGGCGGGGGCGCCCGAGGACCACACCTCACAGGCGTTGCGCGAACGGGTGAAGGAGTTGAGCTGCCTTTACCGCATCGGTCGCATATTTGAGGGGTCCACTGGGTCATCTGACGAACTGTTTCAGCACATCGTTGAGTTGATACCGCCGGCATGGCAATACCCGGAGATTGCATCGGCTCGTATCGTTCTGGATGGAACGCGATATGAGACGCCCGGGTTCGAGGAGGGCTGCCCCAGGCAGAGTTCCGAGGTGGTCGTGGATGCGAAATGCCGAGGGGTCGTCGATGTCATCTACCGGGAGGCCAGACCCGCCTTGGATGAAGGGCCTTTCCTGAAGGATGAACGGAAGCTGTTAGACGCGATCGCCCGACAGATCGCCGTCATTGTGGAACATCAGGATGCAGATCAAGAGCGGACCCGACTGCAGAAGCAGCTCATGCATGCGGATCGCCTTGCCACAATCGGGCAGTTGGCAGCAGGCATCGCGCATGAATTGAACGAGCCGCTCAGCAGCATCCTCGGTTTCGCTCAGTTGCTGAAACGCGATGCAGCACTGCCCGCACCCGGCAGGCAAGACGTCGATAAGATCGTGGCCGCGTCGTTACATGCTCGAGAGATCATCAGGAAGCTCCTGCTATTTGCGCGCGAGACGCCCACGTTCAAGGGGCCTGTAGAACTCAATCGGGTGGTTGTGGAGGCCATCGACCTTTTCAGGCATCACCTGGAGAAGGAAGGGATCGAGCTGGTCTGCGTGCTCTCGCCCGAGTTGCCGGTTCTGGCCGCCGACGCGGGCCAGTTGATGCAGGTGCTGGTCAATCTGGTGGTGAACGCCGTTCAGGCCATGCCGGAGGGGGGAAGACTCATCGTCCAGACTCGCCTGGAGGAGCGACATGTCGTCTGCACCGTCGAAGACACGGGAGTGGGAATGACCGAGGAGGTCCAGAACCGCCTGTTTGTGCCTTTCTTCACGACGAAGGAGGTGAACCAGGGGACCGGTCTGGGGCTGCCCGTAGTCCACGGGATCGTCACATCACACGGGGGGACGATTGAGGTCGCCAGTACGCTGGGAAAGGGAACCACATTCACCGTTCGACTGCCCATCGACTCTGCCCCTTGCCGAGAGGACAGGCCGCAATCATGAATCCACCCGACAGGAGACAGACGATTCTTGTCGTTGATGATACGCCCAGTACCCTGGAGGTTCTCCAGAGGAATCTCACGGCTGAAGGGTACACGACCTATGCGGCTCCCAACGCCGTCGATGCCCTCCGCCTTCTGGAGGGGACTTGCGTCGACTTGGTCATCACCGACCTGAAGATGCCCAAGCTCAGCGGCATTGATCTGATCCGGCACATTCGGGGCAACTACAAGAACATCGCGGTGATGATGATTACCGGATACGCGACCGTGGAGAGCGCGGTGGAGGCGGTCAAGAGCGGAGCGGAGGAATACGTGCCCAAACCGTTTACCGATGGCGAACTCCTCGCAGCGGTGCGCCGGGCGTTGGACAGGCTCGAGCAGCGGCGTGCAGCGGTGGTACGGCCGGTACCGAGGCCCGAGCGCCGCTATGGTCTTATTGGCGAATCCCAGGCCATGCAGAAGGTCTTCGCCGCGATTCGCAAGGCATCTTCGACCTCCGCCACCGTCCTGATCACCGGTGAAAGCGGCAGCGGCAAGGAACTCGTCGCGCGGGCGATTCACTACAGCAGCGCCCGGGCCTCTGCTCCATTTGTGCCGGTCAACTGCGGCGGCATTCCCGAGAGCCTGCTGGAAAGTGAGCTGTTCGGCTACGTCAAAGGGGCGTTCACCGGCGCCCAGGAGTCGCGCGCCGGTTTTTTCCAGACCGCCGATGGAGGGACCATCTTCCTCGATGAGATCGCCGAGACGAGCATCGCCATGCAGGTGAAACTCCTGCGCGTGCTTCAGGACAAGGAGGTTCGGATGGTGGGCGATTCGCGTGCCAGAAGAGTGGACGTGAGGATCATCGCCGCAACCAACAAGAATCTGCCGACCCTCATCCAAGGCCGGACGTTTCGTGAAGAGCTGTACTATCGGATCAACGTCGTTGCGATCGAGGTTCCGCCCCTGCGCGTCAGGGCGGGGGATATTCCGTTGCTGGTGCGGCACTTTGCGGAGAAGTTCGCCTCGGAGGTGGGCAAGACAGTTCCGCTGTTCTCCGAACAGGCGATGGATGCACTCCAGAACTACGCTTGGCCGGGCAATGCGCGCGAATTGGAGAATGTGATTCAGCGGATCGTGGTCATGAACGATGACCCGATCATCGAAGTTCCGGATCTCCCGTCCTCTGCGCGGTTCTCCGCGTTGCGTGTCACCGGCGTGAACCGGACTCTGGCCGAAGTGGAGGCGGACCACATTCGCAACGTCCTGGCCAACACCGGCGGCAACAGGACGCGGGCGGCCCAGATTCTCGGAATCGATCGCAAGACCCTGCGGAAAAAGATCACGCAGCACCGTCTGGACCTGTAGGGGGATGTCCCCACGCCCAACTTGGCCAACCACAGGGGGCGACCCTGCAAGGAGGGTCCTGCGGTGCCATCATGCAGTGGGGAGAATCTCCCCGTCGGTCCAATTCTCCCCACCTTTGTCACCCCCATCCGGTGTGCTTGCGGTGTGGCCCTCGACCCACGAGAGTGTCTTTGTCGGATTTCATAAGGTGATTCCAGGAGGGTACTTACGGCAGCATAGCCGGTGGGCGAAGTGGAATTTCGTCGGGCGTGGTACGGCCATTGCTATATGGATGGCAATCCGTTTCACAGATCACTTTGCACGAAGAAAGGGAGGTTGCAGCCATGGCATCGCCGGAACGGTCTTGGGGCCTGTGCTCGACGTGCAACAGCAGTGTGGTATGCACCCGACGCAAAGGCATCCAACTCCCCGTTCTATTCTGTGAGGAATTCGATGACTCGATGCCGCTGGAAGGGGAGAGCCGCCCGGATCCGGTCATAGAAGACGCGGAATGCGTCCCCGATACCGCCATGGGACTCTGCTGCAATTGCGAAAACCGCGGCTCGTGCACGCTGCAGGATTCACCGGGCGGGGTCTGGCATTGTGAGGAGTACCGTTAGTCGAAAGGATGTCGCCGATTTGCTCGAACGCGACATGACAATACCGAGCGAAAGGAGTAACTGATACCGTGGAAAGAGCATACAATCCCTATACAACCGCACAGGCGCAATTTGACAATGTCGCGGCGATCATCGGCATCGACGATGGGACCCGGGATTTGCTGCGACAGCCGTTGCGGGAGTTTCATGTTCTGATCCCTGTGCACATGGATGACGGCAGCACGAGAGTGTTCAAGGGCTTCAGGATTCAGCACAACGACGCCAGAGGCCCCGCCAAGGGCGGCGTTCGCTTTCATCCCCAGGAGACGGTGGATACCGTTCGGGCCCTTGCCATGTGGATGACATGGAAATGCGCCATGGTGGACATTCCTCTGGGGGGCGGCAAAGGGGGTGTGATCTGTGACCCGCACAACTTGAGCGAGTCCGAACAGGAACGGCTGTGCCGGGGTTGGGTGCGACAGCTTTCAAGGGTCATGGGGCCCTGCGTTGACGTGCCGGCGCACGATGTCATGACGAACGCCAAACACATGCTCTGGATGCTCGACGAATACGAGACGATTCACGGGGGCAGGTATCCGGGGTTCATCACGGGCAAGCCCGTGGGCATGGGCGGTTCGCTGGGCCGGACTGAGGCCACCGGCTATGGCATCATCTACATCCTACGCGAAGCTCTCAAGGACCTGGGGATCGACCCGCGAGGCACCACGGCCGCGATTCAAGGGTTTGGGAACGTCGCCCGGTACGCGGGCAGCCTCTACAGCAGCCTGGGCGGTACCGTGGTAGCCGTTTCCTGCTGGGACAACGGCACCAAGCAGTCGTTCACAAATAGCAAGAAGGACGGTCTGGATATGGCGATGCTGATCGGCATCACCAATTCCTATGGCACCATCGACAGGGACAAGGCCCTTGCGGCGGGCTGTGAGGTGCTCCCCGGCGACGACTGGATCTCCCAGGATGTGGATATCCTCGTCCCGGCCGCGATGGAGAACCAGATAACGGCCGACAGCGTAGGCAGGATCAGCAAGCAGGTGAAAATCATCGCGGAAGGCGCCAACGGTCCCACAACGCCCGATGCGGATGAAGTGATCAAGGAGCGGGGCATTTTCGTGATCCCCGACTTCCTGGCCAACGCCGGCGGGGTGACATGCAGCTATTTCGAACAGGTCCAGTCCAACACCAATTTCTTCTGGGAGAAGGATGAGGTTCTCCGAAGACTGGATAGTCAGTTGACCTCCGCCTACCGGGCCCTCTATGATCTTGCCTTGAAAAGAAAGATGTACATGCGGGATGCGGCCTACGTGATCGCGATCAACCGCGTGGTGCAGGCGGTCAAGATGCGTGGGTGGGTCCGGTAGACGGCGCCGCGGTACGCGATGCCGCCAGTGCAGGTTGCCGATGACCGACAGGGACAACGCGAACGAGCATCTGCTTGGTCTGTTGCAGGAACGGGCCAAAGAACTGAATTGCCTCTACCGGATAGACGCCATTCTCAACGACGAGAGCCTGTCTTTGCCGGAGATGTTGGAGCGGATCGTGTCGGCTCTCCCCAGCGGATTCCGGTTTCCGGACGTCTGCCAGGCACGAATCGTCTATCAGAACCGCACGTATCAGCCTGCCGGCTTCCTGCGGTCCGATATATCCGCGGTCTGCGACCTCAAGGTGCAAGGGCGCGTCGTCGGCTTGGTCGAGGTCCTCTACACGCGGGAAGTGCCCCCCGTGGAAGACGGGTTCTTCTACGACAAGGAGCGCCAGCTTCTCAAGATCGTCGCGGATCGCATCGTTCAGACCATCATGGTCCGCCACGTGAAGGAGGTGGCGTGCGCCTTGAGTTCCCCCCAGCCTGACGTGGGTGCACCGGCGTGGGCCTCGCCTCCACAATGGAAGGTCGTCGTCGCCCTTCTCCTGGAAACCGATCCGGACATGCTGACATACGTGTGCCGGAAGATGCTCCAGCACCTGTCGGCCCGTTCGTCGAACGCCGGCGGCAATCGGGCCGCCGTGCTCAACCAGAGAGCGATTCAGCCGTTCTGCTCGGGAGAGGTGAACGCTCCCGGGGCAAGAATGACTGGTAAAGAGCTGGCCCAGCTCAGCGAAGAGACCTTCACGCTCGCGTCGCAGCAGATGAGCGCCGCGGACATATTCATGCGCATGCAGAGGTGGATACAGGAGGAAAAGGCCAACTCGTTGATTATGGCGGTGGACCGGATCGATGGGTCTGTGGGCGAGGTTGTCGAGGCGATCTCCCGCTATTACCATATGTTGGATCGACACAATCCCTCCGCCTTCCCCGCGGAGCGGTGGTTGGAGGTCGCCCTGATCCGCCGATTCCTGTCCGACAAACCGGATTTCATTCGCATCGCCAGACGCTTTCTGAAGATCCACGACTTCTATGACATCACCTCGCGCCTGATCTACCCGTCTGGAAGCCACGGCAAGATCGGCGGCAAGGCAACCGGGCTGTTTCTGGCGCAGAAAATCCTGGATCGCAGGAGCGGCGAAATACCGCTTCTGGCCGCCGTCAAGATCCCCAAGACGTGGTATGTGGCCACCGATGAGACCAAGGAATTTCTGCAGTACAACAGGCTCCAGGGATTGAATGAACAGAAGTACAAATCCTTGGAAGAAGTCCGGATCGAGTACCCGCAAATCATCCAGTTGTTGAAAGCCGCGCACTTTCCGCCGGGCTTCGTCAAAAGCCTCGCCATGGCGCTGGACGATTTCGGACAGGTGCCGTTGATCGTCCGGAGTTCGAGTGTCCTGGAAGACCAAGCCGGAGCGGCGTTCTCGGGAAAATACAAGAGCCTGTTTCTCGGAAATCAGGGAAGCAAGAAAGACCGGCTGGAAGCCATCATGGACGCGATTGCCGAGGTCTACGCCTCGATGTACAGTCCGGATTCCATCCAGTACCGTGCCGAACGGGGCATGCTCGATCTCCACGAAGAGATGGGAATCCTCATCCAGGAAGTGGTCGGCACCCGAATCGGGCCCTATTTCATGCCTTCGTTTGCCGGGGTGGCCTTCAGCAACAATGATTTTTGCTGGTCGCCCCGGATCAAGCGTGAAGACGGGCTGGTCCGCCTGGTCCTGGGCCTTGGCTCGCGTGCGGTGGACCGCTTGAACAACGACTTTCCGATTCTCATGTCCCCCGGCCAACCGGAGCTGCGCGTCAACACGACCCCGGACGAGATCAAGCATTACTCTCCCAAGCAAGCCGACGTGCTGAACCTGGAGAACAACACCTTCGAGAGCATCGACATCGGCTCCTTTCTCAGGGACTATGGCCACGGGGTGCCCGACGTTCAGCACATCGTATCGGTGTGCCGCGACGGGTACGTGCGCGCAACGTCCGCGATCGACATCGATTTCCATCGCGATGATCCGACGGTCACCTTCGATGGTCTGGCCCGCAACTCCGTGTTCATCAAGACCATCGATCGAATACTCCAAGTGCTCAGGGAGGAAATGCAGACCCCGGTTGACATCGAGTTTGCCTGCGACGGAAAGCAGTTTTATCTGCTGCAATGCCGTTCCCAGAATTGCGGACCGGAGAGCCTGCCCGGCCCCATCCCGAAAGACATCGAACGCGGCAGCATCATCTTCTCGGCCAGCCGCCACGTATCCAACGGGACCATTCCGGACATATCGCATATTGTCTATGTGGATCCGGACGGCTACGGCGAACTGCAGTCACTGGACGACTTGGTCGCCGTGGGCCGGGTGGTGGGGATGATCAACGCCATGCTCCCGAAACGCCGGTTCATCCTCATGGGGCCGGGACGCTGGGGCAGCCGAGGCGACGTCAAACTGGGCGTCCAGGTGAGTTATGCCGACATCAACAATGCTGCGGCGCTCATGGAAATTGCCAGAAGGAAGTCGAACTACGTTCCGGAGCTGTCTTTCGGGACCCACTTCTTTCAGGACCTCGTGGAGGCCAACATCCGTTATCTGCCGTTGTACCCGGACGACGAGGGAATCATTTTCAACGAGGCATTTCTGACGCGAGTCACGAACATCCTGCCGCGGCTTCTGCCGGATTATGTGCGGCTCGCCAAGGTCGTTCGGGTCATCGACGTTCCCGAGTCGGCGGACGGGAAGCTGCTGCAAATCTCCATGAACGGCGAGATGGGCGAAGCCATCGGCTATCTGGCGGCGCACTCCGGAAGTCACGCCCTCCCCGGGAAAGAACGAGGGGTCAACGAAGACGCGGAGAGAACCGACGAGCTTCGTTTCGATCAGGAGTTCTGGCGCTGGCGGGCCTACATGGCCGAGCGGCTCGCCGAGCGGCTCGACCCTGTCGCGTTCGGCGTCAAGGGGGCATACCTGACCGGGAGCGTGAACAACGGGACCGCGGGCCCGGGCAGCGACATCGATCTCATCATCCATTTTCAGGGGGATGCGGAACAGCTCCAACGCCTGAAATCCTGGCTGGGAGGATGGAGCGTCGCCCTGGCGCAGATCAATTACTTGAAGACGGGCTGTGCCTGCGAAGGTCTGCTGGACGCTCACATTGTCACGGACGACGAGGTTGCCGCACGAACGTCCTTTGCCGCAAAGATAGATGCGATCACGGATCCGGCCACTCCGCTCAACAAGTCCGACCGCAAGACGTGACAGTGGATTCGGCAACGGCGACTTCGAGAAGCTTCCCACGGGCGTCATCAGACTGTACACGTACTACGAGCGCCTGGCCCAGGGCTTGCGTCAACTGATGGCCGGCTGCCGGAAATTCACGCTCGAACACATATCACGTGATGACGTCGCCGCGCTCACCGCCGAGGCGGCCGAGATTACAGGTCTTCGCTACATCATGGAAGTGGATCAAGGCCGAGCAGAGGAGATTCTCGACAGTTGACGTTGACGAGTGCGGGTGTACGACCTCGTCGGCTTCGTGTTCGCATTGTGCCAATGGAGCGATTCCATCGACCGCATTCATATGTATCTGCATGAACTCCAGGAACACAGGCCAGTCTGCCGGCAGAGGGCCGTGTCCGCCATCGTGCAGGAGGTAGCCGATTGTGTGCAGGACAGGTTCCCCGGCGGCGGGCATTTTGTCCGTGCCCAGTCCTTGTTTGCCAAGCAATTCATAGACCGGACCAGCGGCAACCGCCGCCAGGAACTCACCATAGGGGTCCGACCATTTGTCGGTGTTGCCCGTTTGCAGGAGCACCGGACGCGGCGCGATCAGCGCGATGAGCATGTGTGCATCGACCGGAAAACCGTCGATCCTGTCCGCCCATTTCCCATAGTTGGCGCAGAATTGATACGGATATCGCGTCGGCGCGACCAGATGCTTGATGGTTTCACCGTAGTTGCGCCGGCTCAGCGCTGCCCCCCCCTCGCCCGAGCAACTGGCGATCACCATTGCGATGCGAGTGTCACGTGCGCCCGCCCATAGCACCGTCTTTCCCAGTCGGGACACGCCGATGATGGCGATGCGATTGGCGTCCACCTCTTTGTCCGTTTCGAAGTAGTCGACAGCCCGGCTCACCCCCCACGCCCAGGCCGCGATGGAGCCCCACTCGTCCGGCGCGGGCTCGGTTTGTCCCTCTTTCAAGTACAGCTTCCGTACGCCGTGGGCGATCGCGCCCAATGCATCCGGATCGACGTCACTGTAGTTGAAGGTGGCGAAGCCGAATCCCCTCTCCAGGATCGGCAACACGTGAAAGAACCCGAAGCCTCTCGTGGCAGGCACCCTCCGATTCTGTCGTGGGTCCCACCTCGTGCCGATCTTGACATTCGGGTCGTTCACCGCCGTGTTGTTCGCGGTGAAGCCCAGGTTCAACAGCAGCGGCACGGGCTTGCCGACATGGGCAGGCAGATAGACCAACAGATCCATCTGGGGGCCGGCTTTGTCTTTGGAGAAGTAGATCGTCACCTGCCTTCGGATCGCCTTTCCATCGAAGGTCGGCGTCGCCTTGTCGAATACATCAAAGCTCATGTCCGCCGGACGCCCCGGGCTGCGACCATACTGGTTTTCCTCGAACAGCCTGACTATCTCGGGCCGGCGTTTCTCATACCAGGTGGCGCCGTCGCGCACCGGCTGCCCATCAGAGAGCGTCAGGATATCCGGCAGTGCATAGGGTTCGACGTTCGCCTCAGTGTAATTGACAGGAGTATTCGCGACGCTCCCGTCGGGCGAATCGGCGATCTGTGCCTGCGCGATGCCCCAAACAGACAATAGAACCAAACCGCAACTCATCGTTCTCATCAGACCGGCCCCTTCAAAATATGCGTTCATCGACTCTCCATAGAGATCACTGTGACCGGACCCGGCAGTCCCGACGGAGGCGGGTCCGAAATGCGTCCCATTCCGCCCGACATGCTATCCTCGGAGTACCCGGCATTCAACGAGTATCCGACATCGGAGGTACAGGTGATCCTGCGAGTTCAGTATTTGTGTCTGCAGACGATTCCTTGACCGGCGGAGCTTGCGTATCGAGGCCGGTGCTGTAACAATGCTCTCCATGAAAGAACTCAGGCGTAGAGCGCACGCGGCTTGTTGGACAGGAGACAGCACATGAGACGGCGGGACTTCATCGCGGGTTCGGTATTTGGGTTGGCCGCATTGTCGGAGAAGTCGGAAGGAGACGCCCGGAGGGGAACTGGGAGATATCGGGTCGCAGTCATCGGCAGGACCGGCAAGGGGGACTATGGTCATGGGTTGGACGTCGTGTGGAATGATATCGAGCAGGCCGAGGTGGTGGCGACAGCCGATCCGGACCCCAAGGGTCGTGCCTCCGCAGCCCAGCGGCTGAAGGCCCCGAGAAGCTACGCCGACTACCGTGAGATGCTTGAGAAGGAGCGACCACAGATCGTGAGCGTGGCGCCTCGCTGGCTGGACTGTCATCGGGATATGGTGCTCGCCTGCGCAGAGGCCGGATGCCATGTCTTGCTTGAGAAACCGATGTGTCAGACGCTCGAACAGGCCGACGAGATGATTGCCGCTCTGGATAAGCACCATCTGAAACTGGCGATTGCCCATCAGACGCGCTATGCCCCGGCGCTGGCCCACGTGCAGGAGATGATCGCCCAGGGAGCGTTGGGAGATATCCTTGAATTGCGCGGCCGGGGCAAGGAAGACCGCCGGGGTGGCGGGGAGGACCTCATGGTGCTGGGCACCCACGTCATGGACCTGATGCGGTTCATTGCAGGCAATCCACAATGGTGTTTCGCACAGGTGAGAGTTGACGGGCATCCTGTTACGAGGGGCGATGTGCGCGATGGAGCGGAGGGAATAGGTCCTCTCGCCGGCGATGAGATCCACGCTGTGTATCGTTTCGGCGCGATCACGATGGGCTATTTCTCCACGCATCGTGCCCGCCACGGCGCCTCTGACCGATACGGTCTTCAGGTCTATGGGAGCAAGGGGGTCCTTACGATGACCACGGGGGCTGTGCCTGAGGTCTGGTGGGTGAACGATCCCTCGTGGCAGCCCGGACCGAGCAAGGCGCAATGGCAGCGTGTTTCCAGTGAGGGTGTTGGCAAAGCGGAATCCCTCAGCGATCCCAGGCACGCGTACGGGAATCGCCTGATCGCGCTCGATCTGATCCGGGCCATTGAGACGGACACGCAACCCGAAGGCAGTATGTACGATGGGCGTGCGGCGCTCGAGATGATCCTGGCGGTGTACGAATCGAACAGGGTCGGTGCGCCGGTTCAACTCCCATTGGAGAACCGCACGCATCCTCTGAGCATGTGATTGGGCACTGTCGGAACAGGCCGCATCATCATAGCCCCGAGAGCGGACCCGCCACCGCTCCTTCGAAACAGAAGACCCAATAATGGAAATCGGTGTAGACGCCGCAATCGGGGCCGTCGACGACCTCGAACTTCAACGCCAGCGAGGTCTTGTCCCTCGTGTATTGAGCAGAGATATCGAAGTCCGAGTCGAACCAGCGCAAGTTCTCATTCTGATACGCATGGCGCCACGTGCCGGCATGGATCCCATCCACGAATACTCTTGCCGTCTGGGGCAGACCCATCTGGTCAAGACGACGGCGAATGCGAACCCCGGCGTTCTGCGGATCGATGGCGACCGTGAATTGGATTTCACCGGCCGCGTGGCGCCGGCCCTCTTCGCTCTCGGAGGTCTCGAAGTACTCTCCTTCCGGATATGCGGTGACCAAGCCGGTGGGCTCGGAATCACTGGCGGAGTAATCGTGGGCCTTCTCGCTGGCGACGTTGCCGACATCCAGGAAATCCGTCTGCTGTAGCGCCGGACGTCGGCGAAGGTAGCAGAAGGCCAGACTGCGGTAGTTCGAGAAGATATTGCTCACGCCTCCGTGCTGGATTCGCGCATCGATCGAGCGGAAGAAGGGGATGGGCGCCTCCAGGTGAAAGCGTGCATATGATGAGGGAATGGCATAGGCCGCCCTTGTATCTCCACCGGCCTCTTGTTGGATGTCGCCGGCGCAGGTGGCGAAGGGGGAGCTATAGTGCCGGTTCGGCCAGAAGCAGCCCAGATAGTAATCTTCCGAGCCGGTACCGTTGATCTGCGGCGAGATGGCCCCGTCGCTGTAGAAGTGCTCGTTGCCCTCGCAGTAGTGCTGATTCTGCATCGATTGAACGACGCCCACAAACCACCCCGCACCGGGACTGTCGTACAGCGGCCAGTCCCGCCCATAAGTCGTGTCTCCCTTTCGGTAGAGCGTAGTGAAATACGTGCCGTCCGCCTCGGATACAGGATTCGGACCGACGAGGACTCTGCTGTCCACGCGACCCAACGGCTTCCCGGACAGGTTCCGCAATGCGATCCGGGCTTCTCGCCAGAACGGCATGGGAAAGCGGCAATCGAGCCGAATGCGACCGCCGGGCAGCTTCCTCACTGTCACCGGCAAGGACGCGACGTCGTAGGCCCGATTGGCGCTGCCGAAGAGCATCCCCGTAGCGGCGCGAACGTCATCGCGTCCGTGCCCATCCCAGCGCATGAGCATTTCCGTATTCCGAAAGAGCGCCTCTGAGTCCTCTGCTTCAATCGTGATTCCCTGGATCACACCCGCCGAACCTTTGTGTTCCAGCAAAACGATTTCTTCCCTCGAACCATCGACCATCGTGCTGCCCATCTGCACGTCACCGTCGGAGCTTGACGGCAAGATATCGCCCAAGTGCTCGAAGCTCTCAATCAGTGGCGAACGATCCTCCCGACCGGTAAACGACGCAATGGCCGTGCCGTAAGGATAGAGTTCGTACAGCACATGGAAGAACCTCGATTCTCCGGTGATGGAGATCTTGAGGGATTTCGAGAAGGGAATCGGAACGAAGGAATTGCCCGCGTACGGTTCGTCTCCATAGTGTCCGCGCAGCTCGTAGGAGTTCAACGGCGCGGGGAAATCCGGATGCTTGCCGGAGAAGAACTCGATTTCATTGATGCGATAGCGGGGCTCCCGTTCCCCGTCGAAGTAGAAATTGAGGACGGCATCGGGACTGAACCACGTGCCCCACATACTCCGGATGCAGCCCGGGCCGGCGGCATCGAAGATGACGTCGTCTCCCTTGGCGTCCTTATAGAGAGGCATGTTCGCATCCCCGTTGTGGCCCTGCTTGTTATGACTCGAGCTCTGGAGAACCTGCACCTGTCCCGGGATCCGGACAAGCCGTTCCAGCAGCGCGTTCCGCCGCAGCGGCGACGATTCCTGGGCTGGCGTGGGCTGTGCATGCGCAGCAGCAGCCAGGACGATGCCGATTTCGAGGACTATGACCGTGGACACTGAAATACCTTTGGCTCGCAACATGGTTGATCCACCCTCGCAAGGGAATCTGAGACTTCCGTTCCTTCAGGCGATGTCACAGGAGGCGTCATGACCGAGACCCTCGATATCCTCGTGCATTGGTTCTTGGACCGATCTATCGCGGTCGATGTTACTACAGGGAGCCGGGCCATGCAAGGTACTCCAGGAGCACCAACTCACCTCAACGATCCGCTCTGAGTGATTCACATGGGGAGCCTTCGTCTCTGCCGGGCGCATTGACTTCTGTCGCTCCAACAGCGTATCATGTGGAGCCATGGATGATGTGGCTCTCAAAGATGCATCGAAGATGGCCGGGCATGGAGCCCTCCTGATCGCAGTCGTGTGGCTGGGCGCAATCAGTCGCCTGACCGACGCGGACGGCGCGGTGCTCTATCCCCTGTCGCCGATGTCTCTGATCGGCCATGCGGGAGCCGTCTCTTCCTCATCGGAGGTTGCGACGAGTCCGGCCGATCCGGAGGCGGATACGGACCGGGACCTGCGCCGGTGTTTCGCGGAACCTCCGCAACGCTACTGGCCGCGCCCGTTGTGGTTCTGGAACGACACCCCGGTCGATGCAGAGACGGTCAAAGACCAGATGCGTCAGGCACGGGATCGTTGCCACTACGGCGGGTTCGGCATCCTGCCGTTTGGGAAGGAGTTTGCGCCGGCGTATCTCAGTGATGCGTATTTCGGGGTCTATGCGGCGGCGCTCGAACAGGCGAAGGCTCTGGGGCTCACCCTGTCGCTCTACGACGAATATGGTTTTCCCAGTGGGTCGGCCGGATCGCGGAATTCCAGCGACACGAGCCTTTTCGCGCAACGATGGCCCGAGTTGACGATCAAGCGGCTGGACAAGCACGAATGGGGAGTCGGCGGCCCAACTCGGTTCGAGCAAGCCCTGCCCCCGGGAAAGCTGATGGCGGTCGTCGCGATGAATACCGCCACCCTGGAGCGGATGGACCTGACGGAGACCGTTCGCGATGGTCATCTCGATTGGCGGGCGCCCGCAGGTTCCTGGAAGGTCCTGTGCTTCGTGTGCGTGATCGATGGCGACCCCATCTGCGACTATCTCGACCCCGAAGCAGTGGACCGGTTCATCGAACTCACCCACCAGGCGTACTACGATCATTTCACCGACCATTTCGGCACGACGATCGATTCGACGTTCTTCGACGAGCCGACGCTCTACCGGGCCAACGGGCGGACCTGGACGGACCGGTTCAATGACCAGTTCATCGCCCGGCATGGTTTTGACCCGCGTCCCTACTACCCGGCCCTCTGGTATGACATCGGTCCTGAGACACAGGCCGCGAGGAACTACCTCTTCGGTTTTCGTACGGAGCTGTACGCAACGGGCTTCTCCAAGCGAATCCAGGATTGGTGCAACGCTCACGGTATCACGGCTACCGGCCATCAGGATCAGGAGGAGCTGACCAATCCCGTGTCGGTCTCGGGCGATTTGATGAAATGCTTTCAGCACCAGGACATTCCAGGTATCGACAAGATCGGTGGCGACCGGCCGGCCGAGCGTTTTTACAAGGTCGTCAGTTCGGCCGCTTACAACTGGGACAAATCGCTCGTGATGTCCGAAACCTACGGCGCCATGGGGGATCTGCGATGGGACGCCATCTACGCCGTGGCGATGGAGCAGTACACGAAAGGAATCAATCTGCTCATCCCCCACGCGGTCTGGTACGACGACCGGAACGTGACGTTCAAGCCCGAGCTGTCCTGGCGCAATCCGCTCTACGCCGAGGGACTGCCCGAATTCAACACATACCTGGCCCGGCTCAATGTCCTCCTGCAGAATGATGCGGCCCACGTTGCGGATATTGCGGTGCTCTATCCCATTGCCACGTTGCAGGGCAGCCACCACCTGGACGGCCCCCTGGGCTACTATCAAGGCGGCGTCCCTGTCCCCGAGGCGGACTACGTCACAGTGGGTGAACTGCTGGCCGTGGATCTGGGCCGGGACTACACGTTCCTGCACCCTGAGGTTCTGGAGGACAGGTGCACCCTCGACGGCGGCCAATTGGCACTGCCCAACCGGATTCATCCCGCCCGATTCAGCGTGCTGGTTCTGCCGGGTCACAAGACGATCCGTTGGAGCAGTCTCCGGAAGATCCATGCCTTCTATGAACAGGGGGGCCATATCGTCGCGACAGGGCAGCTTCCCTTCAAGTCGGCCGAGTTCGGTCATGATGAGGATGTTGTCCGGAGCATCGAATCGCTGTTCGGATCTGACCCGGCGGGGACCGACGAAGGGAAGGGCTTCGCGATTCGTCGGAATCGCAGGGGCGGTTCTGCGATTCGCCTCGACGCACTGACGGCAGAGACCTTGCGCGGGGCGCTCGATACGGTCGGGACCGCCTATGACCTCGTTTTCGAGCCCGGCCGGACGCTTCGCTACATCCATAAGTCCTGGAACGGCCGGCACATCTACTTCTTTGCCAACCTCGACTCGAAGCTGACCGAAAGGACGGTTACGCTTCGGGGACGACACGAACTGCAAGCCTGGGACCCGCATACCGGCGCCATCCTGCCGGTCCGGGCGACCTACCACACGCGGGAGGGGACGGACTTCACCCGGATCGAGATCTCGTTGCCGTGTCTGAAATCGTTGTTCCTCATATCCTTCTGAGCGAATGAAAAACCAAGGGATTCTGTTGATCGGGAGGGCAGGGATAGGGTATAGACTGGCAATCGATTCTCGCTGCACGGCGGCGGGCAATGGAGCAATGGCAGGGTGAAAGGATTCTCATGTTCGAGCGGTTCACCGAGCACGCGAGGCACGTGATGGAACTGGCGAGTCGCGAGGCCCAGCGGTTCGGCAATGAGTACGTTGGGACCGAGCACCTGCTGTGGGGGCTGGCAAAGGAGACTCACGGCGTCGCAGCAACGGTGCTGGAACACTTCCGCGTCGATTTGAAGCCTCTGCGGCGGGAGATGGAGGAGATGCTCAAGAGCCGGCCTCACGTCGAGACCGTCGAGAAACTGCCTCAGTCTGCCCATGTGAAGGAGGCCATTCAACGTGCTATTGAGGAAGCCCGTGCGATGCATCACAACTACGTGGGCACCGAGCACATCCTGCTCGGCATGATGTGCAACAGCCAGGCGGTCGCCGCTCAGGTCCTGGCGGACTTCAATCTTGATCTCGACGCCGTGCGGGAGGAAGTCCGCAGAGTTGTCGCGTCGGGGACGGCCTCCTCGGAGTGAGGGCGATCTCAACGGTCAGATGCGGTCGTCTCGGATCGGCCGCAGCATTTCTTGTATTTCCGCCCGCTGCCGCAGGGGCAGGGGGCATTGCGGGCGACCTTCGATTCGTACTCGACGATCGGGATGGTCGACTCTCGCGTCTCCTTCCGCTCTTGTGGCTCCAGTTTCGCCAGGGCCTCTTCGTATTCATGGAACTGCTGATCCATGAACGTCTGCTCGCGCTGCGGGTCTCTCGGATTCAGGCCATTCTCCAGGCTTTCCATTATGTATTGCTTGTTCGAGCTCCAGTTCCCGGGGTCGTTGCCTGCTGCGATGATCTGATCGGTCCAACCGTGGATCGTCTGCGTCAGCACAGCAATGCCGGGTACGAGGCCCTCGAATTGGAGCCAGTAGAGGAATGCTTCGGTAACCGGCACGACCATTTCGAGCACGCCGACATCTGCCAGGAGCTTCCGCGGCACGATGTCCAGCAGGAGTTCTCGCATTGCCGATTCATCCCATTGGGCGGGAGCCAGATCGAGATAGACGAACGAGTTGTAGAGGAGTTCCTCCACGATGAATGACGCGTGGTCGCGGAGTTCTCGCGGCATGGCCGCGGCCACAGGGGAATAGCAGAACGAGGCCGCCATCAGACTGGCGCGCGTCCGGTCCTTGTCCTCATTCTGATCCTCTGTCTCGTCCAGGTCCTCCGTCTCGTCGAGGTACTCGTCTTCGTAATCGCCGTCCTCCTCTTCCCATTCGCAGGCCCTTCTGCACCGAGGAGCGAGCCATTCCTCGACCGGCTGTTCCCAGAGTTCCGCCAACGGGGTGAACTCCAATCGGCCCTGGAGGAGCTTCAACGCATCCTCGTAATCCGCAGCGAAGAACGACGGGCTGGACCTCGTGATCAGTCGCTCGATCAAGTCCGTGTATTGCGTGCATTGAAGGGCAGCGAGCGTCCAGGCAGCCTGCACACCATCCACAGGATCGGCCTGGCCGCGGTCGATGCGTTCGAGCAACTCGGCGCACTCTCGAACGACCCGGCTGCGAAGGTCTTCATCGTCGGTCTTGGCCCCGAGCACGGTCAGGTCCCAGAGGAAGCACCATGCTCCTCCGGTATCCGGCTCCCTGGCGATCGCGTCGAACACGGCCGGCAGGATGACCGATCCCATCGTGCCGACGGCGGCTGTCAGGACCTCCATCGAGAGGTCGGCGTCGTCGCGTCCGGCCTGTACGAGCCTCTCGATCAGGAGCGGGGCGATTTCGCGTCGCCTTGGCTCGTCCAGGCCGGGCGCCGCCATCGCAAAGATACCCGACACGAGCAAGTCGGCGACGCCTGTGTCGTGGGAGAGGGCTTCGTAGGCCCGGTCGTACAGATCGAAGAGCCTGGGAATCAACTCACGATCCGCAGCCACTGCGTTCGCGAAAGCACGCAGGGCAGACCATGGGACATCGCCATCTTGGCCGTTCAGTTCCTCCCAGGGCAGCGATGCGGGCAATTCAGCGTTCATCTCACGGATTCCTTTCTCCTACTCGATCCGCCATTCGAGGATGCCGGCGGAGCAGTCGGGCTGCAGTTGCGCCTCGATCCGCAGGGCGGAGGCCTTCACCTCGTCGAAGGCCGCCCGGTTGAGCTTGTCCTTCTCCACGCCGCAGGTCGAGGTGTTGGCGACATCTTTCCACTGCTCACCGTCCTTGTACCGTAGCTTCCACGATTGCGGGGTGCGACAGCCGCCGCCGGTGGCGGTGTCGTCGAACCAGTAGACCTCCACTCCGCGGATTGCCCGCGGCTCCTTGAAGTCGTACTGGACCCACTCGGCTGTCCCTTTGTGCGGCCACCATGTGAATCGCACCAGGCCCTGGTCGTTCGAGCTGATCGGGAGATCCCCGTCGCTCAATGCGGCGGTCGTGTCGGACTCCCAGCAATGGGAGGCGCTGGCGGGGATCCTGGCCTTGCCCCGAGGCGCCCGCCACTCGGTGGCGTTCGGGCCCTCGCCGATCCAGGGGAACGCGGTGATTCGCAGGCGGGCAGCGCCCATCGGGATCAGCGTGACGGTCTCGACGGGCTCTTCCGATCGGACGGGACTCGATTGGACCTCGGCGATCAGGCCTTGCGCGTCCGGCTGCCAGTTCGCGATCTTCCTTGCCTGGGCTTTGATCTCGATGGGGGCCGCTCCGGCCGCGAAGGGCTGATCGTCCGCGGGCCAGCCCTTTGTTCGGACCTCGAACTGCTTCGCCAGCGGCTTGGTCGCGTCGATAACCAGGCCGTGGTTCCATGCGGTGGTTGGATAGACCTCGCAGCCGGGCCACTGGTCGGTGCCACCTTCGCGGACGTATTTCTCGCCAATCTCGAGCGAGTACGTGAGCGGGCCGCGATCCACGCAGACGCTGTTGCCGTTGCGGATCCAGTAGCGAAGGCGAAGCTCCATCGGGAACACCAGCTCCAGCGAATCGCCATCCTTCCACTGTTGGTCCACGACGATGAAGGTCCGCGGTTCGGCGTGAACGGGCGTGTTCTTGCCGTTGATCCGCAAGATGGGCTTCTCGCACCAGCCGGGCACGCGAAGGTACAGCGGGAACTTGACGGGCTTGTCCGCGCTGACCGCCAGACGGATCGTGTCCTCGAAGGGATACTGCGTCTTGGTCTGGATCGTGACCTGTTTGCCGTTGCCGACCTTGGCGGTGACCTCGGAGGCGGCGTAGAAGACCGTGGCCAGGCCGTTGTCGGGCGTCGCCATCCACAGGCTCTCCGCGAAGTACGGCCAGCCGTGCGAGACGTTGTGCTGGCAGCAGCGATAGCTGTGCGGATCGTAGGAGAACATGTCGCCGCCGTTCTGAATGCCGGGGGCCTTGTTCCCGCTGTCGAGCTGGCACTGGTTCGGACTGACCAGATAGTGCAGGCCCTTGAGGTCCGCCGTCATCGCGGGCGGGAACGTGTTGAACGCGACGTCCTCGCAGCGGTCCGCCCAGGTCAGGTCGCCCGCGATCTGGAGCAGCATCTCGCAGGAGAGCATGAATTCGACCGAGGCGCAGGTCTCGATGCCCTGTCGGGGTCCGTAATAGCCCCTGCGGCAGTTCTCGTCGCCGCCGAACATGCCGCCGGGAACCTGGCCGTAAGTGCCCCAGACCATCGCGTAGTTGCGTTCCGTCGCCTGGAGGAAGTAGGGATCGCGCGATTGCTGGTAGTAGACCGCCGGGGCGCGGAAGCACTGGGCGATGTTCACGTTGTGCCAGCTCGCGACCGTCTCGGTCCAGTTGGCCATGTTGCGCTGGATCTTCTCGGCCAGTTGCAGCAGGAACTCCCGGCCCGTGCGATTGTAGAGCCAGTAGACGCTCGCGAGATTGTCGCCCGCCCGCTGCTGCTGCCAGAAGGGGGGCAGGAAGTCCTCGTCCGACAGCGTCAGCTCCCACTTGAAGTACTCCTGCATGAGTTCCAGGACTCGCGCGTCGCTGGTGTACTCGTAGTAGGTTTGCAGCGCGTTGAGTGCGACCATGTTGGGCCACAGGTCGGGAGCCTTCTTGTTGTCGCCCGCGCCGGTTCTGTTGGCGACGGGCCCGAACCAGCCGTCCTTCTGCCGGCTGCCCAGGATGCCCTCGATCCAGACCTTGGCCTCGTCGATGATCCGCTGGTCGTTCAGGACGTAGCCGTTGTCGCCGAAGCCCTTGAGCCAGTAGGGCAGCTCCTCCCAGGGGCTGTGGCCCTCGCCGTTGGGGGCCAGCCAGGCGTTGCCCTCCTTCTTGAGGAACCGGCTGATCTCGGTGAGATGCCCCGAGAAGCCGTCGGCCTGCAATTCGAGCTGCCGCCGGAGCCAGCCTGCGGGTTTGATCGATCCAATGGGCAGCTTGATCAGCGGGCTGGGCGTCAGGGGTTTGGCGTTGCTTACGTAGAAATCGTTTGTCGCCGTGGTCGGTGGGACCGGCGTCACGCGGATCGCGGCGTGCAGCGCGGTCGCGGATGCCCATGTCACGGTCGCGAGGAATAGGATTCTCAATCTGGTCATCGTTGTCTCCTGTGCCAATACTCCATCCTGGACCCGGCACACACTCCGATCGCGTCGCCCGACGGTCCTGTCATATCGAGCACAGGATAGCAGATCCTCTGCCAAAAGCAAACCGCTGTGTCGCAGAAGAGGACGCGATCCGCAGTGCCTGACCGTTCTCACGCCTCCCGCAGAGTGACGAAACGCCGGCCCGACACTGTCGCTCCTGCCACACCTGCCCTCGACCCCCGATCAAGTCGAGGGCAGGCTCTGATCGGGGGGTCAAGCAGGAATCCAGGAACCGTGGCATGCGACGGGTCCCAGGGAGTGGATTCCCGCTTGCGCGGGGATGACATTCCGGGGTTTCCATGAACGCGTATTGTGCGCGCAGATGCGGTCATGCATCCCGCAGCCCGGCCTTTGTCTGTTTCTGTTGTCCCATCATGTTCGCTGTGCTATCATCCTCGCTTTGACCGCGAAAGAGTCCGTATTCATGAGGTTTCAGTGTGAGGTCCTATGACTGTTTCCAGGAAACACCGATTGACTGAGATCGAGTGGCCGACGTTCGGCGAGTGCCCGCCGCCGGCGAGGGCGGGCGTTGTCGAGTTTCAATCGCGGATCGATGCGGCCATCGAAGCGATGGACATACTTGGGCTGACGCATCTGGTCGTCTATGGCGACCGCGAGCACTTTGCCAACATGGCCTGGTTCACCGGCTTCGACCCGCGCTTCGAGGAGGCCCTGTTCGTCATCGGTGGCCAGAGAGACCCGCTGCTGGTCGTGGGCAACGAGTGCGAAGGATATCTGCCGGTCAGTCCGCTGTTCACCGCAGGCAGGTTGCGGAGCGAGCGGTTTCAGCCCTTTTCGCTGCTGAATCAGCCGCGAAGCAGCAGCCGGCTCCTGAAGGACATCTTCGCAGGCGAAGGGATCGAGCCGGGGGCGAAGGTCGGATGCGTGGGGTGGAAGTACTTCGCCGATTCGGAGCACCCCGACGGCAAGCACGCCATCGACCTGCCTTCCTACATCGCGGATACGCTCCGCGACCTGGCGGGTCGGGACAGCGTGACGAACGCCACCGCCATGCTGATGCACCCGGGCACGGGTCTGCGGACCTTCTGTTCGCCCGCGGAGATCGCCTATTTCGAGTACACCAACATCCTCGCGTCGGAGGGCATGAGACGCATGCTCTTCGGCTTGCGCGAGGGAATGACAGACTGCGAGATGGCCCAACTGGCCCACTACAACGGCGTGCCCCAGGGCTGTCACATGACGCTCGCCACCGGCGATCTGCCCGGCCTGTCGGGTCCCATCGGTGCGACCATCCGGCGTGGGACGCCGCTTGCGACGAACCTCTGCTGCTGGGGCAGCAACATCTGTCGTGCGGGCTGGGTCGCCTCGTCGGCTGGTGATCTGCCCGCCAACGCGGGGGACTACGTCGAGCAGTTCGCCGGTCCCTACTTCGAGGTGATGGGCGAGTGGTTCGACCTGCTGCGGATCGGGACGTCGGGAGGTGAACTGGCCCGCTTGATCGCCGAGAAGCTGCCCTTCGACAAGTTCGGCATCTTCCTGAACCCCGGCCACCTGATCCACCTCGACGAGTGGCTCAGCTCGCCGATCTATCCCGGCTCGGATGTCCCGCTGCATTCCGGCATGGCGATGCAGGTCGATGTGATTCCGTCTTCGCCCATCTACTCCTCCACGCGAATGGAGGACGGCGTGGTGATTGCCGACGAGACGCTCCGCCGCGAGATTCAGCACGAGTTCCCCGACTGCTTCGCCCGCTGTGTGAAGCGCCGGGACTTCATGGCGAACGTGCTGGGCATCCCGCTGCCCGAGGAGATCCTGCCCTTGTCCAACATCCCGGCCATCGTGCCCCCGTTCTTCCTGAAGCCGGGCACGATCCTGGCCATGGAGGCATGAGGGGGCTCTCCTGCCTTGCGCGGGCGAGAAGAGATTGACGCTCGTAGGGCCATGCACCCTACGAGGGAGTTCTCTCGGCGAGGATATTGACCCTTTGCGTCCCGGCGTGCTATCCTCGTCCCGGCGAGGGGAGGGGATTCGGATTGCTGGAAGTGTCCGAGAGAAAGGATGGCCGCCATGAGCGACAAGACCGCCGCGTCGATCTTCCCGTCCAGTGAAGCGATTCCCGAGCAGTACCGCATCACGACTGCCATCGAGCAGCGGGAGTACCTCTGCAATGGCGAGATTCGCACGTGGGCCAGGCCGCAACAGGATGTCCTGTCCCCGATCTGCGAATCGACCGGTGGTGTGTGTCGTCAAAAGCGGATCGGCAGCTATCCGCTGCTTGGAGCGGAACAGGCCGTCGAGGCGCTGGACGCCGCCTGCAAGGCGTACGACCATGGTCGGGGCGCTTGGCCCACCATGTCCGTCGAGGAGCGGATCAGACACTTGGAGGGATTCGCCTACCGGATGAAGGAGCGCCGGGACGACGTGGTCAAGCTCCTGATGTGGGAGATCGGCAAAACGCTGCCCGACGCCCAGAAGGAGTTCGACCGGACCGTGGACTACATCCGCGACACGATCGGCGCGCTGAAGGACCTGGATCGTATCTCGTCGCGGTTCGTCATCGAGCAGGGGGTGATCGGTCAGATCCGACGGGCGCCGCTGGGCGTCGTGCTGTGCATGGGCCCGTTCAACTACCCGCTGAATGAGACCTTCACCACGCTGATCCCGGCGTTGATTATGGGCAACGTGGTGATCTTCAAGCCGCCCAAGATGGGCGTGCTCCTGCACCGGCCGCTCCTGGAGGCGTTCCGCGACTCGTTCCCCGCGGGCGTCGTGAACACCGTCTACGGGCAGGGTCAGAAGGTGATCCAGCCGCTGATGGAGTCGGGTCGGATCGACGTGCTGGCTTTCATCGGCTCCAGCCGGGTGGCGGACATCCTCAAGAAGCAGCACCCCAAGCCGCACCGGCTCCGCTGTGTGCTGGGTTTGGAGGCCAAGAACGCCGGCATCGTCCTGAAGGACGCGGACCTCGACCTGGCGGTCAAGGAGTGCGTGCTCGGTTCGCTCTCCTACAATGGCCAGCGATGCACCGCACTCAAGATCCTCTTCATCCATGAGGCGATCATCGACACGTTCCTTCCGAAGTTCGAGGAGGCGGTCGGCAAGCTCAAGGGCGGAATGCCCTGGGAGCCGGGAGTCCAGATCACGCCGCTGCCCGAACCGGACAAGACGAAATACCTGCAAGACCTCATCGCCGACGCCCAGGCCAAGGGCGCCAAGGTGGTCGCCGGCGGCCAGGTGAGCGGCACCTTCATGTCGCCGGCGGTGGTCTACCCCGTCCGGGCGGGCATGAGACTCTATGTCGAGGAGCAGTTCGGACCGGTCGTCCCCATCGCGACGTTCAAGGACATCGAAGAGCCGATGAACTACGTCATCGACTCGAATTACGGCCAGCAGGTAAGCCTCTTCGGCAGCGACCCGACCGTCATCGCCGACCTCATCGATCCATTGGTCAACCAGGTCTGCCGGGTGAACATCAACAGCCAATGCCAGCGAGGTCCCGACACGTTCCCCTTCACAGGCCGCAAGGACTCCGCGGAAGGGACCCTGTCCGTCTCGGACGCCCTGCGGGTCTTCACAATCCGGACCCTGGTAGCCGCCAAAGAAACCGACCTCAACAAGCAACTGATCAAGTCCATCGTAACGGCCAGGTCCTCCCGCTTCCTCTCGACGGATTTCATCCTGTAGAACGCCTCGGGCTCAGGTATTCTCACTGCACGATGGTGCTATCGCTATTGGGTCCGAGAACCATATTCTCCATCTGTCCTGTGGCAAGACCGCCTTTCTCGCATTATACTACAGCGATATACGGGGCTTCGGTGTCGTTAGGGGCCCATGTAGTTGTTGAAGAGTGGGATGGGATAGAGATGCCCTACGAATCGGTTGATGCGTTGCAACGCGCGCTGACTCACGATGTGTTTCACTACGCCAAGGATGCGAAGAAAGCTGCTGGCCGTGCTCTCGGTACATTGGTCGAAATCATAACCTTCTATCTCATCAAGTGTTGGGGCTATGAGAAGCATACGGCTATCGAGAGACGACTGCCCGAGTATGCCAACGCCGATATCACGCACAATGTTGAGTTCAGCCTTCATCCTTCAGAAGAGATCGAGGTTATCACGGTCGGCCAGAGCCGACTGCCGTTAACTTCTAAGAAGATCCAGAAGCTGCTTGAGTCTCCTGATTGGGCTGCCGAAGGTGCGAAGTCCACGCAGCTTCTCTCGTCCGATGGGATACTCCGAAATGCCTGCACACTTTACGAAGATGCACGTCGTATTATAGTTGCGTATCTGGGCAGAGCCTCTCAGACGGCCTATCGCGTGTCCGTCAGTCAGCTTACACTGCATCCGTTTGCCATTCTTGAATGCAAGCGAGTTGGCGTTGAAGAGGGCGTCAAGAAGGGGCCACAGACAATCGAGAAGGCAAAACAAGGGGCCTATGTTGCGAGGACTGTCTCGTCACTTCAGAAGATCCGAATGAACGACGGGTCTATCGGTGGTGTACTCCACCTGGATAGTGGAGAACTCAGGTGCGAACCTTATGATGATTTCCTTCGCCGCATCGTGGCATCCAATGACGCGTCCTTTCTGCGAGATTTCACGTTGACTGTCGGAGTCGTCAGTAATCATGGCAACTGGTTCACCTCCGACGACCACAACAAGGAGCTCAAAGTCTTAGCCCAATCATATGATTGGCTCCTATTCCTGACTGATGCGGGGCTTTCCGTTTTTGTTGAATCACTCCTGGTGAAACCGTTGAAGAGGTATCACCCGATTCGCGACGCCTTCGTGCAGAGTTATACGGGAAGAAGTGGGGAGAACCGATTCACGAAGGTTCAGATCGCCCTTTCCGCTGATCGTGCTTTGCAGGAGTTCTTCTCGGAGCATCTGGCTGAAGTCGAGGGTTGGTTCAACATCATCTCACCGGCGGGGCGATCTATCGCCGAGCTCAAGCGAGAGTTGAACTTGCTCGCGTCCAAGAATTGGAAGGAGATTCTGGCATGACTGCAGGCCGGACAGTCAACTCGCAGAGTGTCCACTGGTGTACTCCGCCCAAATACGTCGATGCGGTACGTAAAGTGTTTGGAGGCCGAATCGCGTTGGACCCCTGTTCGAATGAATGGTCTATAGTAAATGCGGAGACTGAATATCGGCTGCCTGAACAGGATGGTTTGCGGGAGTCCTGGGATTTTCCGACCATCTATGTGAATCCGCCATATGGTTCAGACAAAGAACGGCGCACGACAATCAAACATTGGCTCTACAAGTGTGCCTATGCGCACAAGTACCACGGATCAGAAGTGTTGGCGTTGGTCCCCGTCGCGACAAACACCAGTCACTGGAAGGAATACGTGTTTGGCAGAGCAACGGCGGTTTGCTTCCTGTACGATACGCGACTTCGTTTTCTTGTTGACGGAAAGGACGAAGGGAAAGGCGCGCCCATGTCATGTGCGATGATCTACTGGAACAAGGCCATGGATATATTCTCAGACGTTTTCAGCGAGTTTGGTGCGGTTGTGGATCTCCGCCCGCTGCAGGGGAGAATGATGGGAAAGAGAGCGAAACTCCATCAACCGAGACTCTTTGACGATGAAGTATGACCCCTGACAAGATAGGTCGCTGGCTGGGGTGGTCTATCTGTACGCCAGGGCGGCGGCGCCGAGGACGGCGATGGCGCCGCCGATGAGGGAGCGGAGGGTGGGGTGTTCGTGGTCCAAGAACATCGTGAAGGGGATCACCACCAGCGGCGTCGTGGCTACGATGGATAGGACGATCCCGGTCGGGGCGACTGCGAGAGCCCACTGATAGAAGGCTACGCCGATGGCCGGGCCGCACAGGGCGTTCGCTATCACCCACGGCCAGGCCCGTCGCCAGGGATGGTTGCCAGGGGCCGCTTCCTGTGGTGGGGCGGCGGGGGACTTGTGCAGGCGGTGGATGAGCAGGACGACGGCGGTCAGGAGCAGGCCGCCGATGATTCGCTGATAGGCCGCGGTGCCTCCGTCGATGTGCTGGCCCGCGTCTCGGGCGACGTCGAAGGCCTTCCGCGTGAGGACCGCGCCGCCGGCCTGTCCGAGGGCCGCGATGGCGCCGAGTGCGATCCCGACGAACCACGCGCGGGCGGGGACCGGGGTCCGCTTGTCCGGCGCGAGGGCCGCGAACACGCCCACCAGGATGGTCGAACTCCAGAAGATCTGCGGCCCGGTCAGCGTGGTACCCAGCCAGAGCCATTCCATGATGGCCCCCAGGGGGACGGCCAGGCACAGGCACAGCAGCACCGCCAATCTCGGGCCGAGGTAGCAGTACGCGCCGTACAGGGCCAGGTCGCCCATGCCGAAGCCGACGACCCCGCTGAGGAACAGCCAGGGAAACCCTGCGCCGGAAAGGCCCTGGCCGAACAGGTGCGCCCAGAGGGCCAGTACGATTGTGGCCAGCACCAGTCGGCTGAAATTCGCGACGCTCGCGCCGAGCAGACGGGTGCTGCGTCCGGCACTGACCGCCGACATCGCCCACAGAATCGAGGTGATAACGGCCTGGATCATGCGTCAGTCGAAGTCCGTGGGCAGAGCGGGATTGCGATAGTGCTCGAACATGCGGGCGAGCTGGAAGGGGAGCGTCCGCGAGATGGAGAGGTCCTGCGGGATCTCGTTCTCCGCGAAGAGTTCGACGCCGGTGGTCTCGTGACTTTCGGTGGGCGAGCCACCCGTGATTTCGCAGAGGAAGAACAGCTTGTAGATGTGGAAGGGCATGAAGGGCTCGTGCGGGTGCCTGCTGCGGTCCCAGACCGCTGCGAGCTTCGTCACGCGGGCCTCGAAGCCCGACTCCTCGAAGACCTCGCGGACTACTGCCTCGGAGGGAGATTGGCAGGGGTCCGCCCAGCCGCCGGGCAGGGTCCATCTGCCGCCGTCGAGCTTCTCGCGGACCAGCAGGATCTTGCCGTCGCGGAAGGCGGCGCCGCGGACGTCCACCTTGGGCGTCTCGTACCCTTTCTCTTGCGGGAACAGTTCCAGGAACGTCTTGACGTCGAGGTCGAAGCCCACGGCCATCATCTCCGCGGCGATCTGTCGGATGTGCTCGTATCGCTCGATTTCGTACGGATTGTCACAATAGGTCAGACCATTCTGAGCCAGAGCGGCCAACTGCTTCGCCCACTTGAGCCAGTTCGGTTCCATTCTCACGAGTCCTTCCGAGTCGTTGTCTTCGTTGTTCGACGCCACCTGTGTCGGCGCGGCACACCTGTTGCCAGGGGCTCTGCCGCGGCCTTAATAGGGTGACAGATTCCGTGCTCCAATGCAACGAGGTTCGCTCTGGAGGACAAAAGATTCGCGTTTGACGGGCGATAGGCCGGCCGTTGCCACGCACGGCCTTGAATCGAGGTCCATAGTTCTTGGGAAAGGCGGATTAGGATTATGAGAAGACACCTGTTGATCGTGGAAATGCTGCTGATGGCCGTGATAGGAGCAGGGTGCATCGTGATCGATGTGGACAAGGATCGCTCCTGCCAACCGGCGACGGTCGAGCCCATGGAGACGACGGTGCAGGAGATCGACGCCGTCGGCCGGCTCGGCTTCGAGAACGACCGCCATGATTCCCTCAAACGCATCGCGAGACGCCCGGGACTCACCGACGCCGTGCAGGTTCACCTGATCGAAGCGGTGTTCTCCACCCTGGGTTTCGAGAACGACAAGACGGATGTACTGCTGACCCTGGTGGGCAATCCGTGCTTCAGTCCCGCCGCGGAGGCCGCTCTCCTGGAGCGGATAGACCGGCTCGGATTTGAAAATGACAGGGAGCGGATTCTCAGGGCGATCGACAAGAGAAAGGCCTGAAGATCGAGTGACTCTCTCGGGGACAGGTGAACAAGGACGAGGTCGCGTCATGCTCATTCACAACAAAGCATGGCTCCGAAGATTGTCTGCCGGAGCCACGCTTGATTCTGCGACCTTGTCGATCCCTCAGCGGTCCAAGCCGCTTGGGGAGTCGAATCACTTCGCCAGAGTCCCGATCAGCTCGATCTCGCCGATCTGCATACTGTTGGCGCTGGAGGGGGTCCGACCCGTCGGGAACATGATCTGATAGTGCTTGTAGGCGACGGTGCCCCGACTCTGTCATTCCCGCTCCGCGGGAATGACAGTCCAGGGTTTCCATGAACCCCTATTGCACGCGCGCAACTACGGACATGTCCCCCCCGGCCGGGCGCTTGTCTTCAGCTTTCGGCTTTGCCATTTCGCCGGCTCCTTCCTACAATGCTGCCAGGAATCGGCACTTCGTGGTGCCTGGTCGAACGATGGAGATTGCGGAATGGTTTCTAACAGCGTGGTTTCGACTATCTGTGTCAGTTTGGGGGTTATTCTCGTGCTCGCTGCGGCGGCGCCGGCCGAGACGGTCGATCTGGTGGTTCTGGACAGACCCCTTCATGGGGGGCGCATCAGCCCGATGCTCTATGGCGGCTTCATCGAGTTGCTGGACGACGTTGTCCCCGGCATGTGGGCCGAAATGCTGGGAAACCGCGACTTCGAGGGCGTCCTTCCCACCGCCAACTGGGCCTATCACCTGGGCGCGCTGAATTTGTGCGATCGCGATTGGGACGAGAACGAAACGTGGGACTACAGCTCGCAAGAGCCATGGAACGGTGCGAGGTCGGCGCGGTTGACCGCAACGAAGGAGCGGGCGGGGCGATTGCCGCAGAGCCGGCTCGCTGTGACGAAGGGGATGACCTACCAGTTCTGTGGCCACTTCCGCAGCACCTCTCCCAGGCTGGATGTGTCGGTCCGGCTCAAGGCCCTCCTTCCCGACGGGCAGTGGATGTCGTTGGGCTCGGCGCCGCTCGGGCAAATCGGCAGCGAATGGGCGACGATCCGCACCAAGCTCACCTGTACAGGGACGACGGACCGGGCGGTCTTCGAGATCGAAGCGGCCGGCGAGGGCAGCCTGTGGATGGACAAGCTCTCGTTGATGCCCGCCGACCAGATCGACGGGTGGCGCAAGGATGTGGTCGAAACGATCAGAGCGTTGCGTCCGCCCATCCTTCGCTGGGGCGGCTCCACGGTCGATCCCGGCGCCTACAAGTGGAAGGAGCAAGTTGGCGACCGGGACCAGCGCCCGACGTTCCTGACCCAGCCATGGGGACGCCGGGACCCAGGGGATGTCGGCATCGAGGAATTCGTTCAGTTCTGCCGGGCGGTGGACAGCGAGCCGCTTGTCTGCATGAGCTTCGCCGACGGGCCCCAGAGCGCCGGCGAACTGGTGGAGTACTGCAACGGAGGGGTGGACACGCGGTGGGGGAAGACACGGGCACAGAACGGGCATCCGGAGCCCTACGCGGTCATGTATTGGCAGCTCGGAAACGAGGTCGGCAGCGATGAGGTGACCGGCCAGATCGCCGATTTCTGCCAGGCAATTCACAAGGCCGATCCGAAGGCGACGATCTTCACCTCCTTCCCCAGCGCCGGCCTGCTCGATCGAGTCGGCGATTCCATCCGCTTCCTTTGCCCGCACTACTACACGTCGGACCTCGCGTGGGTCGAATCCAACATTCGCGACCTGCGGAACCTCGTCCGTAACTCTCCCTACCGGGATACGGTCCGTCTGGCTGTCACCGAGTGGAACATCAACGCAGGCAATTGGGGTCTCGGTCGGGGCAAGCTGTATACGCTCGACTGCGCCCTGTTCGAGGCGAGGTTTCTCAACCTTCTTCACCGCAACAGCGACATCGTGACCATCGCCTGCCGCTCGAACCTGGCCAACAGTTTCTGCGGCGGCACGATCCAGACCAACGCATCGGGCTTGTACAAGATCCCGGCCTACCACGTCATGAAACTGTTCCGCGATCACACACAGCCGGTGCCGTTGACGATCTGCGAGACGCCGGGCTGGCTGAGCGTCACCGCCTGTGCCTCGGACGATCACAAGCAGATCACGCTCTTTGTGGTGAACACGCGAACGGAGCCCGTTGAGGTCCGGGTGGATCTCCGCGATTTCGGGACCGGCATGAAGGTTGTCGCAGGCGAGGTCGTGGGCGATACGCAGGACCGCCGGCAGATCGACGCCACCAACGGCTGGGACCGTCCTGAACGGGTGAAGACGATGCCGCTGCGATTCCACGGCGAGACCGCGACACTGCCGGCCTTATCCGTCGCCGCAGTGGACATCCGATGAGGGGGCCGCGGCGATCCCCGTAGGCATCGGATGTGAATATCGACATTGAAGATTGCATTGCGGGGAATCGGCCAGTACAATTTGCACTTTGCCTGCGACCGCGTGGCGACCGTAGGCCTGTTGGTGGGAGATTCGTCACAGGGGCAGAGAATAGGAGGCCGCATATGAGCAGAGGCACAAAGTACTGGACAGGCGCGTTCGTCGTAAGTGCTATCGTGTGTTTCGCCCTGGTGGGTTGCAGGAAGCAGGGGGGGGAGACCAAGCAGCCCTCGCCCACACCGGATGCGACGAGTCAGTCTGCACCTGCTCCCGCTCCCACGCCGACCGCCAAGGCGATCAAGCTCTCCTACAGCGTCTTCTTCCCGCCGACGCACATCCAGGCCGTCACGGCAGGCGAGTGGGCCAAGGAGATCGAGAAGCGGACCAACGGCCAGGTACAGATCACGCTCTATCCTGGGGGGACGCTGACGGCCGCACCGCAGTGCTATGAGGGCGTGGTCAACGGCGTCTCTGACATTGGCATGAGCTGCTTCGCCTACACGCTGGGTCGGTTCCCGCTCCTGGAGGGATTGGATCTGCCGTTAGGTTACCCGAGCGGCACTGTGGCGACACGGATCGCCACGGAGATGGTCGAGAAGTACAAGCCCCAGGAAGTGGCCGGCGTTCACGTGTTGTACATTCACGCCCACGGGCCGGGACTGCTGGCTTCAAAGAAGCCGGTCCGGGCCCTGGAGGACATGAAGGGTCTGAAGATCCGTGCGACGGGCCTGTCGCAGAAGGTCGTCACCGCCTTGGGTGGCACCCCCGTAGCCATGCCGCAGGGCGATACGTATGAGTCCCTGTCCAAGGGCGTGGTCGACGCGACCCTGTGTCCCATCGAGACGCTCAAAGGCTGGAAGCAGGGCGAGGTCATCAGCTCCGTGACGGATGCCACCGCGGTCGGCTACACCACCGCGATGTTCGTCGTCATGAACAAAGGCAAGTGGGAAAAGCTGCCCGCCGATGTTCAGAAGACCATCACTGAGGTCAGCGCCGAATGGGTGGCCAAACACGGCAAGGCCTGGGACCAGGCGGATGCGGATGGTCGGGCGTTCGTCACGAGCTTGCAGCCGGCGCGAGAGATGATTACGCTGTCGGCTGAGGAGCAGCAGCAGTGGAAGAAGGCGGTGGAGCCTGTGCTGGCCGCCTACGTCGAGGCCGCGAGGGCCAAAGGGCTGCCCGGCGAACAGTTTCTCAAGGATGTCCAGGACCTGGTTGTGAAGTACTCTCAGACGGTGCAATAGCTGATGCCGGCTCCCAATCAAACCCCTGCTGTTGGCGGCGCATACGCCTGCTACGTGTCCTCGTTGCGCCGGGTCGTCTCGGCCCTCGGTATCGTGGCAGGAGTGGCCGTCGTAGCGATGATCGCGGTGACCTGCGTGGATGTGGTGGGCCGGTGGCTGTTCAGCCGGCCCATCAAGGGCGCGTATGACATCGTCGAGCTGCTCGGGGCCATCGTCATCGCCGGCGGGCTGCCCTACACCACCGGCTGCAAGGGCCATGTCGCCATCGAGTTCTTCTGGCAGAGGCTCTCACGCCGCGGGCGCATCCTCGTCGATACCGTCGCTCGCCTGATCACCGTTTCCATGTTCGCCTTTCTGACCTGGCGGTTCGTCCACTACGGAGTCGAGCTGCGGGCCAGCGGGCAGGGGACCCCGACGCTCGGATGGCCGGTCTTCTGGCTGGCCTGGTGGCTGGCCCTGTGCACCGGCGTGATGGTCCTGGTCATCTTGTACCACCTGATGCACCCCGGGAAGGAGCTGATGAAGCCGTGACGAACGAACAGATCGGCATCGTGGGTTGCATCGCATTGGTCGTGCTGTTGTGCAGCAGCATGCCGGTGGCGTTCGCCATGGCGGTGGTGGGGTTCGTGGGCTTCGCCTGGGTGGTGAACCCGCACGCGGCTGTGAGCATGATGACGATGGATCTGTACAACACCTTCGCCTCCTACAGCCTGACGGTGATCCCGCTGTTCGTGCTCATGGGCCAGATCGCGTTTCACGGCGGGATCAGCCGGCGCCTGTTCGATGCGGCGTACCACTGGCTGGGTCCGCTGCCGGGCGGACTGGCGATGGCGACGGTCGGCGCCTGCACGGCGTTCGGCGCGATCTGCGGGTCCGGTCCCGCCACGTCGGCGACGATGGCCCTGGTGGCGCTGCCCGAGATGAAGCGGTACAAGTACAGCATGGAGCTGGCCTGCGGGGCCGTCGCCTCCGGCGGGACCATCGGCATGATGATCCCGCCCAGCGTCGTCTTCATCGTCTACGCGATCATGACCGAGCAGTCGATCGGCAGTCTATTCATAGCGGGAATCCTGCCGGGGATTGTGACGGCGCTGCTGTTCTGCGCCGTGATCTACCTCCAGTGCAAACGCCGCCCGGAACTCGGGCCGGCCGCGCCCTCGTCCTCATGGAAGGCCAAAGTCCTCTCTCTTCGCGGGGCCTGGGAGACGATGCTGCTGTTCCTGGCCGTCATGGGCGGCATGTTCATGGGGATCTTCACCCCGACCGAGGGGGCCGCCATCGGGGCCGCGGGCACCCTCGCCATCACCGTCATTCGGCGCAAGCTTGGTTTCCGCATGTTCGTGCAGTCGCTCAAGGAGACGCTGCGGACCTCGGTCATGGTGATGATTATCGTGGCCGGCGCGAAGGTCTTCGGGCACTTCCTGGCGGTGACGCAAATCCCGTTCGCGACAGCCAACTGGCTCGGGGGCCTGCCTCTGCCCGCCTGGGCGATCATGATCCTAATCACAGGCTTTTACCTCATCGCGGGCTGTTTCGTGGACGCGCTGGCTCTGGTTCTTCTGACGATCCCGATCTTCTACCCGGTGGTGACGAACCTGGGCTTCGATCCGATCTGGTTCGGCGTGATGATCGTGCTCGTGACGCAGATGGGCACGATTACGCCGCCGGTGGGGGTGTGCGTTTACGTCGTCAGCGGGATCGAGCGGGACGTGCCCCTGGAGTCGATCTTCCGCGGGGCTATCCCGTTCCTGATTGCCTTGGCCGTTGTGGCGATCCTGCTGATCCTGATCCCGGACATCGCCCTGGTCCTGCCGCGACTGGCGCACCCGTAGCATGGGCATCTTGCCCATGATTCTCCATCGCTTTGGAGCAAGACCGCGTAAACGCGGGACTCCAAACAGGCCATACGCCGGTACGCTACCCACCAAATCAACATGGACGGCGTAGTAGTAGTAGGGTGCGTACCACGCACCACGGATCCTTCGACGGCGACCCTGACTACGCCGCCCCTGATGTGATGGGCCCAATCGTTGTACAGGCCCGAGGAGTGGCCTGCGCGGGGAGTCTCGCGCCTTTGGGGCCTCCAACGGGTGTGACCGCGTTGTCGCTCGTCACCCCCGTGGACCATGTCCCGGCTATCGCGTTTCGTCCATCGATGCGGTGGCCGCGGCTTTGAGCCTGTCGAGCTGGTCGGCCGTGACGTATTCGATGTGCCCGTCCCCATAGAGGACGTTCGTGCCCTTGCCATTCTCTTGTTCGAGCAGCATCGTGCAGTACAGGATCGGCGTGTGACTCGCGTCGCTCGACTCGAAGTCCTCGCGCTTCAGCGACGGGAATCCGCCGGACCGGAAGTATCCTGTGCACGTGACGTACTGCACATAGCTTACGTATGCGTCCTGGTACTCTCCGTCGTAGAGGATCTGATTGGGGAATCGGAACTTCAGCAACCACTGCTTCTTCGGCAGTCCACTGCCGGGATGCGCGGTTAGGTAGTTCACGCAGGCCAAATGGAGTGCCTGCAGCGTCTGTGCGGAGTAATCACGGTTGCTGGCGAACCCTTCCGGGGTATCGATCCGTCTCTTGGCAGATGCAGGTCGCGTTGCTTCGGCGGCGACAACCTCCACATTCCGATGCTCGCTCGGATGGAGAGACACGTTTCTGAACTCGACGCGCGTGCGGGCACGCACCTGCATGTTGAACGTAGTGATGTCTTCCAGCGTCAGATTGTACTCCGGCCTGATCCTCGCGAGGGTCTTGCCTCCACTGGAAGCCCATCCGCCGCCCTGGAACGTGGGGACGTGTTCCACACCGTTGATGTCCACGGCGGTCAATCGAACGTCGTATACCTGTTCGCTGGGGTTGCCCACCGTGTAGAAAAGCATGGTGTAGGTTGTGCCCCCTTGCTGGTGGGGCACGGAACTGACGACGATGGCGTCGAGTGTTAGACTGAACCGCATGTCGGAATTCCATCCGTCGGAGGATCTGCGGTAGAGGGCCTCTGACTCCTCCGTCACCCAGTCAGCGGTTGCCAAATCCACTCTCACGGTGACTGTCTCGATCTGGGGCTCCTGGGCGACGAGGATCTTCGTCACGCCGTTCACAGATCTATCACCCTCGTGCGGTTTGAATGCACCACGCGTCTCGGGAATGGTTCCGCCAGAACTGCTGCCCCCGGGTGCAACTCCCACACTGCCCGAGGTGCCCTCGGGCAGATTCTCATAACGCAGAGCAAATTCGTACGGGTTTGACAATCCGGTCTTCACTTCGCTCGTCTCAATCCGAGTTCCGAAGCGGTCTGTTCAACGAGACCGTCGAACCAGTCCGGCACATTCTGGGGTTGTGACACCGTGTGTTCTTTCGCCAGCCGGCGCAGGCGGATGTGCAGGCCCGTCGCCAACACGACCACTCCAACCAGCCAAACGCCCATCGCACAGACCGTCCAGGATAGAGGCTTGGGCTTGGTCTGGACGGGTTGAGTCTGCAATCGCGACACTCGCGGGGGATTGGCCGCGAGCGATTCCGCGCCGGATGGCGCCTGGGAGGCCGCAAGAGCCGGAATCACCCCCGTCGTGCGACTGTCGGCAGGGGGGAACTGCGCTTGTCTGCCCGCCTCCATCGCCTGCTGCGCCAATGCCGGGACCTGCGACGTCAGGCTCGCCGGCGACGCCACGGTCGGCGGCAAGACGAGCTTGACGAAGACCAAGAGCCACAGCGTATACCGCAGTTGCGGCCAAGCCCATTTGCGAACCAAGCGGTCGGCGACCGCGACGATGCCGACCAGGACCGCCGTCTGCCACAGCATAGCCCACTGCCAGTCGAGCCAAGTGCCTGCGATTCTATTGAGTATCTCTGTCATTTGAGTCCCCTCCTCTTTTCTCGGGTTGTTCTTTGACTGCTTCTTCCAGTGCCTGGCGCTGCCTGGGCGTCAGTGCAGGGTCACTGAGCAGGAAGTGCATCAGCGGGCCGTAGGCGCCGTCGAACGCCTGGTTGACCAGGGTTTTCAGCGCGCTGCGGCGGGCGTTCTCGCGACTGAGGATCGGCTCGTATAGGCTGGTGTTCCCCTCCTTGTATTCTCGGACGGCGCCCTTCTCCACAAGCCTGGCCAGTAGCGTGCGGATCGTGGTGTACGCCCATTTGACCTCCGGGGGCAGACGCCCGGCGATCCCTCGCGCCGTCGCCGGGTGCTTCTCCCAGAGGCAATTCATGACCTGCCATTCCGCGTCTGTCAGTCGCATCGGTGTACCTCCTTACTACAACTATAGCACATGTTACTACAAACGTAGTAAGAGTCAAGCGAGAAGAATGGAGAAAATGCGTAAAATAGCGGAGATTTCATAATCACTTTTGGGCAAGGGCCTTACGTACGATTGGCGAGCTGATCCCTAATGCCTTGCCGCTGGAAGATGGGAGCACAACCATTTCTCTCAAGCCCTGAGAATCGACCCTGTCATTCCTGCTTGACGCGGGAATGACAGGACGGGGGAGTGGCCGCGATCCAGGGATGGCTACCGCCACGCTTTCAGAGGTGCATGACGGTACGAGGAACCGTGGGATTGTGCTTTTCAAGACGCCCGACGATCTGTATAATGCACACGATAACCGGGTTCAGCATCAGCCGGGGGTACAAAGCCCCTCACGGCACGTGAACAGGGCAACGCCGCATCCTGTACTGCGTATGCGCGGTTGCCGGGTCACGGCTTCCCTGATACATTCGCTCGAAGGAGTACGATGTACGCACAGACAATACGCAACGTGGCGATCATTGCACACGTCGATCATGGCAAGACGACGCTCGTCGATCAGCTTCTCTACCAGTCGGGCATGTTCCGTGACGAGGAGCTGGAGAAGCTGGCCGGCGCCGAGCACAACCTGATCATGGACTCCAACCCGCTCGAACGCGAGCGCGGCATCACGATCCTGAGCAAGAACTGTGCGATCCAGTACACCGACAAGACGGGCCAGGAATACAAGATCAATATTGTCGATACGCCGGGCCATGCCGACTTCGGCGGCGAGGTCGAGCGCGTTCTGAAGATGACCGACGGCGTCCTGCTCGTCGTCGACGCCTTCGACGGACCGATGCCCCAGACGCGGTTCGTCCTGAGCAAGGCCCTGGCGCACAAGCTCAAGCCGATTCTTGTCGTCAACAAGGTGGACCGTCCCAACTCGCGGCCCGACGACGTGGTCAACGAGGTCTTCGATCTGTTCGTCGAGCTGGAGGCGTCCGATGACTCCCTGGATTTCCCGGTGATCTTCGCCTCCGCGAAGGAAGGGTGGGCGACGACGGATCTGTCTCGCCCGAACGGGAATCTCCAGCCGGTGTACGACGCGATCATCCATTCCATCCCGGCGCCAAAGGTCGATCCGGACAGGCCGCTCCAGATGCTGGTTACCTCGCTGGAGTACTCCGACTACGTCGGGCGTGTCGCGATCGGCAAGGTGTTCGCCGGACGGATGGTCCAGGGCCAGCCGGTGACCGTGATCGACAAGCACGGCCGCCACACGCAGCAGAAAGTCGTCCAGTTGTACGAATACGAGCGTCTGAGCAAAAAGCGGGCCGAGGAGGTGGAAGCCGGCGACATCTGCGCCGTGGCCGGTCTGGATCCGGTGGACATCGGCGATACGGTCGCCTGCCCGGATCAGCCCAGCGCGCTGCCCATCGTGGCGATCGATGAGCCGACGATGAGCATGACGTTCCAGGTCAACAATGGCCCGTTCGCCGGCCAGGACGGCAAATACGTCACCTCGCTGCACCTGCGGGACCGCCTGGACAAGGAGCTCCAGACGAACGTCGCCCTTCGCGTCGAGCCCGGGCAGACCGCCGACGAGTTCATCGTCTCCGGCCGGGGACTGATGCACCTGGGCATCCTGCTGGAGAACATGCGCCGCGAGGACTTCGAGGTCTGCGTGGGCAAGCCGCAGGTGATCGTCCGGATGATCGACGGCATCCGCCAGGAGCCCATCGAGCGCCTGGTCATCGAGTGTCCGGCGGATTGCCAGAACGCCGTGATGAGCCTGATCGGCACCCGCCGCAGCGAAATGCTCAAGATGGACAGCAAGAGCGGCGCCAGCGACTACGTCCACATGGAGTTCATGATCCCGTCGCGCGGGCTCTTCGGCCTGAACGCACGCATCCTGACCGCCACGCAGGGTCGGGCGATCATGCACCACACGTTCGAGCAGTACGAGCCCATGCGCGGCTCGATCCCGGACCGCCAGGCGGGCGTCCTGATCGCCAGCGAGACGGGGACCGTCACCGCGTACGCGCTTGATGCCCTCTATGAGCGGGGCTTCTTCTTCGTCCGACCGGGCGACCGGGTCTACGAGGGCCAGGTCGTCGGCGAACACTGCAAGGACAACGACGTCGTCGTCAACGCGACGAGGGCCAAGCAGATGTCGAATATGCGGACATCGTCGAAGGACGACGCCGCCCGAATCCGCCCGGCCCGTATCATGAGCCTGGAGGCCCACCTGGAGTACGTGCAGCACGACGAGCTGGTTGAAATCTGCCCGAGCTCGATCCGCCTCCGCAAGCGTCTGCTCCAGGAGGGCCAGCGCCGCCGGGCCGCGAGATTGGGCGCCGACGCGGTCCTCAGGCAGTGAAGACAGCGTGTACGGCGTGCCCATGCAGACTCGCCGACCCGGTCGGCATGAGACCGACGACGAAGAGAAGGCTGCCCGCCGCAGTCTCCCGTACTCAGCAGGTTCTCGAGTTGTGCCTATTCCGGGAGTTGAGCGGCGACATAGCCTGCATCGGCCTCGGGCCTGGATGAACCGTCGCCGGCAATGGCTGGGTCCAACTTCTGTTGGTGATTCTCTTGTCGTGCATCTGAATCCGAGTACACGCTCGACCAGGGATCGACGCTCACATACGTCGGCGGCGTCAGCCATCCGGTGTGGGCGACCGCGGTCACGATCACCACGATCATGGTGATCGTCAGCACGGACATGGACAGCAGCGCGATCGCCGGAATGACCGTATCCAGAAGGCACCGTCTCAGCGAGGTCCGGGAATCGTTCGCTTCCGGCGCCTCCCCCGGCGGCCCATTCGCCGACCCATCCAATCGCTCGACAACGCTCGTGGTCGTTCGGTTCATTCCCCCACCTCCATCCTCTCCCCCCTGCCTAAATCATGCGCCATTTTCAGCCGCGTGACGGCAGATTCCCTGCAAACTCATCGGTTTTCTGTGCATCGAGCTCGATGGGGGTGCGTCAGAAGCGGGTCCTGTCCAAGCCAAACGTGAAGCTCCTGGGCGAATACCGCGGATGTCGTCAAAGGGAACGCAGCGATGCAGCAATCCCGACTCCCGGCGTCGCACAGAACCCTCATGCCGGATGGGCGCCCGGGGAACGCGCGTGACATCCGTGAATTCAGGCCACCTTGTCTGTCGTTGTCTTTAGAAACCGGCCGCGGTGGATTTGCTGGCCTGTCCCGTGCCTCCGTACGTGCCCAGGTTGATTCGGGCCCCGTTGGGCGAGGGCTCGTTCTGCCAAATGGACAGCGGATTGCCCGCGTCGATGCAGGGGCTGTCCAGATCGTCGAGCCTCCAGACGCCGGTCTCGATCTCGAACCGACCCTGGCGACTCTGCAGGTGATAGTCGCCTTCTGTCCAGAGGTCGTCCGCGAGATCATCGAGTGTGCCGGCGTCGTCCCAGTGGCCCGGCTCCACGAAACACGGATCCGAATTCAGCATGCCCTGGCCGGACCCGTCGCGGTCGAGGTCGCTGTACGCGATCCGAGGGGCGGAACCCGACACGATCTGCCATGCGGACCCCGTGTTCACCCAAATGATGGAGTTGGTCACCGACAGATCGCTGTCGCGAAGTCTCCATACGCTGCCATAGGCGCCGGCGCGGTTTCCTGAGACTGTGCAGTTGACGAAGCTCGGCTTGCTCTCTATGCAGTTGATGACGGCGCCGTCCTCATCCATCGCCATGTTTCCGCAGACCAGGCAGTTGGAAATGACCGGTTCCGCCCGCTCGCAGACAATGGCGGCGTCGGTGGGCCCTTTGCCGCCCAGGATCGTCAGTCCGGCCACGACGCACTGCCTGCCTTTGCCGCCGACGAAACGCACGACCGGGCTCAGTCCGTTGGCGTCGAGGATGGAGGGAGCCCGCACACCCGTGTCCTGGAGCCACTGGCCGGTCACCGTGATGGCCTTGTCCGACAGGACGACGGTCTCCACGTAGCGTCCATCGTGCACAAGGACTGTGTCGCCATCCTGTGCGGCGTCGATTCCCTCCTGGACCGAGTCGAACGGATGCTCCGGCGTGCCGTCCTCCAACGCATCGCTGACGGCTATGTCGCCCGGTCCCGGATCGTGTGCGGCGTCGTCATCGACGTGAATCAGTGGATTGTCCTCCGTGCAGGTCTCGGCGATCAGCACATCCATGACGATGCGTCCTCGGAGTGTGAACGAAATGGTCTCCGGGCTGGGAGCGACTTGCCACACGTAGGTGCTGTGACGCCAGCCGGCGCCCAGATCCACCTCGTCCAGCAGGAGAGGGGACTCCGCCGGCGTTGGCTCGATGTCCGTGAGAACGGGCGACTTCGGCGTGTCCGCCGGGAAGAGGTCGCTGTCGCTCTCGTCCGCTTCGTGCCAGACGAGTTGCAGTCGCACGGTTGTCCTCGTTTCACTGGAGTTCCAGACGTTGATCGAAACGCGCAATCCGCTCACGCTCAGCAGACCCTCGCGACCCGATTCCCAGTGCACGTCGTCCGCCCACCATCGTTCCTTCGCCTGGGACGACGGGTCCGCGCACTCGATGTGCGTGCCGGGCAGAGGATCGAGTCCCGTCGGAGCAGGACCCGATAGGTCGTAAACGTCCCGCAGCGAGTCCGTCTGATCGGTGTCGTTGAAATCCCAGAATTGCGATGTGCTCAGTTCGCTGCCCCGGCAGGGCGCCCCATCGAGATCGTCCCGCAGCTTGATGACCCGCTCCAGGAACGCCGCGTGCAGCATGTCGTCCGCGTCCACGAGGACCGTCGTATCGGAGGATGCAATATCGTCAACCTTGCCGCCCTCCGCGGCGCTGCCGGTCCAGGTCCAGAAGTAGTAGTTCGGGTCCGTGACCTCCGCGACGATCCTCACCTCATTGGGCTCGGAGTACTCGAAGACGCCGATCCCCGGGTGCACGACCGTGCCGCCCTCGCTCGCTGAGACCGTCAGTCGCACGGGCGTCGTGAAACTCAGCACATCGCCTGTCGTGAAGACACCCGAATTCCGGGCCTCCGCCCAGAACTCGTACGTCGTTGCGGGACTCAACTCCGCGATGAACATGCTGAAGTCCATGCCTGTCTGGCCGCCGGAGGCCCAGGCGGTTTCGTACTTCTGTGCGTTCCCCGCCTTCCAGTAGCGGAAGCGGTATTCGCAGGGCGCGCCTCCATCTTCGACGATCTGGCCGTGAAGCAGAGCGGTCTTAGGTGTGATGTCTGTCGCTTCGACGGTCTGCACTTCCAGCGGCTTGTTCTGCTCTTCGAAGTTTGCCACCACCGTGTAGTCGACGCCGGAGCAGGCCAGCGGATTGCTGACGATCAGCGATATGGTGGTTATCGGGTTCGTCGGGTCCTCCACGGGGCCGGTCCAGCGATCGAACTTGTAGCCGGAATCGGGGACCGCCTTGAGGGACACGGTTGAGCCGCAGGGATAGGTGAACGTACCCTCGCCCGGCGATTCTACGGCGCCGCCTTCACCAGATGAGACTGTCAGCCCGCACGGCAAGGACGGCAGGGAGATTGTGACTGGTGTGCACTCCCAGACGTTATTGTCTTCCGATGATTCGGAGACTGTGTTCCCAACATCGACCATCGCGACGAGGTAGTAATCTCCCGGTGCAAGGCTGTTCGGGTCCAGTGCATACGTGCCGGAGACAGTCTCACCCGCCAGCAGTTCCACATTGATCGGAGTCTGGCCGATGAGGGTATCCGATTCATCATAGGTGCAATCGGTCGAAAGGCGTACCCTGAGCGAATACCCCGTCGGCGTGGCGGTCGCCCCTCCGGCGTTCTTGACCGTCCAACCGACCGTCGCGTCGCCCCCGCACCGCACAACGGGGTTCCGGGATACCGTCAGACTGCTGATGCTGAGATCGGGCTTGCTGCTGCTGCACGTCAGGGAGATCCTGTACCCGCCGGTATCATCGAGTGAGATGTCGCTGTAGTCCGCGTCTCCGTCGTAGATCACGACCGTATGGGTTCCCGTCTGGCGTATCTCCTGGTCGAACTTGAGATTGACCGATGCTTCCAGGTTGCCGTCGGGCGCATAGACAAGGATGTGAGGATAGAGGGACCCTGAGGTCTTGACAACGCTGACGAGAACATGGTCTCCCGCCGAAGCTGAGAACTGCCAGACCTCCATGTCTGATTTCGCGTCGATGGACCCGGAGAGGGTCTCGTTGCAGGAGATACTCGGCCAGGAACAACCTTCCAGATTCAGGAATGTGATGTTGTACTGGCCTGTGT
>JAXDBU010000072.1:0-2638 GCA_034678485.1 Sedimentisphaerales bacterium | reverse complement strand
TCTACAAGGAGACCGGCTCGGTCCGCAAGATGCGCGAGGCCAAGCCCGGGATGCTCGCGGAGGTGTACCGCGTGCTGGTCCTGAATCTGGGAGAGCCGCCCCAGGAATTCGCGTGGCGCCACAAGGCCAAGGACAAAGGCGATAAGGAAGACAAGAAGCAGGCCGACAAGGAAGAGGACGAAAGCGAGGATGGGGACGAAGCCCGGGACGAGGAGAAAGAGGAAGACGAAGCGGCCGAAGAGCCGCAGGATGACTACGACGTGGAACAGGACTGGAGCGAGCTTCGCATCTTCACGCCCCAGGCGTTCTACAGCGAGTTCGTCGGCCTGGACCTGAGCCAGTACGTCAACGTCGCGGACGACCCGATCCGGCCCAAAGGCGGCCATTACGAAGTCCAACTGACCAAGAACCTCTACGATGGGCAGAACGCCCACTACGCCAACGTGGACCTTCAGACGCTCAAAGACCTCGTCGTCAAGGTGCTGCTGGACAACAAGCCGGTGTATTTCGCGGCCGACGTCTCGCCCGACCAGGACAGCAAGGCCGGCATCATGGCCCGCAATCTGTACGACTACGAGTCCATCTATGCCCTCGACATGAGCCTGGACAAGACCGAGCGGCTGTTGTTCCGCGACAGCACGATCAATCACGGCATGGCATTCATCGGCGTCGACCTGGCGGACGGCCGGCCGGTCAAGTGGCTTGTGGAGAACAGTTGGGGCAGCGACCGAGGCAGCGGCGGACTCTGGACCATGTACGACGATTGGTTCGTCGACAACGTCTACAACATCATCGTGCATCGCGACTATGTGCCCGACGAGGTGCGCAGAATCCTCGAACTGCCGGCCGAGAAGCTGCCGGTTTGGGACCCGATGTGGTAGGAGACTACATCGGCAGGGGACCTGCCGATCCTACTTGACGGGCATTGTCTGGGTGAAGGCGCCCTTGAGCCGCTCGGTCTTGGTGAAGACGTTGATCGTCACGTCCATCTCGATCGTGCCCGGTTCGTCGCCGCTGCGCAGGCGAGCGTCCACGGAGCCGACCTGGGTATCGAACATGCTCTTGCCGCGATAGTGCGCCAGAGCCGTAAGAAGTTGGCCGGTCGCGGTCACTTTGCCGTTCATGACCGGCGGAGTCCCCTCGGCCTGCGGATCGACGCCATTGGCACAGAAGCCGAGCGTCCCGTTGGCCGCGATGGCCCACCGCGCGCCTTCGAATATGGATCGCAGTTTGGCCTCCGCCTTGTCGCGGGGCTGCACATCCCAGCCCATTCCGATTCCGATCACCGGGTCGTTCGTGTTCGCTGGCTTGCATTACCAGGAGACGCGTTCGATGCGGGCGATCCTTCTGGCGGTGTGGACACCCGCAAGGTCCTCGATCCGGAACGGTCTGACAGGTGCGGCCTGGGTAGGCGTGCCGGCGCCTCGCAGGATGGCGACGCCGACGGGTTGGATACGGCAGCCAAACGGCCATCTTGCCTGGCGCGAGCCGTCGAGCTTCAGCAGCAGCAGTCCGCCGGTGCCGTTGATGCCTTCGACGTGCATCTCCGGATCGGCGACGATGTACGTGTCGTCGGACCACTGCGCGGCCCCTGTGGGACGGCGCATCGGTCCCGAGCTCTCCTCGGGGGTCTTGAAGGTGAGATCCTCGAATCGGCCATCCGGGTCGGAGACGAAGATGCCTCCGTCGATGATTGACGTCGTGACTCGCTGCAAGGAGTATTGGCTGCGGCGTCGCGCGCCCGCATAGACAGGCTCCTTGCTCGTTCAGGTGCTGCCGGCGTCTACGAGGACGACCCGGCCGGCCGCATCGATGAACAGATGAGTTGGCCTTCGCCAGTACGTGTCGTATTCCTCACTGCCGGGCCGGCGGTTCTCAACCAGGCATGTCATGGCAGGGGGGTAGGTCTGCGGGTCGATCTGAAAAAGCCCGCCCTGGTTCTTGTGAATTAGCTCGCCGCTAAACCCACGGCCTCTGGCCGTGTGACCCGAAGAGCTTCGAGCGGTCCGTGGTGTATCGTAACGCGGGAGAGCATGGTAGGCCCTCCTTCCGGGAAGGCCCCGTGGGGCAGGAAGGAGAACCGAAACCATGCATGAATGGCAAAGTCTGGCCCACGTTCGATGGGAGTGCAAGTATCAGGTGGTGATTATACCAGAGTATCGGCGAAAAGTACTGTATGGCCGGGTCCGGCATCGGATTGGGAGGATTCTGCGGCAGTTGTGCGAGCAGAGGGGCGTCGAGTTGCTGGAAGGGCATTGCATGCCCGACCACATTCACATGTGTCTGAGCATTCCGCCGAAATACAGTGTGGCCCATACGGTCGGGTTCCTCAAAGGCAAGAGCGCGGTGCGAATCCATCGCGACTTGTTGTACGAACGGCGGATGACCGGGCTGCATTTCTGGGCCACCGGTTATTGCGTCAGCACCGTGGGATTGGATGAACAGCGCATTCGCCAAAACATTCGCGAACAGGAAAAACTGGAGTCCGGACAGGGCGAACTGGATCTGAAGTAAACCCATGACATACGGCCCCAGCGGGGCCTTCCTTCTGTGATCGCCCCCAACGGGGGCTTCACGATGCGCCGGGCCCGCTCGGGCGGGCCTTCCTAAAGCCACGCCCTATGGGCGTGGTCGATTA
>JAXDBU010000071.1:0-35545 GCA_034678485.1 Sedimentisphaerales bacterium | reverse complement strand
GACCCGCACGGCCGCCCGCGAGAGAATGCTGCGACTCGCCACAGCGGACCCTCGAACGGATGCGAGAGATCCTTGCCGACAGCGTCACGCAGCACCTGGTCAGCGACGTGCCGGTCGGCCTGTTCCTCAGCGGCGGAATCGATTCCAGCGTCATCGGGGCCCTCGCGAACCATCGTCGCGACAGTTCGCTCCGGTCTTTCTCCGTCAGTTTCTCCGAGGAGGGGTTCTCGGAGGCGGAGTACTCCGATCTGATTGCGAAACGCTATTGCCGAAACCACACTCGGATCCGCATCCGTGACGAAGATCTCGCGGCCTTCCTGCCGCAGGCCCTGCAGGCGATGGACCAACCCACCATCGATGGGATCAACGTCTACGCGATTTCGCAGGCCGTGCGTCAGGCGGGCATCAAGGTGGTTCTATCGGGACAAGGCGGCGACGAGGTCTTCGGCGGGTACCCGTCCTTCCGCCGGGTCCCGAGGATACTCGGCGTGCAGTCCGTGTTGAAGTACCTCCCTCGAACTCTCAGATCGGGCGGCGCAAACCTCGTCGATCTATTCCTTCGACAGCGATGGATCGGGTCGAAGGTCGCCCAGTGTGTTCGATCCGACCCGGACATGTTGGCCTGCTTTCTGGTGTTCCGTCAGTTGTTCACTCCGCCCGGTCGTGACCGCCTTCTTCGTGCTCGCGACGAATCCGGGCTCGTCAATGGAGTACCCATCGAAGTCGTGGAGGACTTGAATACCCAGATCCGCGATCTCGATGCATTCGGCAGTCTGTCGGTCCTCGAACTGCGCCTGTTCATGGCCAACACGCTTCTGCGCGATGGGGACTTCATGAGCATGTCGCACGGCCTGGAGGTCCGCGTTCCGTTTCTCGATCACCATATTGCCGACTTCGTCTTCGGCGTGGAGTCCGGAATGAAGCGAGACCGCCACGTCCCCAAACCCCTGTTGGTGCAGGCGGTGGGCGATCTGCTCCCCAGGGAGATCTGGCAGCGTCCGAAGATGGGATTCATGCTTCCCTGGGACCTGTGGCTGCGACAGAGACTCCGTGCCCAGATCGACGAGCTGCTCCACAGCTTCCCGGAGGACAATGCCCTCGGGCTCCACATGGCGAATTGCCGGATTCTCTGGCACAAATTCCTCGGCGCAGCGCCGGGGGTAACGTGGGCGCGGGTGTGGGCAATCCATGTGCTGTTGTCCTGGTGCGCCCGCAATATGGCTGTCGCGTGAATGTCTGGACCTCGCGCATCGGCCGGGTTCCCTGTGCGCGAGGATTCCGCTATCATAGGGAACCACTCAGAGGGATGGATTCGTATGCCCACGTTCGCTCGCATCACAATAGTCGTCCTGGCGTTGCAGGTTGCCGCAAATGTGCTCAGCGCCCAGGAGACGGAACAGCTCATCGACGTGCTGGAGGCCAGGATTCCACAACTGATGGAGACCGAACACGTGCCCGGCCTGTCCATGGTGTTGATCCGCGACGGTCGGATCGCCTGGAAAGGCGTTTTCGGCGTCCGTACGGCGGGCAAGCCCGAGAAGGTAGATGGCGAGACGGTTTTCGAGGCCGCATCAATGAGCAAGTGTGTCTTCTCCTACGCGGTCCTCAAGCTGGTCGAGGAGGGTCGCTTCGACCTCGATCGTCCGCTGGACAGCTATCTCTCCGAGCCCTATCTGCCCGACCAGCCCTTGGCCAAACAGATCACCGGCCGGATGGTCCTGCTTCACCGGACCGGATTGCCCAATTGGCGCGAGGGCGGCTGGCGGAAGGGTGGACCCCTGAAGGTGCTGCACGAGCCGGGGACGCGGTTCACCTACTCGGGCGAAGGCTACACGTATCTGCAAACCGTGATCGCGCATCTGACGGGACAATCCGTCGATGTCTGGATGGACCAGGCGTTGCTCGGGCCTTTGAACATGACGCGAAGCAGCTACGTCTGGCGTCCATCTCTGGAAAACAACTACGCCGGCGGGCACGACAAGGACGGGAACCTCAAGCCGTCGCGTCGATTCTACGACCTGGGCAATGCCGCGTTCTCTCTCTACACCACGCCCACAGACTACGCGCTGTTCCTGATCGAGATGATGAAGCCGGACCGCTCCGCGCCTTATTCGCTCAAGGCCGAGACGCTCGAGGGGATGACGACCCTGCAGGTTGAGCCCGAGCAGGGCGATGACCACTCGCGGCGCTCGCTCGGATGGGTGATCGCCCGCCCAGCCGCCCCCGCCTGGGGAAAGAACTCCCCCGAGGGCGGGGGTGCCACAGAGGTCTGTCACAGCGGCAGCAACGGGACGGGCTTTCGATGCACTTGCCGTTTCGATCCGAAGCGCCGGTCGGGCTGCGTCATCATGACCAACTCCGACAGCGGCGTCAAAGTCTGGGAGTCCATCCTGGCAATGATCGACTCGATGGCCCCCCAGAACAAGCCGCAGGTTGCGGCGGGCAGGGAAACCGCCTGGGCGCCCATTCAACGCACGATCAAGTACGAGTACCGGGTCATGAACACCACATCGAAGGCCGCCGGCAAGATCGACGTCTTCATGCCCCTTCCGCTGGAGTCCCCCCGCCAGGAGATCCACTACCTGCACCTCTCGGAGCGGGGACAGCAACGCGTCTTCACCGACGTACACGGCCAGAAGCTGGCCCACTACTCGTTCGACGGTCTCGAACCCGGCGGCTGGATCGACCTCGGCTTCGTCGTCGGCGTTACCCTGCGGAACATGCGATGGAACGCGGGACAGTCGGCGGACCCGAACGCCCCGGTCCTCACGCCCGAGCAGAGACAGCGGTATCTGAAGCCCGAGACGAACTACTCGATGGATGACGAGTCGATGCGCAGGATCGCTGCGGATCTGACGCGGGATGCGACGAGCGATCTCGACAAGCTGACGAGGATCCACGACTACATCATCGGCAAGATCCGCTACGTCCGCGACAGCAAGTGGGACGCCGCCGCGGTGGTGCTCGCTCGCGGGACGGGCTCGTGCAGCGAATACAACTACGTCCTCAGCAGCCTGTGTCGGCTGGCCGGCCTGCCGACGCGGAGCGCGGGGGGCACCAGCAGCGGGTTCCGCGACCTGCCCACGACGGATTGCGTCTTCCATCGATGGACCGAGGTCTTCCTGACCGGCTACGGCTGGTTCCCCGCCGACTGCTCGCGAGACGCCAATCCGATCCGTGGCAAGAGGAGTCACTTCGGGCGGGTCTACAATGATGCGATGGTCTGGTGCCGCCAGGCGGGAGGCGAGGACGATTCACTCGGCTGGGAATACCGCGCCAAGCTCCGCGTGGAAGGGGACGATCCGGGCCTCCAGGAGGACCATCGCACCCGCTGGTTCGAGTTCCGGCCCGAGACGCAGGTCGACGCGGCGTATGCCTGGTTCCTGGAGGGGGGACAGACCCCGCCGCCGGCGGACCTCCTGGAATGCGCCCTGCTCCGCTGGGAGAAGGCCGGTGCGGACAACCGTCTGAAGATGATTCGCGCGTTGGCCGCCTCCGGCCGGAATGAGTGCCTCCGTCGGGCCGCGACCTTGCCCGAGGCTGGTGGACTGCGTGAGGAATCCATCCGAGAGCTGTGCGACAGTGTGGAACTGGCGACAGCGGCTCTGGACAACAGCCGCCATCTCTTCCGCTTCCGTTCGTGGTTCAGGAACAACGAAGCCGACCTGCTCGCAACGGGCGACGACCGGTTCAAGTTGGCCAGGAAAGCCGGGAAGACGGAGACACCCGTCACGACCGCTCCTTCGTCGCAGATCTGGACGGACCTCGCGGTGGAGGTGGTGAATCGGCTGGCCGATTCAGTCCGTGTTGGCGAGGGCAAGGCCGTCGTGGTCATGCCTCTGGAGGACCAGACTCTCGCCGGCTTGGGCGACACGCGCGTGTCCCTGCACGCAACACTGAAGGATCTGATCTCTCGGAAGATGGCGGTCACGCTCCTCGACGAGGTCCGCTTCGACCAACTGATGCAGGAGCAGGGCCCCGGGAGCAGGGAGTACTGGGCCCTCGCGAATGGAGATCGCGGGATCATGCCTGCGGAGATGGCGCCCGAAGTCATCCTGGTCCCCCTGTGCATCACAGAGCGGTCCGGCAAGGAGAGCCAGACCGTCCTGTACCATCTCGAACTCAAGGTCCTCGAACTGTCCAGCCGGCGGTACACCCAGGTGATCGCCCGCAGGAACCGTCGGGCCGAGGGCGACGAGGCGGCGTCGGATCGAGGCGTTCTCGTCGCAGGCGGCGACACGGTCCTGGCTCGATGGGAGCACGACCTCGTCGGACGCAACGGCTACGACTGGCCCCTCGCGGGCGTTGCATCCGTTCTCTCGGCCGCCGATGCGGCGCTGTGCAATCTCGAATGTTGCGTCTCGCTCCGCGGCTCGCCCGCCGACAAGGGGGAACGCTGTCCCTTCTACTACCGTGCGAGACCCGAGATGCTCCGTTGTCTGACGCAGGCCGGGATCGACATCGTGACCGCCGCCAACAATCACGCCGGCGACTATGGCCCGCTGAGCGTGGCCGACACTGCCATGTGGTGTGACAAGGCCGGCTTGGTCTGCGTGGGCATCGGCGCCTGTGGCAGCCCTGTGGCACCCCCGCCCTCGGGGGTGTTCTTTCCCCAGCCGGGGGCGGCTGGGCCACTGTGGCACCCCCGCCCTTGGGGGTGTTCCTCTGTCGGTCCGGTTTCCGTCGCCCTCGTGGGCATGGACACGACGATGCCCCACTTCCGCGCCCAGGAGGGACGGGCTGGAACATATCACGTGGACGAGGACAACCTCGACGCATTCAGAATGGAGATGGAGAGGCTCGGGCAATGGGCTCAGGGACGCTGCGATCTCCTGATCCTCACGATCCACTGGGGTGACAACTGGGTCCGCGACACGCCGCCGGTCCATCGGGAGATGGCTCGCATCGCGTTCGATCACGGCGTGGACCTCATCCTGGGCCACTCCGCCCACCGCCTGCAGGGCATCGAGCTGATGGGTGGCAAGCCGGTCGTTTACGACATGGGCAACCTGCTCTTCGACTGCGAGCTCCAGCCGGAAGGCCGACGAAGCGCCCTCTTCCGCCTGCACCTTTCCCCCAAGGGCGTCCACAGGATCGAGGTCATTCCCGCGCAGGCCCTGGAGGGTCACACTGTCCTTGCCCGGTCGCCGGAAGCGAACGAAGTCCTCGCGGAAATGCGCGATCTGTGCTCTGCCTTGGGGACGGACCTCATCGTCGAGGAAGACATCGAGGGCCGGCCTGTCGGCGTGATCGACATTCCAGGGCCCAGAGCAACATGGCGCAGCCGCCCCCGGCTGGGGAAAGACCATATGGCCCAGCCGCCCCCGGCTGGGGAAACACCATGTAGCCCAGCCGCCCCCGGCTGGGGAAAGAACACCCCCGAGGGCGGGGGTGCCACGGGGAAAAAACCGAGCCAAGAGGTTCTTCCCCCTCAAAGCAGGCCCGATCTGGCTTCTTCCGAGCCGGTGGAAGAGGACAAGACTGTCCGACCTTCTGACCTTCTTGACTTCTCACCTTCCATATCCGATGCAGTCCTCGTGTCGGAAGTGCCCGAAGACGCTCGTAGAGTCACTCCGCCGGCAGAGCTGGCTCCGAAAGTGGAGTTGCTGGCGTCGCGCCTGCCGCAGTCAGCAGTGGAAGGCGGAATTCTTCAGGTGTCCACGTGGTGGCGCGTGGCCGGCGAGGTCCCGCAGAACGTCATGCTCGCGCTGCAACTCAGTGTTGAAGGCCAGACGCCACGGAGGGGGACGCCCTGGTACACGCGTCACGACCCAGGCGACTGGACCGCGCCGCTATCGCGGCTCAAGCCTGGGCAGATCGTCGAGGACAACTACCCCGCTCGCCTGGCGGGTCTGCCCGCTGGGACGTGCAAGGTCTACGCGGTCGTCATCGACACCTGTGGCACCCCCGTGGCACCCCCGCCCTCGGGGGAGTTCTTTCCCCAGCCGGGGGCGGCTGGGCCACGTGTTCCTTCCCCAGCCGGGGGCGGCGGGGCCACGATCCTGGGAGAGCCGTGCCTCCTCGGGGAGGTCCAGATCACGCCGCGGGTGAACAAGTAGCGTCCATGACATGCCTCTGGCTGTTCGTAGTGTGCCCGTGAGGGCATATCTTCCCATGCCGAGGAAGACAACGCCTCACGGCGTCACTACAAACGATCCCGCTGCCAGCGCAGCGATCTGGGCGTCCGTCATCGCCTCCCGGCTGAACAGGACGTCCGCGATGCAGCCTTGGAAGCTCTCGGTGTCTCCGAAATTCGGATTGCAGCCGATGCCCACGTTCTTCGGGCCCGAAGCCAGTGTGTTGGGTGCGGATGTGGTCGCGACGCGTCGGCCGTCTACGTAGAGGGTCAGGTCGCGGTATTTCTTGACGACCGCCACGTGCAACCATTTGCCGTTCTGCACGGGACCGGCATCCAAGTGACAGCCGCCGGCAGGTTGTTCGATATTGACCACCAGCTTGCCGTCCTGGATGGAGACACGAAGCGGATCGTTAACGGAGACGCACCAGGCGGAGAAGACATGATGCCATTTGTTCCCGTCCGGTCCCAGACCCTCCGGCTTCATCCACGTCGCCATCGTGTACGTCCGCAGCGGGAATCGCCGCGCCGCGTAAACCAGCCTCGAGTCCTTGCCGTTGAAATGCAAGGCGGTATTTGATTGCCCGCTCGGTCCCTCCGCAGGCGTGACCTTCTGGGCCAGCAGCAGGGTGCCTTCCTGTGGGTCGGGTTTGCCTGCCGCCGAGGCGCGCAGCACGACGCCACGCAGTGTGCTCGGCACACTCGGGTCGATGACAAACGACATGGGACCGTTGCTGCTTGGCGCGGTCACTTGCCCCTGTCTGGCTGCGACTTGCCAGAAGTAAGTCTTGCCTGGCGCGAGCTGCCAGGTCGGCTGGAACTCGGTTTCCGTCAAATCGGTTTGATGCCGGGCCGAGTCCTGTCCCGCCTGGTCGTCCCAGATCGTGACCTCGTACTGTGAGTCGGGTTCACCCTTGGTCCAGACGAGTCGCACATCTTCAGCGGCAAGACGAGCGCCCTGTTCCGGCTGCACGAGCGCGAACGGCGCGGGCGGGGCGTTTCGCACAGGCAGCCAGGAGCGGTAGTACGTGCCATAGGCGCCGGCGGAGCCGAAGTCGCAGAGCACCACGCGTCTGGCGTCGATTCCCTTTGCCGCGAAGGCCACGATGGGACCGAGCGTCTTATCCCTCATGATCGCATCGTCCGCCGGGAGTGGTTCGAGTGCGAGCGAGGCCAGGTCCAACTCCGGCATGTCGGCGGGGTCCATCGCGTTGTGCTTCTGGTCGAACGCCAGCAGGATCGGACCGCGGAACAGCGACGTGTTGAACTGCATGTGCTCGTCGCCGCGAAGCGCACGCACGCGGAGGTCAAGATCGATCTCGATCTTGTCGCCGCGACTCCAGGTCCGCTCGATCCTGAGGTAGGAGCCGGGCGTCACCTGCCCAACCGGCTGGCCGTTGATCGCCACCTTCGTATCCTGCGACCACTCGGGGATCCGCAGCAAGAGCGGCAGGGCTGCCGTCTTAGCGGGACGTACTTCGATATCGATCCTGCCGTCGGCGGGATAGGTGGTCGCCTGTTTGAACGACCAGGCCGAGCCGTCTTCGAGCGTCACGTCAACGGTTCCGGGGCCGTAGTAGCTGAGGTACAGTCCGCTCTTGCCGCCAAGGATCGCCCACTCGCTGAGCAGGCCCAGACCATTCGCGCCGTTGACGCTACAGCAGTTCAGTTCCGGCGTGCCCGGCCGGGATTGGAATACGATGCTGTGCGCGGAGGCGAGGCGCTTGCCGTTCATGGGCGTGTCGTAGGTGCACCAGCGTCCGCTCGGATGCTCGTAGCCGAGCACCGCGTTCCACGTCGCGTGTTCGAGGGCGTCTGCGATCCGGCTGTCTGCGGTCAGTTTCAGCGTCTCGACGCTCAGCGCCAGCCAGGCGACCGTGCAGCAGGTCTCGATCGCGCCGCTCTGAAACGGACTGCCCACCGCCTGCTCGTTCGTGCTGAAGCTGCCGGAGTTGTGGACATCCGTGCGATAGATGCTCCGCCACCAGTGGACGAGCGCCTGGCGATAGGAGTCGTCGCCCGTGATACGGAACAGTTCCGCGAGTCCCGCCATGGGGTGCAGGCTCTCCCAGCGAGGCTTCGGCGTCTGGTAGAACTCGATGCCCCGCAGCGCTAGGCGATGGTAGTCCCCCGCGCCGGGCTTCTGCCAATCCTGCTCGATTTCCCGCACCAGACGCAGGTAGTCATCGTTCTTCGTCTGGCGATAGAGCATGCCCAGAACGTGGATCACGGCCATGTTCATCTCGCAGGAGCCTGCGTCGTACACCCGTTTGTCGGTATCGAGGAACGTCGCACACATCAAATCCGCGGCCCGCGTGGCCGCCTGCAGCGCATCGGCATCCCCTGTGTCACGCCACCACAGAAACATGGCCAGCATGCAGTGGTAGTGTCCCCACAGGTCCCAGCGGCCGAGCAGGTGGTTATCGGGGAAGGGACCGAGGTAGCCGTCCTGTGCCTGGGTCCGGATGAGCTCCCGCATCACGCGGCTCGTCACGTCGCGTAGGGCTGGATCGTCCGACATCCGGCAGATGCGAACGCACGACGTGAGGTACTTGCCCGCGAACTCGCCTGCCCAGGGGACCGGGTCCTCGTAGGGCGGCCTGCGATCCCGCAGCCGCATCATCTCCAGCATGCCGGGGTTCGCGTCCGGCGCGGGGATCAGCCAGTTGCGGATGATGCCGTCCAGGCGGGCGCCCATCGGGCCTTCCAACTCCATGTGCATAGCCGGAGCCGCCAGGTCCGGCGAGGCCGCGGTGGCATTCGTCGTGATAAGACCCGCCAGAGCACAGAACCCCGCTATCGTCCGAGCGAGCACGTGCATCATGGGCGCCCCTGCGTGCCGAATCGAACCACGGCCAGCACGGGGAAATGATCCGATGGATAACGTCCGTCCTTGTTGTCGCGGAGGATCTGGGCGGCCTTCACCTCGGCGCCCGGCTGGATGAAAATGTAGTCGATCTTGCCGCCGCCGGCGCCGCCTTCGAATCCGTGGAAGGTCCCGACGACCTGCTCGTTGGGATGCGCCACACGGAACGAGTCCACCAGGGGGACCGGACTCTTTGACTGGGTCCCGTCCGGTCCGGCCAGTTCCGACAGCCCCTTGAGATACAGCACGGCGGGGTTGTCCTCGGCCGCGTTGAAATCGCCGGTCAGGATCACCGGGTCGGCGTGTCTTCGCTCGGCGATCCGGCGTGATAGAAGGATCGATCCATACTGGCGGGCCGGCTGCGACTTGTGGTCCAGGTGCGTGTTGAACAGATAGAAGGCGGAAAAAGGTCGGCTGGGCCACTGTGGCACCCCCGCCCTCGGGGGTGTTGCTTCCCCAGCCGGGGTCGGTTGGGCCACTGTGGCACCCCCGCCCTCGGGGGTGTTCTCTCCCCAGCCGGGGGCGGCTGGGCTACCTGTGGCACCCCCGCCCCCCGGGGTGTTCTTTCCCCAGCCGAGGGCGGCTGGGCCACGAGTGCCGGAGTCCTTGGGGAGGAATCGACCCCAGGTACAGATCCTCCTGCACGCGCTGTTCCAACTGATCGAGCCCGGGACTTCGGGCGTATCGGAGAGCCAGAACGTGCCGGAGTCGTCCAAAGCCAGATGGTCCTTGCGATAAAGGATGGCGGAGTACTCGCCCTCGGTTTTGCCGTCCTCACGGCCGACGCCGATCTCCGCGTACTGGGGCAGCGCGGCGCGGATCTCGTCGATCTGGAAGCGAAGCGCCTCCTGCAACCCGACGACGTCCGGATCGTGCCGGCGGAGCACGTCGAAGACCATCTCGCGGCGGTTGGGCCAGCTATCGGCCTTGTCGTCGGCGTTGCCGTAGCGGATGTTGAAAGTCATCACGACCAGGTTCGGATCGCCGCCGGCCGCCGAAGCCTGGATCTGAGAACCCAAGGCCAGCAGGAGAAACAGCGCCAGCAGAGTCCGCGTTGTGTTGCTTGTGGCATGTCGGTGCCATCGCATCATAAGTCCTCCTTCGAATGGGGTTCACGCTTGGAGAGTACTTCTCTTCTGTTCGTCCGAGAGGGATTCGTTGAGCGAGCCGGAACGGAAGCCCTGGAGGTCCGCGGTCACGTACCGGAAGCCCAGGGCCTTGAACTTCTCGACGACCGTCGAGCGGACCGGCTCCGCGACGAGCTTGGCTACATCCTGCGGGCGGACCTCGATCCTCGCGATTGCGTCATGATGTCGGACGCGGAACTCGACGAAGCCGAGCGACCGCAGAAAGTTCTCGGCCTGGTCGATTTGGCGGAGTCGCTGCTCGGTCACCTCCAGGCCGTAGGGGATTCGCGACGCCAGGCACGGCGACGCCGGTTGGTCGGCGGTCGGCAGACCCGCCTGCCGGCTCAATTCGCGGATCTCGCCTTTGGTCAGTCCCGCTTCCGCCAGAGGCGAGCGGATGCCGAAGACCTTCATGGCCTTGTTGCCCGGCCGGAAGTCGTCCAGGTCGTCGTGATTCGTGCCGAAGACGACGTGGGGAAAGCCCCGTTCCTTCGCGACGTCGAGCAACGTCCGGCAGAGCTGCGACTTGCAGTGGAAGCATCGGTCCGCGTCGTTGGCGGTGAAGTGCGGGTCGTCCATCTCGCCCGTCTCGACGACCATCAGTTCGACCCCGATGGCCTCGGCGGTCTTGCGGGCCCTCTCGTGCATATTCTCGGGCTCCGCGGGACCGAGGCTGATGCAGGCCAGGACATTCTCCGGCCCGAGCGTATCGACTGCGGCCTTGAGCAGGAAACTACTGTCCACCCCGCCGGAATAGGCGATGGCGACTTGGCCGAGTTCCTTCAGGATCTCTCGAAGAGACTTATACTTGTTCTTCAGACTCATGCCATATCTTACGTATCAGCCTCGTCACTTGCTCGGCTGGAATCCGGCGCGACCGGCGTATACCTGCTCATAGAGGTGATCGCCGAGGTGCTGGCGAGCCCAGAGATGCCGTATTTCCTCTTCGATCGCATCGGGGTGCTTTATTCGCAGTCCGGCCATCTCCAGATCCCTGTTCACGTCATATAGGTCAAACACCATGCGAAGTTTCCGGTCAAGCGGGATCTGCCGATAGAACTCGTATTGCGCCCGGCGCTCGTCGCGGGACATATTGCTCTTCTCGTATCTGGCTTGTGGCTCTGCCATGCCCCCAGAATACCGCAAAACATGCCCGTGAGGTAGTGCGAAGTGGGGTGTCGTGAGCGAAATAGGCTGAAGGGCCGTTTGTAGTGACGCCGTGAGGCGTTGTCTTTTTCCCAGCGGAGGGTATGCCCTTACGGGCACACTACGAACAGGCATTCCTCCCGTCATCGACGAGTCAGCAGCTCCGCGTTGTCCACCCACATGACGAGGAACGGCTGCTCCGCGTCTCGCTTCTTCATGTAGACCAGGAAGGGGCGGTCGAACTCGAAGTGCCTTGGAGCCGCCGCCACGGCAAGCATTGAATCGCTGTCCAGGACGACGCCGGAGCGGTCGAGGCGGAACTCGATTGTCTGCAGGGCCTCAACGATTGGCATGGGTGGACTGCAATTAGCGACCGCCCTGCCGATCAGTTCCTTGAACCGATGATCGAGCCGCCAGAACATCTCGGGGATTCTCAGTTCATCATTCCCACCGAAGCGTCTGTCCTGCTCATAGTAAGGTGGCTTCTCGAAAGAGGCCATCTGAGTGCGGAGGTACTCGAGCGTTTTGCCCAGCGAGCCCATTGGCGTGACCCTGGCGACAACAATCTGATACGGGGTACTGTGGCAACAGAGGTCGAGTGCGCACTCTGTGAGCCTCTCCGAGTCGCTCGCATCTCTGCCAGCGTGAAGGACTCTCACCTGCTCGCGGATGTTCTCGAACGGTCGAAGGTAAGCCTTCCACAGGCCGAAGCCGGTTACCCGGGTTTGGGTGCCGTAGGAATCCGTAAACGCAAGGCCTTTCTCTATCCGCCGGAAGGGGTACTTGAAGGGGACCTGCGCGATCAGATAGGAGTAAGCCAGGATGCCGTCGGTGTAGGCACTGACGTCGGGCACCGCGTGCGACGGGAACTTCGCGGCCATGTCCTTCCCGATTCGCTCGCGGACTCCGTCCTTGATCCTGCCGCCTGCCGCGTAGACCGACTTGGCGTCGAGATCAGAGACCGATTGGGTCGCAGCGTTCAGGCGAGCGGCGATCTCCGCCGCGTCGGGGACCGCCAACGGCGCCCCGATGACCTTGTCCCTGACTTCATTCCAGGCCAGTTGGAACGACGAGCACCAGATGACGTTCCGGCCGGGAGGCATGGGGGTATCGAGCGTCGGGACGATCAGCGTCTGTTTGAGTCCGTCGGAACTGCCGGAGAACGTCGGCGCCTTCGTGGCATACTCCACCCGCCCGGCGGCGTACCGCCAGATTCGTGGGCCAACCACCGCCAGGACCGGCACGATAATCACCGCAAGAACAATGAGGCGCGAACGAGTCTTCCTGGGGTGTTTGGCCTCGGCTCCCGCTTTCTCCGGACTCTCCATAGGCGCTTCTCCCAAGGTTCCGATAAAAGAGCGAAAGCCGATGGTGGGACTTGAACCCACAACCCCGGCTTTACGAAAGCCGTGCTCTACCATTGAGCTACATCGGCGTGCGACAAACGCGCAGTATACCATATCGGCAGCTTCGAAGTAAAGCTTTGGCGGGGTCGAAAAAAGCGAAATCTCGCCCTTCGGTTTCACTTCACTTGGATGGGCCGGCCCGGTAGAGTGGAGGGCCTCTGGTTTCCTGTCGGGCGTTACGACAGGGCGGGGGATGTCCGGTCGCAGGGGGCGTCCGGCGGGATGTGTCCATAGCCCTCCAGGATGGGGTTTGCACGATGTCTGTGACGAAGAACGATTGGCATACACGATCAGCAGAGGATGTGCTGAAGGCATTATCGACCTCTGAGAACGGCCTGACCGCGGCCGAGGCGGTCGCTCGCCTGAGCCGGTACGGTCCCAACGAGCTGCAGGAACAGGCGGGCAAAGGCCCGCTGCGGATGCTGTTGGAGCAGTTCACGCAGACAATGGTTCTGATCCTGATCGCCGCGGCGGTGGTCTCGGGACTGCTGGGCAAGGGGCTGGAGACGGTGGCCATCGCGGCCATCGTGGTCTTGTTCGGGGTGCTCGGCTTCGCGTCCGAATACCGCGCGGAGCGAGCGATGGCTTCGCTCAGGCAATTGGCGGTGCCGGTGGTTCGAGTCCGCCGGGATGGCAGGGTCCAGGAGATCTCGGCACGCGACCTGGTGCCGGGCGATATCGTCGTGCTGGAGACCGGCAACTCGGTGCCTGCGGATGCTCGCCTGATCGAGTGCGTCAACCTCCGCGTCCAGGAAGCCACGCTGACGGGCGAGTCGGAATCCGTCGAGAAGGCCACCGCAACGCTTTCGGGGAGCGATCTGCCCCTGGGCGACCGACGGAACATGATCTATCTCGGGACCGCAGCCACCTACGGTCGCGGGACGGCGGTTGTGGTCGAGACCGGGATGCGAACCGAACTGGGCAAGATCGCCGGGATGATCCAGCAGGTTGTGTCCGAGCCAACGCCTTTGCAGAAGCAGCTTGACCGGGTTGGCAAGACCCTGGCGGTCATGGGCGTCGTCGTATCCGCACTGGTTATGCTCTTCGGGGTGCTCGGAGGCGAGTCGATTGGCACCATGTTCCTGACTGCGGTCAGCGTGGCGGTGGCGGTCGTGCCGGAGGGACTGCCTGCGGTCATTACGATCACCCTGGCCATCGGGGCACAGCGGATGCTGCGGCGCAATGCCCTGGTCCGCAAGCTGCCTGCGGTCGAGACGCTCGGCTCGGTGGACATGATCTGCTCGGACAAGACCGGAACGCTCACGGAGAACCGCATGACGGTGACGGTGATCGACGTCGCGGGCGAGCGTCTCGATCTCACGGAGACCCTGCACAATCGCCAGCCTGAGGTCGCGGCGGGCCCGCAGGCGCCGGCTTCAGCGGGTCCCATCTCCCCTGCGATTCGCCTGACGCTCGTTTCGGGCGCCTTGTGCAACGACGCGACGCTCAAGCCGGGCGCCGATGGCAACAGCCTCCACGCGATCGGCGACCCGACAGAGGGCGCCCTGGTGGTTGCGGCGGCCGAGGCGGGTCTGCTCAAAGACGGTTTACAGGCCGCCATGCCGCGAGTGGCTGAGTTTCCCTTCGACTCGGATCGCAAACGGATGACGACGGTTCACCGCGTGCCGACGTCGGGCGAACTGGCGTCGTCGCTGCCGCTGGCGGGTTGCGGCTACGCGGCCTTCGCCAAGGGGGCCATTGACGGGCTTCTCGAACTGGCGTCGCAGGTCTGGGCGGTCGACAAGACGGAGCCCATGACCGCGGATTTCCAATCTCGCATCCTCGCTGCCGCGGAGGGAATGGCCAAGCAGGGCGTCCGTGTGCTGGGAATCGCCTTTCGCCCGTTGGCGGAGGTCCCTGCCGATCTGGCGAAGGATCTGGAGCGGGACCTCGTCTTCGTCGGGCTGGTCGGACTGATGGACCCGCCTCGGGCGGCCGCCCGGACGGCTGTCGAGATGTGCCGGACGGCGGGGATTCGCCCGGTCATGATTACCGGGGACCACGCGTTGACCGCCGCCGCTATCGCGCGGTACCTGACCATCGCGGACGACCCCAAGGTGGTGATCGGCAGCGAACTGAACGGGATGAGCGACGATGCACTCCAGACCGTCGCCGAACGCACGAGCGTGTACGCGCGGGTGTCGCCCGAGGACAAACTGCGGATCGTCAACGCCCTGCAGAATCGCGGGCACGTCCTCGCGATGACAGGCGACGGTGTGAACGACTCCCCGGCATTGAAGAAGGCGGATATCGGCGTCGCAATGGGCATCACGGGAACGGATGTGGCCAAGGAGGCCTCCGCCATGGTGCTCCTGGACGACAACTTCGCGACCATTGTCGCTGCGGTCCGGGAAGGGCGGATCATCTACGACAATCTGCTGCGGTTCATCAAGTTCTCGCTGGGCGGGAATCTGGGGAAGGTGCTCGTCATGCTCGCGGCGCCGCTGCTGGGGATCGCGGCGGCCCTGCGCCCTCTGCAACTGCTGTGGTTGAACCTCCTCACCGATGGTCTGATGGGTCTGGGCCTGGGCTTCGAGCCGGCGGAGACCGACGTGATGAATCGCCCGCCGCGGAGGCCCAACAGTCCGATCCTGGATCGGACCAACTGCGTGCACATCGGGTGGGTGGGCGTGCTGATCGGGGTCCTTTCGCTGGGTCTGGGTGCAGCCTGGTTCGACTCGCAGCGCCCCGAGGATACGACCTGGCAGACGATGCTCTTCGCATCACTGGGCTTTGCACAGATCGGCCAGGCGCTCGGGTTGCGAGCCTGGGGTTACTCCATCTTCTCAATTGGCGTCAATCCGATGATGGTGGCGGTGGCGCTGGTCACCCTCGTGCTCCAACTGCTGCCGATCTACGTGCCGGCGCTGGCCCGGTTCTTCAGCCTGACGCCCCTGTCCGGCTCGCAGTTGGCACTGGCGATGGCTGTGGGCGTGGTGACATTCATCGTGGTCCGCGGGGAGAAGGCAGTGCGCCAGGGAAGGACGCGATAGGAGACTCCGGATGTTGTCTATGGCTTGCCTTTCTCCAGTCGGTCCGCATCCAGGCGGTCCTTGTCTCGTCCGGTGGCACGCTTGTTCTTGACGAGATCCTCGTATGACAAGACGGGAATGCACAACCCATCCACGTCTGCGGCGAGGTGCTGCGGGTAGGCCGAACCAAAATCAACGCCGCTGATTGCTGTGATGATATCAATCCGTCGGGGTGCGACTCCGATCTGAAAGACGATTCCCGGCGTGACAAAAGTGCTCTCGTCGATTTCGTGGAGCGGGGCTCCGAAGGCGGCCAACGAATGGTACACTCGCTTGGAATTCTCCAGGGAAGGTTCGACCCAAATGTCAATGTCGCCCGTTGCGCGCGGATACCCGTGTGCGCCCAAGGCGTAGGCGCCGACCAGCAGGAATCTAACTCCGTTGTCTAACAAGACTTGCAACATGTCTCTGTAGTCGCTGTTGAGCACAGTCTTGTCCTCGCAAAGACCACAGTTCGGTCGTCAGTTCCCAGATCACACCCAGACGCTCGGCCGGAGAGGCATCTACGTAGTCGTTGTCTTCTTCGGCCAATTTCTTCAGGCAAACACAGTCTCTTCGGACCTTAATCATGATCCCATTGTACCATTGGCCCCAGACGCGGCCAATGAAAAAGGGCTGTAAGCCCAAGAGGTTCACAACCCTGGAACGCGCTTCGTGCAAGCCGATTACAGCGTTGTGCGTCGTCACAGCCAGCCGACCAGGCCGGTGCCGAACATGCCCAGCGCGATGGCAGCGGAAAGTCAGTCAAACCACTCGTCGGCGGGGTCGAACGGCGGGATGCAGATGTTGACGATTCGCAGGTTGCCGACCGCGCGGTGACGGCAGAGGGGCTTGATGAGGGCCGTGCTGAACGGGCGAATGGGGACGCGGTCGCCGTCGAGCTCCAGATAGCCTTCCCCTTCGAGGATCAGGTAGATCTCCGTGTGCTCCTTGTGGTAGTGGACCTTCGAGTCCCGCCGGATCTCGACGACGTGCACCGTGGCGGTCGAATTCCCCGGCAGAGCGAACGCCCGTTTCGCGAATCCACACGGGCAGTTCACCGCCTCGATGTCGTCGAAATGGGTCAGGATATAGTTGGCCATAGCGCCTCACTTCGCGTTGTGTGAATCGACTAAGCCCTGGTTGGACGCCACGGCGTACGTGCAGACCAGATCGCCGGTGACGTTGTTCATCGTCTCGAACATGTCGAGGATCGGATTGATGCCCAGCGCCAGCGCGACGATCACCGCGACCTGGTCGGCGGTCAGGCCCAGGTTCTCGAGGATGATGAACAGCAGCATGAGGCTGCCGCCGGGGACGCCGCCGGCGCCGATGGAGGCCAGCACGGTCGTGATGACCATCACGACGAGCGAGCCGAGCGTCAGATGGATCCCGAACATGTTGGCCGCCAGGATCGCGAACATGGGCAGGTGGACGCAGACGCCGTCCATGTTGATCGTGGCGCCCAGGGGCAGCGAGAAGCTGGTCAGCTCGCTGCGGATGCGGAGTTCCTCCTGGGCTGTTTTGATCGAGACCGGGAGCGTCGCGGCGCTGCTTCGGGTGATGAACGCCATGATCATGGGCTCGCGGATGCGCCGGAACACCTGGATCGGATTGCGGCGCGTCACCGCCCACAGCAGGACGGAGTACACAGCGAAGATCATCGCCAGGATGCCGACGATCACGCCCAGCGTGACACTGACGTACGGCCCGGCGATGGCGGGGCCATAGAGTCCAAAGTTCACGATGGTCAGGGCGAAGACGCCAATGGGCGAGTACTCGAGGACCCAGTCCACCAGCTTGAAGGTGGCATCGAGCGCGGCCTGGATCAGGTCGCTCAACATCTGAAGCCGCCGGGTCCGCTCCGGGTCGCCGGTCTCCATGAGGACCCGCATGGCCAGGCCGAACAGGATCGCGAAGACGATGATGGGCAGGAAATTGCCGTCGGCCAGGGCCTCGAACGGATTGCGGAACAGGTTCAGCAGGATCTGGGAGAGCGTGCCCTGCGTGGGGACCCCGCCGGCAACCTCCGCCGCCTCGGCCGCCTTGAGGTCCTCCAATTTCTCCCAGGCCCCCAGGTCGGCGCCGGCGCCTGGGTTGATGACCATCGCCAGTCCCGTGCCCAGCACGGCGGCGAACAGCGAGGTCACGAGATACCATGCGATGACGCGGATGCCGATGTGCCCGAATCGCTTGATGGGCAGGCTGGACGCCCCGACGACCAGCGAGAAGAAGATGATCGGCACGACGATCATCTTGAGCATCTGCACGAACACCTCGCCGAAAGGCATGATGTAGGGGATGACCTTCTCCGCAGGCGTCGCACCCGGCTCCGCGGCGCCGCCCGTCGCTCGGGATAGATACCAGAACACGATTCCGACCAAGGAGCCGGCGGCGAAGCCGATCAGGATACGCAGAACGAGGGAGGTTCGGAAGTACGCTTGCACCAGTCTCTTCATGAGGGTCCTTGCCCTTTTCTTGTCGCCGTGCGGCTTGTCGGGTCCAACCACAGGCAAGCTCGCGCCTGCCGCTGCAGTCCAGCATAGAGTAGCACGCTCGAGCATGGAAGACAATCGGGGACCCGACGGCCGGGGGATTCGCATGGCGGGAAGGAAAAGGCCGGGCGGAATCAGTAGTCCCTGAACCCCGACATCCAGTGGGGCCAATCTCCCGGCTGCACACGCCCGGCCTCAGTCCACGGACCTGCGGTCTCAAATGCCGGTTGCCATCGGAGCGTCCACAACTCCTTGACCCCGACTCTCCTTACCGACCAGTCCATGAACAGACCGTTGACGCAGCCATCGTGGCGGTTGACAGAAAAGTGGCCCATCATGCAGCCGCCGGGGGTCCTTGGTGGATGGACGTCCTCCGGGTCCGGAGGCGGGTTTCTGCTGTCGGGGGTGCCGGCGCCAAACATGGCGTCCAGGAGGACTGGAACCTCGTGCGGTCGCCTGTCCGGGCACATCTGCCAGAAGAGGCGATTCTCGGCGGCACTCGCAAGACGGCCCGGAACTGTGCCGATCCAGCCATTGAGACCATAACTGCCGGCCACACAGAACTGGGGTACGGCACGGAGGTCCCAGGCCGAGTGTCTGCCGCCGCCCCAGTCGGGGGAGACGTTCGGTCTGGTCCTGTGTCTTGTCGCCATCGGACAGAAGAGCAGATCCTCCGCATGGCGATAAAAGGGCTCCATGGGTGCGCACCAGAGCGGATAGCCGCTCTGGATTGGCGGCGAGAAGAACCGCCTGTCATTGTCGTTGGTGTATGCGTAGAACATAACGCCCCACTGCCGGAGATTGCTTTGGCAGACCACCGCTCTGGCCTGCCTGCGAATCCGCGATAGCGTCGGAAGCAGGATCGCCATGAGCAGACCGATGATAGCAACCACAACCAGCAGCTCGATCAGAGTGAAACCGTCTGCATCCACTTCGGATGCTGTGCCGTTGAAGACTCGACGCATCGGGCGCGCCGGGCGAGAAGAACGCGGCGCACAAGATCCTCGCTTGCGGGCCGCAGCCTGTCCCAGCACTCGCGATGTCTCTGTGCTTCTCATCGGTTTCCCCCTGCCGACAGGTGCAATTGTAGTTCCGCGGGGGTGCGGAAGCAAGATTCTACAACAGATTCTCCGACTCACAGCCATAGTGAGTGCGTGGACAGACGGCGCATGGGCCGGTAAGCTGGTGAGCGTCGTCGGGTCCGAACCGTGAGACTCCAGGATAGGAGATGACCATGAGCCGAGCGAATCGTGCCGTGCGCCTTTCGGCGTTTTGCGTTTGCATCTGTCTTCTCGGGATGGCCGGCGGTTGTCAGCATACCCAGGTGCCGTCGGGGCCGCTGATCGGGATCACGAGCGACTACGAACCGGCGACCCAAGACAAGTCAGCGCTAACCAGTGCGCCATTTGCCTATGCGAGAGCCATCGCGGACAACGGCGGCGTGCCCATCATCCTGCCGACCATCGACGACGAGCAGGTCCTGCGAGCATACCTGGAGAGACTCGACGGCCTCGTCCTCATCGGCGGGGACGACATTCCGCCGCGGGTGTATGGTGAGCAGCCCCATGAGACAGTCAGGCCCCTGACGCCTGAACGGTACGAGTTCGAACGACAATTCATCGACCGCTGGCTCGCCAGCGGCAAGCCCGTGCTCGGCGTGTGTCTGGGCATGCAGTTCGCCAACGTGGTCCGAGGCGGCACAATGATCCAGGACATCCCCTCCGAGATCGGCAAGACGGTGGATCACCGCAAGTACCACCGCGTCCGGATCGATTCTGGCAGCAGTCTCGCGAGGATTCTGGGCGCCGAGGAGGCCTCCGTGCTGTCGAGCCATCATCAGGCGGTGGATGGTCTGGGCAGGAATCTCCGCGCGATCGCCCGCAGCGAGGACGGAGTCGTGGAGGCCCTGGAACGGACCGACGGCGGATTCGGGCTCTTCGTGCAATGGCACCCCGAAGCCATGACCGACCGGGCCCACCGGGACGCCATCTACGGCACCCTGGTTCGGGCCAGCTCGCGCCTGGCGTGGCTGCACTGAACAATCCTCTTTGACTCTCGGCGTCCGCCCCGTTATGATCCGGACGAATCGCGAATCCCCGGCTCGGAGACCCTATGCGGCTACCGAAGTTGCAGTTGTATACGCAAGTCCTCATCGCCCTGGCGGCAGGGGCCCTCTTCGGCCTGATCGCCAATGGGCTCGGGTTCGCCGGGTTCGTCGGCGCCTATATCAAGCCCATCGGAACCGCCTTCATCCGGCTCATCAGCATGGTGGTCGTGCCGCTGGTGTTCGCGTCACTCGTGGTGGGGACGGCAAGCCTCAAGGATATCCGAACCCTCGGCCGCATCGGGGTCAAGACTCTGGCCTTTTATCTGTGCACCACCGCCATCGCGGTCAGCATCGGCCTTCTGCTCACCGCGGTCGTGCGCCCGGGCTGCTCACTGTCCGAGCAGGCCAGACAGGAACTCATCCATGATGCCGAGGACCACGTGGACCTGGCGTCGCGCTCCGCAACAGAAAGACCCTCCATCCGCGATCTTCTGCTGAATGTCATTCCGACGAATCCCGTCAAATCACTGGTGGACGGCCAGATGCTCCAGATCATCTTCTTTGCACTGTTGATGGGCATCTGCGTGACGCTGATCCCTGCGGAACGGGGCCAGCCGGTCATCGACTTCTTCAAGGGCGTCGACGGGATCATCGTGCGGATGGTGCACGTCATCATGCTGACGGCCCCGTACGGCGTCTTTGCTCTGATCTCGTCGGTCGTCGCCGACTTCGGCGTTGGCATCCTCCTGATGCTCCTCAAGTACAGCGTCGTAGTCCTGCTTGGACTGGCGATCCACATGTTGGTCGTGTATTCCTCCTCGCTCAAGGTCTTCACGCGGATGAGTGTGACGCGCTTCTTCCGGGGTTTTCGTCCCGCCCAGTTGATGGCGTTCTGTTCGTCGTCGAGCAATGCGACGCTGCCCGTGACGATGGACTGCGTGACGAGGAATCTCGGCGTGCCGCAACACATTTGCAGCTTCACGCTGCCGCTGGGCGCAACAATCAACATGGATGGAACGGCGCTGTACCAGGGGGTCGCCGCAGCGTTCCTGGCCCAGATCTACGGGATCGACCTGAGCTTCACGCAACAGTTGACCGTCGTGTTGACTGCAGTCCTTGCGTCCATCGGCACGGCCGGCATCCCCGGGGCCGGAGTCATCATGCTGGCCATCGTGCTGGGCAGCGTGGGCGTGCCGTTGCAGGGGATCGGGATTGTCATGGGCGTGGACCGTTTCCTGGACATGTGCCGGACCGTGGTGAACACGACGGGAGACGCTGTCTGTGCGGTGGTTGTGGCCGCTACGGAAGGACAACTCGACACGGAGTCCGCGACGAATCGGTAGAACGCGCCGCGCAAAAGACGACTCCAGGCGCCCTTCACGCAAGGGCGTCGGAGCCGTTATGAGGATGTGTTATGGATTCTCTATTGAATACGTTTGCCGTGACATCTTGTTCGCCCGAAAGAGGCCGTTGGATTCCGACATTGGCTTTGGTGTTCGCGGTCCTGGCGGCGGCTATCCCGTGCGAGGCCTGCTTCTCGATTGTGGTCGGCAAGGACGCCTCCTCCGACGGCTGCGTCCTGGTGGGCCACAACGAGGATGACGGGGCCCCGCAGATTGTGAATCATCACAAGGTTCCCCGACGGATGTATCCGCCCGGCACGACCGTGAAACTCCGCGACGGCGGGATTCTCGAGCAGGTCCCGGAGACCTGGTCCTACCTCTGGTCGGAGATGCCCGGCATGCTGTTCTCGGACAGCTATGTCAACGAATGGGGCGTGACCGTCTGTTCGGACAACTGCCCGTCCTGCGAGGACCGCCCGAAACTGACAGACGGCGGAATCGGATGGGATCTGCGACACCTGGTGGCCGAGCGAGCCAAGACCGCGAGAGAGGGCGTCCTTCTGGCCGGCGCCCTCGTGGAGCGGTTCGGCTACATCGACTCCGGTCGGACCTACATCATTGCCGACCCGAAGGAGGGCTGGCTCTTGTGCGTCGTGAACGGCAAACACTGGCTGGCCCGGCGCGTGCCCGATGATGGGGTCGCCATGGTGGCCAACACGTACACGGTCCGCAAGGTGCTCCTGGAGGATGGAGAGAACGTCCTGGCCTCGAAGGACATCCTGGAGTACGCGAAATCGCGGGGCTGGTATGATCCGAGGGCCGGCTCATTCGATTTTGCCGCGATCTATGCAAATCCCCAGGCCGCCTCCCATCCGAACAACACAGGTCGGCAGTGGAGCGGCTTGTGCTACGTCGCTGCCAGGCCCCTGACGCCGGGACCCGACCTGCCGTTCTCGGTCGTGCCCAAGAGCAAGCTCAGCGCCGCCGACGTCACGCAGATTCTGCGTCACGACAAGGAGATGGAGTCCTCGCCGGTTGCGTCCAGTTCCCCCTTCCTCTGTTCCCTGTGCAGCGGCGCGACGCAGACCAGCTTCGTCGCCCAGCTTCGCAGGGGCGTGCCGACGGAGGTCGGCGTCGTATACTGGGTCTGCCTGGCTTCGCCGCAAACGTCGTTCTACATCCCGTTCCATTTCGGCATTGCGGGCTTTCCCCTCGGCTATCGGCTCGAGTCGGAGCGTCCCGGAGCCGGCGCGTATGACGCCAAGGTTCAGGCCCAGTTCGTTGCCGATCCACAGGAGACATTCTGGACCTTCTCGAACTTCCGGGACAAGATGGACCGCAAGGACGCGGCGGCGATGGCGCAGTTGAGGGCCGAGCAACAACGGATCGAGCGAAACGCCGCAGTGATCCAGCGCCCTGTCGAAGAGGCCGCCTATCGACTCTACACACATCATGAGACCACCGCGTTGTGGCTGCTGGAGAACTACTCAAAAGGAGTGTTTATGTCCGCCCTGGAGGCGATGTCCACTGTGCTTGGCGGGACGCAGGCAGACGCCGATCTTCACCGGCGTGCAGGCGATCTGGCCCATCAGACTCTGTTGATCGACACCCATCTGGATACGCCGTTCGAGCTCCAGAAGCGGATGCAGGACATCTCCGGCCGGATCGAGGGGGGACACTTCGACTACGTCCGGGCCCGGCAGGGCGGCCTCGATGCACTCTTCATGGCAGTCTATGTCTCTCCCGAATACGAGGAAAAGGGTGGGGCCAAAGCCTATGCCGATCGGACCATCGACATGGTTGAGGGATTCGGCCGCAAGTGGCCCGACCATTTCGTTCTGGCCCGCTCGCCCGATGAGGTCCGCGCCTGGTTCGGAGGCAATCGAGTTGCGATCTGCCTGGGGATCGAGAACGGCTCGGCCGTCGAGGGGAACCTGGCCAATGTGCAGCATTTCTACGACCGCGGGGTTCGGTACATCACGCTGGTACACTCCGCGGACAACCATGTCTGTGATTCCTCGTTCGACGACACGCACCGATGGCACGGGCTCAGTCCCTTCGGCAAGGCGCTGATCGCCGAGATGAATCGCGTCGGCATGATCGTCGACGTCTCGCACGTGTCCGACGAGGCGTTCTACCAGATTCTGGAGGTTTCGAAGACCCCGGTCGTCGCCACCCACTCGTCGTGTCGGCACTTCACGCCCGGCTGGGAGCGGAACCTGAGCGATGACATGATCCGTCTGCTCGCGGCCAAAGGGGGCGTCGTCCAGGTGAATTTCGGGGCCATGTTCGTCAACGCGACGGTCACTCGGGAGTTTATCCAGGTCCACGAGGAGGTCCGGCGGCACATTCGAGACCACCGCCTGCAAGGCGAGGAGAGAAGCCGCTACATACGACAGCGATGGGAACAGGCGACCTTCTCCAAGGCGCAGGTCTCCGAAGTGGCCGCACATATCGACCACATCGCGAGGCTCGTGGGCATCGACCACGTCGGCCTGGGGTCCGATTTCGACGGTGTCACGGAGGTCCCGATGGGATTGGAGGATGTCTCCTGCTATCCGAACCTGGTTGCCGAGCTTCTGAGAAAGGGCTACGGCGAAACGGATATTCGCAAGATCGCGGGAGAGAACTTCCTGCGTGTCTGGGCAGAAATCCAGCAGACCGGCGCGAGTCTCCGGTCGACGAAGTCGTCTCGCAGTGCCGATTGAAAGCGTTACGTTTTCATGGCGTACCTTTTTTGAAGAATCGTTGCTTTTCGGGCTTGACCGTGGCGTTGTCCAGCCTGTAGAGTACCAATGCCCCAGCGTTTGGCATTGGCAGCGAGCGGCTTTTCGAGGGGGCAGATCGTACCTGAGCGTAGTGCATGAGTGATGCGCGTGGGTTCGTATGAGGGCGCGCGGAGACGAGTGGGGTCTCTTCGCATCGGCCGGGGAGGTCCCGGAAGTGCGTAACCTGTTCGCCCGCGCCCGCAAGGAAGTGAGTTGTGGAGGAGTTGACGGTTTAGGGAGGGAGAACCGTGTCCGGTTGGATATCAGGTGAATGGGACCTCGAAGTGCTGTGGGAAGTTGTGGTCTATCCATGCTGGGTTGCGACAGCGAGGGAGGATGGGTGATGCATCATCTTGCGGCTGATACGCAGGCTCCTCATTTACGTCGCCTGCAAGGGCGAGTCGGGGCAGTTTGTCAGATCGCGCTTTCCGCGCCTTGTATCAGGCGGATACTCGCAGCCGCGTTTGCGGTCGTGGGGATCTTCGCTCTGATCGCTCTGCTTCTCCGCGCGTCCGGCTCATCCGGAATCAGCTTCGCATCAATTGCCTCCGCCTGTACACGCGTCGAGAACATCCACGTCACCATCTCGCGCTGCGATACGGGCGAAGTCATTTACGAGATGTGGATCTCCCGCGAGCTGGATGTCCTGGTCATGAGGAAGGGCCGGGAGCATGTCGTCTACGATCTTGACGCACGGTGCAGAAGGCGCACGGATCTCGTGTCCGGACAGATTGAGACCGGTCCGTTGAATGACCGGGAGTGCGCCGGCGTTCGGAGAGTGATGGCTATGCATCCGAGGTCCATGCTGACCGACGTTCCCTCCGACGCGCGCTGGGTTCACATCTCGAGTCAGGACGATCAAGAGGTCTACGAGTTCACATGGACGAATTGGACTACCGCCGGTCGTGCTTATCAGAGCAGATACGAGGTCGCGATCGGCCGAGTCACGAGACTTCCGCACAGATTGCGTCTGTTCTACAGCGGGCTCGCGACGACCGGGTGGGAGTGCAAGTCACAGACTCAGTTCGAGTATCCGACCAAGGCCCAAGTGCAAGCCCAGGCCGATTTGTGAAGTGGACCAGAGCGGTCCGTGAGTTTCGATCTCGACGGTCAGCGCGGCCTTCGGAAGGTGTCGGGAGACACGCCGAAGATCTTCTTGAAGGTGCGCGAGAAGTGAAAAGCGTCGCGGAATCCGAACGTCGAGGTAGAAGCGGCGTGCCTCCGATACCGGGTTAAGAGGAACTCGGGCGCGCTGCCTGCTCCAGTCGTTTCGTTTTCCATGATTGCCTTCAGGTCAAGAATCATCATGTGTTGGACAACTATTGCCATTTCCCCACAGCCGAGAACTACTATACTCTATGACATAAGGATTCGGTAGAGTCAAGAGCAGGCAGGTCAAACAAACTGCGGAAAGGATGAACATGGCTGCCAGGAAGAATCCCAAAGCTGCTTCGGTGCTCCAGAAAGACGATCTGATCGTCATCGGCGGGGCGGGCGGATTCATCGCCGGGGCGCTGACGCGGCGTTTTCACGATCAAGGTTTCACTCGGATTCGTGCGATCGACAAGAAACCGCTGCCTGAGTGGTATCAGCGGGTGCCCGGCGTAGAGTGTCTGTGCATGGACTTGAGCGACGAGAAGAACTGCCGACGGGCCTGCGAAGGGGCGGTCGAGGTCTATAACCTCGCGGCTGACATGGGTGGTATGGGCTTCATCGAGCGGTTTCGCATCGAGTGCCTTCGCAGTATCCTGATCAACACGCACATGATCGAATCAGCCTGGCGGGCGGGGGCCAGGCGATACTTCTTCTCTTCTTCCGCTTGTGCGTACAACGTCGAGTTGCAGAAGAGACCGGATGCCCAGGCATTGAAGGAATCGGACGCCTATCCCGCGATGGCCGAACGCGGCTACGGCTGGGAGAAGCTCATGAGCGAGATGTTCTGCCAGGAGTACTGGGCCGAGCGGGGTTTCGAGACGCACATTGCCCGCTTCCACAATGTCTACGGCCCCTGGGGCACCTGGGACGGCGGTCGCGAGAAGGCGCCCGCCGCGATCTGCCGCAAGGTGATCGAAGCCAAGGACACCGGCGCCAGGGACATTACCATCTGGGGCGACGGCCACCAGACCCGCAGCTTCATGTACATCGACGACTGCGTCGAAGGCATCGACATGATTATGCACTGCGACAAGCTCATCGCCACGCCGATCAACCTCGGGTCGGATTTCCTGATCTCGGTCAATGACCTCGTCACGCTGGCGGAGAAGATCGGCGGCATCAAGCTGACTCGCACGTACGATCTCGATGCCCCCAAGGGGGTCGGCGGCCGCAACAGCGACAACACCTTCATCAAGGAAATCCTGGGCTGGGAGCCGAGCACATCGCTGGCAGACGGCCTCAAGAAGACGTATGCGTGGATTGAGAAGCAGCACAAGGACCGCAAAGCCGGCAAACGCACGGTGAGCTGACAGGGATCGGACGAATGCGACCTGTGGAACCCATACGACCCGAATCCGCTGTCGCCGATGTCCTCGGTCGTCTGCCGTATCGGCTTGCGCTGGCCGGGGGCTGGATCGATCAGCCGTTTGTCTCCCGGCACAATCCGTCGCCGCCGGGCGCGATGGTCGTCGTGTGCGTCGAGCCCGAGTTCTGGTTCATGGAGCGGGCCGGGATCTGCATCGGCACGCGCAACGTCGCGAGGAAGCTGTGGAACGACCGCCTGCCCGACGGCGACCGGGAACGGTTGGTGCAGCAGCTCTACGACGAGGAGAACAAAAGCAAGGTCGAGCCGTCGGGATCGCAGGACATGATTGGCCTGGTCTACCCCGGCGTCAATCGGCTCGACTACGACTTCGCCTGTCGCGGCGGGGTGTTCCCGCGGCACATCGAGTCGAACACCGATCCGGAGGTCGCCCAGTGGCTCGAAAGCGTGATCCATATCCTTGCGGTGAATCAGCGGCCCAAGGGCTACAATCCCCTGGAGGTCAAGAATCTCGACCCTGCCTGGATTGCACGGCTCGGCCGGACCGGCCGGGAGTGCTTTGACGCCATCGTCGCCAGGGACATCGCCGGTTTGGGCCGGTCGATGAACGAATGCATGCGCTGCTGGGAGATGATCCTGCCCGGCACGGTCCGCCATCATACGATTCAGGTCGATTTGCAGGCCTTGCTGCGTTACTACCAGTCGAGATACCCTGGCGCGATGTACTCCGGCTGTGGGGGTGGCTATCTCTACATCATTTCCCAGGAACCTGTGCCGGGGTCGTTCTCAGTCAGGGTGAGAATCAAGCAGCCATGAACGACATCGCGAGACACGCGGTCGTCGGGCACGATGCCAACATCCGCCTGCTCAAGGGCGAAGGCCATCCGATGTTCAGTCAGGACCAGCGCATGGGACGAATTCATCGAAGTTCGCGCAGGCACTGTCCAGATCGCCCAAGCCGACGAGCAGACCCTTGCCGTCCGTCCCCGTGACGAACAGAGTTGGAAGCCGATCAACCTTGGTTCGGTCCGTCTGGTCGAAACAGAGAAGTAGATGCTTCACTTCGTTCAGCATGACAAGCCGGGACGTCCTTGCCGGAAACCCTATGCACACCCACCGTTCGGATAGACCCACTTTTGTATTGACTGGTGTGCGGACGTTTTGTAGAGTGACGCATCGATGGTTGTACGTATACGTACAGTCCGATGAGGCATTCCATGGCATCCGGGCACGACATTGCGATGGCTCTGCGAACCGCGTACTGGGCGATGCACCGCCGGACCGAGGCGAGCTTTGGCGAGCGAGGGACCACAGCCGACCAATTCGTTCTTCTATTCCTGTTGGCTGGGCAGGACGGAATCACCCAGCAGCAACTGGTTCGGCGGGCCTCGTCCGACGCCAACACGATCCGAGCTATGCTTGTGCTTCTGGAGAAACGCGGCCTCGTGACGCGCGAGCGACATCCCACCGACGGTCGCGCTCGCAGCGTCACACTGACGCGCAAGGGAAGACAGACCTATGAGAGGCTCTGGTCTCGGAGTGAATCGGTGCGGGAGCGGTTGCTGACAGCTGTGGAGCCCCCGAACGCCGGCGGACTGGTGGAGCTCCTGACGCAAATTGTTCGCGCGTGCGAAGCATAAGAATACGGGCCCGATCTGCCTTTTTCCGTTTTCCAGACGACCGAATGAGTTGAAAGGAGGATTCCTATGAAATGCGTGTTGTCAGTTCGGCTGGCACCGGCTGTCTTGCTCTTGGGTTCGGTCCAGGCATGGATGCCGAAGGCGATGGCGCAGGTGCCCCCAATGCCGGCGATGCCCCAGCGTCCGCAGGTGATCGTCTCGCCGGAGGTCCAGTCCGACCACCGGGTCGTCTTCCACATCCTGGCCGCGAAGGCGTCAGAGGTCACCCTGCGAGGCGACTGGGTGGAAGGGCCCGACCTGAAGATGACCAAAGATGAGCAAGGCGTCTGGTCGGCGACGGTCGGGCCGCTCGTGCCCGATCTGTACTGTTACTGGTTCACCGTGGACGGCGTGAGGATCATCGATCCGCGGAACCCCCTGGTCAAGCAGGGCGTCAGCGGCGTGGACAGCATGTTCTTTGTCCCCGGCGAGGAGGCTGCTTTCGAGGACAACCAGTCCGTCCCGCACGGCCAGATCCGCCAGGTGTGGTACTTCTCCAAGACGCTGGATGCCCAGCGCCGAATGCATGTGTACACGCCGCCGGGATATAACGCCGGCAGTGAGCGATACCCGGTGTTCTACCTCCTCCATGGCGGCGGGGACGAGGATTCCGGCTGGAGCACGATCGGGCGGGCCGGGTTCATCCTGGACAACCTGATCGCGGCGGGCAAGGCCAAGCCGATGATCGTGGTCATGCCCAACGGCAGCCTCCCGCGTCCGTCGAACCTGCCTGCATTCACGCCGGGGACGCAGCCGTCGCCCGAGGCGGCCGCCGCGATGGCCGCGGCAAGGACCCGTTTTGTCGGCGAGCTGATGGACGAGATCATTCCGTGCGTCGAGAAGAGCTTCCGCGCGCTTGCGGACCGCGAACACCGGGCGATTGCGGGTCTGTCCATGGGCGGCGGCCAGACGCTCCTCGTGGTGACCGCCAGACCCGATCAATTCGCCTACGTGGGCGTCTGGAGCGCCGGCATCGGCCGGAACTCCGCCGAGTGGGAGAGCCAGAACGCGGCGTTCCTGGACAACCCCAGGATCAATGAGTGGATCAAGCGGTTCTCGATCCGCGTCGGGGACAAGGACTTCGCCCTCAGCGGGTCCAGGGCCCTTGCGGAGACGTTGACCAAGCACGGGATCAAGAACGATCTGCGGACCAGCGGTGGCGGTCACACGTGGATCAACTGGCGTCGATACCTCCACGAGACCGCCCAGTTCCTGTTCGCCAATTCCGGCGCGAAGTAAGGGCTTGAGTCACAGCAGACATGATACAGAACGCGTCGGCACGACCAGCGGCGGACGTAGCCGTGGAGCCAGCCGACACAAGGAGAAAAGCGATGCATACAACAAGAGCGATCCGTTCCATCGTGGCCGTCGCGATGCTGGCGGCCTGGGCGCTGCCCTCGATAGCGGCCGAGCGACCTGCGGCCGAAACCCCGCGATTCCGCGGTCCACAGGGTCCGCGAGTCGTCTCGCCGGAAGTGGCTGCCGACCGGAAGGTGACTTTCCGAATCCTGGCGCCCCAGGCCGACGCCGCGAAACTCAGCGCCGGCGACATCCCCAACGTCGGCCAGGGCACCGACATGACCAAGAACGCTGAGGGCGTCTGGGAAGTGACGCTGGGCCCGATTGACGCAGGAGCCTATCGCTACAACTTCAACGTGGACGGCGTCTCGGTGATCGATCCCCGCAACCCCTCGACGAGCGAATCGAACGCCAACACGTGGAGTCTCGTGTACGTCCCAGGTTCGGACTTCATGGACACCAAGGACGTGCCGCACGGCGCGGTCGCGGAGGTCACGTACTACTCCAAGTCGCTCGAGCGATTCCGTCGAATGCACGTGTACACGCCGCCGGGATATGGCCTGGGTCAGGGCACGTACCCGGTCTTCTATCTGCTGCACGGCGCGTTCGATTGTGACGATTCGTGGACGTCCGTGGGCCGGGCAGGGTTCATTCTGGACAACCTGATCGCGGCGGGCAAGGCCAAGCCCATGGTGGTCGTCATGCCCGCCGGGCACACCGGGCCCTTCACCTTCGGCCGGGGCGGGCTGCCCATGGATGAATTCGTCAAGGATTTCAACGGCGATATCATGCCGTACATCGAGAAGAACTACCGCGTGTACGCCGACCGCCAGCACCGCGCGATCGCGGGCCTGTCCATGGGCGGCATGCATACCCTGAGCATTGGCATCCCCCACCTGGACAAGTTCGCCTACCTGGGCGTGTTCAGTTCCGGCGTCTTCGGAATCGGTGGCGGCCCCGGCGGCGCGCCCCAGGGGCCAAGCTGGGAAGAGCAGAACCAGGCGACTCTCGACAACGCAGATCTGAAGAAGGACCTCAAGCTCGTGTGGTTCGCCACCGGCGTCGATGATTTCCTCATCCAGACCTCCCGTGGGACGGTGGACATGCTCAAGAAGCATGGGTTCAACGTGGTCTTCAAGGAGACGCCCGGCGCCCATACGTGGATCAACTGGCGGAACTACCTGAACGAGTTCGCGCCGCAACTGTTCCAGTAGGGAACCAGTAGATGGCAGGCCCAGCCTGCTTGTAGCGTGCCCGTGAGGGCGTAATCTTCCCAAGCACCGAAGATAACGCCTTACGGCGTCACTACAAACGGGCTGGCGCCTGCATGAGAGGGACTGTGATGACAACCAGAGTGAATGCCAGGGTGATGTCCTTGTCGATGATCGTTTTCTGCCTGGCTGCCGTCGGCAGTGTCCGAGCCGCCGATGTCGCCGGCACCTGGAACGCCGAGTTCGACACGCAGATCGGCGTTCAAAAGTACACGTTTACCTTCAAGCAGGACGGTGCCGCGGTGACCGGCAAGGCCGTCGCGGACATTGCCGGCCAGACTCGCGAAGCCGAGTTACAGGAGGTCAAGCTCGAAAGCGATACGATCAGCTTCGTCGAGCACCTCGACTTCCAGGGCACGGAGATCCGCATTGCCTATACGGGCACGGTCGCCGGCGACGAAATCAAGTTCACACGCAAGGTGGGCGACTTCGCGACCGAGGAATTTGTCGCCAAACGCGGGACGACGGCCGCCGTGTCGCCGGGCACGACAAGGACCGCTCGGCCACAGCGAAGGGGGGGGCCGGACTTTGGGCCGCCTGTGCCGCTCGGCCCCGACGACAAGCCTGCGTTTCCGGCCGCGCCGTCCGGGTTCGACGCCCGCCGGGATGGGATCGAGCGTGGCAAGGTGGAAGTCGCGGAGTACGACTCCAAGACCGTCGGCGTCAAACGCAAGATGATGGTCTACACGCCGCCAGGCTACTCCAAGGATAGGAAGTACCCCGTTCTCTACCTGCTCCACGGCCTGGGTGACACCGAACTGGGCTGGACCCGGACGGGCAAGGCAGACGTCATCCTGGACAATCTCTACACAGACAGTAGAGCCGTCCCGATGATGGTCGTGATGCCCCATGGTCGTGCCTCCGCGGAACCCGCGCCCGCCAACCCGTTTGACGGCAACCCCTTCGAGACCTACGCGGCTTTCGAGAAGGACCTGCTCGTGGACGTGATCCCGTACATCGAGTCGCACTTCTCGGTCCAGGCGGACCGAGAGCACCGTGCATTGGCGGGCCTCTCGATGGGCGGCGGGCAATCCCTGACCTTTGGTCTGCGGAATCTCGACACCTTCGCCTGGGTTGGCGGGTTCTCCTCGGCGCCGAACACGCAGCCCGCGGACTCGCTGATTTCCGACCCGTCGGCCGCCAATGCCAAGCTCCGCCTGCTATGGGTTTCCTGCGGCGACGTGGACGGCCTGATGAGCGTCAGTAAGCCCTTCCACGAAGCACTGGCCAAGATGGGCGTCCGACACATCTGGCACGTCGACGCCGGCGGGCACACTTGGCCCGTCTGGAGGAACGACCTGTACCTCTTCGCCCAGTTGCTGTTCAAGGACAAGAATGACAGACCGGCCGCGCCGACAGCCGGGCAGACAACCTCTTCCCATCGGCCGGTCCCGCCTTCGGGACCGGCTCAGGGACCGAGCGTCCGAGCCCCCGGCGCGGGCAGGATGCGCATGCCCAGGCCGGGACCGTGTCCACTGCCGATTCTCCCGGCGCTGCCGACCTACACGGATACGAGTTTCTACGCCAAGACCGATGTCCCGCACGGCCAGGTGGAACAGGCGATCTACAAGAACTTCACGAGCGCCGAGAAGCGGATGCACATCTACCTGCCTCCGGACTACGAGGCAAACACGGGCGCAAGGTATCCGGTACTCTACCTGAACCACGGCGGCGGCGACGACGATGCCAAGTGGACCTCGACCAACCAGCGGGACGGCGGCAACGCACAGTTCATCCTCGACAATTTGATCGCGGCGGGCAAGGCCAAGCCGATGATCGTCGTGATGCCCAACACGCGGGGCATTGCCTCGGCCGAGCCCTCCTCGCCGGGTCAGATGGACGCCTGCACGCGAGAGTTCATCGAGGACATCCTCCCCTATGTCGAGAGCCACTACCGAGCAAAACCGGGGCGGGAGAACCGGGCATTGGCGGGACTGTCGATGGGCGGGTTCGTAGTCATGAATGTCGGCCTGTCTCGCCTGGACACGTTCGGAGAGCTCTATGTCTACAGCTCGGGATACTTCGACGAGCAGCGCAAGACCTTCGAGGACAACTTCCAGAAGCTCTTCGAAGACCCGAGCACCAACGATCTCCTGCGTGTCCCGTTGTACATGGCAGCGGGCGAAACAGACATTGCGCTGTTTAACAGCCAGAAGACCCTGGCGGTGTTCAACAAGTACGGCATTCGCACCTTCTGGGTCCTCAGCACCGGCGGGCACGACTGGGCCAATTGGCGTCGATACCTCCACCAGACGGCCCAGATCATGTTCCCCGAAACAACTCCGCAGTGACTCGGGCTCTCCGACGAGAGAGCGTTCGGCGCGAGGCGTTGTGCCGCATCAGGGGTCGTCGAGTCCTCTCATCCACCGCGGCCAATTGTCTCGCCGGACTGAAGCCGGTGGGTCTACAGGCCCTTGGCGAGCATGTAGTAGACCTCGTTGGTGCGGATCTCCTTCTTGATCTCGCGGATCGTGGCGGCCGCGTCGATCAGGAGGCACTCGATTCCCGCCATCTCGGCGAAGTCCTCCATGTGCTCGCTGGTCAAGGCCATGCTGAAGCCGGTGTGGTGGGCTCCGCCCGCGAGGATCCAGGCAGCCGCACCGGTCTTGAGATCGGGCTTCGGGACCCACACGACTCGGGCCACCGGCAGCTTGGGCAACGGCGCGTCGGGCGGGACGACATCGACCTCGTTGACGATCATGCGGAACCGATTGCCCATGTCGATGATCGTGGCATTCAGGCCGGGACCGCGGGCTACATTGAAGACGAGCCGGCAGGGGTCGTCCTTGCCGCCGATGCCGAGCGGATGGACTTCCAAAGACGGCGAGCCCTCCGCGATCGACGGGCAGACTTCGAGCATGTGCGCGCCCAGGACCTTGGGGCCGGCCGGGTCCAGGTGATAGGTGTAGTCCTCCATGAAGCTGGTCCCGCCCGGCAGGCCGGCGGCCATGACCTTCATCGCGCGAACTAAGGCGGCGGTCTTCCAGTCGCCCTCGGCGCCGAAGCCGTAGCCGTCGGCCATGAGCCGCTGGACGGCCAGACCCGGCAATTGCTTGAGCCCGTGCAGGTCTTCGAAGGTGGTAGTGAAGGCCTTGAACCCGCCTTCCTCCAGGAATGTCCTCATGCCCAATTCGATACGGGCGGCCTCGCGAAGGGCCTCGCGCTGCTTGCTGACCTGACCGCCCTTGACGATCTTGTACGTGGATTCATACTCGGACACGAGCCCATCGACCTGACGGTCGGTGACTGCGTTGACGCGGGCCACGAGGTCGCCGACGCCGAAGCCGTCGACGGAGTAGCCCAGACGCATCTGGGCGGCCACCTTGTCGCCCTCGGTGACGGCCACCTGGCGCATGTTGTCGCCGAACCGGGCGACCTTGCCGCCTTGCGCATCGTGCCAGGCGCACGCGGCTCGTGCCCAGACGCCCAGCTCCGCCTGGACCCGTTCCTCCTGCCAGTGCCCGACGATGATCTTGCGGCTGCGGCGCATCCGGGCGCAGATGAATCCGAACTCCCGGTCTCCGTGGGCGCTCTGGTTGAGGTTCATGAAGTCCATGTCGATATCGGCCCAGGGAATGTCCCGATTGAACTGTGTGTGCAGGTGTATGAAGGGCTTGTTCAATGCGCTCAGGCCGGCGATCCACATCTTGGCCGGCGAGAAGGTGTGCATCCAGGCGATCACACCGACGCAGTTGGCCGCAGTGTTGGCCTTCATGCAGATGTCGTAGATGGCCTCGGGCGTGGTCACGACCGGCTTGAAGACGACCTTGACCGGAACCTGCCTGGAGCGGGACAGACCCTGAGCGATCTGCTTGGAATCCTCGTCCACCTGTTTGAGGGTCTCGGGACCATAGAGGTGCTGGCTTCCCGTGACGAACCATAGTTCCAGTTTCTTCAAATCGGCATTCATCAGTATGCTCCGTTTATGTGCATTCAGTTCTGGTCCTGTGATTGAGGGTTCTCAGTGTAGCACAGTCTCTCGCGGGTTTTCAAGATGGAGTTTGGCCTTTCTTGGCATTTGTCTCGCTATTCGAATCCCTCCGATCTGCTGGGGAAGCATACGGATTATGGTTAATGACGGATGGTGCCGCGTCTGCTGGTTGCAGACGCGGCACCCGGGATCAAATCATCAATAGTCAATCATCCTACATCAATCATGCATTGGCCTTGTACTTGGCCCAGTAGTCGGGGTAGAACTCCTTGGCCTTGGCGGCCAGCTCCTGGTCGCTGATGGCGGTCAGACGACCATCCACTTCGTACTGATCGATCACCCATCGAGCGAGCTTGTGCACCTTGATCTTGTTGATGCGGTCCTCGTCCTTGAGCCCAAAGAACTCGTTGATCCAGTGGACGACGCCGTCGGCGCCGCTCTTGTCGGTGATCGCCACGCGGGGCGGCCGGCCGAGCAGTTTCTCCGTGTCGAAGATATTGTAGATCCGTTCGTCCTGTCGCAGGCCGCCGGCGTGGATGCCGGCGCGGGTGACATTGAACGCGTGGCCTGCGAACGGATAATTGGCCGGAATCGGCAGGCC
>JAXDBU010000070.1:0-50984 GCA_034678485.1 Sedimentisphaerales bacterium | reverse complement strand
GCACAGGCCCAGGCAGTAGCCGACGATCGTGCCGACGCCGCTGCCCCTGGCCCCTACCGGGATGTTCCGCGAGCGCGAGTAGTTGCAGAAGTCCCAGACGATCAGGAAGTAGCTGGAGAAGCCCTTCGATTGAATGACCTGGAGCTCGCGTTCCATCCGCTCTTTGATGCGGTCGGTGATCTCGCCGTAACGTTCCTTGGCCCCGTCGTAGCAGAGCCGGCGGAGATAGTCCTCAGGCGTCGAGCCGTCCGGCGGGCTGAACCGCGGCGCGTGGCGGGTCTTGAGGTCCAGCTCGACGTTGCAGCGGGCCGCGATGGCCAGCGTGTTGTCGCACGCCTCGGGGGCCTCCGGGAACATCGCCCGCATCTCGTCGGCGTCCTTGAGGTACACGCCCGGCGGGTAGACCATCCGCTCGGGGTCGGTGGCGAGCTTACCCGTGCTGATGCAGGTCAGGCAGTTGTGCGCCTCGTAATCGTCCGCTTCGAGGAAGTGTACGTCGTTGGTCGCGACCAGGCCGACGCCCAGCTTGTGGGCCAGCTCGATGCAGCCGGCGCGAACCTGGGGATTCTCGTCCTTGTGGCACTGGATCTCGATGAAGAACCGCTCGGGCCCGAAGATCTTCAGAAAACTCTCGGCCGCAACCTGTGCGGCCTTCATGTCGCCCCGCGCGACGGCCGCGGTGACTTCGCCCTTGATGCAGGCGGTTGAGCAGATCAGACCCTCGTGGCACTGGGCGAGGATCTCCTTGTCGATGCGGGGTCGGTAGTAGAACCCGTCAACGTAGCCGGTGCTGGCCAGCTTCAGCAGGTTCTGGTAGCCGGTGAGGTTCTCCGCCAGCAGGACGAGGTGGTGCGCCGCGTCCGAGATGGACGTCTTGGACTTGTCGAACCGGCTGCCCGGCGCGACGTAGGCCTCGATCCCGAGGATTGGCCTGATCCCCGCGGCCTTGGCCTTCAGGTAGAACTCGACGGCCCCGAACATGTTGCCGTGGTCCGTCACCGCCACCGAATCCATGCCCAGCTTCTTGCACCGCTTGAACAGCGGTTCAAACGGAATCGCGCCATCGAGCAACGAGTACTGGCTGTGCAAATGGAGGTGTGTAAATCCTTTACCTGCCATAACTTATCCTATCGCAGCACGAGCTTGCAGCCCGTGCAGATTCGGTCAAGTGTTTCCTGTATCGCTTCCCATCGTAGGCCGGGGCATGACCACTGTCAAGACTGTCACGCAACGCCATGGCGAACAGGGTGCATGACCGTATCTACGCGTGTGCAATAGGGGTTCGTGGAGACCCTGGAATGTCATTCCGGCGAAAGCGGGAATCCAGCTCCACGGGCATGTCGCAGACCATGGCTCATGGATTCCTGCTTGGCGCAGGAATGACAGAGTCGCGGCAGCGTCTCGTCACTCTGCGGGAGGTCGCGACTACAGTCATGCACCCTGGCGAACACCGGTGAAACGCGGTATAATGCGAAGGTGTCGGTGTGGAAGTCGTGATTCTCATAGAGACTGGACGATCACGAATGCTGGGCGAAGAGGAACACAATGGCGAACGAGTCGAGCCAGCAAAGCCCTGTTTCTCCGGGGCAAGCGAAGATCCTGCAGGCTCAACTGATGGCGCCGTGTCGGCTCCTGGGGATCGAGTCGGGCCGTTCGAGTTGCTTGCCCTCCTGGGCGAAGGCGGTTACGGCGTCGTCTATCTCGCCTCTCAGGAACACCCGATCCGCCGGCGGGTAGCCCTCAAGATCGTCAAGCCAGGCATGGACTCCAGGCAGGTCATCGCCCGCTTCGAAGCGGAGAGGCAGGCATTGGCGTTGCTGGACCACCCGAATATCGCCCAGATCCACGACGCGGGGACCACGCCGCAGGGCCACCCGTACTTTGCCATGGAGTACGTCGAAGGTCTGCCCATCACGGAGTACTGCGACCGCGAGAAGCTCGACCTCAAGGAAAGACTTGGGCTATTCCTCCAGGTCTGCCACGCGATCCGGCACGCCCATCAGAAGGGAATCATCCACCGCGACCTTAAGCCCTCGAACATTCTCGTGACCGCTGTGGACGACAGGCCGCTGGTCAAAGTGATCGACTTCGGGATCGCCAAGGCGCTCGCGCAGCCGCTGACGGAGCAGACGCTGTACACCGAGCAAGGCCAGTTCCTCGGCACGCCGGACTACATGAGCCCTGAGCAGGCGGAGACGGACCCTCGCGGCGTGGACACCCGCTCCGACGTCTACTCGCTGGGCGTCATGCTGTACGAGCTACTCACGGGTGCGCTGCCCTTCGACCCCGCCGACCTTCGCTCCGGCGGCGTGGACCACATCCGCGCCGTCATCCGGGACGAACAGCCCAAGACCCCCAGCACGCGTCTGACGACCCTTGATGTGGGCCTGGACGAGATCGCCCAGCGCCGCCGGACCGATCCGCAGGTCCTGGCCAGAACCCTGCGAAGGGAACTGGAGTGGATTCCGCTCAAGGCGATGCGCAAGGAACCCGCTCGGCGCTACCAGTCGGCCTCGGAACTGGCCGCGGACATCGAGAACTACCTCCACGGCCGCCCCCTTCTCGCGGGACCGGAGTCCGTAGCGTACCGGGCAAAGAAACTCATCCGCAGGCACGTCGTGCCGCTTGTGGCAGCGGCGGTGGTAGTAGCCTCCTTGGTCATCGGCTTGGCTGTCTCCACCGCCTCGCTCATCCGTGAGCAGCAAGCTCGTCGAGTCGCCGTGGCAGCGCAGGAGAAGGAGACCGCTCAGCGTCAGAGAACTGAAGCGCTAGCCTACGCCTCCGACATGAGTCTCGCCCAGCAAGCGATGGCGATGAACGATCTCGGGCGTGCTCGGCGACTGCTGGAGGATCACCGCCCCAAGGCGGGTGAGGTCGATCTGCGCGGCTGGGAATGGCGTTATCTCTGGCAACAATGCCAAAGCGACGCCCTGGGCGAGCTTTGCCGCTATCCGGGCTCAGTCACCTCAGTGGCGTACTCGCCCGACGGCAGAGTGCTTGCCGTGGCCGGATATGGTCAGAACTTCGTTGACTTGTGGGATGTATCGGGGCGCAAGCGGATTGCCACCCTTGAGCCGAAGGAAGGGCACATCGCGGCATTCTCACCCCGTGGCGATCTGCTGGCGACGGACTCCGGACGGCAGATCCGACTCTGGCGGACCAGCACCTGGGATCTCGTCGGCGAACTCACGCTTGCTGACTCCGTCCAAGCCATCAAGTTCTCGCCTGATGGAACCCGGCTCGCCAGTCTGAGCGATCCCGGCGAACTCACCGTGTGGGAGGTTGACCGATGGACCATCGTCCGTCAGAAGGGTGGCGTGAAGACCACGATTCCGCATCTGGGTTGGGTGGACTTTTCGCCGGATGGCAAGGCCCTGGCCATCGGGGATGCCGATCATCGAGTTCACGTCGTTGACCTGGCCAGCGGGGACACGGTTCTCGACGTCCCGGAGGCTCACGCGGAATCCATCACCCGCGTGGCCTGGTCACCGAATGGTTCAGTCATTGCCAGTGGCAGCGGCTATAGAGGCGGTCCGACACGGCTTTGGGATGCCGCCTCCGGAAAGCCTGTCGGGGCCCTGGAAGCACATACGTCCTGGATTTCGCAATTGATCTTCTCTGCGGATGGTCGGCGGCTTTATTCGGCCGGCGCAGATCAGACTATCCGCATTTGGGATGTGGGGCAGCAACGCTGTCTGGCCACTCTCCGTGGCAGCAGCGACGAGGTCTGGGGACTGGCACTTTCGCCGGACGGCGCCACGTTGGCCAGTTCCAGCAGGGATGGCGTCGTCGCCTTCTGGAGTGCTTTGGCCCAGCCCGAAGAACAGATGCCCAGACTGATCGCGCTCGGTGAATTCGTGCGGCCCGCCTTCGCTCCGGATGGTCAGGTATTGGCGATGCCGCGTGACGGGATCGTCAGCCTGCTTGATCTGACGACGTTTCAAGAAATCGAGCAACTCCCAGCGCTGGGCAGCGACGTATACAGGGTCGTCTATTCACCGGACGGGGCTCTGTTGGTCAGCGGAAGTCGAAGTGGGGAAATTCGGGTCTGGTCTTGTGCCGAACGGCGTTTGTTACAGGAATTGGCGGATGCCAATACCCCAGCCTACCCGCTCGGCTTCGCGGCGGATGGTAGGTGGTTGCTCTCCATAGACGCCAAGGCCAGGGCAGTCTGGTGGGATACCCTCACATGGCAAACCGTCCGAACCTCCCTGCTGGGACCTTCTCACTTCACGGCTGTCTCGCCGGAGGGTCGCCTCCTGGCGTTTGGTGATGCACAGGCCATACACTGGCTCAACGCCGAGACGGGCGAACTACTGGAGACGATGCCAAGCGGTCACCGAGACTGGCTACAAGGAATCGCTTTTTCCAGTGACGGATCGCAGGCCGCCAGTGTCGACACTTGCGGCACGGTGGCCATTTGGGATTCATCCTCGTTCGAACGGATCGCCGCATTCAAAGGTCATATGCACGGCGCTCACGCGGTGGCGTTCTCTCCTGACGGCCGCCGGTTGGCGACCGGTGGCGACGGCTCCGATGCCGTCAAGCTCTGGGATCTGCCGACTCGGCGTGAGCTTATGACACTTCCTGGACACAGTTCCGTATTCGAGTTTGTCGCCTTTTCCCCCGACGGCCGATGGCTGGCCACCTGCAACAGGGAAGGCCAACTCCACCTCTGGCACGCGCCATCCTGGAAGGAAATCGAGGCCGTAGAAAAGAGACGGCCGAACGGATAATCGCCGTGACGGCGCCAAGCTCCCAAGAAGGGGCGATGTCTCACGCATCACCACTCACCTTTGCCTCCTGGCATAAGGACATCGCCTTCCGGAACAGATCAACGAGATCGGTCGGCATCCAAAGCCGGCGGGCGAAGAACTCGAAGAACCGAGCGAGGTCCGCGTCGGAGTGCTCCGTGATCCGGTCGGCGTGGAAGAGCCCCGCGGCGGCGATGGCCGCGAGGTAGACGGCGAGGTATGCGTCCTTTTCTACTTCCGTCCCGGCCTTCTGCCCCATCGCCTTGGCGTACTCCTTGAGCTTCCGCAGCACCGCGATATCGGTCTTGGGGTCCAGGAGCAACTCCCGCAAAGGCGGGCCGGCAACGGACCGAAAGACGGGACATGGCGGGCCGAGCACCTCCGGATGCGTCTGGCCATCCGGCGGAAGCGGGCGCCGGAGGATATCGCAGAGCAGATCGCCCCGCTGCTCGTCCCCATTGGACATCGCGACTGGCTGGTCCGCCCCCAGACCCAGGCTCAGCAGCCGGGTCTTCTGCCTGTCGTTCAGTTCCAGGTTGCCGTCATGTCCATCCACTGCCATTCGCCCTCACAGGCCGCGACTCAAGGCCCCGTCGGACCCGTTCGACATCTGAAACCACGAAGAGCACGAAGTGCACGAAGCAGAGAACAACTTGGGCGACATAGGCGGCAATACTCCCTTTCTTCCTTCGTGGTCTTCGTGTCCTTCGTAGTTTCGATCTGCACACACCGTGAAGATGCGTCTTCGTGATCCGGCCGCAGAATATACGCGAGGACCCTCATTTTCTCGCCGGACCGGAGGAGAAGACCTCGATGAATCTGCCGATTTCCTCCTCCACCTCGCCTCCAGGACCGGCCAGCGGTTCCAGGTGGTCCCGCAGGATCGCGCGGAACCGCCGCTTGAGGTTCTCGACCATGTGGTAGGCGGCTGACGCATCCGCAACGCCATGCTTGCGACAGAGGTCCCTCATCTGCCGGCTGTCCACGCCCTCCTGCCCCGGCTCCAGGAGCCAGTCGCGGAACAGATTCCAATGGGTGCTCTTGCCTCGCGCCGAGCACTCCCGTTCCAGCTCCCTGAGAACCTCCTGAAGGAGCTGATCCGCCCAGGCCCGGTCGAACGCCGCCTCCGGATCGCCGTCCGGATTTGCAGACTCGCGATCCTCATCGAACGGCACGCAGGGCTTCTCGGCCCGTTGCACGCTGATCGCGTAGTTATGCACGGCTCGAAGCAGGAGGCTGCGGAACCTGCCTCGCTCGGGGTCCGCCTTCTCGACCAGTTCCTGGCCCAGCACCTTCTCGCTGAAGAAACCCTGCACGAGGTCCTTCGCTTGCTCGTTGCCGAAGCCTCTGGCCCGCAGATAGCAGTAGATGGGTTGCCAGTACGCCTGGCACAATTCCGCGAGGAGCGACTCGCGGCGTTCGCCGCTGAGAATCCAGGTCCACTGAGTGGGCGGAAACTCCCGGCCCGCGCCCCCCATGGACGTATGATCATACGGCCTGGCCATCTCCCTGATCCCTCAATCTGCTGACTCTTCACGTCTTTGCCGACCCGTCATTTCCGCCATTGTAACCGCGGGCAACAAACATTTGGAGATATCTCACGATTTTTCCTGTCACGTGGCGAGATTCTCCGCCTCCTTGCGTAATTGGGGTGGGAAAGGGCGCGAGGACCTGTTCGTCAACAACGAAGGCGCGTGAAGAAAGGAGAAGTGTGATATGGTTAAGAGGATGGTTGGGTTGGGTATGGGGTTGATCCTCGTGCTGACTGTTTCCGGGGGTCTGGCACAAGACTTCGACGTGGAGGTTCTACCGGTGAACACCGCCGCGGACCTGGACCTCTCCGGCGAAATCATCTACGCGATCAACTTCGGCAATAATGGAAGTCCCACGATCGGAGGAGTTGTCTTCTCCCAAGACGCGGTGTGTCCGGGCATAACGCTCAGCGCTGTAGATCTATGGGAGTGGACCGGCTGGGGGACACCGCCAGGAACGGGCGATGCTGGGCTTGACCTCCTGTTGAATAGTTTCGCCGCGACGTCGATCCCTTCTGACGTGCTCCGAATCAATGCCGAGGGGTTGGTTGCGGGCAGGCAGTATCTTCTGCAGATCATCAACTATGAACCAGAGGGGCACAGCCGGTACATTGATATTGTCGTCGAGGATAACAAGATTGTTGCGGGCTATGATCCGTTCGCCGCACAAGGAGGTGTTGTCGGACGGGGTGGGTCTGTAGTCAAATACAGATTCATAGCGCGCGATTCTGTTCTGAATATCAGTACGGTGAACCATCAATCCGCCTGCGGCATCAATGGCCTGATTCTGACCGAATCCGCTCAATCCACATCGTTTTCCGACTACGGGTCGGGCACGACGACCGAACTGGTCAGCGGCAAGGGGACCTGGCAGGTCAACTGGGGACAAGGGCCCTGGACGTGGAGTGCAAACGAGGGTGATCCCTTGTTTGGCTCCAACGTTTCGAGCGTCCTGGCACTCCACACTACAGCCGCCGCCTCGGTCAGCACCGACCTGGTCGCCACCCTGCCGGTCCAGGGCGACCTGACGCTGACCGCCCGCGACAAGAGCAACGCCAACGTCGTCATCGGGACCATGAGCCTCAGCGGCACGGGGGTGAACATCATCGACATCAACGCATCCCGGGTCCTTTTGGATGAGGGCAGCGGCATGGCGATGGGCACCTTCCATCCGCCGGGACCGGAGCTGGCGATGACCCTGAACGAAGCCACCGGCGTCTTTGCCTACATCCAACAGTCCGGAGACTGGCGACTGGAGCTGGCCGGGTTCTACGCGATGCCCCTGATCACAGGCAGCACGCTGCAGAACAGTATCCTTGCGGCCCTCGCCGGGAAGGTCCCGCTCATCGGCGGGCTCGCAACGTTTGCCCTCAGCGGCGAGTACGACCCCGTCGAGAGCATGAAACCCCAGTCCTTCTGCGAGTACGGAACGGGGGTCGCGGCGAGCTTCGGCGCCGCCGGGGGCCTGTGGGAGCAGACCTGGGCGGGCGGGCCCTGGTCGTGGCACACCTGTCCCGCGACCATCAACGCCCAGTTCCTCGGCCACAACGTCTCCGGCCAACTGGAGACCACGACCACCAGTTCGCCTACCATCGGCGCGGATATGATCCTGCGGTCGAGCTTCGACGGCAGTATCACGCTGACCGGCTATACGGACAGCGTGCGAGCACCCGAGATTGCCGGCCAGATCAAGGGCGATGTCACAGGCTCCTTCGTCGGCGATGTCAACGCGGCCAATGCGACTTTCGACTCCGACGGCAACATCGTGTGTTCCTTCGGCGTTTCCGTGAACGACGCTCCCGACGCCCTGATCACCGTGACCGAGGCAACCGGGAAGTACGCCGACATCCGCCAGGCGGGCCAATGGGGCTGGTACGTCAACGGGAAGATGACCATCGCCAGGGTCCCGGACCTGCCGGTCCAGCAGAACATCCTGGCCGCCCTGCAGCAGCCCGAACTGCTGCTCGGCGCACAGGAGGAATTCGTCCTGACCGGCTGGTACTATCGGCAGAGCCAGTGACCAACAGGCAACACCCTTGCTGCCTGTTGGGGTGCAGGCAGAAACACACATGGGAAGGACTGCGAGCCACGCGCTTGCAGTCCTTTCTCATGGATCAGTCGCGCCGTGCGGATTGATAGTAGCCGAGGTCGGGCAGGTTGCTGTCCGGGCTGGCTGCGCCGAGACAGGGCGAATTCGGATCGAGGCGGTAGTCGCCATGTGCGGGATCGACGAATAGCGGGTCGTCTGCGAGGTTGCCCACGCCGGGCCACTCGACGCCGACAGTATCGCAGTAGCTGATGTGGATATCGGATTCGAGGTAGGGAGCCTGCACGTAGACCGGCTCCGTAGCGTCTATGATGGAATTGGTCACGTTGTAGAGGATCGTCCCGCTTTCGACGCCGTACTTGTTGTGCGACTGGATCGCGACGTCCAGAAAGCCCGGCGTCTTCGTCGTGACGAGCGTCGTGTGATCGATGTTGACCACCGCGGTCGAGCCCTCGAAGGCCTTGGCCGCAATGCTTGCGTTGGTCGTGTCCTCAGGGGCCAGATTGTTCTGCACGAGGAGGCACCGACGGATCGTCGTTTCTCCGCCGTAAACGCTGACCGCCTTGTCCTTGCAGTTCCGCACAATGCAGTCCTCGATCTCGACATCCGAGCCGAGGGTGTCGATCCCATCGTCGTCCACGCCGGCGATCACGCTGCGGGCCAAGCGGCACAGTTGCCCCGCACGCTGGCTGTGGATGTAGATGCCGTCGGCGTCGTCCTTGGCCCGCATCTCCATGATCCAGCCGTCCTCGAACGACAGCGACGTGCCCGAGATCTCCGGCCCCATGACCGAGCGGGCGAACAGCGTGTCGTTGAACGCAAGCTCCGTACCGTCCGACGCCTGCATGATCTTGCCCGCGTTGTCCGTCAGGGAGGCGTGGTCGAACGTAAGGGCGGAATTCGACGCTCGCACCGCTGGCCCGGAATTGGAATGGCCTACCCTGGGCGAGCGCCCGGCCTGCAGGATCTCCGTGAAGCGATACGTGGAGGGCTGCGCGTCGGCGTGGTGCAGCTCACCCCAGTGGGAGCCGGGCGTGAAAGCCGTGAACGTCACCGGGGAGGTCGCGGCGCCGAGCGACTCGATCGCGCCCTGCACGTCGATATCCGAGCCGTCCGTCCCCGAGACGGCGCCGTCGATCAGGACGAGCGTCCCCGGCGACAGCGTGAGCGTAACGCCCGCGGGGATCGTGAGATCGCCTGCCGTGACATGATACACGCCGCTCCACGTCTGCGAGTCGGCCAACGTGCCCGAAACCGCGTGCACCGGCTCATCGCTCCAGTCCGTGAGTCGAACCGTCTTGGCCATGCCGGCGACTGAGACCGTCAGATCGAAGTCGCCACCTCCGGTGAAGGTCACGAGCCCGCTGCCCAAGCCATTGCACAGGACTACGTAATCTATCGAGGGCTCGACAACCGAATCACCCGACGCGGAAAGGATCGCGTTGGCATCCCAGATATCCCGGTCCACGGTACCGTTCGCATCGACGATCTGGACCCGCACCAGCACCGGGACGCCCGGCAGGTAGCTGTCCCGAACGATCAGATCGATCCGCGGCGCGTTGGCATCGACAGGCGGCACCTCCGCAAGGGTGCGCTGCGGCAGGGACAGGCCCGACAGGACGATCCCGAATACGACGATGACACCCACGCGAATTCTCAACCGCACCTCCGGACTCTCGATGATTGAACCGTCCCTGCGACGGTTCTGACATGCAGGCGACTGTATAACATTATGGCCTCAAATACCCCAAAAGTCAAGCTCCGCAGCACGCGCGAACAGGGGGCATGACCGCAGTTGCGGCCTTCCGCACAGTGACGAGACGTTGCCACGACTCTGTCATTCCTGCCACACTTGCCCTCGACCTGATCGGGGGGTCAAGCAGGAATCCAGGAACCGCGGAACCGGGCGCGACGATTCCCGCTTTCGCGGGAATGACACGACGGGAGGCTGGGATGACAATCCAGTGGTTCCGTGAACCCCTATTGCAGGCGTGCAGATACGGTCATGCACCCAGGACAGGGCCGGCGGGCAAGAAAGCATTGCCGCGAAACACCGGCCCGAACATCGGCGGCCTGGATGCAGGATGCCTCCTCTGACAACGAGACAAATTGCCAACGACGCATGCAGACAGGACGTTGCCTCAGGACCCGCCGTATGGTAGTCTGGCACCGTCTCGCCTGGCCAGGCGGTTGGCGACCGGCGGGCGGGGGCAACGTGCACGGACTACCGGGACATGGGGACAACGAGGGTCGAGCGATGAAGATCGGATTTCACACGGATGCGTTCAACAGTTCCTATTTCAGCTTCGAGAAGTGCCTGGAATGGGCCCAGGCCAACGGCATACACTACATCGAGTGCGGCCTGATCGACGGCGTGAGCTGGATTCACGGCCTGGGCTACCAGCCGCACGTCGCCCTCTACGAGGACCCGGTCCTGCTGCGGCGCAAGATGAACTCTTATGGCGTGACGGGTTTCTCCCAGGTGGATGCGGCCTACCCCCTCTCGGGCAAGGACGGCCCGATTCGCGGCGTGCCCTACGTGATGAAGTCGATCCAGTGGGCGCACCTGATCGGCTGCCCGAACGTGGACACCACCGACGGGATGCACCAGCCGGAAGGACTCACCGACACCGAGGCCATGGAACTGATGAAACGCAGCTACGAACAGATCATCGAGGTCGCGGAGGCCCACGAAATCATCGTGAACATCGAGCCGCACGGATACTTCACCACCAAGCCCGACATGATGTCGCGGATGCTCGACTTCTGCGACAGCAAGTACCTCCGCATGAACATGGACACAGGCAACACCTTCATCGCAGGCCAGGACCCGGTCGCATTCCTGAAGCGGTTCATCGACCGAGTCAGCCACGTGCACATCAAGGACGTCTCGCAATCGCTGGCAGCCGCCGTGCGAGGCCAACAGACGGGTATCGCGGTCAGTCACTGCGCGATCGGCGAAGGCGTCAACGCAGACAACATCCGCAAGTGCATCGAGCTGCTCCGCGACCACGGCTACAAAGGCGTGCTCAGCATGGAATGCGAAGGCCAAGGAGGCCCGATGATCGAGAAGTCCCTCGCCTGGCTGCGAAAGACACTCGACCAGTTCAAGATTCCGATCGAGCAGTAGTACTCCCAACTGAGGTACTCCCGATGTCGGCAGGACCTACCGCGATTCTGCCCCCCTTTGAAACACAGAATTCTCGACACATCCGTGCAACGGCAACGGGCTGGACAATCGACGAGGCAATTTGCGGGGCTGCACCCAGCAACAGAATGTGTATAACAGCCGGCCTCGCGGCAGGGGTTCACGATTCAAGGACGTCTGCTGGGACAAGGACAGACTGCCTCGCTTCGCTCGCGATGACAAAGTCGAATCCATGCCAAGAACACTCTCTGGGGGCTCCGTGCCTCGGTGGTGAATTGCAGGATCGGCGGGAATCTCTTGAATCCCGGCCGCTTGCATCGTAGGATACTTCAAGACCTTCGCGCAGATTGCCGCAAGGAGGTCTGCCAGCGTGTGCAATCACGCAATGTCCCAGGCCATCGTGCGTCCTGCGGAGACGAATGCACGGCGTACGATGTGTCGCAAAGGAGCACGGGGATGCCGAAGATCATCAAGGTCAAATGCACCGGGCCGGAGCAGCACGAGAACGAGATCGACCTGGACGACGTGATTGGCCCGGACGTGGTAATCTACGGCAGTCCAATCGCCACCGGGCGCAACTTGCCTGCGCAGATCGTCCGTCGGTGCGATATCTGCGATATCGGCAAGGTGATTGTCACCCGCGAGATGATCGAACAGCACCTGTGAGCGACGTCGCAGTCGCGTCGTCGTTCCTGGTTTCGACCGAATCGGAGTGCTTTCATGCGGACCGATCCGCTTCCAAGTCGAGAGGAGTGCGTCGAGCTGCTTCGGGCATGTCACGTCCCGGTGCACATCGTCAAGCACAGCAAGGCGGTAGCCAAACTGGGTGTTTTTCTCGCCCAGAGGCTCGTCGAGAACAAGATCCCCGTCAACGTGGACCTCGTCGAGCGGGCGTGCCTGCTGCACGATATCTTCCGCGTATGTGAATTCCCGCTCGAGGATTTCAGTCGGTTCGAGCAGCTTGTGACCGAGGAGGACAAAGCCAGGTGGCGGAAGCTCAAGGAGCAGCACGGGCACATGCAGCACGAGGACGCGGCCTGCGCCTATCTGAAAGACGCCTACCCTGTCATGGCCCAGACGATCCGCAGGCATCGTTACAGCGCGATCGTGGACCCGCAGGACATGCCCCAGACGTGGGAGGAGAAACTGGTCTACTACGCGGACAAGCGGGTGATGCACCACAGGATCGTGCCCTTGCAGGAACGACTCGAGGAGGCACACCGGAGAAACGCTGCCAAACGGAGGGCGGCCGGAGTCGCCCCACAGGAAATCGCAAGGATCGACGCCGCGATTGCCGACCTGGAAACGGAGCTGTTCGCTCCAATCGGGCTCGACCCGGACGGCGTGACCGGCGAGCTCATCGACCAGTACGACGCCAAGGCCGGCCGGTGACAACTGCGCCTCCCCAGAACCGAGGCGGGAGGGCCGTGGAACGAATCATACGTCCCTCCATAATTGCCCGATGTTGCACGAATTTGTCGAAAAATCTGTGCAAGAGAACCATGCAAAAACCACGTAACTGTTTGATTGGCAACGAATAAAAAAAATCTCGCGCCGAGGGCGCTTTCCCTTTTCAAATGTTGCACGAATTGTGCTATCCCTACTGAGGGACAGGGGATTCACCGCAGAGGCACAGGGGTCACAGAGAGAACCAGGAGGAAGGTGAGAAGGTCAGAACGTAGGAAGGTCGGACGGCCACGCACGACGCAAGACGAACCGATCCACCACGAAGGGCACGAAGCGACACGAAGGATGTAGGGTGGGTTCGCAACCCACGCGTTCGGTCTTCGACACGGATTCACACGGATCAGACCACATCATTGTGAGCGATAGTGCGGCAGTCTCTTCGCATCATTCACGCGAAGAGCCCTCCCCCGACCTGATCGGGGGCGAGAATCCAGGCTTCAGACGCATGACGGACATCGCAAGACGGACCGTCACGTCACCCTGGTCCGAGAAAGTGGGCTGCCCCTTCGGCTGACATGAATCTTGCCCAACAGGTGGGCCGGCAGTACTATGGGCTTGCCTGACGGTTCTGTTTCGCAATTGGTGAGGATGAAATGGCGGTACATCCTGTTGAGCGTTATCTGAAGGATCTGAGCGAGATTCATCGGACCGGCGGCGGCGTGGCCGAGGAATCATATTACGGCCCAATCGAGAACCTGTTGAACGAGGTCGGCAAGAAGCTCAAGCCGCGAGTCCGCTGCGTGAGCCAGCTCAAGAACACCGGGGCCGGCGAACCCGATTTCGGACTCTACACCGCCAATCAGTTCCAGCGGGCCAACGATCCGAACCCCATGGCGGGCCAGAAGCCCGAACGCGGCGTCATCGAGTGCAAACCCTGGAACGACGATTCCTTCGCACGCGCCGAGAGCCCCCAGGTCTCCGCCTACCGGAAGAAGTACCACCTGGTGCTCGTCACGAACTATCGTGACTTCGTCCTGATCGGGCGGGACGACCGGGGTAAACCCATCCAACTCGAATCGTTCCGCCTGGCCGAGAACAAAGGCGCGTTCCATAAGATGCTCGACTGTCCGCAGAAGGCGGCGAACGAGCACGGGGACCAGCTCATCGACTGCCTCCGGCGGGTCATGCTGCACGCGGCCCCTCTCACTGATCCGCAGGACCTCGCCTGGTTTCTCGCGTCCTACGCGAGGGAGGCCCGCGCCCACGTCGAACAGATGCGAGAGATGCCCGCGCTGGAGGGCCTGAAGAAGGGCCTGGAAGAGGCGCTGGGCATGAAGTTCGAAGGCGACAAAGGGCAGCACTTTTTCCTCGCGACCCTGGTGCAGACGCTCTTCTACGGCGTGTTCTCCTCCTGGGTCCTCTGGTGCCGCGAGAACTTGTCCAGTCGCGACGCCAAATTCCAATGGCACGACGCCGCCTGGACACTGCACGTCCCGATGATCGCCAGTCTGTTCGACCAGATCGCGACGCCCCAACGGCTCAAGCCGCTCGGCGTCGACGAAGTCCTCGACAAAGCGGCCGTTGTCCTCAATCGCGTGGATCGGCCCGCCTTCTTCAGCAAGTTCGAGCAGGAGCACGCAGTCCAGTACTTCTACGAGCCGTTCCTCAAGGAATACGATCCGGAGTTGCGAAAGCAACTGGGCGTCTGGTACACGCCTCCCGAGATCGTCCAATACCAGGTCGAACGGGTAGACCGCGTCTCACGAGAAGAACTGAACATCGCGGATGGCCTGGCGGATGAGCACGTTGTGATTCTCGACCCCTGTTGCGGCACGGGCGCGTATCTCGTCGAGACGCTCAAGCGAATCCATAAGACCCTCCAGGACAAGGGCCGCGGCGCCCTGACCGCCCAGAAGCTCAAGAAGGCCGCAATGGAACGCGTCTTCGGATTCGAGATTCTGCCCGCACCCTTCGTGATCTCACATTGGCAGCTTGGTCTTCTGTTCCAGCACATCGATGTGCCTCTGAACCCCGACGGCAGCGAACGCGCTCGTGTTTATCTCACGAACGCGCTGACGGGATGGGAACCGCTCGAAGACCCCAAGAACCTCCTCCCGTTCCCCGAACTGAAGGAGGAACGCGACGCAGCGAACAAGGTCAAACAGGAGGCGCGGATTCTCGTGATTCTCGGCAATCCACCCTACAACGGATTTGCAGGCACGGCAATCGACGAGGAACGCGACCTCGTGGCCGCCTATCGCACGACCAAACGAGCGCCCAAGCCGGAGGGCCAGGGCCTGAACGACCTCTACGTCCGCTTCTTCCGGATGGCGGAACGCCGGATCGTCGAGAAGACCGGCAAAGGCGTCATCTGCTATATCTCGAACTACTCATGGCTCGAAGGCCTTTCTCACACCGGCATGCGAGAACGGTACTTGGAGGTCTTCGACCACATCTGCATCGATTGCCTCAACGGCGACAAGTACAAGACAGGCAAACTCACACCCTCGGGAGAGCCCGATCCGAGCATCTTCTCGACGGAATCCAATAGAGAAGGAATCCAGGTCGGCACCGCCATTGTGCTCTTGGTGCTGGGGGAATCGAAGTCCCGCAAGGACGACCTCCGATGTCACACTCTCGAATTTCGCCACCTCTGGGGGAAAGCAAAGCGCGCCGAACTGTCGCGGAGTACATCAGGCCAGGAAAAACCACGATATGAGCGTCTCTGCTCGCCCCCATCTCTCGGGTATCCGTTTCTTCCGGTCCACACGCAGGAGTACTATGGATCATGGCCGACATTGCCTGATTTCTTCCCGGGCTATTTCACAGGTGTGAAGACGAGTCGTGATGAGTTCCTCGTCGAGATTGACAAGAAGCCTCTGGAAGATCGCATAGCCGCGTATTTCGATCCCAAGCTCCCGCACGAGGAGATAGGCAGGCGATGGCCACGTCTGATGGAACGAACCGCACGGTATGAACCTCGTGAGATACGTCAATATCTTGTGGGCAGGGGCCCAACAAGGGGCACCATCGTTCGGTTTGGCTATCGACCATTTGACACCAGGTGGTTGTATTGGGAACCAGAAACGAAACTCTTGGATGAGAAGCGAAGCGAGTACTTTCCACATGTGTTTCCGGGCAACCTCTGGATCGCTGCCGCGCAGCACCACAGGCGAGGATTCGATCCTCCTACAGTAGGCTCGCATTTGGGGTGTATCCACCTCGACGAACGCAGTGCGAACGTCTTTCCGATCTATCTCAAGGAAGATGTGGCATCGGGCAATCTCTTCGAGAAGGAGAAGAAGGCGACTCGCCCCAATCTGTCGGAGGGGGCCCACGAGTACATCACGAAGTTGCACGCAGCACCGGAAGACCTGTTCTTCCAGTGTTTGGCAACGTTCTTCTCTCCGACATACGTTGATCAGAACAGCTTCTCATTGCGTCAGGACTGGCCGCGGATTCCGTTGCCGAAGGGGAAGAAGGCTTTGCTGGCGTCGGCGGCGTTGGGCCGGCGGATCACGGCGTTGCTGGATACCGAGAAGCCCGTCGAAGGCGTCACGACGGGCAAGATCAATCCTCGTCTGAAGGAGATCGCGGTCATATCGAAGGTCGGCGGGGGCAATCTCAATCCGGATGAAGGGCACCTCGACCTGACCGCAGGCTGGGGCCACGCGGGCAAAGGCGGCGTCTGCATGCCGGGGACGGGCAAGTGCCAGACGAGGGGCCAGACCAACGCCAAGCTCAAAGCCACGTGTGGCGACGAGACGCTCGATGTCTACCTCAACGACAGCGCATACTGGTCGAACGTGCCGAAGTGCGTCTGGGAGTACCACATCGGCGGTTATCAGGTCATCAAGAAGTGGCTGAGCTACCGGGAGAAGGCGATCCTCGGGCGAGGGCTCAAAGTCGAGGAAGCAGAGTACGTCACGGAAATGGCCCGGCGGATCGCGGCATTGATCCTCATGCAGGCGGAACTCGACGCGAACTACGAGGCGGTGAAAGCGGATACGTGGCCCTGGCCGGACGGGAAGACGAAATGAATCCACCGATTACGCCGATTGACACAGATTCAAGAGACGAGCTTCCAATTCAAGCGGCTTGTTTTCTGTAATCTGCGCAAATCGGCGCGATCTGCGGACTGAGAAGACATCGAGAGTCAACCTCGGTGTGTGGAGCACACCCTACCGCTGCCGCCAAATCCCGTGTTCCTTCTTGCCTCTGTGGTCCACTGCGACCTCTGTGGCGAAAGAGAAGCATGGATTCCCGCTTGCCCCCCGATCGGGTCGAGGGCAGGTGTGGCGGGAATGACAGCGTTCATCGGCGTTCATCAGCGGTTCCAGAATCGCGCCAGTTCTTCTTGGCTCGGCGGAAGCCAAAGGGCTCTTTGGGCAGTTCGTCTGGCGGCGGCATCAACAACTGGATCGTATCGACGATGGCGATAATCTGCCTGCTGTGTCCTGCGACCCTCTTCTCAAGGCGTCTGAGCCTGGCCGCCAGGGCCTCATTCGACGCAAGCATCTGACGCAGGCGAACAAACGCCCGGACGACGTAGATGCTGGTCTGCACGGCCTGAGGAGAATTCAGGACACTGGCGGCCATGATGGCCCCGTGCTCGGTAAAGGCATTGGGCAGCTTGCGCCGACCTCCGCGCCCTGCGTTTGATGTCGCAAATTGCGACTTCAAACCGTCAAACTCCTCTGCGCTGAGCCGAAACATGAAGTCCGGCGGAAACCGCTCCCCGTTGCGTTTGACCTGTTCGTTCAGCCGGCTGGTGGTGGTGCCGTAGATCGCAGCCAGATCGGAGTCCAGAATGACCTTCTGGCCGCGGATCAGCAGAATCAGGCTTTCGACCCGCTGCGTGACGACCACCGCCGGAGGCTCGGCGTCGCCTCGGGCCACTGAGTCCTTATTGGCCCCTTCGTCTCTCGCCATGGCTTCTCTGCTCCTGAAGATTGTGTCCGCGTTCGATCCGTGCGCCAGTATCAAGCATAGACCCCGAATTGGCAATGAGAAAGCCGGGATGGTGCGGGATACACACTCCACGAAGACTTCGAGAGTCTCCCCTCGCATCTATCCCCTGTGCCGTCATCGCCCTTCGTGGTATATCCGTGTCTTCACTGCGGTCTCAGCGTCCCTGCGCGAGAGTCTCCGTGCGCTTCGTGGTTTCGATTTCCTGCTTTCCGCTGCTTGACGGGCGTCGGTTCCCCGCGGAGAATACGGCCAATCGAGCAAACAGGTGTTTCTGTTGAGACGGCTGGGAGGACCTATGATTGAGACGAGCCCTTTCTGCCCCGGCTGCGGGACGGAGATCCGCGAGGTCCTTGTGGACCGCCAGCAGTTCGACTGTCCCAACTGCGGTCGGCAGTACCGTGTCCTGGTGGACAAGACCGACGGGTGGACCGGGATGATCCCGCTGCATACGACCCCGGCTCGGGAACCACTTGGACTGCCCATGGGCAGCATCCGCGCGATTGCCACGCTGGCCGTCGCAGGCTGTTCCTGGGGACTGGTGGTGGCCGGAGCCGACGTGCCCGCCTACGTGCTGGGTCTCCTGCTGGCGATCATCGGCTACTATTTCGGGTTCCGCCAGAACGGGCATGCCGGGGGCGGCCGGGTCGTGGACGCCTGTACCAAGGCGCAGGAGCCGCTCGGACTGCCAGGCGGGACGATTCGCTTGATGCTGATCGGGGGTTTCGGCGTCACCGCACTGATCCTCTACTCGCGCGGCAGGCTCTCCTCGGCGGCGTATATCGAGTTCTTCCTCATCCTCGCGGGCCTGATCGCGGGCCACTTCTTCTCGCGATTCTTCGCGGCAACGACCGACGGGCGGTTCGCCAATCTGATCGTCCACGTCAAGGGCCTGATCGTGCTGACCGCAACCGTGGGGCTGGCCATCGTGCTGATGGGTGACAGTCGGAGCGAACACGCGGGCCTGGGTCTGGCCTTGGCGTGCATCATCAGCTTCTACTTCGGCTCGCGGTGACAGGCCACACCCGGCGAGTGCCAAAAGCAGCAATCTCCTTGACGCGCTGTGGCTCTGGGCCGACAATCCGAGCAACCGATTGCGTGAATGTCTTTTGAGAGGGTCTGAAGATGTGGACACGTCTGTTGTGTGCGGCTGTTGTGGTGGGCGGATTCGTCGGTTGCGCGTGGGGCGAGGAGTATCTGAACACGCCCTATGGCGAACTGCTGCCGGGATCGAGCGAGCAGGTTGGGCTATGGTGGGCATCTTCCGGGTGGAAGATCGGGCGCGATTGTCCCATGCCACAAGACAAGGGCGAGGCTGTCGTCATTCGGGCGGCCCGGAACGAAGCCGAAGCGGCCCAGTTGGTGCTGAAACCGAAGGCCGCGATCCAGAGACTCACCGTCACGTCGGGGGTATTGACAGGTCCTGCGGGAGCGACGATCCCTGCGACGAGCGTCGAAATCCTGGAGGTCCGCTACGTCAACGTGACGCAGCCGACGGATAAGAGCGCGGTGGCGGGCTATTGGCCTGATCCCCTGCCACCGATAGACAAGCCGATGAACCTGGAGGCGGGGAAGAACCAGCCCTTGTGGGTCCGCGTCCATGTGCCTCGCGACGCAAAGGCAGGCGTGTATGAGGGCCGGATCAGTCTGGCGGCCGAGGGATTCAAGATCGCGGCGCCGCTGAAGGTCGAGGTCTACGACTTCGAACTGCCGAATCGGATGACGTGCGTGACCGCGTTCGGGTTCAGCGACGACCTGGCCTATCGCTACCAGGGCGTTACCGATCCGCAGCAGAAACGTCGGGTCCTGGAAAAGTACTGGTCGAATTACAGCGATCATCACATCTCCACGTACGACCTGGCGCCGCTGGACCCGATCCGCGTGACGTGGCCCGAGGTCCGGCCGCCCAAGCCCAAGTGGCAAGGGGGACGGATCGTCAAGAACGAGGTCCACAGCGGCCAGCGTGCCCTGCTGCTCTTCGACGATCGCACGGACGAGAACGTGAGCGCGACGTACGAGCCGCAGGTGTCGATCCCCGAGGGCGGGCTACGGCTGCGGCTGTGGTATCGGACCGCCGTGCCGGACAGCACGGTCCTCGTCACGCTGAACCACTTCGACGTGTCGGGCAAATGGATCTGGGGCGGGAATAACGACATCAGCCTGGCGGGCAACGGGCAATGGCAGGAATTCGACCGCGTCATCAAGAGGTTCCCCGAGGGCGCACGGGCGGTGCAACTCCATCTGCGGGCGACCGACTGGACCGATGAAGGCGAGAAGACCGGACTCGTCTGGTTCGACGACGTCTCGCTGACGGACGCCGGGACAGGCAAGGAATTGGTCGAGGACGGCGGGTTCGAGCCGCCGGAACTGCCGCCGGTCGAGCGGCACAGGCTCCAGGTGAAGTTCGACTTCACGGCGTGGGACAAGGCCATGGAACGGACCATCGACCACTACGGGTTCAACTCCTTCCGGCTGGGCATCCCCGGCCTGGGCGGCGGGACGTTCCATTCGAGGTCCGAGCCCGAGCTGCTCGGCTTCGAGGAGAGTACGCCGCACTACAAAACGCTCTTCACAAGTTACTGCTCTCAGATCCAGGAGCACCTGCGGGCCAAGGGCTGGCTCGACGAGGCATTCGTCTACTGGTTCGACGAGCCCGACCCGAAGGACTACGCCTTCGTCAACAACGGCTTCGCCAAGCTCAAGGCGGCCGCCCCCGATATCAATCGAATGCTCACCGAGCAGGTGGAGCCCGCGTTGCTCGGCGGCCCGAACATCTGGTGCCCAATCTCCGACCACTTCAATCCTGATCTCGCGGAGCAACGACGCCGGCACGGCGAGAAGTTCTGGTGGTATGTCTGTACGGGTCCCAAAACTCCATACTGTACCCTGTTTATCGACCATCCGGGAACCGAGCTTCGGGTCTGGCTCTGGCAGACCTGGCAGCGGAAGATCGACGGCATCCTCGTCTGGCAGACGAATTACTGGACCAGCTCGGCAGCCTATCCCGAGGGAGACCGTCCGCAGAACCCCTACGAGGACCCCATGGGCTGGACGTCGGGGTACAGCACGCCGGCCGGCGCGAAGCGTCCCTGGGGCAACGGCGACGGACGATTCGTCTACCCGCCGGTCGCAGCAGCCGACGCCCACCCCGGCGCGCCGGTGCTGGAGGGCCCGGTGGACAGCATCCGCTGGGAAATGCTCCGCGACGGCATCGAAGACTACGAGTACTTCGCGATCCTCAAGCGCCTGGTGGAAGCCAAGGGCGCCAAGCTCAGCGGCGAGCAGAAGGACCGCTACGCCGCGATGCTCGAAGTGCCGGCCGGTGTCACGACCACCATGACGACCTTCACGAAGGATCCGGCCCCCATCGAGGAGCACCGGGACGGGCTCGCAAGGGCCATCACGGCGTTGAACCGGCTGTGAATGTCTGCCCATCGGCTCAAAATGTCCGAGCGGCCGTGAATATAATCCGCCGGCGGACGTCTATTTGAGTAGAGCTGTCCGAGACAGAATCGTTCGACTCGACGTGTACAAAGAGAGGCAACATTGACCCAGATGAGCGTCCCACAAGTCCCGACTGTCAGCGTGATCGACCCCATCGAGCCGGCCGTCGAGCGAGTCAAGACGATCCTGTTCCGTCCCTTCGACCTGGGCAAGTGGTTCGTCATCGGGTTCTGCGCCTGGCTGGCGCAACTGGGCAGCGGCGGTGGTAGCGGCGGCGCCGGCAACAACGGTCGCTTCAACGTCAGCCGCGACAGCATCCGCCACGAGGCCGAACGAGCCAGGGAGTATGTGACCCATAATCTGGACTGGATCCTGCCTGTCGCAATCGGCGGGATCGTCATCTTTATCGGCATCTGGCTGCTGCTCCTCTGGCTGAGCAGCCGGGGGCGATTCATGTTCCTCTATTGCGTCGTGCAAAACAAAGCGGAAGTGACCTGTCCCTGGCATCAATTCCGCGGGCATGGCAACAGCCTGTTTGCCTTCCGGGCGGTGCTCGGACTCATCACGTTCGGCGCGGCCCTGGCGCCGTTTGTCATAGCCGGCATCGTCGTCTCGGTCTCGACGGCCACCCTGGGTTTCACGCCGCTGACCATCGTGGCCATCGTCGCGATCGGTATCTACTTCATCGCGGTCATGGTCGTCTCCGGCGTCATCGGCAAATTCACCAAGGATTTCGTCGTGCCGATCATGTACTTGCACGCAGTCCGCCCGACCGCGGCCTGGCGGTTGCTTCTGGACCTGCTTTCCGTCAACAAGGCCCGGTTCCTCCTATACATCCTGGTCCAGATCGGCATCGGGGCGACCATTGTCACGATGGTCGGGCTCGCCGCCTGCTGCACCTGCTGCTGTGCCGCGTGCCTGTTCGCACTCCCCTATGTCGGCACGGTCATCCTGCTGCCGGTGCACGTGTTCACCCGGTCCTACAGCCTGTACTACATCGCCCAATATGGACCCCAGCTCGATGTGTTTACCCCGTCGGGTACGACCGTGCCGCCTGCTGCGCCGGCGGAGACGGCGCCGTAGTAGCATCTTGTCCGCCGTATGCCTGTGCCGGCATGGAAGAGAACGCCTTACGGCGTCACTACGAACGCAGTAGGGCTGCCCTACCGGGACAGACGGTCCCAGTCCTCGGTTCGCGTGCCCTGGTACATGGTCAGCGTGTACTGGAACGCCCGCTCCGACCGCGGCGGCAGGAGCAGGTTGAACTTGACCGTGTCCAGGTCCACCTTCTCGAACTCGTCGATTTGCCCGGCCTGTTTCAGGGTCCAGTATTGGGTCTCGAAGTTGCGCCGGACCTCGACCTTGACGGGGACCTCCCGTGTGTTCTTGACCTTCACCTCGAACGTCTGAATCTCGTCCCAGCCTGCGACATCCCGATCCCGATCGAAGCGGTAGTTGTCCGTGCGAGTCTCCATCAGCACGGGCTCGACCACGATATTCTCGACCGGCCCGAGGTCCAGCTCCACCTCCTCGCCGACCGGGATGTACTTGAAGGAGGACTGGCCCTCGTAAGACAGATGTCGCTGGGCGTCGGCTCCGCGATAGGCGGTGAGCGTGCCGTCCGGGATGGGTGTGGCGCCGAGCTTGTGCTCGTCATCGTTGGTGAAGCTCAGGAACCGCTCGACCGCCTCGCCGTATCGTTCCTCTTCATATTTGTACAGATTGACGACCGGAACGTCGTCCACTTCGAAGCTCAACAGACGCTTTGACCAGCCGTTCGGGATCGTCTCGGTCCCCTCGATGGTGTACAGGAAGTACTCGCTGAGACCTTCCTTGATGATCTCCTTGGGCGCTTCGAGGCCCGCCGCCATCGGCACTGCGGCGAGGGCGTCCGCCTTGAACTGCAATCTCTCCATTTCCCTCTTGGGCAGGGCGTGCCTCAACCGACCCTCTTGCTCCGCTCCCAGCGGTCGGCCATAAGGATACTCGCGTTGGGCCAGTTGGGCGATCTCGTCGAGGATGTGGACCTTGCCGACGATCAGGCGGACCTGGGCGTTCTCGTAGTCTTCGCCGCTGTTGTTCGTGACGCGGACGTAGCCCTCCAGTCGCATCGTTTTCTCGTCCGAGGAGAGCGTTCCCATGTAGAAGGCCCGCCAGGCCAGGCCGCTGGTCAGATACGTGATCTCGACGGGGACCTTGCCGCTCGTCCGGCTGCGGACGTCCCACAGGCCCACGTTCTTCACGCGGGCCGGATAGGTCAGCTCGGCGATGTCGATCTTGTCGGCCTGGGCCTTCGGCAGCATCTCCAGGCTCGTCGGGTCGATCAGCGTATTCTCCCACGAGAATTGCAGGGCATTCTCCCCTTCCTTCAAGGTCAGCGCCCGACTGTCCCGCACGAGGGTCATGTCCGCGGAATTGTAGATCGTCAGTTGGACCGCATCCCGCGCCGGCAACGTAACCAGATCGACCTTGGCCTGGGCCGCGCGGACGAACAGTACGATCACAAGCATTGCATAAAGCCGTTTCATTTTGACTCCTGACGGAAACGTTGGGTCTTTCTTGTCATCCTGAGCGACAGCGAAGGATCTGGCCCACGAACGAGAAACACCTCTGTGACTCTGCCCAGATCCTTCGGCGTCGCCTCAGGATGACAAGGCATTGACGCTCCACGATTCTCCACGGTCCAAATCATCGGTTCCGCCTGTCCCAGTCTTCGGCGCGGACGCCCTGGTAGGTCGTCAGCGTGTACCCGAACGTCTTCTTCGACTGCGGCGGCATTTCCAGCGTGAACTTGACCGTGTCGAGATCGACCTTCTCGAAGGCGGCCTCGTCACCGGCTCGCTTGAGGTCCCACTGCGGAACACTGAAGTTGCGCTTGATCTCGATCTTGGCGGGCACGTCGCGGGTGTTGCGGACCTCCACGCTGAAGACCTGGACTTCGTCCCAGCCGTTGACGTTGCCTCTCGTGTCGAAGCGGTAGTTCTCCGTCCTGGTCTCCATGAGCTTGGGCTCGACGACCACGTCGGCAACCACGCCGAGATTCAGCTCCACCTCGTCGTTGACGGGGATGTACTTGAAGGAGGACTGCCCCTCGTAGGACAGGTGCTTGGCGTCATCGACCGACCGATACACCTTGAGTTGGCCGTCGGGGATCGGGGTCTGGCCCAGCTTGTGCTCTTCGTCGTTCTTGAAGCTCAGGAACCGCACGACGCGCGAGCCGTACCGCTCTTCCTCGAACTTGTAGAGATTGACGACGGGCACGCCCTCGACATCGAAGCTGGCCAGGCGCTTCGACCAGCCGTTCGGGATCGTCTCGGTCCCTTCGATGGTGTAGAGGAAATACTCGCTCAAGCCCTCCTTCACAATCTCTTTGGGCTTCATAGCGACCCCCAAAGTCATCTCGCTGAGCACTCGCCGCCCTGCCGCTCGCTCCATCGCCGGAGCAGGCATAGCGGTCGGGACCGGACGCTGCTCATCGGGCCGACCATAGGGGTACTCGCGCTGGGCCAGTTCCGCGATCCGGTCGAGGATGTGGACCTTACCGACGATCAGGCGGGTCTGGGCGTTTTCGTAGTCCTCGCCGCTGTTGTTGGTGACGCGGACGTAGCCCTGAAGGCGCATCGTCTTCTCGTCCTTCGTCAGCGTGCCCATGTAGAACGCCCGCCAGGTCAGGCCGCTGGTCAGGTACGTGATCTCGACGGGGACCGGTCCGCTGACTTCGCTCTGGACGTTCCAGAGGCCGAGGTTCTTCACTCGCGGCGGGTAGACCAGCTCCGCGATGTCGATCTTGTCCGCCTGGGCCTTCGCCAGCATCTCCAGGCTCGTCGGATCGATCAGCGTGTTCTCCCAGGAGAACTGCAGGGCATTAGTCCCCTGCTTGAGGGTCAGCGCCCGGCTCTCGCGGACCAGCGTCATGTCCGCGGAGTTGTAGATCGTCAGTTGCACGGTGTCCCGCGAGGGGAGCGTGGTCAAGTCCACCTTGGCCGACGCAACGCCCCCGAGCAACGTGAGTATTGTCAGACATGAGATTGTGGGTTTCATTCGATGACTCCCGTATCTGTTGATGGCCCAAAGCCCTCCGCCTTGTCACCCTCGCGAAAGCGGGGGTCCGTTCCGTGGTTCGTGGATTCCCGCTTTCGCGGGAATGACAAAGGAGCAGCGATGGGCCGTTCTCCACTCATATGCAAGAACTCTTACGGCCGGACGTTGCGACGGTGATAGTGCATGGTCAGTTCCTTTGCCGCCGGGCCCTTCTCGGTTCGGGCGGGCAGCTCGATCTCGAACTTGAGCGTGAAGGCGTCCTTCTTCGTATAGCCGTTGCCGAGGGTCAGCGCCTTGCCATCGAGGCTGCACTGCTCCATGTCCCACTGGCCGGGGATGTGCTGGATCATCGTCAGGACCGTGGGACTGTCCTTGAAGTTCTCGATCTTGGCGGTGATGATCTCGTCCGTATCGAACAGGACGATATGGCCGTTGTTGTTCTTGCGAATCTCGATCTGGGCGTCTCGCATCTTGCGCTGCGTGACCACGATGTCCCGACTGTCCCCGATATACAGCTCCATCTTCTCGCCGACCGGGACCAGGGACGCATTGTCCTCGCCCAGGAAGATCGTCGAGCCGTGGCCGTCCTGCTGGAAGAGGCGCGCCTTGCCGCCCCAGAGGGCGAACTTGCCCAGGCCGGCCTTGTCGCTGTTGGTCACTTCATAGCTGACCGGGATGCCGACGTTCTGGTTCTCGAGCTGTTCGGGATCCCAGGGCAGGCTCGCCGCGTCGAACGTCCATATCTTGCGGACCGGAACGTTCGGCTCGCTCAGAAACAGCATCTGCTTGGTCTCCTCGTGGTCGATGCCCTGCTCGAAGGCCTCGCCGTAATCCAGCAGGACGCGGGCCTTCTCGAAGTCCTCGCCGGAGAAGTTGCGAAGGACGAGATAACTCTTGAGGTCCACGAAGGTTTCCGCCTTGTTCGCGACCGCCTTGTACGTGATGAGCCGGTCGATATTCCTCAGCAGGTAGCTGATGCGAACGGTCTCCGCGAAGTCGCCTGTGCTGTTGATCTCCCAGACGAGCGCCGCCTCGCCGGGCGGGTAGCTGATGCTCAGCAGCGTTACATCGCTGGGATGGTCGAGACTGACGAGCCGGATCGAGTCCTCGTCGATCTCCACGCCCTTCCAGGAGAAGTCCACCTTGTTCAGACCCTTCTGGAGCGTGAGCACCCGTTCCTCTTCGATCAGAGTCGCGTTGGGATTGTCCAGGCGGATGACGGTCGCCGCCCGCTCGGGTAATGCGACCAGCTTGATCCTCGCCCAAGTCATGGGACTGATGCCCAAGATTGCCAGAAGCACGATACTCCATGTTCTCTTTGTGTCCATATCTTTCCCCTTATGCTCAATGAAAAGCCTTCGCACGCATGTCATCCTGAGCACAGCGAAGGACCTCGCCTGCGACCGAGAGACGCCTCTTGGACGATGCCCAGATCCTTCGGCTGTGCCTCAGGATGACCAGTCTGTATGCACACATAAGTGATTCCCAATCCGTACTACACATCAATAGAAGAAGACGTTGTCACTTGTCCGGCCCAAGCTCCTCCAGACCGAATCCTTCTTTCGTGACGGTGTGTTGCTCATCCGTAAGAATCATCCAGGGGGTGCCCCTGACACCCCAGGCCAACAGGACGTCGTGGGAATCGTCTTCAATCGTACCCCTCGTCAGGGAGATCTCGTTCTTCCGGAGCCAATCGGAAACCTGGCCCTGTCCCTGCGAGCCGCAGTGGATCGCGAGAACAACAAGACCCTTTGCCTGCAAGGCGTTCTTCCGCTGGTGCAGCGCCTGGATGCACTGACGGGAAGAACGCTGGTCGACATCCCAGAAGCACACCAGCAGCGCCTTGTCCTTCGTCTGGTCAGTCCGGAACGCTTCGAAGCGGATGTTCTGGAAGCCCGGGATCGATTGGCCAAGTCTCGATTCCGCCGCGGCCAGTTCCTTCTCCGGCGCCCTGGGACGAAGGATCTTGACCACGCCGGCCTTCGACCGGTCCTGCGACAGGAGATTCGCCGGATAGGTCATCGTCGCCGAGGAAGTGCCCGGCCGCGTGGGGTCCGGAATATAGATGTTCCTTCTCGCCTTATCGGCACAGAGCTTCTCGAACTGCTCCTTCGTGAGGAGCACTTTGAAGTAGCCGTCCGAGTCCATGGCCGCCATGCCGGCGAATGGAAAGTCCACCTGAATCTCGGCGCCGCGCCAGGAGGCCCGATCGAGAACTGCCGGCGAGCCGTCTTCAAAGAGGATGCGCCCATAGTAGTAGCCGAGAGGCTGGATCGGGATAGGCTCCGCCTGCTCCTTGTCCCGTACGAGCCGCTCGACGGGGACACGCTGGTCGGTTTTGCCGGCCTTCGTGAGGTAATTGGCAATCGTCGCGGTGAGCCAGATCTTGCCCGTTCGAAGGTCGGCTGTTTCCCGATCGGACAAAAGGACCGTGAAGCAGCCTTCGTTGTTGACGCTCGCGACGTTGATGCCCTCCTGTTCCTGCTGCTCCCAGAGCGTGATCCGGCTGTTGACCCCCTGCACGAACTCGACCGGGGGCGAGCCATCCGCGAATGCAAGCCGGCCATAGTAGGCGTTCCGCTGCGGCTTGCTCCGCCCCGTCGGAACCGGCAGGTCGGGAATCTCACTTTGGACGATCACGTTCCCGGGCCAGATCACGCGGTCCAGGATCGCCCGATCGTTCCCTGCGTAAATAGTCAGTCGTGGCTCCAGGGGCAGGTCGGCCCTTTCGCGTTCGCGTGCCATGAACAGAACGAGACCCGCCACGATCTGGAGCGAGACATTGTAGCCAACCGCGTCGCCGCCAAAGGTCTTCACGTCGGGCTTCCCGGCGGCAATCACGATCTCGTGGTCCCGCATTCGGGCCTTCGAGAACAGAGCGACCAGATCGTTGACCTCCGCGGGCTTTGCCTGGAAATAGAAGTTCTCGTTTCCATTGACCCAGATCGAATAGACTCGCGACTGGTGCCTGGGGATAGCTGCAATGCCGGCTGGCCAGTCGGGCTGTGCTACAGTCGGATGCCCGGCGACACTATCCGGCCCGATCTGCTCGGTCGCCATGCCGTAGCCGATTCCCGTCGCGACCAGAACGAGCATACACGTCCAACGTGTGATTGACTTTGTCATCGGCTCCGCTCCTTTTCTCTCTCGGCGTAGACCTCGCTTCTGGTGCCCTGATACTTGGTCACTGTGTACCGGATCGTGCGCTGCGCGTGCTCGGGCACGTGCGTCGTGAACCGCGCCCGAGTCGCGTCGTGCTTCTTGTACTCAACATCATCTTGACTCGCAGAAGCGGGATTGTCGAGCACAAGTTCCCAGCTCGCCGTGTCGAAAACGCGAGTGATCTCGATGTCCGCCGGGATATCGCGGGCGTTGGCGAGCATGATCTCCCAGGTTTCGATCTCATCCCATCCTGCGACGTCCCGGTCGTTGTCGAACACATAATTGTCCGTCCGCGTGTTCACCAAGATGGGTTTCACCTCGACCAGCCGGGCGGGACCCAGCTCGAGCTCGACCTCGTCACCGACGGGGATGTACTTCACATCCATGCCGCCGACATAGGACAGATGCCCCTGCTCGTCCGCTCGACTGTAGACGCGGACAGTACCGTCCGGAATCGGCGTTTCGCCGAGTTCGTGCTCTTCGTCGTTGGCGAAGGACAGGAACCGAATCGTCCGATCCCCCCACCGCTGTTCATCGTACTTGCACAAGCTCGTGATCGGGATGTCTTCGGCCTCGAAAGAGAGCAACCGCTTGCCCCACTCGTTTGGGACCGTTTCAGTGCCCTCGATCGTGTAGAGGAAGTACTCGCTGAGGCCCTCCTTCTCGACATTCTTACGCTCCAGAGACCGCGCCCATTGGCCGGCAACTTGCCCATTCTCGAGAAACCAACTGCGATCCTTGTCTCGCCCGTCCAGCGCTTCACCCGCCATTCCGCCCAACCCGCCGGTCGGTAGTGGACTGCCGTAGGCGTACTGGCGTCGTGCAAGCTCAGCGATTGCATCAAGGAGATGAACTTGGCCCACAACGAGCCGGGTCTGGGCGTCTTCGTAGTCCTCGCCGCTATTGTTCTGGACGCGGACGTAGCCCTCCAGGTGCATCGTCTTCTCGTCCTTCGAGAGCGTGCCCATGTAGAAGGCCCGCCAGGAAAGGCCGCTGGTGAAGTAAGTCAGCTCAAAGGGTGTCGGGCCTTCGATTTCAGAGTGGATCAGCCACCGCCCGAGTTCCCGCAGTCGCGGCGGGAACACCAACTGTTGCACTTCGACCTGGTCCTTGTGTTCCAGCGGTTCCAGGTGCAGCGAGGTCGGATCGATCAGGGTGTTGGCCCACATGAACTGGAGCCAGTTCCAGCCCCGCTTCAAGGTCAGGTTCCGCCGCTCTCGCACGAGCGTCAGGTCGGCGGCGTTGTAGATCGTCAGTTGCACATTCTCCCGGCGAGGCAGGACGACCAGCTCAATGGCACTGGCCGGCGCAAAGGGCGGCTGCTCGTCGATTGCCGTGGCAAGCCTGTTTGTAGTGACGCCGTAAGGCGTTTCCTCATCTGCATATGCCCTTACGGGCACACTACGAACCGAACCGACGCTGTCCTCTGCCTCCTTCATCGCGAGCATCTCGCCCGTCCGAGCGGCACCTCCCTTGGCCATAAGCTGCTCGGCCACAGGAGGTTCCTCCACGGCACCCTTTGGCCTCGGCGCGGTCGCGACGCCCGGTGCAGACGGACTCAGGGACCTCGCGTCTTTGCCACCCCGATCGGGCACGCTCAGCAGCGCAATGCCGACGATGACCGCCGCAGCGACTGCGCCCAGCCAGGGCAGTCTGTGAAGCAGGATTCGTCTGCTGTTCGCCCGCATCGCGGTTCGGATCGTCGCGGAAAGCAGTTCCGGCGAGGCCTTGACATCGTCGCGGAGCAGTTCCAGCGCCGAGAGCTTGCGGGCCAGTTCCTGGAGCCGCTTGCGGCAGGCCTCGCACTTTTCGAGATGCGTGCGGGCTTCGTTCGAGTCCGCCTCGTCGGCCAGGTCGAACTGGTAGTCGATAAGCTGCTGATCTGTCAGATGCGTGTTCATCTCGTTGCACCTATCGAATCGGGCAGTCTCTGGGCCAACGTCGCCAGGGCCCGCGACATCTGGGTCTTCACCGCGCCGACCGAGCAGCCCAGCGCCTCGGCGACCTCTCGATAGCTGAGCTGCTGGTAGTAGGCCAGGATGAGCGTCGCCCGCTGGCCTGTCGGGAGCGACTCGACCGCCCTGCGGACCTGCTCTTTCTGCTCCTGGCGGAGCAGTTCGTCCGCCGGACTGGCGGCGTTCTCATCCGCGACCGCGGTGAGCTGGGAACCGGTCTGTTCATCGCAGTCGGTCTCCTGATCCAAGGAGACCGTCATCCGACGCTTCCGCCGGCGGGCGCCGTCGATGGTGACTCGGGTCGCGATGGTAAACAGCCAGCTCTTGAAGCCTTCGCCCCGGAAGGTGTGGGCCTTCTCGTGGACCCGTTTGAAGGTCTCCTGGAAAAGGTCTTCGGCCTGGTCTCGATTGCCCGTCATGTGACACAAATACCCCAGCACGCCGTCCCCATAGCGGCGAACCAGCTCGCGAAACGCCGTCGGATCACCCTTCAGGTGGGCGGCGATCAGATTCTCATCCGAGTATCCCATCGAGGCTACGACTCCTAATCCTTTAGACGAGCATCGTAGCAGTACGGTTGACAGGCCTGAGTAAAACCTGTGTAAAACAACGAGCATAGAACGCATGGGACTAACAAGACCAATAGGACCGATATCGTCTTGCGCCACGCTCGCGTCCTATGGGTCCGATCCGTCCTATAGGTCCTATTCTTCAGTCCCTGGCCAGCGTCCAGAAGACCGCATTCGTCAGGAGCCTTCGGAACTGCGGATTCTTGAAGTCGTCGGGATGTCCGAGCGAAGTATAGAACACCCGCGACTTCCCGTATCGATTCGTCCAGGCAACCGGCTCCGGGGGCTGGCCGGGAATCGTGCCGATCAGGAGCAGCCGCGTACCGCCCACCAGCGGGCTTGTCTGGTAGAGCGAGCCATTGCTCGATAGCGGCAACTCGACCCCCTTGAGAATCGGATCGTCCGCGACGCCCCTGGCGGCGGTGATCGTCGCCACCGGACCGGCGCCATGGTGGCCGTGGTAGTTCCCGCCCAGCACGTCGGCATCGAACGTCGTCCACTCCTCGTGTCCCTTCGGGCCCGTGCCGCGTGCATCGAACGCGTGACTGGCGGTCCGAAGCCCGATCAGCGGCCCGCCGCGAGCCAGGAACTCGCGAAGGCACTTCATCTGCTCCGGCTGGAATGCCCGCCGCCGGGCAAAGACCACGACGAGGTCCGCATCCGTCAGGATCTCCATGCCGTGAATCGCGTGGATCGCGTCACCCTGTTTCAGCGGGCTGGCCTGGAGGATTTCGCAGTCCAAGCCGCGCTTGAACTCCAATTCGTGCGCAAAGTCCGGCAACGTCTCGACTGCCTTGTACTCATCTTCCGCGGAGAGGAACACCACGAGAGGCCGCTTGTCGTCCGTGAAGCGAAATGCCGGTCGGCCCGTGAGAACGTTTGAAGTGGTCGTCGGGCAGACATACTCCTCGATGTGCTCGACGACCAAGTCGGTGCCCATGAAGTGGCTCACTTGCGGCGGCCTGCGGGAGTTGTACATCGTGTCGGTCAGGTCGCGCATGAGGACGACGTTCTTTCCGGCGTTGGCGAGATTACGGAGTCCAAACGGCCGACCGAGCACGCACATGTTCGCGTGGACTCCCATCACGATCACGTTGTCGATGCCCCTGGCCTCCAGCAGATTCCAGACCTCGACGCCGGAATCGCTGACCGCATCGCGCCCCTCGTCGATCCGGATCGCGCCAACCTCGCCTGTCCAAGGCGAACCTTCTTCGCACCGAGGCTCGCAGTCGCATCCGCCATCGGAGGCGTCGATGGGGTAGCCCGCGGTCTTTTCCGCGTCGTCCTTCCACGTGCGCCACGACGTGACACCCTGGGGCACGCTGGTTGCCTTCGGAGCCTCGACAGCCCTCCGACGGGCCGGATGGTCCTTGTAGTGCTCCATCGTATCGCTGGGGGCGTGGATGATGAAGACGCCCATGTCTCTCGCCTTCGCGACCACCTGATTCATCACAGGAGCCAGCTCGCCGACGCGTTCGGTCGCTCCCTCGCACCAGTGCTTGTCCCACATATCACAGATGATGACGGCGGTATCGCGCGGGTCCCACTGCTGCTGTTCGTAAACCACGCTGAACCGCCCGGGCGCGTCCGCAATCGGCTCACGACTCCGCAACGGGACCAGAAGGGTCTGGCCGGCGACCGCCTGCCCGCAAAGGAGTATCGCCAGAGCGAGAGCATGTAGGCTGTGCTGTGCACACCACGCTCCTCTGCGGCGCGTTATCGACCGGAAACACACAGGAAAACGGGCCACAGAGAACACAAAGGGCACAGAGAGGACGGAATGACCGCCAGGAACGGAAGAACCCGAAGTGGCCAGAGACAACCAGGCTCCGTTTGATTGCCTTCGTTTCACTTGATGCCCCCTAATTCGATTCTCTGTGCCCCTCTGTGGCCCCCAGAGACAGGCCCTCACAGGAGAGCGGTCCAACCGCCATCGACGTAGAAGATCTGTCCCGTGATGAAGTCGCCCGCCGAGGACGCGAGCAGGACTGCGACGCCGACGAGGTCTTCCGGCCGACCCCAGCGACCCAACGGCGTCTTGGACAACACCCACCCACTGAACTCGGCATCCGCCTGCAAAGGAGCGGTCAAATCGGTGGCGATGTAGCCCGGCCCAATGGCGTTCACGTTGATGTCATACTGGGCCCACTCGACCGCCAGGGTCTTCGTCAGACCAAGCAGACCCATCTTGCTGCATGTGTATGCTGCGATGGTGGGTCGGGCCGCATGGCAGGCCAGCGAGCCGATGTTGATGATCCGCCCGCCCTTACCCACCGCCCGCCGATGCCGGCAGAACGCCTGGGACAGGAGCAACGCCGCCGTCAGGTTCACCTCCATGACGCGGCAGAAATCCTCCAACGGCATGTCCTCGGCGGGTCCCCGCACAGTGGTTCCCGCGCAGTTCACGAGGATATCGACCCCCCCGGCCGCTGCGACAATGCGGTTGAACAGCGGCTCAATCCCCCGCAGATCGGCCAGATCGAAGGGAAAGGCCCACACCTTTCGCCCGGTCCGCGTCTCGATAGACTGTCTCGACGAAAGGAGCTGGCTCTCGGTCCGGGCGACCAGGACGACCTCCGCCCCCTGCTCGGCCAGTCCATTGGCCAAGGCCAGCCCAATCCCCCGGCCGGCCCCGGTCACCAAGGCCGTCCTGCCGGTCAGATCGAACAATCGACTTTCCATGCGGCATAGTATATGTCCAGATCGACACTTGCGACAAGCCTCAAACGCACGATTCGTGCATCGACCCCCGCTCAGACAAATGGTTTTGTGCTTTACACAGCGATCGGAGGCGCGTTAGCATATCCGGCAGTGTTGGGGGAGGGGCGATGCCCGTCACGTTGGGTCGTCCGGGCAGGTTTGAAGGTTGAAAACGCCAGGGACGTAGGAAATGGCAGGCAAGATCGTCATCGACGCGGAGCGATGCAAGGGCTGTGGCTTGTGCATCACGGTCTGCCCAAAACACAATATCGAGTTCTCCAAGGAATCGAACGGGAGCGGCTACTTTCCGGCCCAGGTCAACGGCGCCGGCTGCACCGCGTGCGGTCGCTGCGCAATCGTCTGTCCGGAGGGAATCATCGAGGTCCAACGGGAGGAGGCCAGCCGCACCCGAAGCGCGGGAGCCTCCAAGAGAACGGACGCAACAGACATGGTCGAGGAGAAGCGGTGAGCGAACGGATTCTGATGTGCGGCAACGAGGCCCTTGCGGAAGCGGCGATTATCGCCGGCTGCGACGCCTACTTCGGCTATCCCATCACACCCCAGAATGAGATCTCCGCGTACATGGCCCGGAGAATGGCCGAAGAGGGCCGGGTCTTCATTCAGAGCGAGAGCGAACTGGCGGCCATCAACATGGTCTTCGGCGCCTCCGCGACGGGAAAACGGGCGATGACCAGCTCGTCCAGCCCAGGCGTCAGCCTGATGCAGGAGGGTCTGAGCTACATGGCGGGCGCGGAACTGCCCGCGGTCGTCGTCAACGTCATGCGAGGCGGTCCTGGACTCGGGAACATCGCCCCCTCCCAGGCGGATTACTTCCAGGCCACCCGCGGGGGCGGCCACGGCGACTACCGAGCCATCGTCCTGGGCCCCGCCAGTGTGCAGGAGCTGGCTGATTGCATGCCCCTGGCCTTCGACCTGGCGGACCAGTACTGCATCACCGTGATGATCCTGGCGGACGGCATTCTCGGGCAGATGATGGAGCCGGTCGTGCTGGAGCCCAAGCCTCGCCGTAAGCTCCCGCCCAAGGACTGGGCTCTGACGGGCGCCAAGGGCAGGCCGCAGAACATCGTCCGCTCGCTCTGGCTCGGCGAGGGCGTGCTCGAGGCCCTGAACAACAAGCTCCAGGCCCGATACAAACAGATCCAGGAGAATGAGGTCCTCTGCGAAGAGTACCGCGTGGGCGATGCGGAGATCATCGTGGTCGCCTACGGGATCGTCGCGAGGATCGCGCGGGCGGCGGTGGACCAGGCCCGCGACGAGGGCATTCCCGTCGGCATGATCCGCCCGATCACGCTCTGGCCGTTCCCGTCGGAGCAGATCAGTCGAGCGGCAAATCCGAGTCAGGACGGCCACGCCGGGCCGTTCCCGATCTTCCTGACGATTGAAATGAGCGCCGGTCAGATGGTGGACGATGTGAAACTCGCGGTGGCCGGCAAGGCCCCGGTCCTGTTCCACGGCCGGCCCGGCGGCGGCATTCCCGCAGTCGAGGAGGTCATCGAGAAGATCAGGCAACTGACCATCCACAGTGCGCGGAGATAGGTCCCGGGCAGCGTGGGGAGTGGCTCGACCATGGAAGTGATGGCAAAGAACAGTATGAAGACCGTATTCAAGCGGACAAGCGTCCTGAAGGATTGCCCGACCCACTATTGTCCCGGCTGCGGACATGGCATCGCCCACCGCCTCGTCGCAGAGGTGATCGACGAGTTGGGCATTCAGGGGCGCACGATCGGCATTGCGCCCGTCGGCTGCGCCGTGTTGATGTACAACTACCTCGACGTGGACATGATCGAGGTCGCCCACGGTCGCGCCCCCGCGGTCGCCACCGGGATGAAACGCACGAACCCGGACAGAATCGTCTTCTCCTACCAGGGCGACGGCGACCTGGCGGCCATCGGGACCGCGGAGATCATCCACGCGGCCCATCGGGCGGAGCAGCTCACCGTGATCTTCATTAACAACGCGGTCTTCGGCATGACGGGCGGCCAAATGGCCCCCACCACGATGCTCGGACAAGTCACCGCGACGACTCCCGGCGGGCGACAATCCAACGGCCAGGGCTACCCGTTACAGATAAGCGAGATCCTCGCGCTGCTGCCCGGCGCGGTGTACGTGGAGCGGTGTGCGTTGAGCAGCGTTCCCCGAATCCAGCAGGCCAAGGCCGCGATCAAGCACGCCTTCGAACTGCAGATGCAGGACGCCCCCGGCCTGTCGCTCGTGGAGATCCTGTCGCCCTGCCCGACGTACTGGCGAATGTCGCCGAGCGACGCGATGAAGTGGATCGAAGAGCACATGAGCCAGACGTTCCCGATCGGTCGGCTGAAGGGATAGAGAACGGACGATTGATGATTGATAATGGATAATTGACTCAACGGCGGAGCAGATGATGCCTGCAATAATCGATCATCCATCATCCTTAATCAATTCAAAGGCTATGGCAACAGACTACCTTTACGAAGAAATGGTCCTGGCCGGCTTCGGCGGCCAGGGGATCTTGCTGGTGGGCAAACTGCTGGCGCAGACCGCGATGCGTGCCGGCCTGGAAGTCAGCTACATGTCTTCCTATGGCGCCGAGGTCCGAGGTGGAACCGCCAACTGCATGGTGGTGGTCTCGAACCGGCCGATCGCCTGCCCGGTCGTCAACGCCCCGAATTCGCTGGTGATCTGCAACAAGGCGTCGCTGAGCAAGTTCGCGCCGCAACTGCGACCTGGGGGTCTGCTGGTCTTCAACAGTTCGCTGATCCAGAACGTGCATTCCGTGCCGGATGGCGTGGAAGTCGTCGGCATCCCGGCCGAGGAGATCGCCATCAAAGCGGGCTCACCCAAGAGCGCCAACATGGTCATGCTCGGCGCCTACCTCGGCAAGCGAAGCCACCTCAGTCCCGAGCAGGCGGCCGAAGCGCTGCCCGACGTGCTCGCCCAGCGCCACCACAAGACCATTCCCGTGAACACGCAGGCTCTCCGCGGGGGCGCGGACTACGCACGCAACCACACATAGCAGAGCCCTGTTGCGCCAAGCCGTGTCTGTGAAAGGAACTTGGCCGTCGGGCGGTCATGGCGAGCGCCGGCCTGCTTGTGGTGTGCCCGTAAGGGCATATCTTCGGGGCCAGGGAAGATAACGCCTCACGGCGTCACTACGAACAAACTGCCTGCGCACAAGACGAACCCGGATCGGAGGGGCTCTGACGCCCGAACGTTTGCACAGACACCCCGAGCCGGAAGCGTCCTGAAAAACCTTGCTCCGCAAGGGCGCATCGGCTACAATCCGCTCAATTGCGTATTCATGATCGGTTTGAGAATGAGAGAACAAGGATGACCAAACAGTCGAATACGAGGAAATCCAAGGCCATCTGCAGCTTCTGCGGCCGCTCCGGTAATCAGGCGGACACCCTGATCGAAGGGCCGGACGATGTGTTCATCTGTCCGGAGTGCGTCGAGCTGTGCCACAACATCATCAAGCAGAATCGCCGGCAGATGGACGGACGTCGAGCGACCGTTGGGGCCACGCCCAAGCCGCGAGAGATCAAGGAGTATCTCGATCAGTACGTGATCGGCCAGGACAGGGCCAAGAAGTACCTCTCCGTGGCGGTCCACAATCACTACAAGCGACTGCTCCACAGCGATATCGGCGACAGCGACGTCGAGATCGACAAGTCGAACGTCCTGCTCATCGGCCCGACCGGCAGCGGCAAAACCCTGCTCGCAAGGACGCTGGCGCGCAAGCTGGATGTCCCCTTCGCCATCTGCGATGCAACGACGGTCACCGAAGCAGGCTACGTCGGCGAGGACGTGGAGAATTTCCTGCTGAGACTCCTGCAGAACGCGGACTTCGACCTCGAAGCCGCCCAGCGAGGCATCGTCTACATCGACGAGATCGACAAGATCGGCAAGACCAACCAGAACATCTCGATCACCCGCGACGTGTCGGGGGAAGGCGTGCAGCAGGCATTGCTCAAGATGCTCGAAGGGACGATCTCGAACATCCCGCCACAGGGAGGGCGCAAGCACCCCGAGCAGTCCTACATCCAGATGGACACGACGAACATCCTGTTCATTTGCGGCGGGACATTCGTCGGGCTCGATAACATCGTTCGCAAACGCCTCGGGCGCAAGATGATCGGCTTCGGCTCGGAGCTGGCGGGCAAATCGGATGAGAAAGCCGATCTCACCGACGTCCTGGAGCAGGTGATCCCGGAGGACATCATCGAGTTCGGCATGATCCCGGAGATGGTCGGCCGGTTGCCGGTGATCGCGTCGCTCGGCGCCCTGGACGTGGACGCCCTCGTGGACATCCTGACGAAGCCGAAGAACGCGTTGTGTAAACAGTATCAGCGGTTCTTCGAGATGGACAACGCGGAACTGGAGTTCACCGACGACGCCCTGCGGGCGCTGGCGAGCAAAGCCCTCAAGCGCGATACGGGAGCCCGCGCTCTGCGATCGATCACCGAAGAGATGATGATGGACCTGATGTACCAGTTGCCCGAGGAGCCCAAGCCGAGCACCTACGTCATCACGCGGGACATCGTCGAAGGCAAGACGACTCTCGTGGCCGCCCGTCAAATCCGCAAGGAATCCGCCTGAGAATCACTCGCAGACTTCGACCTGGGAATACATGGGCACGAGCAGGTTGTACATCAGCACCGCTTCGCCGTTGTACATGCGGATGCAGCCTCGCGAGCCGGCGGAGCCGATCTGCTCCGGCTCCTTCGTGCCGTGGATGGCAAACCCGGTTCGGTCTTTGGCGTTGCCCTCAATGCCATCCAATGCGATCCAGCGAGAACCGAGGGGATAGTCCGGATCGGTCGCTTTGTAGACGCGTCCGGGGTGGTCGGGGTCGGTCCAGTCGGGGGAGATCAGCTTGCCGCCGTCCTTGACTCGCCACAAACCGGTGGGCGTTTCGTAACCAGGCTTGCCGAGCCCCACCTTGAAGCTGCGGACGTACGTGTCTTGCAGGTACAAGTCCAGGGTGAACATGGAGCGGTAGACCTTGGCACGGAACGGACCCTTGACAACCTTGAGGGCCTTGCCCGCCTGCAGGGACTCTGCGCGAGGGATGTTGTTGATCCGCATCAGGATCTCATAGGGCACCTTCAGCCGCCGACCAATGATGTCGAGTGAATCGCCGGAGCGGACCATGTACGTGTCGCAGAGCGTGTCGCCGGGGAATGTGGCCGGACCCCAGAGCCACTTGTCCGCCAGTTTCGCCATTTCACTCTTGACGGTTTCCTGCTGCTGAGGACTCAGTTGCATCGACAGCACCTTGTTCAGCCTGTCGCGGGCCACAATCACCTCACCGGGCTGCGTTTGGAGCAACGACAGGGCCTCGGCAATGGCGCCCTGAGCCTGCAGATTGGGCGCATCCGCCGGCTGAACGGGCGGCTGGGAAACCGCCACGACTTCGGTCTGCGTCTGGGCCAAGGGGGTCGGCGAAGCCTCAGGGGTCACAACCGGCTCGGAGGCGGGATCGGCGCTCACAGACGACTCCAGCGCAGCGGCACCCGGGCCGGGCGCATCGCTGGTCGGCGTCTCGGGAGCGATCCCACCGGCAGTCGCTTCCTGCGGGCCGGGAGAACGACTCCAGAACAGCAGAGAGACCACCGCTGCACAAAGAACGAGCGTCACGATCAGGTAAGGGCCGCTGCCCTTCCAACCATGTCGAGAACCCGTTGAATTCGAGAACATCCGAGCCATCCTATGCTCCTTTCCGTCCGTCGCAGAGAACCACTTCCTCGTCCGTGACCACGAACTCGACGGGCTCATCGTTGTCCGTCGTGGGAACAAGATCCAAAACCTGTTCGGCGAACGCCAGCCCGCACCGGCACGCGCTCAAATCCTTGTTGGCAAAGAACCGGTCGTAGAACGACCCGCCGCGACCCAGACGGTTGCCCTTGCGGTCGAACCCCAACGCAGGCGCCACCACCAGATCGATCTGGGCGAACGGGATGGGCACGCCCGTAACCGGGTTGCGAAGCCCCCAGGTCCCCGTGGAGAAACCCGTGTCGAGCGAGTTGATCTGCACGGGAATCATATGACGCTGCTGCCAGGAGACTTTCGGAACGGCCACCGTCTTGCCGAGTTGCCAGGCGTGCAGGATCGCCTCGGACGTGTCCACCTCATGCGGAAGCGACAGGTACATCATGATGGTCGACGCGTCTTGATACTGCTGTGTCGAAATCAGATTACGGCAGGCCTTGTGACTCTTCTCCTTCCGCTGCTCGGGCGACAGGGCCAGCAGACGATTACGCATTTGGCGACGCAGCTCAACCTTCTCCATGGGCTTGTCTCTGGTCTTCATGGGCGTTCTTGATTTCAGATACCTGTCCATTAGATAGCAGGGTTCGCAGCCTTTGTAAATGAAGCAGGACATTTTTCTCGTATCCTGCGTTCTTCGGCGCGTAATACGTTTTGGGCGGTCCGGGCAGGTACTGCTGGGGCACGAAGCCGCCTGCGTAATCATGCGGATACTTGTAGCCGGCCCCGAACCCGGCCTTCTTGGCAGCCGGGTAATGAGAATCCTTCAAATGCAAGGGCACGGCCCGCACCGGCTCATTCCTGACATCCGCCGCGGCGCTCCAGATCGCCGCGGAGCTGGCATTGGATTTCGGCGCACAGGCGACGTAGATCGCCGCCTGCGCGAGAGCCAACTGCGCCTCCGGCAAGCCAATGAACTCTGAAATCTGCACTGCCGCAGCGGCCAGCACGGTCGCCATCGGATCCGCGTTGCCCACGTCCTCGGCCGCACAGATGGCGATCCGCCGGGCGATAAAACGGGTGTCTTCCCCGCCGGCAAGCATCCGGGCCAGCCAGTAGACGGTTGCATCCGGGTCCGAGCCTCTCATGCTTTTCTGCAAGGCGCTGGCGAGATCGTAATGCGTATCCCCCGTCCCGTCGTACAGGATGGCCTTTTGTTGTATCGACTCCTTCGCCACGTCGAGATGAAATTTCACCCCCCGACCGCCGGACTGGCTCACCTGGGAGAGCACCCCCACTTCCAGAGCGGTCAACGCCTTCCTCACGTCTCCCTCGGACATCTCCGCCAGGAAGCTCAGAGCCTGCTCATCCGCCTGCACGTCGAGCTTGCCGAAGCCCCGCTCGGGGTCCTTCAGGGCCCGCCGGAGCAACTGAAGGATATCCTCGCGGGCTACCGGCTCGAACCGGAATACGGTGCTTCGCGAAATCAGAGGACCGGTAATGGAGAAGTAGGGATTCTCCGTGGTGGCGCCGATCAGCGTGATGATGCCGGACTCCACGTCGTTGAGCAGGACATCCTGCTGGGCCCGGTTGAACCGATGGATCTCGTCGATGAACAGGATCGTCCTGGCCCGGGTGGCGGCCAACTTGTCCTTGGCCTCCGCGATCACATCGCGGATATCCTTGACGGTTGCGGCCGGGGCGCTGAGGTAGTGGAATTTCGCTTTGGTCTGGTTGGCGATGACCATCGCCAGCGACGTCTTGCCCACGCCCGGCGGGCCGCAGAACAGCACGCTGCTCAGTCGATCGGCCTGGAGCATTCGCGTGAGCAGCTTGCCCGGTCCCAGGAAATGCCGCTGGCCTGCGAATTCATCCAGGGTCCTCGGGCGCATCCGCGAAGCCAGAGGGGCGGCCGCGTTCAGGTTGGCCTTCTCCTGGGCTTCGAACAACATTCCATCGGTCCGACTGTCCTGCATGGGGCTCATTATACGGATTCGAAGCAATTCGTGCACTGCGATTGTCGTCTCTTCACAGACCCAGGATGAGGGACCAGCGACCTCGCCGGGGTCGTTTCGAATCGACAGCATGGCCCCCGCCCGATCAGGGCTCGATAGCCCAGGCCCCCCCGCAGCGCAGCCGCCCAATATACATGGTTTTTATACTCCTAATATCTTCTTATTGCAGGACTTCCGCCCGTGGCGTCAAAAAAAGAAAAACGCTTTTTTCGTTTGCTTCCTCCAGGCAATTCGATACACTGCTACGGATACAAATGGATTGGGTATATGGTCTGCCCATGCCATATGGGGGCTGTAAAACATGAGAGCCTGAGCAAGGGATCGACCAGGCGCCCGGGAATGTGTTCCTGCTTGTACAATGCAGGGATAGGTGTGGTTGGCAACCCGTAAACCAGTGTGAGTGACACAATTTGAAAGGGGAGTACTATGAAACGTGGTTTGGTGGTTTTGTCGGTGGTGAGTCTGGCGCTGGCCGGTGTGGCGAGCGCCTCCGTGCAACAGGGTGATGTCGAGCTCGACTTCCTCGGCGGTTTGCTGAGCGAGAATGGCGACGGCGGCGCCGAGGACTTCGATGCGATCTTCCTGTCGGCCGGACTCGGGTACTTTCTGACAGAGAACTTCCAGGGACAAGTGGCCGCCCTGGGCGCGTGGATCGAGAGCGGAGATACCGACACCGACGTGTACGGCATCGGCGTCCGCGGCAAGTATCACTTCATGCCCACGAACCAGTGGGTTCCCTACGTCGGCGGCCAGCTCATGTGGGTCAATTACGACAGCGACGACGACAGCGATTCGAGCGATCCCAACAGCGCAAGCAGCAGCAGCGACGGTGACAGCGATGGTGTCCTTTGGGGCCCCCTCGTCGGTCTGCGGTTCGAGCTGAATGAGAACAACGATTTCTTCGTGGAGTACCAGTACCACATGTGGGACGGCGATGTCCGCCATCAGCTCGACGACGGCCACTGTCTGTTCGTCGGCTTGGTCCATCAGTTCAAGTAGAATGCACGAGTGGGATGGCACGCCGCGGAGTTGACTGCATGTGGCTCCAGCGATACGATTGAGCAAACGTTGCGATTCCGAAAGGACTCGCAACGTTTTTTTTGCGCCCATACGGGATTATCGGTCCTGGTGAATTGTCACAAAGGCGCCCCCTCTCTGTGAAGAGACATGGCGAGACGGCCGATAAGAGGATGACGCCGGATCACACGCATCCGGATGACGTGATCGGCGTACACAGAGATAACGGCAAGAAGAGGACCGTGTGGAAAACACCTTGAAAGGAAACAGGTATGAGACGTAACTTCGTGTTGTTGGCGGCGATCTGTCTGACTCTGGCGAGCGCGACAAGTGGTTCGGTGAAAAAAGGGGATATCGAGCTGGATTTCCTCGGCGGCTTCACAACCCAGAACGCAGCCGACGACGGCTTCGGCTTCGATGCGTGGTTCGTGTCGGGTTCGCTCGGGTACTTTTTCACCGACAATATCCAGGCGGCGATCGCCGGCTTCGGGATGTGGACCGAAACGGAAGCATCCTCCATCCCCTTCGATTACCGCGAGTACGACGAACCCGAGAGCGAACTGTACGGAACGGCCAGTTTCGACATGGAAATCAATGTCTACGGCGTCGGGCTGAAAGGAAAGTATCACTTCATGCCGACGAATCTCTGGGTGCCCTACGTAGGAGCACAGGTTCTCTGGGCAACAGCGGATGTCCAGGTCACGGCCAGCGGCGTTATCGGCGAGGGGGGGACCGCAGACCCCTTCGCGGAGATTGATCTCGTGGACGAGAAGGTGGACGGCATTCTCTGGGGACCGGTCGCCGGCCTGCGGTATGAGTTGAATGCAACCAACGATTTCTTCGCCGAGTATCAGTACCACATATGGAGCGGCGACCTGGACGATTTTCTCGATGACGGCCATGCCCTGTTCCTCGGTCTGGTTCACCAGTTCAAATAACCCGAACGCGTGTCATTTCCTTCTGAAGAAAGGCAACGATACGGCCGATAAGGGGTGACGCCGACTCGAGTTCATCCGGGTCGTGCGGTCGATAGACACTGGCGATTGTCGGCACAGAGCCCGTGTGGAGAAACCATGAAAGGAATGGATATGGGACGTAGTTTGATATTGCTTTCGGCAATCTGTCTCGTTCTGGCGAGTGGAGCCAATGCGTCGGTCAAGAAAGGCGACTTCGAAATCGAAGTCCAAGGCGGATGGATGATGGAGAACAGCGCCGGCCAAGGAACAGATCAGGATACCATCCTGGCAGGTGAAACCGGAGCCGACCTCGACGGGTGGTTCGCCTCCGGCGGTATCGGGTACTTCACCAGCAGGAACTTCGAGATCGGCCTTGCAGGCTTCGGGGCTTGGCTGGACGGTTCCGAGAAACCGAGGAACCTTGACGCTGTGGCCCTTCCGGGGTCCGAATCGTTCACCATTTTCGACGTCGATGTGGACGCATCTGTCTACGGCGGTGGCGGGCGTTTCAAGTGGCATTTCTCTCCCAAGAAAGCCCTGGTGCCCTATGTCGGCATTCAGGTGTGCTGGGCGACTGCAGACATTGACATCAGCGGGACCGCCGAGGAGTACGTTACAGCCGATGAGGTAACCGAATTAGTGAATGTGAACGACGTCAGCGAAAGCGACAGTAAGGACGGCATCCTGTGGGGACCGATCGTGGGTCTGCGTTATCAGTTGGCCCGACAAATCGAAGTCCTCGTCGAGTACCAGTACCACATGTGGTCGGGCGACATCGGTGATCTCATCGACGACGGTCACGCGATCTCCGCCGGTCTGTGTCTCAAGCTGAAATGAGTCGAGAGACAAATGCTTCGGACAACACCGAAGCCGATGGTAGAAAAGAAGCTGCGAATTCCACGGGGTTCGCAGCTTTCTTTCTACGGGCCAAGTGGACGCGGGCGGACTCTCTGGTCGACCACAGTTCAGGCACTTGCCTCGCTTGCCCGCGTGCTTGCTGTCGAAGACGATCAACGCGCCGCATTTCGCACAGTTGAACGGGATGGTCATCGCTTTCCGACCCGTCACATTCGCACATAGCTATGTCATCCTGAGCGAAGCGAAGGATCTGAGCCGCGAGGTGAGAGGACTCTCCGCTTTCTGCGACCCACTCCTCTCCCCAGCCAGATGCTTCACTTCGTTCAGCAGGACAATCCGTTCTTCGCAATCCAGGGCACGTCTTTTCCCCGGCCAGATGCTTCACTTCGTTCAGCATGACAATCCCCCCTGTGCAAACCGGAACATCTGGTCGCACCGGGCCAGACCCGGCTCGAGTTCCCTGCTTGACGGCTCCGGGATTCCAAAGTACAGTCGTCAACGATGAATCGAGTCGCGAGGTCGGGACTCGATCCGGCGCGCAGGGATCTCGATCACAGATGCGCCACTGCTGAGAAAGGAGCGGGCAATGAAAGAGATACGACCCTCTTCGATCATTGCGTTTCTGACGCTGAGCATCTGCATCTCGACAACCTCCGGCGGCGCCCCGATGGGGCCCTCGGTCGCCACGCTCCACGAGGGACAATGGTCCCTGGGCGGTGAATTCGCCCACGAGAAGTCGGACTTGGAGGCGTTCGGCATCACCACGGAGAGCTACGAGGGCGACTCCACAACTGCCTACTCTCAATCATTCGAGATCGAGGATATCGAGACCGACATGCTCTTTGCCACGTTCGCGTACGGCCTTTGTGACGACTGGAACGTCTTCGTACGCGTGGGCGCAGCGGATGCGCAGGACGACGTGATCCTCCATCCCGAGACCAGTGCCTCCGGCGAAGACCGATTCGGCTTCGACGGGGACATGGGATTCGCCTGGGGCGTGGGGATGCGAGCGACGTTCTGCCGGTCCGGCCCCTGGACTTTCGGCGGGCTGGTTCAGGCGACCTGGTTCGACCCCGGCGACAGTGACTTCGAGTACGGCAACCCCGCCGACGCGGTGGAGGGCGCCGTGACGGGAGACGCATCAATCGACTACTGGCAGACCCAGGTCACCCTTGCCGTCGCCTGTCAGATCGACACGTGGACCCTCTGGGCAGGACCTTTCTTCCAGTACGTCGAGGGCGACCTCGACCTGGACGGACAGATCGTTCTGGACAGCGAGGTCATCGGGAGCTTCGACTGCGGCGCGGATGTCGAGGAATCCTCTCAGCTCGGCGTACAGTTCGGCGCGAACTGGGACTTCACCACTCGGTGGAACCTGTGGGTTGAAGGGCAGGTCACAGGGGACTCGTGGCTCGTCGGCATCGGCGCCGTCTTCACTCCGGACACTCTCGGCCTGTAAGACGAACAAGGAACAACTCATGCGCGGGCTTGGTCTTGTCATCCTGAGCAGCTCAGCCGCATCGCGGGCGGTGTCGGGAAGGACACGGGCGTCTCGCAGAACCCATATGCCTGGAGGCCCACCGCTTGTCATCCTGAGCAACGCGAAGGATCTGGCCCGGGAGGGAAGGATGCGTATCGATTCCGGACGCCACGTCTCCTACAGGACCCAGATGCTTCACTTCGTTCAGTATGACAAGAAAGGCGGAGGCGCCCCACAAGACCTGTGTCCTTGGGAGCGACAGCGAAGAGCCTGTCCCTTCGGCTGCGCTCAGGGCAGGCTCTGAACCTGCCGAAGGGATGGCCCACGCAAGGGTCTTTCCGAATTCGTATAAGACGTTCCTCCCCAAACGGTGCCTTGGCTTGTCATGGTGAGCGAAGCCGAAACCTCGTGACGACTCGACCGAATCTGGCTCAGGCCGTCCGGTCGGCCATGAACCGCGCGGTCTGGACGAGGGCGTCGCGGGCATCGCTCGCAGGCAGATCGTCAAGGGTCTCCGTCGCCTTGGCAACGTATTCCTGCGCTCGCTGATGTGCATAGTGCAGGCTTCCGGCGCGCTGCAACATATCCGCCAGTTCGCATCGCGAGGCGTTCTGCAACTCCAGTGCGGCGCGCACTTGCGCCCTGTGCGACTCGTCCGTTGTCCGAAGCATGTGGATCACGGCCAGCGTGAGCTTGTCCTTGGCTACGTCGCTGTGCCCGGTCTTGCCCATTCGGGCTTCATCACCGGTGATGTCGAGAAGATCGTCGGCGATCTGGAACGCGACGCCGGCCAACAGGCCGAAGCGGGCCGCCGACTCCACGTGGCGATTTTCCGCATGGGCCAGCATAGCGCCCAACCGACAACAGCCGCTGAAAAACGAGGCGCTTTTCTCGGTGATGATTTCGATGTACTCGGCTTCGCTGAGCTGCCAGTTGCGCCGTTGCCCGACCTGACGCAGCTCGCCTTCGCAGACGCGAATCGCGGTCTGGGCTACGATCCTCGCTGCGGAAGCGTCCAGGTCGGCTGCCATGCGAAAGACCTGGCTGAGCACGAAGTCGCCCAGCAGCACAGCGGATTCATTGCCCCAGAGGTGATTCACAGTGGGGACGCCCCGCCGCAGACGCCCATCGTCGATCACGTCGTCGTGCAGCAGCGTCGCGTGGTGGATCATCTCGACCATGGCCGACACGCGAATATGCTCCTGTGTCAGGGGTCCGAAACACGCCCCTGCCAGCAGGACGAGGGCAGGCCGGATCAGCTTGCCGCTTCGGGCGTTGAGATGGTCGAGAAGAGCCGACAAGTCCCCCGCCGGACTGCGCGCCGTCAGCGATTGACGGATCAGTTCGCTCACTTGCCCAAGCTGTGCATCGATCCGCCGGAACGAAGGAATTCCTCGCCACGGGGCGTTCTCCATACCGCTCATGCTGGTCGATGACTCCATAACTCGTGGCGGGCGAATGCACGGATGCGGCGAAACACCATCCACTATTGCCCCTTCCCATGGGCATATGCGAAGAACTTCTCTCTCAGTCGGCGTGTGATCGGTCCAGGCTTGCCGTCGCCGATGGGTCTGCCATCGATCTCGACGACGCCAATGACCTCGGCAGCGGTCCCGGTCAGGAAGAGTTCATCGCATACGTACAGGTCGCACCGGGTGAGGTTCTTCTCGACGACATCGAGCCCGTCCTCACGAGCCAGCCGCATGACCACAGCCCGCGTGACTCCTTCCAGGCTGCCGGCCTCGACCGGCGGCGCAAAGACAACGCCGTTGCGGACGATGAAGACGTTGTCGCCGGTGGCTTCAGCCACGTAGCCCTCGTGATTGTACATGATCGCCTCGGGCACGTTCGAATCCAGAGCCTCGATCTTCGCGAGGATGTTGTTGAGGTAGTTCAGGCTCTTCACCTGGGGCGGAATGGCCAGCGGATGGTTGCGAACCGTGGTGGCGCTGATGACTTTCATGCCCTTCTCATACAGCTCGTCCGGGTAGAGCTGAATCGTACTGGCAATGATGAACAGGCCGCTCTTTTCACACGTGAACGGGTTCAATCCCAGACAGCCTTTGCCCCGTGTGACGACGAGCCGGATGTATCCATCCACGATCCCATTCGCTTTGACGGTCGTCTCGATGGCTGCAACCATCTCCTGTTTCGTCATGGGAATCGAAAGCCGGATGGCAAGGGCCGACTCGTAGAGCCGCTTGATGTGCGCGTCGAGCTCGAACACCCTGCTGCTGTAGACCCGAATCCCTTCGAACACCCCGTCTCCATAGAGCAATGCGTGATCGAAGACCGAGATCTTGGCGTCGGCTTCGTCCACGAGACCTGTATTGAGCCAAATCTTCAACCCCATACCTGCACCTCATGCCTCCAGTTGCCTGGCCCGGCCGTCCACCAGCGTTACAGTCCGCTGGGCCTTGCGGGCGATCCGCTCATCATGGGTCACCATGACAATCGTCTGGCCGGCTTGATTGAGAGTTTCGAAAGCATTCAGAATACCAGTTCCTGTCGCCCAGTCAAGGTTTCCTGTCGGCTCATCTGCCAGAAGCAGCTTGGGCTGATTCATGAGGGCCCTGCCGATCGCGACTCTCTGTCGCTCGCCGCCCGACAGCTGATAGGGCTTGTGTCCGGCGCGGTCGCGCAGGCCCAACTGATCGAGCAGCCCTTCGGCTCTTCTGCGAACAGCCCGCCGGCTCGTCATCCAGCTCACCACGCTGCGCGAAACCATGGCCGGCAACAGGATATTTTCCAACACATTTAATTCGTCCAACAGGTGGTAGAACTGAAACACGAACCCCACTCTTTCGTTGCGGAACTTGTTCAGCTCACGGGCGCCCACATGATTCAGGTCGCGTCCGTTGAACCGGATGACGCCCTTATCGGGCCTGTCCAGGCCGCCCAGGATGTGGAGAAACGTGCTCTTGCCGCTGCCGGAGGCTCCTACGATGGCGACGAATTCCCCTTCGCGCACGGCCAGATCCGCCCCTTTCAGAACGCTGACCCGCGTCGCTCCCATGCGATAGGACTTGTGAATCCCCTCGGCTTTCAATATCACAGGCAACTGGCTCATGATCCCTCTGGTCGTGTCATCTGGTCAAAGTCCTTATCGAGATTCCCCGGCGGTGTCAAGCTCACGTCCGTTGAGCATGGAGCGTTTCCACCGGCCTCAGACGAGCGGCCAGGTAGCTCGGAACCAGCGCTCCCACCACGCAGGCGGCAATCGCGCTGGCGACGATGATCGCGACGATCCGAGGCTCGATCCGACTGGGAATATCGCCGATCGCGTAGATCGTGCGGTCCCATAACTGCCACCCGAAACGCTCGTAGAGCCACTGCTCGATCCGATTGATCTCGACTAGGAACAGCCATCCCGCAACCGTTCCCACGCACGAACCGATCGAGCCCACGCCGAAAGCAAATCCCGAGAACAGAGACAAAACGCTCACATCGGACGCCCCCACGCTCTTGAGTATGCCGATGTCCTTCTTCTTGTTGATGATGATCATGTAGAAGACGACGAAGACAATGAAGACCGTGGTGATCCCGACCAGAATGAACATCAGGCACAACAACGCCTGTTCCTTCTCCATCGGCGCGATGAACGCTCGGCGGTATCGCTTCCAGTCCTGCACGGTCACCGTGTCCAGGAGTCCGCTGTTCGGCGCGTCGGCTCGGGCCTCTTTGAACCGGCGCCAGAGTTCGGCCACCCGGTGGGTCCCCTCATTGACGCCGACCTCCGGCCGAAACCGGATGTAGATGGCGCTGACGCGCTTGCCGATCTCGTTCGTGCTCAGCCTCTGCGCCTGCTCCAGCGGAATGTACACGAGCGACCCGTCCACTTTGGCAATTCCCGAGTGGGAGAAATCGCTGCAACGGAATCCCTGCGTCGCTACCGGGTTGCTTCCGGCGCCGGCCGGGGCGCCCCTTGCGTTGAGAGGAAAGCACGTCAGGCGGATGGTCAGCATGGGCGGTTGGGCGCCGTATTGGTATCGCCCCCGGCCATCCTGCAGATAGACCACGTCGGCGCCCCAGACGCTGCCGTGCGCGTTCGGATCGTAGACCGGCACAAAGGCATTCTCCGGCTGGCCGGCACGAAAGTGCAGGGTCTGGGCGAAATTCGTGGTCCGGCAGTGCAAAACAGGATCGATCCCCATGATCTCGACGCCAAACTGTCTTGCATCGTAGTTCACAATCGTCATCAGAGCGTAGTTCCGCACCACCGGAGACGCGCCCAGCACGAGTCCCGACTGACCGAGGATCTCCAAGAACTCCTGGTAGTATGGGAATCCCACGAGCGATTCGGTCCCGACGACGCAGTCGCCGACGAAGTCGTGGTTCTTCTGCTTGAATTCTCCGACCAGACCCGACATCACGGTCATGACCACGACGACGATGAAGACGCACAGCGACACCGCCGCGATCGCGAAATGCGTGATGCGCCGCTTCACCAGGTACCGGATTGTCAGAATCAGCTTGTACACGACTTCTCTTTCACAACCACTTTGCAGAACATCACATGGCAACCATCTCAGAAGGCCACTGCGATTTATCCTGGTGAGCGAAGCAAACCATCTGGCCGTCAAATGAGCGGTCTCTCAAGTCCGCGGCCCGGATTCTCTGCTTCGCTCAGAATGACACGGCCGCTTCGAGGCGGTCTTTCATTCATACCGCAGCACCTCGACCGGCCTCGTCTGAGCGGCAACGAAGGCGGGAATCAACGCGCCCAGCGCCGCGGCCAGGATGGCCAGTCCCACGATGGGCAGCGACCCGGCCCAATCCACCTGGTTGGGAATCTTGTCGAACATGTAGACGCTGCTCTTCCAGAGCTTCAGGCCGAAGAGAATACGAATCCACCCTTCGACGGTATTGATATTCCGCGTGATCACGTATCCGAGCACGGTCCCGATCCCCGATCCCACGACGCCCACGGAGACGCCGAAGCCGAGGAACAGCCAGACGACGGAGGAGCTCGACGCACCACAACTCTTGATGACGGCGACGTCTCTTTGCTTGAGCTTGACCATCATATAGAAGATGCAGAACACCAACACGACCACGCTGAAACTGACGACGCCGAAGACCAGCAGCAGAACGCCCATCTGCTTCTTGACCTCGGCTACGTACTGGCTCTGCAACTGCTGGGCTGTCTCGATGGGGGTATCGACGATGTCGAGCGTCTTCCAGCCCAACTCGTGCGAGGCAAAATCACTCCAAAGGTCCCGAAT
>JAXDBU010000069.1:0-14941 GCA_034678485.1 Sedimentisphaerales bacterium | reverse complement strand
GCCGAGGGCTTTGAGAGCACCTGCCAGGCCGGAAGAGCGCGTTTTTCGCATTTGGGGATACCAGCGGGGAGAGCGAAGAGACATTACGTCCCGACCTCCCTGCTGGTATTCGCCGCGCGGCACACGGCATCGAGATGAGCCTGTAGGGTGCGTATCACGCACCCTCTTCGGCCGTATGCCACGATTGAGCGGTGCGTGGTACGCACCCTACACGGCCAATCTCGAAGATGGCTGGCTACCTTGTCTTGGTCCTCATCAGAGGCAGGTTGGTGGATTCGCCGGTGGCTTCGTTGACTACGATTAGCTCCCCCATGTCCTCTCGCTGCAACTGCTCGTTAGCGTTCAGCAGTTCGATCCCATAGACCATGCCGTCCGGTGCGATATCCACCACGAGCTCGTCGCTGATCCGCAATGACTCCACCTCTGCCTGCTTCTCCTGAAAACGGATGTAAGCGATGTTGTACCTTGGATCATACGTGAGTTTCATTGTGCCCGTCCCTTAGAAGTATCGGACTATCACGGTAATCACCAGCCAGTCCGGATCCTCGTGAGCCGCGTAAGCTTCAATCTGCTTGGTCGCGTCGAACGCGCCTCGCCATTGTCTCTCGAAGACAAAGTTGCGGCGGAACCCCACCCGCCCGTACTTCGCCTCAAAGCGTTCGCCGCTGTGAATCGTCGAGGACACCTCAATCTCGGTAGCACCGCGCTCGACCAGCCGTTGCCTGGCATGCGGGTGAAATCGTACGTCCATAGTCCGTCATGTTCCCATCACAGCTCTGACGCAGTTGCCCATGCTGATCACCAGTGGTGTTTCATGTTATATCATAGCCGCTCATCACCGGGATCACCAGCCTTTTCCCTTGGCGCCAGTATGCGACCTCACGAGACCCGGCTGCATGGGGGTATCCAGGCGCGACGAACCTTGTTAGAATGAGCTGAATGAAAGGGCAGACAACTCAGAACAAACCCGGCTTGGCCATTCGCGATTGCGGGCTGGCCCAGTACCGCGAGGTGCTGGCGATGCAGCAGCAGTTGCAGGAACAACGCCGGGCCGGCGCGATCGGCGACACCGTGCTCGTCGTCGAACACCCGCCCGTCATCACGCTGGGGGCGCACAAGAGCTCGAACAAGCTGCTTGTGAACGCCGAGGAGTTGACCCGACGGGGCATCGACTGCGTCGAGATCCGACGCGGCGGCGGGACCACTGCGCACAACCCCGGCCAGTTGGTCTTCTACCCCATCCTGAACCTGCACGAGCTGGGACTCGACATCAACGCCTACGTCCGGACCCTGGAGCAGATCGGGATCGAGCTGCTGGCCGGGCTGGGCGTCGAAAGTGACCGGCGCAAGGGTTTCCCCGGCCTGTGGGCGGGCCCGCGGAAGATCGCGTCCATCGGCGTCCGCGTCTCGCGGTTCGTCACCTGCCATGGGATGGCGATCAACATCCAGAACGATCTGAGCATCTTCTCTCTCATGGTCCCCTGCGGCCTGGACGGCGTGCAGATGACCTCCGTCCAGGTGGAAACGGACAAGACACACGACATGAAACAAGTCAGAGCCCAATTGGGCGACCTGTTGGTCATCCATCTGGGGAAGAACAGACCATGAGCGAGTCGATTCGAAAACTGCCTCCTTGGCTGCGACGTCCCTGGCCGACCGGACACAGCTTCCAGCACACCCGCGAGACGGTCGAATCGCTGGGCCTGGAGACGATCTGCACCAACGCGAACTGCCCCAATCGCGGCGAATGCTGGGCCCGGGGCACCGCGACCGTCCTGATCCTGGGCAACGTCTGCACGCGCAACTGCAAGTTCTGCTCGGTCGCAACAGGCCGGCCCCAGCCACCCGACGCAACGGAGCCGGCGCGACTTGCCGTAATGGCCAGGCGAATGAATCTCCGCTACTTGGTCATCACAAGCGTCAATCGCGACGACCTCCCGGACGGCGGCGCGGGCCACTTCCGCGACTGCATCAATGAGGTCCGACGGCAATGTCCTTCCATGCGGTTCGAGATCCTTACGCCGGACTTCAAAGGCTGCGAGGAACAGGCACTGGAGATCCTCCGGAGCGCCCTGCCATTCGTCTTTGCACACAACGTGGAAACGGTGCCCTCGCTCTATCCCGTGGCCCGGTCCGGCGGCGACTACCAGAGGTCTCTGCAATTGTTGCGGAGAGTCCACGACCGATATGCCGGCGTTCAAACGAAATCCTCGATCATGCTCGGCTTAGGCGAGTCGGAGCAAGAGGTCGAGCAGGTCCTGCGAGACCTTCGCCAGGTCGGATGCGACCGGCTCACCATCGGCCAATACCTCAGGCCCTCCCGGGATTCGCTGGACGTGGTCGAGTACATCACGCCCGAGAAATTCGCGTGCTGGAAAGAACGAGCGGCCCAAGTCGGTTTTTCATGGGTCCTTTCCTCGCCCTTTGCCCGCAGCTCCTATCTTGCCGAGCAGACAGACACCCCATAACGTCCGTGTCGCGGGGTCTGCCCTGCTGGCACACTCCGACACGGAGAATCCCCCCGATACCGGTGTGCAAGTATTTCGCGGAGTTTTTCCAGTCTTGCAACCCGCCGGGCTTGGAGATCGCCGGATCGCGCCGTATGCTTTGTTGGAGCCTTTGAAGTTAGTCATCGTGCCAGTTGCCAGCATCGTTCGAGGCATACAATGAAACGCGTCAGAATCTCCAAACACCCCGTGCGGAAAGGCTCCGCGCTGGTCTTCTCTCTCCTGTTCGTCGTCATGTTCTCCGCCTTGGCCGTCGCGTTAGCGGACCTGTCCGGCGTCAACGTCCAAGTCGCGGAAAACCAACGGAAATTAGACAGCGCCCGCGCGTGTGCCGAGTCCGGGTTGGAGGTTCTTCGCTACTGGCTGGACAAGGTGGAAATCTCCGGGACCACGGAGGCCGGCCAACGGTTCAGCGCCCTGGCGACCTCACTCCAAAGCGAATTGACGACAGGCGAGGCCACGAACATTGTGCCCACGTACGGCAGTTCCACGATCACGATCCCGAGCGTGTCGCTCAATTCGAGCCTGGGGCAGACCTTCTCCGCCGTCCTGACGAAGATCGACGACGACACGATTGAGCTTGAGGTAACAGGCCACTACGGATCCTTCACCCGGACGATTCGCTCGAACTACAACTTCACAACCAGGGCCAATACCGTCTTCGACTTCGGCGTCGCTTCGAAAGGTCCGATCTCTCTGGCCGGGAACGTCGAACTGGAAGGCGTCAACCTGCAGGTCGAGTCGAACGCCTATATCGAGAGCGAGAGCGCCCTGCTGGCGTTGTCGATCATCGGCAATTCCCATATCGCCGGCGAGGTGAAAATCGTCAATCCGTCCGCGTACGTCTATCTCCAGGGCGGCAAAGCCGGCATCGGCGGCGACACCGGGGAAGCGGCCATGGACCATGTCATGATCGGCGTGGACAGTTGCGCATTCCCCGAGATGAATCCCGGCGCCTTCACGTCCTATGCAACGAACACGCTGACCTCCAGCATGAGTACCTCCGCGGACGCGACCTATGAGAACCTGCGCATTCCGGCGGGCATGAATCCCAGTTTCTCGGGACAGGTCACTCTCAAGGGGGTCATTTACATCGAGTCGCCGAACGTGGTCACCTTCTCCGGCGGCGTCGACGTCACGGGAATCATCGTCACGAACGGGGACGACACCGACAACTCCGGCACGAATCGACTGGTCTTCACCGGGAACGTGACCGGCCACCCGATCACGGAACTGCCCCAGGAGACACAGTTCGCGGGTCTTCACGAGAATATCGGGACGTTCATCGTGGCGCCGGGCTTCCACGTCGGATTCGGCGGCAGCTTCAGCACGCTCAGCGGCGCGATCGCGGCCAACGGAATCCAGATGTGGGGCAACGCCGGCGGCACGATCAACGGCTCGATCATCAATTACTCGGACGTCCAGATGAGTCTGCAAGGCAACGCGGATCTGTATTTCAACCGTTCGGGTCTCACGGAGGTTCCGGCCGGATTCATACCTCAGTTGATCCTGTATTATGACAACTCGTCCTATTCGGAAGGCGTTCTTTAGCAGATGAGGAACCTATCATGCAACGGGTAACCGTAAGAACTCTTACGTTGATGGTGGTGCTGCTGCTGGCAGTCATCGCCCTCCAATGCCTGCCGGCGGCCCAACCGGTGAAGGCAAGCGCCGTGTGGCTGGCCGGCAACGGCTCAGGGCCCCTTGCGACGCCCTGTGAGGCCAACGAGTGCGCCATGGAGACCTGAGGCCCCCCGCGTGCCGGTCGCAGCCGGCACGGGACCAGGGACTCCAGGTCTCCTGCGCGATCAGGGACGATCGCCTCCGGGATATCGCTGCTCCAGGGATATCCCATCGCTGGTGGTCTATTCTTCCACCTCGCATACCCCCCTGCAACACCCCGCAGTTTCAACTCCAAAAAGAAATCCGCCGAATTGGCACCCCTGGGCCTGTTTCCTATACTCTGCAGAGAATCACTTAGAAGAAGTGGGTAGCAGAAAACGTGGGTTGTTTCCCAGGGGGGAGAACAATGCCTTGCATCCGCAGAACCCGACGCGTGCGTCGCGGGGCCGTATTGGTGTTATCCATGATCTTCATCGTGGTCTTCTCGGCCCTGGCAGTAGCCCTGGTGTCCTTCGCAGGCGCCAGTGTCGAAGTAGCTTCCACCCAGCACAAGCTCAACACGGCGCTCTTTGCCGCTCAGTCCGGACTCGAGTGCGCCAAGTACCTGGTCAAGACGGTGACACTGGCCGAGACGAGCGCCAACACGGTCACCGACACCGAGGCCCAGACCGTATGGAGCACGCTGTGCACCCACGTACAGAACACAATGCTGGACGGCCTGACGCCCACGTTGGGCTCCATCACCGGCGGCAACGTGCTGACCATCAGCAACATGGGCTTCGACGAGCAGGACGGCTCGTGGACCTTGTCTTTCTACCGGTACGCATCGGACCTGCGGACCATCCAGATCCAGTCAACCGGGACCGACGGAGAAGCGACGCGAAGCGTCACGATGGACATGAGCATCACCAAGGCGAATGACGTTCTGAGCTACGCGATTGCCAGCCGGGGACGCATGTGGCTCACCGGCGACACGACGATCAACGGAGACGTCTTCAGCTCCTGGGACGTAGCCAGCATCTCGCCTTTCAACATGACCAGTGATTCCACGGTCCTGGGGACCGTCAACACCGTGCTCACCCTGGACCAGATCGACAGCCAGAGCTACGATCTCGAGACGCTCAACGACGACGACAAGCCCATGTTCACATTCGGAACGACGGTGTACGACGCGTGGGGACGAGTCGTGTCCGACACGTACGGCCCCGCCGACGAGAACGGGTACCTGGTCGATCTGGAGGGCAACCCCGTCTACGACGAAGACGGCTATCGCCTGGAGGTTGACTACGCGGACCGGGTCTACAGCAGCGACGACGAAGTCCAGGCCTACCACGAGAACATCAACTACGACCGGAACGACGACCAGATGTCGGGTATGGATATCAGTGACTACGACACCAGCGCCTACAAGAGCGCCATCGGTTCGACCTATGTCTCCGCGACCGGCTCCACCGTCTCCGACGGGATCATCTCCACGTCGGGGATTTCGACGGTGACGGAGTACTTCCCGCACGCCAGCGGCAGCTATACGACCGCCGCCAGCAGCAGCAGCAGAAGACTGACGCGGTACAAATTCCAGAACAAGACGTTTACGGACGTGACCCTGCCGAGCAACAAGAACGCCCTGTTCTCCAACTGCACCTTCGAAGGGGTCCTGTTCATCGACTGCGGCATAACGACAAGTAGCTACAACAACGTCCGCTTCGACAACTGCACCTTCAACGGGGTCATCGTCACCAACACGCCGCGGGCCTTCAAGTGGCAGTACAATACCCTGTACTTCACCGGCACCGCCGCGTTCAACAACCAGTCCTCCGTGCAGGAGGCAACGATTCTGGCGCCGCATTTCAACATCAACCTCGGCAACACGAATCCGGACCAGGATGACAACAACGTCCTGACCGGCGCCATCGTGGGCGGCATCGTCGACGTGCGAGGCAACGCCCAGATCTACGGCACGATCATCTCGATGGCGGACACCACGTGTTACACATCGGGATATGTAACCAACATCGGCGCCACGCTCGACGACGGCGGCTCGGAAACCACCGAGCTCGGCGACATCGGCGTGATCGCCATCACGCCGGAGGAGGAAATGATGCTCCCCAGCGGCATCACGACACCCATTGTCATCAGCCCGGACCTGACATCGTACAGCGAAAGCATTTAGTTTGACCTGGAAGAACGAGCAACGTGCTAACCGAACTGCTATTGGGAGGGAACAATCTGTGAAACAAACGTCCGTCCGAACACTCCTGCTGCTCGTTGGGTTGTTTGCAGCGGTGGTCGTTCACCAGTCCGATGCGTGGACCCCGACAGCGAGGGCCGCTGCTGTCTGGCTCGACGACGACCCCAATGAACTGGGGGACCCGAACGAGCCGACCGACCCGCTGCCGGAAGCCATCGGGCCCATGATCTGGCTGGATGACGACCCCAACGAGCCCGAGGACGCCAATGAACCGACCGACCTGGAGCCGGAGGCCGTCCTGGGCATGCCGGTCAGGAGTCTGTACCCAACGTAGGCATTCCGACAACGAGAGTGCCCGCGACGACGCCCGCAGGGCGTCGTCTCTTTCTCGCCGGAGATGATGCCGCAGGTACGTGCCAGTATCCTGTCGGTGTCGTCTCCGGCATTGAGTTTCTCCTGCCCTGAAGACCTGTCCCCACACTCAGCCGCTCCAATGCGGGGTATCGATCCCCCACGCAACCGCACTGCGGGTCCTTCCTTGCCCTTTGACAAGGCTCGACGGATATGGTCTAATCCCGCGAACCTGTGCGGATACCCGGCAGGCTCGGCCCTTGGCGTCCTGCTGAGCGTCAAGGGAGTTTGGGACCGCCCGCACGATACACGTCGGGGGGGACCTACATCGCACTACAGGAGAAACCCAATGCCCAGACGAACAGACATCAAGAAAGTCCTCATCATCGGGTCCGGCCCGATCGTCATCGGTCAGGCGTGTGAATTCGATTACAGCGGGACCCAGGCATGCAAGGCGCTCCGCAAGCTCGGGTACGAGATCGTCCTGGTGAATTCGAACCCGGCCACGATCATGACGGACCCGGGCATGGCGGATGCGACCTATATTGAACCGCTGACCCTGGCGGCGGTGACCGAGATCATCAAGGTCGAGCGGCCCGACGCCCTGCTGCCGAATCTCGGCGGGCAGACGGGTCTGAACCTGGCCTCGGAGCTTGCGGCCGCGGGTGTCCTGGACCAGTACGGCGTCCAGGTCATCGGCGTGAAGACCGACGCCATCAAGCGAGGCGAGGACCGCCAGGCCTTCAAGGACACGATGCAGCGTCTGGGCATCGACATGCCGCGAAGCGAGATCGCCTACAGCGTCGAAGAGGCGGAGAAGATCGCGGAAAAGATCGGCTATCCCGCGATCATCCGTCCCGCCTACACCATGGGCGGCACCGGCGGCGGCGCCGTCTTCAACGTCGAGGAGCTGCGAACCATCGCCAGCCGGGGGCTGGCCGTCAGCCTCGTTCACCAGATCCTCGTGGAAGAGTCCGTCCTGGGCTGGGAAGAGCTGGAACTGGAGGTCGTCCGCGACGCGAAGGGTCAGAAGATCACCGTCTGCTTCATCGAGAACGTCGATCCGATGGGCGTCCACACGGGCGATTCCTACTGCACCGCGCCCATGCTGACCATCGACACCGCTCTCCAGGAGCAGCTCCAGAAGTACTCCTACGACATCGTGGACGCCATCGAAGTCATCGGCGGCACGAACGTCCAATTCGCCCACGATCCCGCGACCGGTCGCGTGGTCGTTATCGAGATCAACCCGCGTACGAGCCGGTCCTCGGCGCTGGCCTCGAAGGCCACCGGCTTCCCCATCGCGATGGTCTCCTCCATGCTGGCCGCCGGTCTGACCCTCGACGAGATCCCCTACTGGCGGGACGGCACGCTCGAAAAGTACACCCCCTGTGGCGATTACGTCGTCGTCAAGTTCGCTCGCTGGGCCTTCGAGAAATTCAAGGGCGTCGAGGACCGTCTCGGCACCCAGATGCGAGCGGTCGGCGAGGTCATGAGCATCGGCAAGAACTACAAGGAGGCGTTCCAGAAGGCCATTCGCTCACTCGAAAACGGCCGGCACGGCCTGGGTTTCGCCAAGAACTACAACCAGTTGCCCCTCGACCAGCTCATGGGCATGTTGACCTACCCGACGAGTGAGCGGCAGTTCATCCTGTATGAAGCCATCCGCAAGGGCGCGGACATCCAGGCCCTCTACGAGAAGACCCGGATCAAGCACTGGTTCCTCCAGCAGATGGCGGAGCTGGTCGCCCTGGAGGAGGAGATCCTCCGGTACAAAGGCAAGAAACTCCCCGACAAACTGCTGATCCAAGCCAAGAAGGACGGGTTCGCCGACAAATACCTCGCCAAGCTGCTGGGCGTCCCGGAGGCTGAGATCCGCAGTCGCCGGACGAAGCTGGGCGTCGTCGAGGCCTGGGATGCGGTCCCCGTCAGCGGCGTCGAGAACGCGGCCTATTACTACTCGACCTACAACGGCGAGGACAAGGTCCCCGTCAGCAACCGGCGCAAGATCATGGTCCTCGGCGGCGGGCCCAATCGCATCGGACAGGGCATCGAGTTCGACTACTGCTGCGTCCACGCCGCCTTCACGCTCCGCGACGAGGGCTTCGAGTCCATCATGGTCAACTGCAACCCCGAGACGGTGTCCACCGACTACGACACCTCGGACAAGCTGTACTTCGAGCCGCTGACCGTCGAGGACGTCCTGAGTATATACGAGAAGGAGAAACCCGAGGGCGTCATCGTCCAGTTCGGCGGCCAGACCCCGCTGAACCTCGCGACCGAGCTGGCCAAGGCCGGCGTCAAGATCATCGGCACCTCGCCCGAGGCGATCGACCTGGCGGAAGATCGAGACCGATTCCGTGTCGCCATCAACAAGATGAAGATTCCGGAGCCTGAGTCGGGCATGGCCGGCAGTCCGGAAGAGGCCATCGCGATCGCCAATCAGATCGGCTATCCGTTGATGGTCCGTCCCTCCTTCGTCCTGGGCGGTCGCGCCATGGAGGTCGTGCACGACGAAGAGATGCTCCGCCTGTACGTCGCCAAGGCGGTTGAGGTCTCGCCGGAGCGGCCCATCCTGATCGACAAATTCCTCGAAAACGCCATCGAGACCGAGGCCGACGCCATCGCGGACGGCTCCGGCGCCTTCGTCCCGGCCGTCATGGAGCATATCGAACTGGCCGGCATCCACTCGGGCGACTCCGCCTGCGTCATTCCGCCCGTGAGCATCCCAAAGAAGCACATCGACACGATCAACGAGTACACCCGCCGGATCGCGGTCGAGCTGAACGTCGTCGGCCTGATGAACATCCAGTACGCGATCTGCAAGGATATGGTCTACATCCTCGAAGCCAATCCTCGCGCCTCGCGGACGGTCCCGCTGGTCTCGAAGGTCTGCAACATCCAGATGGCGCGTGCCGCGGTCCGATGCATGCTGGGCAAGAAGCTCGCGGATCTCGGGCTCAAGCACCGCAAGATCCCCCACTTCGGCGTCAAGGAGGCGGTCTTCCCGTTCAGCATGTTCCCGGAGGTGGACCCGCTGCTCGGCCCGGAGATGCGCTCGACCGGCGAGGTCCTCGGCATGGCCAACTCCTTCGGCCTGGCCTTCTACAAGTCGCAGTTGGCCGCCAAGAGCGAGTTGCCCTTGCAGGGCGCCGTGCTGATCACCGTGACGGAAGCGGACAAGAAGGACGCGCTCAAGGTCGCCAAAGAGTTCCAGAAGCTCGGCTTCCGCATCAAAGCCACCGAAGGCACGTGCAAGTTCCTGGCCGCAGGCGGGGTCCAGGCCGAACCCATCCTCAAGATGTACGAGGGCCGACCCAACATTGCCGACGCCATCAAGAACGGCGAGATCCAGCTCGTCATCAACACCCCCGCCGGAAAGCTCAGCAAGACCGACGACTCCTACATCCGCAAGACCGCCATCCGGTACAAGGTCTCCTACATCACGACGACCGCAGCAGCAGCAGCAGCAGTCAAGGGAATCGCCGAGGCCAGGACGAACGTCGCCCCCGTCCGATCCCTCCAGAGCTATCACGACGGGATCAAGTGACCGGAAAAAGGCAGATCGAAGTCTCCGGGCTCGTGGCCCAGCCGCCCCGGCTGGGGAAGGAACATGTGGCCCAGCCGCCCCCGGCTGGGGAAGGAACACCCCCGAGGGCGGGGGTGCCACCGACACGTTTGGCGTGCCCCCTCAAAGCAGGCCCGATCTGCCTTTTTCCCCCAATCCAAAGTGAAGGAGATTTCCATGGGCATGGCAAAACCGTCCAGTGTGGAACGACGAATCGCCCGCCTGCAACGATCTGCCGACCCCTGCGAACGTGCGGGCGGCTACGCGCTGGCGGCCTGCAGGCGAGACCCCCTCAGCGAGGGCTCGCTCTACATCCGATTGCACAGCCTGCCGCCGGTGCACCGGCAAGCCCTCGAAGCGCTGTGGGGAATCGAGGACCCCTGGCGCCTGGTCCGTCGATTGCGTCGGTTCTTCGGGGTCTGAGGGATGTCGGAGCTTCCCTGATCGGGCGAGAGATTCGCCTTTGCCATTCTCGCACGAGGGTGTATGATCGGGTCCATGACAACTCACCTGAACAATCTGTCGAGTCGAGCGACGCGCCGCCGGTCCCCCCGGCCGGGCGGGCCTACCGCCGATGAGACCGACCCGGTCGGACACTACGTACACGACGATGCGGAGGACTTCGAGGACGACGTCAACGAAATGAAGATGCCCGAGATCATCGGCGTTCTGCCGATTCGCAATACGGTGGTGTACCCCGGAACAGTCACCCATTTGGCGGTCGGTCGCGAGCGGAGCAAGGCCCTGCTGGCGGACAGCGAGCCGAACGAATCGGTGATCGGACTGCTCACGCAACGCAATGCGGACACCGACACGCCGCGGTTCGAGGATCTCTACTCGGTCGGGACGACTGCGTCGATCCTCAAGACGATCAAAATGCCCCAGGGCTCGATCAACATCGTCGTCCACGGCCTGGCTCGCTTCCGCATCGTGGAGCGGATCGCGACCCAGCCGTACCTGAAGGCCCGGATCGAGGTGCTCCGACCGACGATGAGGATGACCAAGCAGCTCCAGGCAATGATGGTCAGCGTGCGACGCAGCGCCAATCGGGTGATCGCACTGAGCCCGAACGTGCCGGAGGAGGCCTCGGTCCTGCTCGAGAACATCGAGGACCCCTCCTCACTGGCGGACTTCCTCGCGGCCAATCTGTCGATGGAGATTTCACACAAGCAGGAGTTGCTGGAAGAGCTCAACCCCGCCCGGCGGCTTGAGATGATCTCGATCGCGCTGGCCCACCAGCTTGAGGTGCTCGAGCTCAGTCACAAGATTCAGGGTCGCGTCCGCGACTCCATCGACAAGACTCAGCGGGAGTATTTCCTCCAGGAGCAGCTCAAAGCCATCCAGACGGAACTGGGCCAGCAGGACACCCGAACGGAGGAGTTGCGAGAGCTGCGTCAGAGCATCGCCCAGGCCAGGATGCCCAAGGCGACGGAGGCGGAAGCGCTCCGCGAGCTGGACCGGCTCAGCAAGATCCCGGCGGCTTCCCCCGAGTACAGCGTGATCCGGACGTACCTCGACTGGGTCTGCGAGCTGCCCTGGTCCGTGCAGACACAGGAACGTCTCGACATCGACCGGGCCGAACACGTCCTGAACCACGATCACTACGACCTGGCCAAGATCAAAAAGAGGATCCTGGAGTTCCTGGCGGTCCGCAAGCTCAATCCGAAGGGCAAGAGCCCCATCCTGTGCTTCATCGGCCCTCCCGGCGTCGGCAAGACCTCGCTGGGCAAGTCCATCGCCCGCTCGATGGGTCGCAAGTTCGTTCGGGTCTCGCTGGGCGGCATCCGCGACGAAGCGGACATCCGAGGCCACCGTCGCACGTACATCGGCGCCCTGCCCGGCCGGATCTTGCAGGAGCTGCGAAAGTGCCGCAGTCGCAATCCGGTCTTCATGCTCGACGAGCTGGACAAGATCGGCGCCGACTTCCGCGGCGACCCCGCCAGCGCCCTGCTCGAGGTGCTCGATCCCGAGCAGAACAGCACGTTCAGCGACCACTACCTCGACCAGCCGTTCGACTTGTCGAGCGTGATGTTCATCGGGACCGCCAACTGTGCCGAACCGATCCCGCCGGCGTTGCACGACCGCATGGAGATCATCGAGCTGCCCGGCTACACGGCCTACGAGAAGCTGCGAATCGCCAGGCGGTATCTGGTCCCGAGACAGTTGAAGGAGCACGGCCTGAGCAAGACCCAACTGACCATTCAGGACGAGGCCATCAACGCGATCATCGCCAGCTACACCCGCGAGGCAGGCGTCCGCAACCTGGAACGGTGCATCGCGTCGATCTGCCGATCCGTCGCGACGGAGATCGCCCGCAAGAAGAAACGCAAACACAGGATCGCAAAGAAAGACCTCGCGAGAATCCTCGGTCCCATCCAGCGCGAGTCCGAGCTGGCCCTGAGGACGGGCATCCCGGGCGTCGCAACCGCACTGGCCTATACCCCCGTGGGCGGCGAGTTGCTCTTCATCGAGTCGGCCGCCATGCCCGGCAAGGGCGCCCTGCAACTGACCGGCCAAATCGGCGATGTCATGAAAGAGAGCGCCCAGGCCGCCTTCTCCGTCATCAAGGCCCATGCCAAACGACTCCAGATCGACGAGAAGCAATTCGCCAAGTCAGACTATCACATTCACGTGCCCGCCGGAGCGGTGCCGAAAGACGGGCCCAGCGCAGGCGTCGCGATGTTCACCTCGCTGCTGAGTCTGCTGCTGCAGAAGCCCGCCAAGCCGGAAGTGGCCATGACCGGCGAGATCACCCTGCGGGGTCTCGTCCTGCCCATCGGCGGGCTCAAGGAGAAGCTCCTGGCCGCCAAGGAAGCGGGAATCAAGACGGTCATCCTGCCCACGCGGAACAAGAAGGACATCGCGGACATTCAGCCCGAGACGATCAAGGGCCTGGACCTGGCGTTCGTCGCGAATACCGACGAAGCGATCCGAATCGCCCTGGGCGAGGTCTGAACGACTGAGGGACTGGGTGAAAAAGGCAGATCCGTTCCCACAAGCACGAAATCCGAAACTCGAAATTCGAAACAAGCACAAATGACCGAAACCCAAAACCCAAAACGGACCATCCGACCGGCGACGCCGTTTCGGTCATTCGGGTTTCATCCTTTGGATTTGTCTCGGATTTCGAGCTTCGAATTTCGGATTTCTCCGTTCAATCACCCTTCATCAATTCCCGAGTGACTTTCACCACGTCGAGCATCTCGGGCACGTCGTGGACTCGGACGATGGAGACGCCCGCACGGACGCAATGGGCGACCGCGGCGGCGGTCCCGAAGACCCGCTCCGCGGGCTGGTCCCGCCCGGTGAGCTTGCCGATGAACGCCTTGCGACTCGGGCCCACCAGTACGCGATAGCCCGTTGCCACGAGCCGATCCAGGTTCCGCAGCAGCAGCAGGTTGTGTTCCAGGGTCTTGCCGAAGCCGATGCCCGGGTCGATGATGATCCGCTCCTTCGGTATCCCGAGTCTGCGCGCCGTCTCGCAGCGGGCGAGCAGGAAGTCGCGGACCTCCGTCACCACGTCGTCATAATGGGGCTCGAGCTGCATCGTGCCGGGCGTTCGCTGCATGTGCATGAGGATCGTCGGGACTTGCTGCTCGACCGCCAGTTCGGCCATTCGTTCGTCGGCCAAGGCGGTGATGTCGTTGAGGATCGAGGCGCCCGCCAGCAGGGCCGCCCTGGCCACCTCGGCGCGGGTCGTGTCGATGCTGATCGGGATATCGATCCGCTCGGCCAAGGCGCCGATCACCGGGACCACACGCCGGACCTGCTCGGCAGGCGGCACCGGCTGGGACCCCGGCCGGGTCGATTCCCCGCCCACGTCGATGACGGCCGCCCCTTCCGCTGCCATCGCCAGCCCGTGCTCGACCGCAGCACCCGGGTTGAGGAACTGCCCGCCATCGCTGAACGAGTCGGGCGTCACGTTCAGGACGCCCATGACGAGACATCCTGCGGAGAAATCCAACCGCCCTCGCGGCCACTGAAGCATCGTATTCATAGTCCCTTCCATTGCCCAGCCATGACCAAGCTGACGTACAACACGGATACGCAGAAGCCCGCACACGACGCCGACTCTGTCATCCTGAGGCACGACCGGAGGATCTGGCACGGACGAGGGGAGCGGCTCTCGGTCGCGGGCCAGATCCTTCTGTTCGCTGCGCTCCGTTCAAGGATGACAAACACAACGGACGCGTGGGTTGAGAACCCACCCTATGAATCCCCGTCCACCGCAAAACCGATGCCTCGGAGCTTCCGCGCCAGGCTCTCCCGCGGCCTGTCGAGAACGACGGTCGTGTTCTGAAACTCCCGCCGGACCGGGTAGTTCTTGCGAAGCGCGTCGAAGAAGCGACCCCGCTCCTCAGCCGGCCGGCTCGCGATCGGTCGCGTGTTCCGGTCGTCCTGAGCGATGCTGTAGATCTTCTCCACGATGCGCGCGAGCAACTCCTCGTCGGATGCGCCTCGATCGGAAAAGGGCTGATCGGTTTGGAGTTCCGCGTTTACGCGGTCTTGACCCGCCTGAAGGCGGAACTCCGAACCTCGCGCGTCGAGAGTCTCGTCGTTTCCGGTCTTCAACGAACTCGAACTGCGAGATTTCGTTGAAGAATACAGGCCCGATTCGCCTTCTTCCAGGCCTTCCCCAATTACCCTCTCTTCTCGTTCCGCGAGGCCCGATCCACCCAGGACCGTCTCGATCTCCAACCGCGG
>JAXDBU010000068.1:0-8439 GCA_034678485.1 Sedimentisphaerales bacterium | reverse complement strand
CGCACGCTCAACGAGGATCTGGAGCGTCGGGTCCTCGAGCGGACCGCCGACCTGACAGACGCCAATCGGCATCTTCGTGAGGAGATTCCGCGACGCAAGCGACTCGAGAAGGAGATCCTCGAGATCAGCGAGGGAGAACAAACGCGGATCGGACGAGAGTTGCATGACAGCCTCGGCCAGCAGCTCACGGGCATCGCGATCATGAGCAAGGTGTTGCAGCAGAGGCTGGTCGCCCGGTCGCCCGAGGAAGCGGCCCGAGCGGGCGAGCTGGCGCAACTCATCAGCCAGGCCGTCGAGGAAACACGGCTGTTGTCGCGAGGATTGCACCCGGTCACGCTGGACGAGAACGGTCTGATGGCGGCTCTGCAGTTGCTTGCCACCACTACGCAGAGCATCTCCGGCGTGCTGTGTGACTTCCGATGCGACCGACCCGTCCCGATCCGCGATTCCTCCATGGCGGTTCACCTCTATCGGATCGCACAGGAAGCGGTGTCGAACGCCATTCGCCACGGCAAAGCCAAACACATCTCCATCTCCCTGACGGGCAACCACAATCGGGCCACTCTGTCGATCGTCAACGACGGCAGGCGTTTTCCCAAGCGCCTGCCCAAGAAAAAAGGGATGGGACTCCAGGTGATGGGCTACCGGGCCGAAGTGATCGGCGGTATACTGGCCGTGCGGCAGGCGCCGGGCAGTGGCACCCAGGTGACCTGCGACTTCGACGCCAGGCCAAGAAGACACAGAGGGGCGAAAACGCATGCCGCAGAGGACACAGAGCAGCACTGATCGGCGCAGCAAACGAACGATCCTGATCGTGGACGATCACCCGATCGTGCGCCAGGGGCTCGCCCAGTTGATCAACCAGGAGAGCGACCTGGTCGTCTGCGGCCAGGCGGAAGACGCTCACCAGGCGATGCAGGCCATTCGCGAATCCAATCCCGACATGGTGATCGTGGATATCTCCCTCAGAGAGACCAGCGGCGTGGAGTTGATCAAGGATCTGAAGATCCAGTACCCGGATCTGCCGGTCCTGACGCTCGCGATGCACGACGAGATGGTGTACGGCGAGCGGGCGCTGCGGGCCGGCGCGAGAGGGTATATCATGAAGCAGGAGGCCACGGAGAAGGTGGTTACGGCCATCCGCCGGGTGCTGGCGGGCGAAGTGTACGTCAGCGACGACATGGCCGCCAAGATGGTCAGCAAGCTCGTCGGCGGGCCCGGGCGGAAGACGGGGTCGCCCGTCGAACGTCTCAGTGATCGCGAGTTCGAGGTCTTCCGCATGCTCGGAGAGGGCTACAACACGCGAGAGATGGCGGACAAACTGCATCTGAGCGTCAAGACGATCGAGACCTACCGCGCCCATATCAAGAACAAGCTGGCCCTGCAGGATGCCAGCGAGCTGTTGCGCTCGGCCATTCAATGGGTCAACACCGAATTACAGCGATGACCCGCGGGGCGCTGCCGGCATCGGGGAAATCCCGATAAGCGGTCAGGCGGTTCGGCCTACGACAAAAACAGCCTACGCCCCGATTCTCCAGCCTGCCCGGTTGGGTTATGCTATACATGTACTTGTTTGTTTATGTGTGGGCGAACTACCCAGGAGCTTTTGTCGGAAGCGCCAAGGCAGGCGAAAGGGGCAGCGAAGCTCAGGCTCGGTGTGATTGAACCGGACTGGCAGGACAGAACAATGCAGGCTGCATGTACTGACATTCTTGAGAAGCTCCTGCGCGATGCTTGGGAAGTGAGGGCCAGGCGACAACGCAATCGAATACGGATGGTCCGCCGGAAGCTCGCCGAAGACTGGTATGATCGGGAGGATCTTCTTGATGTGGTTCTCGAACGGATTCTCGTCGATCTGTCGGTGACCTGAATCGGTGTCCTATATTGATGCTTATGGCGGTGATGGTGATGAGGCCAACGGGCGTGTTGTGATTCGGCAACGCGCGTCCCAGAGGATGTGATGTGTACAAGCAATCGCGAGGATGCCACAATCGAGAAGCGAATCCTGATCGTCGACGATCATCATGTCATGCGCACGGGACTGTGCGAGCTGCTCAGCCAACGGCCGGGCTTTGCCGTGGGTGCGGCGGTGGCCAACGCGCAGCAGGCTCTTGATATTACCCGCCGGGAACAGTTCGACTTGGCGATTGTCGATATCTCCCTTGGAGAGATCGATGGTATCGAACTGACAGGCAGACTCAAGTCCGAACACCCTGATCTGGTCATCCTGATTCTGTCGATGCACGACGAGGCCCTGTACGGCGCCCGTGCGGCCGGCGCCGGCGCGTCCGGGTTCGTCGCAAAGCAGCGAGCCAGCGAGATGCTTCTGCCGGCCATCGACCGTGTCCTCAGGGGCGAGTACCACTTCAGTCATCTCTGAGAACGTGTATGAGAAGGCGAGTCGGCGTAGCACGGGCATCTACCTACGTTGCACGTTGGCGTCCGACCCGGTCACAAGCTATCATGAGCGAGGAGGGGCTGTGTCCGGCCCCACGGAACGGATATCGCTCAGACCGGAGTCCCTTATGCCCGATACGTCGCATTTTCTCAAAGGTCGATTCCCCGCCTTCCGGACTGCGCGCCCGACCAGTGCGGCACAATGGGATAGTGACAAGGTCAGAGTCCAGCGCACGATTCGACGGCTCCTTGGGGACCTGCCACCGGCATTTATGCCGCAGCCGACCGTTCTGCACAGAGATGCGAAGCCCACCTACATCGTCGAGCGGTTTACATTCGACAACGGTGTTGGCGATTCTGTGTATGGTCTTACGCTGATCCCCGCCGGACATCGTGAACCAGGACCCGCCATTCTCTACAATCATTGGCACGCGGACGACTATGAGCTGGGCAAGGACGAGATCCTCAGACCGGTGCATACGGACCTGGGCTTTGCGACCGGCGAGCGGCTCGTGCAAGAAGGGTACGTCGTCCAGTGCATCGACGCCTACGGCTTTGGCGAGCGTCGCTTCCACGGGTCGGCAGACCGGAGAGAACAAGGGGCCTGTGTGGAGGCCGCCCTGTTCAAGACGTTCCTCTGGGAGGGACGAACGCTCTGGGGAATGATGGTCCGCGACGACATGCTGGCTTTGAACTACCTGGCATCGCGCCCCGAGGTCGATCCGGGCCGGATCGCCGCGATGGGCGTGAGCATGGGCTCGACGCGGACCTGGTGGCTGGCCGCGCTGGACGACCGGATCAAGGTGGCGGTCTGCGTCGCCTGCCTGACGCGATACCAGAACCTGATCGCGCGCGGCTTGGTAAACGCCCATGGCATCTACTACTATGTCCCCAACATGCTCAGGGAAGGGATCGACGCGGAATCGGTCGTGGGCCTGATCGCCCCTCGCCCCCTGCTGACACTGACGGGGGACCAGGACGATGGCTCACCCGCCGACGGCGTGCAGATCATCAGCGCATTCCAGGAACACCTGTACCGCTGCTACGGCCGGCCCGAGAACTTCCGCGGGCGGCTCTATCCCGGCGTAGGACACACCTACACCCGCGAGATGTGGCGGGAAACCATGGACTGGCTGCGGACACACCTCTGATGCGGATTGGGATTGATGCTTGCGCGGGTTTCATCATCCCTTCGGCAAGCTCAGAGCCTGCCCTGAGCGCAGCCGAAGGGAGAGGCTCTTCGGCGCTGCCTCCCAAGGACACAGGTCCTGTGGGACGGCCCTGCCTTTCTTGTCATGCTGAACGACGTGAAGCATCTGGGCGCCGCAGGAGACGTGACGTCCGAAGTCGATACGCGTCTTTCATTCCCGGGCCAAGTCCTTCGCTGTCGCTCAGGACGACAAGGTCGAGACCCCTGCCGGGTGCCTTCGCGTTGCTCAGGATGACAAACACACGGACCTTCTCTTCGCCGTCACCGGTACAGTCGCTCACCCGCTCCTTCAGCGGGCGAGTTCGACGAGCTGAATGTCCTTGTACCATGCCTGCGCGGGCGGGCCGCCGTGGATCTGGAGCCCGATCACGCCGGCTTGTTCGATGGCCTCGTCGGACTCCGTGTAATCGACGGTCTGCACGCCGTTGAGCGACAACTGGATGCGCCGGCCCTCACAGCGGATCACGTACTCGTTCCACTCCCCTGCTCTCAGGGCCTTCCGCAGCAGCTCGGCGTCGGGCTGAGCCAGGACCTTGTTGCGCCGCGACTCGTCGTAGAGGCACCCCCAGTACTGCTGGCCCATGTCCGCCTGGTAGCCGGAAACCTCGTTGTGGTTCGGAATCCGCCGGCTGCGGATCTGGATGCCCGCGTTCGCTTGGCTCAGGTCGCCGAGCAGCTTGACCTTCAGACGCAGCTCGAAATCCGCATAGGTCTTCGTCGTGCACAGGAACTCGTTGCGGGGGGCCGCCTTCTTCAGACTGCCCGCGACAATCGCGCCGTCCTCGATGCGGAACCAGTCGAGGTTGCCCTCCCAGCCGGAGAAGGTCCGTCCGTCGAAGAGCAAGTTCGTAGTGACGCCGCCAGGCGTTGTCGTCTCTTCTGCCCCGCCGGGCTGAGGATATGCCCTTACGGGCACACTACCAGCTTGCAGGAACAGATGAACGCCCTTCTTGTTCGCGGTGACGACGTCCATCCGCCCGTCGCCGTTCATATCGACGACCTCGAACTGCGTGCCGATGCCGGAGTCGTCGTCGATCACGTGCTGGATGAACTTCACCTTGCCCTTCTCGGGCCGCTGGATCTCGAACCAGACCAGCAGCGCCGGCTCGCGGGCGCCGGGGTCGTTGCCGCAGTGGGCGAAGTACCGCTTGCCCGTTACGAAGTCCATGATGCCGTCGTTGTTCATGTCCGCCAGGCGGATCGCGTGGACCTGCGAGAAGGTCTTGCAGATCTCCTGCAGGTGGAATCGCTCCGCGTTGGAGCCGGGCAGTTGCTCGAACCACCAGATGCCGTAGTTGTGGGCGGAGCTGGTGATCACGTCGTTCAGGCCGTCGCCGTTGAGGTCGTAGACGACCATGTCCGCGCACGGCGGGCCGAAATCAACCTCGTGGAACTTCCACTGCTCCTGCTTGCGGTCCTGCGGCGCCTCCCACCAGCCTTTCGTCACGAGCACGTCGTTGCGACCGTCGCCGTTGAGGTCGCCGACGCCTAAGCCGTGGTCGTACCGCTCGCTGCCGGGGGCCTTGGGACCGCCGATGATGTGCATGTCCCATTCCTTGTATGGGTCCTCGGGAATGCTGAACCATGCGATGTACCCATCGGGTTGCACCCCCCAGACCGCGACGGGCTTGCCGTCGCCCAGCAGGTCCGCGAACAGCGGCGTCTCGTTGCACGCGCTGCGGGTCCCCTTGTGGACCTTCCAGTGTCCCGGCTGGTTCCGCGGATTCTCATACCACCACGACGGCTCGCCCATCATCGTCGTGATGACCGAATCGACCCAGCCGTCGCGATTGACATCGCACGTATAATTCGCGAAGGTCTTGCTGTAGCCGGTCGAGCCGTCGTATTGGCCCGGAGGCAGGATCTCGTGCATCTGCCAGTCCGGCGCCTCATACCACACCTCGCCCGCCAGGATGTCGAGCTTGCCGTCGTGGTTGATGTCCGCGACGCCCACGCCCTCCGACCGAAACGTCTTGTCGAGGACCACCTTGGTGAACTGCCCCGGCTGGCCCCAGGCGGTTCCAACCACAGCCGCACAGATCGCCCACGACAAAAGACCGAACCATTTCTGTTCCCCGCGACTCGACATGACAGACACCTCCTACTGGCAGCTCCTGAACGGCACACAATCGAACGTAACAGCCCCAATCATGGCCCCCGGCCGGCCGGTAGTCAAGAGGAAGGTCCTGTCAACGAGAAGCCTCCGGAGGAAAGCACGAATATCGAAGCTCGAATCTCGAGACAAGCACGAATGGTCAAAACCGAAATGATCAAAACACACTCTCCGCCGTGCGACCGCGTTTCGGTCATTTGGGTTTCGTGCTTTGGATTTGTTTCGGATTTCGAGTTTCGTGCTTCGGGTTTCCAAAACGGCGGGAGGAGGGCGGGAGGTGGGGCCAACCCCCGAAACGCAGATTGAGGACATGGCGAGTCCGCACAGATCCAGGCGAATCGTTCAAATGCGCAAAAGTCCACGGGGCCGCGTACGCCGGGGGGCAAGGAGAGGGCCTCTCAGAACGCGATCAAGCATGGACTCCTGGCGCAGGACGCGGTCATCCAGGGGGAAGATCCGCAGGAATTCAAGCTGTACCGAACGATGGCCGAACTGCGAAAGCAGCGGGAATGGCGTCAGACAAGCAAAGAGCCGGCGGAATTGGCTTCGTTTGGCGCAAACGCATCGGCGGAAGGAGCGTCAGGTGCGAGGCGTCAAGTTCCTGTCGATGGTTCTGATTTCACAGTCCAGACTGCACACTTCAAACCTAAAGAGAAGATAACGCCTCACGGCGTCACCACGAACGCGCCGACCGCCGCACTGCAGCATCGCTCCGACATTCCTTCGCTCCCCCATTCCCACACCGTTCCGGACGTGGCAGGCAAGGGAGAACCGTGCGAAACGAACCCAATCCCGCGAGGGGTGTCATGTGCCAGGCCAGGGAGACACGCAGCCGGGGATTTGTCTGGCCGGGGCCGGCGCGGATCGCTAAGATCGTGGGCCTGGGACGCCGGGGAACGTCGCGGCGTCGTGACGAAGGAAAGGTTGGTCCAAAGGAGGTATTGCCATGACGAGCTTCCCATCGATTCTGGCGTCAGGTCTCATGTCGGTCTGTCTGCTGTGCGGCGCGAGCTTGGCCGCCGGGCCGGATGATCTGGCCGATCTGGCTCGGATTCGCACGGGCGTCAAGACCCAGCGTGTCAGCAGCTACGACCGCTCCGGCGGCAATAACGACCGGTTCGAGCACATCAAGGACGGCGAGACCCGCGAGCTGTTCAACGTCCAGGGGGCGGGCATCATCAACCACATCTGGATTACCATCGCTCCGACGCCGGAGACACTGAGCCGAAACGACATCATCCTTCGCATGTACTGGGACGGCAACAGTTTTCCGTCCGTCGAGTCGCCCATCGGCCCGTTCTTCGGGCAGGGTTGGAATGAGAGCTATCCCTTCGTGAGTCTGCCCCTGGCGGTGGGCCCGGTGGAGGGTCGGGCGATGGTCTCCTACTTCGCCATGCCGTTCGCCAACGGCGCGAGGATCGAGATCGAGAACCAGGCCGGGCGGGAGATCTCCGCCTTCTATTACTTCATCGACTACCTCGAGGTCGAGAAGCTGCCGGAGGACATGGGTCGCTTCTGTGCGTGGTACAACCACGAGCTGACCGAGGCCCTCCCCGACGGCGAGAACGAATGGGGCACCCTGGGACCCGAGGGCAAGAACACCACGGGCAAGGACAACTACGTCTTCGCGGACATCAAGGGCAAGGGGCATTACGTCGGGGTCAACTACTACGTCCACAGCCCGTCGCCGATGTGGTACGGCGAGGGCGACGACATGATCTTCATCGACGGCGCTCAGACGCCCACGCTGCACGGCACCGGCACCGAGGACTACTTCAACACGTCCTGGTGTCCGAAGACCCTGTACAGCCATCCGTACTTCGGCTACGGTCGCGTCAACGACGACCTCGGCTGGCTCGGCCGGACCCACGTGTACCGCTTCCACATCGCCGATCCGGTCTACTTCGACAAGTCGCTGAAGGTCACGATCGAGCACGGGCACAACAACTGCCTGACGCTGGATCTCGCGAGCGTCGCTTACTGGTATCAGGCTCCCCCGCTGACGAAGCTGGCTCCGATTCCGAACAAGGAGGCCCGCAAGCCCAAGTCGTTCATCGGCGTGACCGACGTCCACAAGTGGCGGGACGCCTGGCGGAAGGCCCACGGCGGCGACGACCAGCTCTGGGGCAACGAGAAGTAGATTCGCGAGTGTGCAGACTCTGAGCAGAGCGAAGAAATCTGGGCCGGTACCGAGAGGTCTCTCTTGGTCGCAGGCCAGATCCCTCGCTACGCTCAGGATGACAAAAGGGACCGACCAACCGGGCTCACGATGACAAAGGCGACCATGCTCAGGATGGCAAACGCGGGCGATGGACCGGCTGCAATCCGGATTAGAGCACCGTCAGGTCCATTTCGACTGCGTGCTCGACGCAGTAGGCGCGGATTCGCTCGACCATGATCCGCCCGTACTGCTTGGCTTTTGTCTGACCGACGCCTTTGACGTCGAGGAACCGGTCCAGGGTCGAGGGCCGACGGCGGGCCATGTCCCGCAGGGCGGCGTCGCCAAAGATGACGAAGGCCGGGACGCCGCGCTCGCGGGCCAGTTTCGCGCGGACTTCGCGGAGCGCGTCGAACAGGCCCCGGTCGACGCCTTGCCAGGCGTCGGTGGCCACCTTGGCCTTGCGCCCGGGCGTCTGCGCCGGGCGCCACAGTCGCGGGCCCACCACGCCCCGCAGGACTCGGCGCCCGTCCGGGGGGACGACGAGCACGGTGTACGCGC
>JAXDBU010000067.1:0-6493 GCA_034678485.1 Sedimentisphaerales bacterium | reverse complement strand
AGCAGCTCACAGAGCGGGTCCAGGAAATCCTCCATGCCTTCGACAAGAACCCGCCCAGGTTCATCGTGGACACGCGGAAGGTTCACTTCCCCTTGACGAGGCCGCCCCTGGAGCTCTGGCCCAACATTGCGTATGCAGTGAGGCTTCTTGACAGCCGGCCGGAGGACAGGGAACAGCTCTGGCGTCTGCTCCTGCGAACCTTCGATGTCCAGCCCACGGATCTGACGCCGGAAGGATTCCTTCGAGCGGGCAGCGCGGATGCAGTCCGCAGGTACGAAGCGGCGTATGGAGAATTGCTTCGCAAAAAGATGGATTTGGCCGATTCGCAGCGTTACGCAGCGATGCAGCCTTTCCGGCGGTACGTGATGGAGAACTACAAAGTTGTCCAGGATATTGGCGGCCAGGTCCTGTTCCAGCGGAAGTAGGGGGACGCCGGGTGCCCGATCTCAAGGATGAACAACTCAGAGAGCAGCAGAGCTTCTACGATGCCGGCTGGCAGGGCGAACTGGCGCGGGGAAAAGAGCAACGCGGCAACCTCCAGACGAACCTGGACTTCCTGACCGAGACGAATCTACTCAAGCCGGGCGACCGCATTCTGGAAATCGGTTGCGGCATCGGCACCGTGGTCTTCGACCTGGTGCAACGGGGTTACGACGTCCAGGGCACGGACATTTCGCAGGTGGCCATCGAGTACGGCCGGAGCAAGTACGAAGGCATCCGCCTGGCGGTGCAGCCTGCGGAGGAACTGGTATACGAGGATGGAGCGTTCGATGTCGTGCTCAGCTTCGATCTATTCGAGCACATCGCGCGAATCGACCTGCACGTCGCCCAGGTGCGCCGCGTGCTCAAGCCGGGCGGGTACTACCTGTTCCAGACGCCCAACAAATGGAGCAACGCGGTCTTCGAGACGCTGGCCCACAAGACGCTGAAATGGCGCCGCGTGCATCCGTCGCTGCACACGCCGGGACAGCTCCGAAGACGTCTGGCGAAACACGGCTTCGAAACCCGCTTCGTCAAGATGGACCCGATCAACGACTACACGCGACTGAAGCTCGCGAAGCTCGGACTGCTGGGTCGTGTCGTCGCGAAGCTTGATTTCCGCAGGTTGCCGCTGGGTCTGCAAACGAACCTGTACGTGGTTGCCAGAAAGTGCGAGGACCGATGAGGATCCTGATGCTCAACTATGAGTTCCCGCCGATCGGCGGGGGGGGCGGCCAAGCCCACCGGGCTCTCCTGCAACGGTACGTCGGCAGGTCCGATCTGGACGTGGATGTCCTGACCTCGGCGCCGAAGCGGGGCCTGTTCTCGGAGCGGCTGGCCAACAACGTTCTGGTCTTCAAGATCGGCATTCGAAAGAGGAACCTGCACTTCTGGCGGCGTCGCGAGGTCGTCGAATGGCTGCTCAAAGCCGGCGCCTGCTATCGCGGCATGATCGAGAAGGGCAGCTACGACCTAGTCCACGCTTTCTTCGGCTTCCCGACCGGCTGGCTGTGCCGCAAGACCGCCGGACGAATGCCCTACATCATCTCGCTGCGTGGCTCCGATGTGCCCGGCGAGAACGCCCGACTCAAGCTCGAATACAAGCTCCTCGGTCCGCTGGTCTTCAAGCCGATCTGGCGAAAGGCCTCCGCACTTGTCGCGTGCAGCGAGGGATTGAAGCGCCGGGCTTTGAAGTTCATGCCTTCCGCCCAGATCCAGGTCATCCCCAACGGCGTCGATCTGGAGTTATTCCATCCGGCCGGCCGGGTGGAGTCTTCTGAACTCAGCATGTTGACCGTGGGCAGGCTCTCCGCGACGAAGCGACTGCCTCTGCTGATCGACGCGATCTCGATGCTCCGCGACCAGGGCGCCAAGGTGCGACTGACAGTCGTCGGAGGCGGTTCGCTCGAATCCCAGTTGCACCGGCTTGTGAGCGAGAAAGGTCTCGGAGAGGCAGTCACGCTTCTGGGTCGCCAAGGCATGGAGGACATGCCCGACCTGTATCGTCAGTACGATCTCTACGTCAGTGCCAGTGCCCAGGAGGGCATGAGCAACGCGATGCTCGAGGCGATGGCCAGCGGCCTGCCCATCGTGACGACCCGCTGCGAAGGCGTCGACGAATTGATCTCGAACAACGGCGTCGTCGTCGAGGGCTCCGCGCCGGCGGCCCTGGCCCAGGCGATCCGCGAGCTGGTCGCCAACCCGCGCCGATGCCAGGCGATGTCCCTCGCCGCGAGGAGACGGGCGGAGCAGTTGTCCTGGGACGTCGTGGCGGAATCCTACTTGCAGTTGTATGCGAAGGTGAAATGAGAATCCGCGTCCTCCATGTGATCGATCATTTGGGCTTCGGCGGCGCGCCGTTCGTCGTGAAGAACATCGTCGAGCGGATGCCCGCCGACCTGGTCGAGAGCTGTGTGTGCGCGCTTCGCCCGAATCCGAGACCATTGCCCATCGAAGGGACGGTTGTCACGCTGCATGCGGGGAAGTATAGCCTCGCTGCGATCCGGGCCATTGCGAACCTCTGCAAGGAGCGGGGGATCGACATCGTCCACGCCCATCTCCAGAAGGCGGTCATCAGCAGCTTGCTGGCTCGCCCGCGATTTGCAGCCGGCCTGGTCCTGCACGAGCACGGCCCGATCTTCCGCGAAGGCACCGGCTGCCTTTACCGCTGGTTTCTCAGGCAGTTCGGCTCACGCGCCGACACGATCATCGCCAATTCGCAGGCCGCTGCGTCGGCCATGAAGCAGACGGTAGGCGATTCGCACGTCCCCATCGCGGTCGTCGCGAACTTCATCGACATCGAGCGGTTCGACCCCAGCCGCTGCGACCGCGACCGTGCGAGGGAATCGCTCGGACTGGCGAAGGACCGATTCATCGTGGGTTTCATCGGGCGGTTCGACCGGGCCAAGGGAGCGGATCTGCTGGTCGATGCCGCCGGCAGGCTTCCGCGGGAAGAAGGGCCTTGGTCTGTTCATCTGGTTGGCGACGGTCCGGAGAAGAGGTCGCTCGCGGATCGCGTCCATCGCCTGGGACTCGAAGGTACCGTCACGCTGGCGGGCCTGCACGAGAACACGGCGGTGGTGTTGCCTGCCTTCGATGCGGTGGTGGTCCCCAGTCGGAGAGAGGCGTTCGGCATCGCGGCACTGGAAGCGATGCGGATGCGCGTTCCGGTCATTGCGTCGCCCGTAGGCGGTCTGCCTGAACTGGTTCGCGACGGCCAGACCGGGATACTCCTGCCGCGACTGGATGCGGAAGCCATCGCCCAGGCGATTCGACGACTTGCGCAGGATGATCGCCTGCGGGAGCAACTCCGTCGCAATGCATTCGAGCTGGCCAGCCGATTCGACGGCACACAAGCAATGCGGCAGATCGTTGAGGTTTACCAGCGACTCATGTCCTTGAAGAAGCGAAATAGCGACGCACAGGGGAGGACGGATGGAGCCTGAGTACTACAAAGGCGCCGACGCTGCGGTGTACGAGCACGCGCACGGCGATATCTTCAATCCCATCGAGCAGCAGCGTCTGCATGCGATGCTGCGCGAGGCTTTGAAATCCATCCAGACCGGCGCCGCGCCGGTGAAGGCACTCGATTTCGGCTGCGGCTCGGGTAACCTGACCAGGCATCTGATCGAGCTGGGCGTGCACACGACCTCCGCGGACCTGTCCGACGATTTCCTCGCGGACGTTCGCCGGAAGTTCTCCGCCGGCAACTTGTCCGAGACGCTCAAGCTCAATGGGGTCGATCTGTCCAATGTGCCCGACGCGCACTTCGATCTGGTGGCCACCTACTCGGTGTTGCATCACGTGCCCGACTACCTGGCGATCGTGCGCGAGATGTGCCGGGTGGTCAAACCTGGCGGCGTTCTGTACATCGATCACGAAGTGACGGAGACCTACTACCAGAGGCCGGCCGCCTACGTGGAGTTCCTGCGCAAGGCGCGTCCTCGTGTGAACTGGCGGCGCTTGGTGTCCTTGCTGCTGGACGTGCGAGGCTACGTTCACATCGTCAGGCGTCTGCGCAACCCGCGGTACAAGCGAGAGGGAGACATCCACGTCTGGCCGGACGACCACATCGAGTGGGACAAGATCGAGCAGATCCTGGCGACCGAAGGCTTCGAGATCGTCGCCAAACAGGACTACCTCCTGTGCAAAGCCATCTATGATCCCCAGGTTTACAGCGAATACAAGGACCGCTGCGCGGATGAGCGGGTCCTGATCGCGCGAAGGAGAAAGCCGTGAGCGAGGAGACAACGGGCGCCTTTTTCGATCATCTTCGCAAGGCCCAGCAACCGACCGGATGGGGGATGCGACTGGTTCGCCGGGCTGCCGAACGGATTCTCGCATTTGCCGACGTCCCGCCTGGCTCCAGCGTCCTGGAGATCGGTCCCGGCCGGGGCGATTTCGCCGAGCTGTGTATCGAGCGGCAGCTCGAGTACTACGGAGTCGAGCCAAACGCGGGCCTGGCCGAGTTGCTGCGCAACAGGGGAGCGAACGTCGTCTGTGCGAGGGTTCCGCCTTTGCCTGCGTTCGAGCGGAAGTTCGACGTGGTGGCTATGATTAGCGTGATGGAGCATATGAGCGGCCTGGAACAGGCGCTGGAGGTCGCGTGCCAGGTCCGAAGCATGTTGAACCCGGGAGGCAAGTTCGTGATCCACTGCCCGGACTATCTGAGCTGGCGGCGTCATTTCTTCAACTGCGATTTCTCGCACAATTACGTCACGACGCGTCGCAGATTGGACCAGTTGCTCGTGAATGCCGGCTATGCGGATATCCGCAGTCGTTACATGAGCGGCTCGTTCGTCGGCGCCGGCGCGGTGATCCTGTCGGCCTTTGCCTCGCACATGCCGTTTGGCGCGATGGAGGCCCTCTGGCCGCGCAGCTCGATCTGCGCCCGGCTCTACAAACTCCAACTGACCTTCTCCCGCAGGGTCCTGATCCTGGGATACAATCGGTAGCTTCTGACGTGGCGATGTCTATCCGTACCAAGCAGATTCTCAAGTTCTTCGCCAAGATCCTCGTGGCGGTCGTCCTGCTGGCCTGGGTGCTCTCGCGTGCGGACTTCGAGGATTTCCAGCAGGCCGTCAACGGCGCACGCTGGCGGTACCTCGTTGGCGTGTGGGGTTCGACCGCGCTGTTCTCCTGGGTGCAGTCGGTGGCCCTGCAGTGGATTCTGAGGAAGCAGGACTGCAAGGTCGGTCTCAACACGATCTTCGGCGCCACCTGCATCACGTCTCTGTACGGCTTGGTGGTCCCGGGTTTTGTGAGCACGGGCGTCAAGTGGTACATCCTCAGGCGAACCACCGGCAAGGGCACCAACGTCCTGAGCGCCATGCTCTATAACCAGGTGACGTTGACCGTTGTGATGCTCGCGGTCGGCTTCCTGGGGATTATTCTCGTGAATCCGACGAGCATCTTGTGGCCGAGCATCCAACGGCCGTGGATTATTCCATTCCTTGCCGCCCTGGGATTGGCGGTTCTCCTGCTGGTGTCTGTTTTGGCCCTGAACGAGCGGACGGGGGGATTTGTGATCCGCCTGTTCACGGCTGCCCTGGGACCGCTGCCCAAGACGGTACGCGAAAAGGGCCGGACCGTCCTGGGACAGATCGCAACGTTCCAGACCGCCGGTTGGCGATTTCATCTGACCATTGCCTCGATCAACGTGGTGGACTCGCTGCTGGTCGGGTTGCTGTGGTACCTCTTTGCCGCCCGTGCGGCGTCGGTCGTCGTCCCGACGAGCGTCCTGATATGGCTATGCGCCATCGTCTTCCTTCTCGGGAAGCTCCAAATCACAATCGGCAATATCGGCGTGCGCGAAGGGGTGCTCGTCGGGTTGTTGCCCTGTTACGGCGTCAGTCGATCCGCCGCACTGTTGATGTCCATGATCCTGCTGTCCTCGCTGGTCTTCCTGGCTGCCCTCGGCATCGCCTACCAGATCGTCTGGACCCTGCGGTCGAGGAAGGCGACCGAGCCTGCATGATACCTGGACCACGCGGGTGGATTCCCGTTGCCCAGGATGGGCAAGAGCTTGCGGATACCCTGCAATGACGATGCTTGGGAAAGTGAACAGAGATACTCTCTTGTGGAGGTGTCATCATGAGGATGGCGGTTTGTCTGTTGGTGCTGACGATGGGATGCGCCTGCGCCGTGGCTCATGCCGGACAAGGCGATGTCCATCTCGGGACGTTCGATGAAAGCGAGGGGACCTTGGCGGACGATGTGACCGGCAACCAGCCGGGCGTCGTCCACGCAGCGCAATGGGTGCAAGGCCAGATCGGGAGCGGACTGAAGCCCGATGGCATCGACGATTACGTAGCTCTTCCCGACAACGATCCGCTATGGCTGCCCACCGGCGATTTCACGATCGCGTTCTGGGTGTGTTTCGAGCGGGACAGATGGGCCCGCCGGCGGCTGTTCGCCAGGGTCTGGGCGTTACCTGGATAGTAGCGGCCTTCGACGCTGGCGTTGCGTTTGACTTCGCGACCGATGGTGGCTCGATGGCAGCCGAGGCAGCGGG
>JAXDBU010000066.1:0-62207 GCA_034678485.1 Sedimentisphaerales bacterium | reverse complement strand
CAGCCCGTTGAAGAATTCACAGAGCGAAGGGCTCTGATTGTGGAATAGACCGAACGACGGATGGGAAGCGAAAGACCTGTCGGGAGGGTCGAGCCAGCCCCCCGTCGCACCACAGGTCGCAGACGAGCTGGACCCACCTGCGAAGGAAGGCAAAAACAAGGCCCTGCAGGCCTCGCGGGGTTCCCAGTCCGAACCGCGTCCGCATCACCAGACCCAGATTGCAGCCGGCTACATGGATCAGCAGACGCTTGAGGATCCGAGCGTGCGTTTGAAGGTGGGTCCGACGCATCCCGCCCGTCTCATAGCAGTGAGCAAAGGGCCGCTCCAACAGTTCCCCCCGCTTCCGCAGCAGCCGCTTGCCGCGCACGCCGCGAATCCGACGACGGTTGGCGTACACCGCCTCGCGTTCCATTTGGCGGTCCTTCCAGTGGCGCCGGCCCCGGTATTTCGGCTCGGACACGTAACTGCGAATCTCGCTCTGCTCCAAGGTCCGCACCGTCTCCTTGCTGTGATATCCCTTGTCGGCCACCACCTCTTTCATCATCTGCGGATGCAGACCTTCCTTCGCCTGCGGATCTTCCTGTACTTGGGCCAGATTCTTCTCGGTCTCGGACAATGTTGCCTGAATCGTCGTCGTGTCCCCCTGATCGGCCCCTTGCAGGGTCACCGCAACAATCGCCCCCGTCTCCAGGTCCACCGCGTGCTCCGCCTTATGCGCCAGATGCGTGCGTCCATCCTTCATCTTCGTGATCTTGGCATCCGGATCATTCGGATTGTACCAGTCCTGATTCGAGCCCTTCTTCGGCCGTTTGCGGTCGATCTTCGCCAGGTCCTCCCGCGTCGGACTCTCAATCCCCGACGCCTTCGCCAGGTCCTGCAGAAACTCCTCATACGGCTGATCCGTGTCCCGACGCACGATGCTCCGCAGGGCCGCATTCGCCTCCAGCGTCGTCGCGTCGATCCCGATCGTCTTGCCCTGGAGCAGATCGCTCTTCGCCAGCACCTTCAGCACCCACTGGAACACCTCCCGATGGGTCTCGACGTCGATCCGGCCTCGAATCACCGACAGGCTCGAATGCTCCGGCGTTCGCTCGTTCAGTTCATAGCCCAGGAACGCCCGCAACGCCAGCGAGTCCGCACATCGCCAGGCGATGCCCCGTTCGGAATCGATCCCTTCGAAGTAGCCGACCAGCAGCATGCGAAAGTACACCCCCGGCGGAATGCTCGGACGACCCCGCGTCTCGGCATAGAACGATGCGCACCGCTCTTCCACAAACCGGTCGAACCCATGCTCCGTCAGCAACTGATTCAGGCGTTGGTAAAAGGGATGGCCGGCCGAGATCGCGATCTCGCTCGTGTTGATCCACAGGTTCTGTTGACGTTCCAACCGGCGTTTGCTCATCGACATGGGGCATCCTCCATGACAGCTTGCCCCTACGATAGCAACTCAGACACCCACTGTCCACAACAAAACGCCTGCCATGAAAACTTCTTCAACGGGCTGCTATGGCTTCCGTGAGTACGTGCAGAACAACGTGGATATCCCGGCCATCCGCAATTGGCTGAGCACCTTGGACCCGAATGCCTGCACAGGGGAACCGATCTATCTGAGGGACACCACGTCGGCCGCGAGCACGCCGCTGCCCGGTATCGTGACGTCCTTGAAACCGGACAATGTGACACTCCGTCTTGATGAACGACATTGCCCGATGGTCCGTATGGCGTGGTGTGGCTTCGACGCCGCATGGGGCGTGACTGTCGGGGACAAAGAGATGCCGACCCCTGCGACCCTGCCGAGACGGAAGGTGAAGGTCGGAGGCTCGATGGTATATGAGAACGGCGTGTATCGTCTGCCGGTTGAGCCTGGGGTACACGTCTGGCATACCATCCAATGACGCTGCTGAGATGATTGGCCGTGAGGATGCACCAACGTTTGTCGCACACATGGAAACCGACATGAGCACCGAGCTTGAACGAGACGAGGATCTGGCCCCCAACCGATCAAGATGTTGGTACGTCCTGGACCTCGTCCTCTTCGGCGGGTTTGCTGCCGCCTACGCTGGTTTCTGGGGAATCAACTTGTTGACCAGCTTCCTGGATGGATTGTCCAATGGAGGCTACTGGCTGTGTGGTTTCTTTGTATTCAGCGGTTTCGGAATCCTGCTGGTGGTGTGGTTCTGCGCGTTGCTGGTCCGGATGTTGACTGGTTGGCTCGTGCATGTCCGCAGTCGGCGAAGATTGGTGCTGTTATGTGCCCTGACGCTCGTCGCCTTGGCAGCATGGGTTGGCGCACCGTTCGCGGACCTGTGGCCACCCGGGTATGCGGCATTCACGCATGGCTTCAGGCGGCATATGCAAACGAACGGCGATCTCGGTGCCATCCGTGATTGGCTGACGACCCTGGATCCGAGTACGTGCACAAGGAAGGACATCAACCTGTACACCGGGAATGACCTCAAGTCGCATTGGCCGAATACGATGGCTTGGCCGGAAGCGATCACGCGGTTCGACCCTCACTATGTCCAACTCGCCAAGACTGAAACCGGCCGACCGAAGGTTCGCTTGACGTGGGGTGGCGCCCTTGGCCACTGGGGTGTCGAGATCGGCCCGGAGGACATGCCGATCCCGGAGACCCTGGAGACAACGAGAGAGGAATACGGGCCGCCAGACCGCCGTCAGGTGTTCTACACCCCCGGCGAATACCGCCTCCCGCTGGCCCCCGGGGCCTATGTCTGGTACGAGATCCAGTGAGGTTGGCAAGAAGGTCCGTCCATGAGTGATGATCAAGATACGGGAACGGCAGAATCAGTGAGGATGCCTTGGCGCATCGCAGGCATGGTCTTGCTCGGCATTTTCGCGGTCTCCTGGCTTGTCTGGGGACCGTTTGGGATCATGTGCTACGCAGGCGGGCTGTTCAATTGTATGGGTGTCTTCATAGTTCTGTTCTTGATGATGCTGCCGGCCCTGGTATTTGCGGCGGCCTTTCCCGTTCTGGTCGTGCGTGCTGCCGTCACATGGCGGCGGCGAACTCTCGCGGACCGGCGGCGGATCACCGTCTGGGTTGTGCTGACCGGCGGATTCGTCATGCCCTATATCTTGGGGATCGTCGGTCTCGGGGTAAGTCCTTTCGATATGTTCGTTCGCGGTTTTGCCCGATATGCGGGGCTTCGAGTGGATGTCGGAGCGATTCAAGGCTGGCTGGGCACACTGGACCCGAACGACCACAGGGACTCCGAGGGGGCATGGATCGAGGGCCAGCTGGCGGACTCCGAGCAGCCTCAAGTGATTGCGAACCTGCGCCCGAAGTGGACGCAACCGATGCTTGACGAAAGGGGGCGTCCTGCAGTGCGCCTGCTCTGGGGCAGCGGCATGATTGGCTCCTGGGGCATCGTGGTCGGTCCCAGGGACATGACGGAGCCACCTTGTGATCCTTCACGCGAACAACGCAGTCCGCTGGCGGCAGGGGCTTATGTCTGGCATGAAATACAGTGACGCATGGAGAACAGGCTATGCATATCACGAGATTAGCGCGATATGCTCCACCGTGGCGGTGGTACTACTCGGATATCGCTCTGATGGCAATTCCGTTGTGGTTCGGCGCTATGATCGATCCGTGGGGCGTTCTCAGTTACCTTGCTGGGCTCATCAACGTGCCGTTCACTCTCATCGCCCTGATGATGAGCGTGACGCTGATCCCGGTTGCTCTCGTGTGTTTTGTTGTCGTGCTTGTGCGGCTGCTGGTTATTTGGCCCAGGCATATCCGCGGGCGGCGCCTCCTCGCCACATGGGGATTCATCGTCGTGGTTTTCGTCACGGCGTTCGTCTTGCCTTTCACGCTCGACATGTACAATCCAGTGGCACGATACATGTCCGGCTTCAAAAGGCATGTGGAACGCCGGGTGGACATCCCGGCTGTCCAAACATGGCTCGCCACGCTCGAGCCGAGCCCGCTCCAGCCCGGTCGGGCGCACCCGGACATACCCGTCGAAGAGTCGGACCTGCCGGCGTCTATCGCAGATCTCAACGCTTGGGGCTGGCGTATGGAGTTCGACGATGAAGAGCGACCGAGGATCCGTCTGATGTGGGGTAGCGGCATAATGAGATCGTGGGGTCTCGTCGTCGGCGATAAGGATATGGAGACTCCGCCATCCGATCTCTCTCGATATGGCGAATACCGACTGCCTGTAGCTCCCGGAGCCTACGTCTGGCGCGAGATACGATGAACCATGTGATTTCGAGGGATGCATGATTGTGAATGACGATCGCCGCGAGCGGATTACTCGGTCGTTCAGGACACTTGGCCGTGTTCTGGCGGCGACCGCGTTCATGGCCTTTGTGGCTTCCTGGTTTGCCTGGGGACCGTTCGCCGCGATCTTCTATGCGAGTGGGCGGCTCAACTCAGAACTACTTTTCGTGCTGTCGCCATTTCTGCTCTTGTTGATTCCTATGGCAGCGATCTGCTTGCCAATACTCACGATACGCACTATCCGTCGCTGGTCTGCGCTTGACGTTCGAGGGAGATGGTGGAGTGTCCTTGCTGTAATCGTGTGTCTTGCCTTCCCCGGTTCGTTCGCACGTGGTCTTGGACGATGTGTGGAACGTCGAACGAATGTCCAGGCCATGCAGAACTGGCTCGCGACACTGGACCCGAACGACTGCGAAGATCAACCATTGGAATTGAGAATCGCTCCTGGTGGGGACATTCGCGATGTGCCCACGTACGTTCCGGCTCCGCCGTCGGTCGCGTCCCTCGGGGACTACCACAATCAGCTCTCGCTGGACAGGGATGGTCGGCCGATGATTCGCGTCTTTCTGGGTGGCGGGGGTCTGATCGGCCACTGGGGCATCGACGTCGGCTGCCGGGACATGCCGATGCCTGCATCTGATTCCCGTTGTCTGTATTATCCTCTTGCTCCCGGGGCCCACATCTGGTCCGCCGATTGAGAACGAAACGCCTCCGGCTCTTGCGTACCGCCATTGACCTCTCGGAGCACAAGAGTTGGCGCGTGGTGTGTACCCTACATGGCTGTCTCTATGCTGCTGGCGTGAAGCGCAAAATGCCTGTCGGTTTCCTAAACGCGATGCGTCGCGTTTGGCGTCCCCGGTCGCGCGACACTGCGAAATCACGGCAGTACGCGAAAAGCAGATGAGCCTGAACACATCTCGCGATTGAGCCCGGCTTGTGCGGCATATTCTGTGCGACAATTCCATCGTCGGGGTTGCCAACCGGGGGGATTGTGCTATGATGCCGCTTTTGGGTCGGCCCGTCGGGGGTCGCCGCACAATCCCATGGAAGGTACTCATGAGTGAAGCAATCGCTGGAGTTTTGAAACGCATCAATAAGGATCAGTTCTCTCTCCGCACGGTGGACCGGTCGTTTCGGACGGGCCCCCTGATGGCGTCGGTCCCGATGGACCTCGTCCGCCGGTTCGGGATCATCGAAGGCGCCGCCGTCACCGGGCAGGTCGATCTGAAGAAGGGCAAACGCGTCGTGGTCTCGGTCGATTCGGTGGGGGGGCTGCCGCCGGAGAAGTTCCGAGGCCGCCCGCACTTCGCCGACCTGGTGGCCATCGACCCATGCGAGCGGTTCGATCTGGGCGCCTGCGGCAACGAGAGCATGCGGATCGTCGACCTGATCTCGCCGGTCGGCAAGGGCAGTCGCCAGTTGATCGTCTCACCCCCCAAGGCGGGCAAGACGATTCTTCTGGAGCAGATGGTCGGCGCGATCAAGCACTGCTCGCCAAAGACCCGCATCATCGTACTGCTGATCGACGAGCGGCCGGAGGAGGTCACCCATTTCAAGCGGGCCTGCCCGGGGGCGGAAGTGGTCTCCAGCACGAGCGACCATACCGCCGACGAGCATTGCGAGCTGGCCGAGCTGGTGCTCGCGCACGTCCAGAGCGAGCTGGAGTGCGGCCACGAGGTTGTCCTGATGATCGACAGTCTGACCCGCGTCGGGCGGGCGTTCAACAACCGCACCCGGCGGGGCGGGGCCTCCCGGCCCACCATGAGCGGAGGTCTGGAGGCGGGCGTGCTCGAAATTCCCCGCCGGCTGTTCGGCCTGGCGCGGGCCATCGAGGACGGCGGCTCCGTCACGATCATCGCCACCTGCCTGGTCGACACCGGCTCCCGCATGGATCAACTGATTTTCGAGGAGTTCAAGGGCACCGGCAACAGCGAGCTGGTCCTGGACCGCTCGCTGGCCGAGCTGCGGATCTGGCCTGCGATCGATATCCCCGCCAGCGGCACGCGGAAAGAGGCGAAGCTGTATTCGCCGGACCATGGCCGCGGCTTGACCACGTTGCGACGGGTCGTCGCGAACTACGGACCCCGCGACGCGATGGAGGCTCTATTCAAGCTGCTGCGGAAGTACCCGACAAACCGGGAATTCCTTGCGGCCATGTCCCGCGGCGGCGCCCCGATCTGACAGGCTGCAAATCGAGAACCCAGTCCGCGTCGCGTTGAACAGAGCGGAGTGAAGCATCCGGCTTGTGACCGAGTGAAAGGGATTCAGTCGTGGTGCAGAACGGCGGAGAGAGAGACTCGCAGGCATCGCAAGGTCCGCGGCGCACACAACGACGTGTGACGCGGACCGGGCCGATCCTGCTTGTTCTATTGCTGTGCGACGTCGCGGCTATTCTGGTCTTCCGCTGGCACTGGCGGCACGAGTTCCAGCGGCGTATTGGCGCGATTCGTGCGGCGGGCTACCCCGCGACGCCGGAGGAACACGACGCCTGGTACCCATGGCCCCAGTCCGGCGACAACGCGGCCAATTGGATCGTCGAGGCCGGCGCTGCCCACTGGGAACCGCCGAGAGCCGATTGGCTGCGTCTGGAGGAGATCCTCTGGCGGCAAGATGGAGACCGCCCAGAGCCGGGCCAGCCACTCGCGGCGGACCTCATGGCCTTGCTGGAGCAGTACATTCACGCAAACTCCAAACCGCTGGAATCGCTGTACGAAGCGGCGACGATTACGGAGTGCCGATACCCGATCGACCTGTCCGCCGGACCGCGAGTCGCCATGTCCCACGTCGGCAAGGTGCGGACAAGTGTGGGGCTATTGTGCTTCCATGCGGTTTTGTACGCCGAGCAGGAAGACCCGAACGCGGCGGTTCGCGCCGTCCGGGCGGCGATGCACGTCGCGGATTCGCTTCGCAATGAGCCCGTTATGATCTCACACATCATCAGGTTGTACGGGTGGGCCGGCATCTGCGCAACGATCGAGCGTGTCCTCAATCGGGTCCGCTGTACGGACGAACAACTCCAGACGCTGTCCGATGCCTTCGATAAACTCGATGTCACGACCGGTTTGTTGCGCGCCTGGATGGGGGAGCGATGCCTGATGCACCCGCTCTTCGTGAGACCTCAGACCCTCGACCGCGACGACTTTGGAAAGCTCCCGCCCGGTGCTCTGCTGGAGGCCTACGGCGCGCTCGGGCTCTCCGCCAGGGAGGGGATCATCTACCTTGACTTCGCGGAGGAATGCCTGCGAATCGTTCAGCTTCCCGTTTGTCAGTATCGCGCCGCGTGCGAGGCTGCGGATGCCCGCTATGTGCGAGGCAGGAGGGGGATTCTACTGCGGCGGATGACCCACGGGTCCGGCCTCTTCCGTTCGCACGTCTTGTATTTGGCGCGACTGCAAAACGCCAGGATCCCCCTGGCTCTGGAACGGCATCGACTTGCCCACGCAGAGCTTCCGCAGACGCTCGACCGGCTCGTGCCTGAGTTCCTGTCGGCTGTTCCACAAGACCCTTTTGACGGCTTGCCCATGCGGTATAATCGCCAGGATGGCGGCTACATCGTCTACAGCGTCGGCGAGGACGGTAGGGACGATGCTGGCAGAGTGCAGCCATCCGAAGACGCCCGGGCCAGCGGCGACACCTGGGACCTCGTGTTCCAGGTCTGTCGGTAACGTTTGGTCCCGGCCTGCGTCATAGTGGTAGGCCGACACAGCCGTGTGCCGGGACATTGACGCGTAACCTGTGCTCAGATAGGGAATAAGGATCGGACGAGATGTCGTTGCCGAAGGCAATCCAGAGAAAAGTCAGAGCGGTCCAGATTCGCTGCGGCGTGAATCTTCTCCTCCGTCAGGCCGGGAGGGTCCTGGCGGTCGCCGGAGCGCTAGCGGCTCTCGCGGTCCTGGCGGACCGTCTTGCGTCATTACGCACCTTGACGGCTTGGGGGATATGGTCATTCTGGAGTCTCGCGGCCATCGTGATACTGGCTCTCTGGGTTCTCAAATTGCCCAGTCGGATGCAGGCGTCTCTGCTGCTCGACGAACGACTCAAGCTCAGCGAGCGGTTCAGTACGACCCTGGCTTTTGCCCAATCCGATGATCCCTTCGCCAAGGCGGCCCGCGCCGAGTCCCTCGGGGTGATGGAGCAGGCCAAACTGGCGGGACACTTCCCGATCATGCTGTCGCGGAGTTGGGCCTACGGCGCCGGGGTGTGGGCAGCGACCGTTGCGATGGTCTTTCTCCTGCCTCAGTACGACCTTTTCGGGTTCAGCCGGGAACGTCAGGAACAGCAGAAGAAGGTCCAGGCCGTTCAGCAGGCGCAGACCCAGGTCAAGAAGGCGGTGCAGCAGGCCAAGGCAGCGATCCGGGCGGTGGGGGACCCGAATCTTGTCGCGGATCTCAAGAAGCTCGATGAGTTGGGTCAAACAGGCGGACCCCAGGAAGTCAAACGGGAGGCAATCAAGGCCCTCGGCGATCTGGCGGACAAGATCCAGCAGATGCAGGCGGGTGGGCAAGTCAAAACCGCCGATGTCCTCCAGCAGATGCTCAAGCAATTGCACGGCTCGACCGACCCGTTCTCCCAACAGGTCCGCATGGCCTTGGGCAAAGGGGATTTCGCGCAGGCCGCCAAGGCGCTCGCCCAGTTGCAGAGCCAATTGAACGACGGATCGCTGCCGGAGGAGAGACGCAAGGAGCTGGCCGCGCAGATGCAGAGCCTGGCCGCGGAGCTGGAGAAGCTCTCCCAGCAGAAGCGTCAGGTCGAAGAGGAACTGGCCAAGCTCGGACTCGATAAGCAGCTTGCCCAGGCGAGCCCGGAGCAGTTGCGACAGGCGTTGCAGAAGCAGGGGCTCAAGCCGGAGATGGTCGAGCAACTGATGAAGAAAGTGCAGGCGAGCCAAGCGGCTTCGGCCAGTTGTGCGAGTCTCGGGCAGGCCCTTGGGATGGCGGCCGGCGCCGGCGGCCTTTCCACCGACGGCTTGGCCGGAGCTATCGACGAGCTGGATTCCCTGGACGCCATGCAGCAGCAGGTCATTCAACTCCAGGTGAGTCTGGCGGGGATTTCGGGAGTTCTTGATGGTCTCGGCCAAGGCATGGGTACGGGCGAGCAATGGGAAGTCGGCATGGGTGGGGGCTACGGCGGGAAGGGCATCGGTCTGAGCAGCGTGGACGAGCACATGATTACCTCGGACCCGCTGGCTGCGAACAAGATGGCGAAAGCGCCGAGCCGGCCGGATCGTGGTCCTGTCGTCGCGAGCTGGTATTTCAAGGATACACAAGTCAAAGGCGAGGCCCAGCGGACCTTTGTCGAGGTGATCCAGGCGGGACGGGCCAGTGCGACCGAAGCGATCAGCGAGAACCAGATCCCGAAACGATATGAGGACGCGGTCAAGACGTACTTCAACCAGCTCGAGGAGAGCGGTCCTAAGCCGCAGCAGTTGGAGAACTGATGTGTATCTGTCGCGCATGGATGCGGAACTGGTGCGCGTGGATGACGCTTGAGTGTGACAGTGGTGAGTGACGCATACGGCTTCTATTTCGGTCAGCCCTGGTGGCTCGCGGCGAGCTTGGTGATCCTCCCGATGATCTGGCTGGCCCGGCGGAGCCTGACCACTCTGGGGACGACCCGCCGCACGATGGCGGTAGTCCTTCGCATCGCGGTCGTATTGCTGCTGGCGATACTGCTGGCCAGACCCACCTTGTTGCAGAAGAACCGGCGCGCCACCGTGATCGCAGTCGTGGATCGCAGCCAATCCATTCCCGGCGAACTGGCGGACGCGACGCTCGATTATCTTACGAAGGCAGTCGGCAAGAAGCCGACGCAGGATCAGTTCGCCGTCGTCGATGTGGCGGAAGCAGCGAGCATCTCGCTGTTGCCCACCGGCGATGCCCAGGTCCGTCGCAGAAACACTCTTTTGACAGGCAACCAGAGCCGGCTCGCCGGCGGCGTGCAGATGGCGATGGCCATCGCGCCACCGGATACGGCGGTGCGGATCGTCCTGGCCAGCGAGGGCAACGAGACCGAGGGCGACTTGAAGGAAGCAGCCCGTGCGGCAGCAGCCAATGGGATTCCCATAGACGTCCTTCCGGTGCGATACCGATATGGCAACGAAGTGTTGTTCCGACGGGTCGCAGCGCCGCCGCGGGTCCGGAGCGGCCAGATGGTTCCCCTGCGTTTCCTGCTGGACAGCACAGGCGACGTTCGCGGCAAGCTCCTGCTGACGCTCAACGACAGGCCGGTTGATCTGGTGCCTGAAAGCCCGGAAGTGGCGGTCCCCGTCGAGCTCAAGGCCGGGACCAACGTCAAGATGGTTTCGGTCCCGGTGGGCGCACGCGGCATTCACCATTTCGAGGCTGTCTTTCTGGCGGACGATCCCAGGCAGGACCGAATCGCAGAGAACAATCGCGCCGGGACGATCACGTGTGTGGCCGCCCCCGGTTACGTTCGCGTCTTCGACGTCGAAGGGGCAGGCGAGAGCCTGGCCCGCTGTCTCCAACAGGCAGGGATCGATACGGTCCGCGATGACATTTCCGAGTTGCCGACCGAATTGGCTCGCCTGTTGGACGTGGATGCCGTCGTGCTCGTGAACACCGCAGTGCACCACGTCACGATGGGTCAGCAGGAGATGCTGTGCCGTTATGTGAACGATCTCGGCGGCGGATTTGTCATGGTGGGCGGCCCGAACGCCTTCGGGGCCGGCGGCTGGATCGGCTCGCCGGTGGCTGCCATGTTGCCCGTCGATCTGGACCCACCGCAGAAGAAGCAACTGCCCATGGGCGCGCTGGTGCTGGTGCTCGACCACAGCGGCTCAATGCTGGGAGAGAAGGTGGAGATCTGCAAGGCTGCGGCGGCGGGCGCCGTCCGCCTGCTGAGCCGACGAGATGAAGTGGGCATCGTGCTCTTCGAGGCCGCCAGCGAGTGGCTCGTGAAGCTGGGTCCGGCCGAAGACAAAGGGAAGATCCACCGCGAAATCCAGAGCATCGGCGCCGGCGGCGGCACCATCATGGCGCCGGCCATGGAAATGGCATTCGATGCCTTGAAGGGCGCCAAGCCCAGTGTCAAGCACGTGATCCTGCTCACCGACGGACAGACGGCCTATCCGGAAGACTGCGGCCGACTGGGGATGGATATGGCCGCGGCGGGCATTACGATTTCGACGGTCGCGGTGGGACCGGATGCCAATACGCAACTGCTGGGCAGCATCGCCTCCGCGGCGCAGGGGCGGTTCTACCCGGTGGCCGACCCGACGACGATCCCGGAGATCTTCATCAAGGAAGCTCAGGTCATCCGTCGCTCGATGATCGTCGAGCAAACGTTCGAGCCCCAGGTTGTCTACTCGCTCAGCGAGATTCTCACCGGCGTGTCGACTGCGCTGCCTGCGCTCGACGGGTACGTGCTCACCGGCCCCAAAGGGGGGTTGAACCAGGTGGTCCTGAGCAGCAACGAGGCAGACCCGATCCTGGCGACCTGCCAGTCGGGACTCGGCCGGTGCGTTGCGTTCACCAGTTCCGTGGACACTCGATGGGCGGCGCAGTGGGTCCAGTGGTCCGACTTCCCGACGATCTGGGAACAGGTGGTTCGCTGGGCGGGCAAGCCCTCACAGTCCACGGAGTGCGAGATCCTGACCGACGTGGAGGGCCTGGAGGTCTCGGTTCGCGTCGAGGCCTTCGATCCGCAGGGCCGGTTCCTTCAACTCGCATCCGTTGAGGGAAAGGTCCTCACTCCCGAGATGAAAGGCGAGTCGCTGCAACTGGCGCAAACCGGGCCGGGACAGTATTCCGGGCGATTCCGCGTGAAATCGCCGGGCAGTTACGTCGTGAACCTCCAGTATCAAAAGACGGATTCGCTTCCCGTCGGAACCCCTCCGCCACAGAATGCGACCCGTCTGGCCAATGCGATCGTGACGATCCCCTTCGCGCCGGAATTTCGCGATCTCTCCGACAACGGGCCTCTGCTGGAGGAGATCAGCAAGGTGACGCACGGGCGGGTCCTTTCACTGGACTCCGATCCGAACGAAGCCAACTTGTTCGACCATGCCGGTCTGAAGTTCCCGGAGACGCATCTGCCGCTGGTGCGTCCGCTGATGCTGGCGTGGCTCGTGCTGTTCCTGCTGGACGTCGCGGTTCGACGAGTCGTCGTCGATCTACGCGCGGCGCTTCGCAGAGTCAAAGGCTGGCTGACCCTTGCAGCCCGCCAGGAAAGCGATGAGCGGATCACCCGCCTGCAGGCCCGGAGACAGAAGTTGCGGGCACAGTGGTCGGCCGGCGCGATGGACGGCGTCTTCGCCAGGCGGTACGAAGCAGGCAAGGATTACCAGGGCGATGCGATTGACGCCGAACCGAAACGTCGGGAGGAGCCCGTCGTCACGCCGGCGGCGGAGAGCTCCAAGCCGCAGAAGCCCCCGACGCCGAGCACGCATATCGATCAGCTCCTGCAAGCCAGACGCAGGAAGACAGGTCATGAGGAAAAAGGATAGAGATCATGAGTGACGAGAAGAACGTGGAACAGCAGTGTGCGGACTTCCGCGAGATGTTCGAGGCGATCCGTGGAGAGGTCGGGCGGGTCATCGTGGGCCACGAGGAGATTGTGGACGGCGTGCTCATCGGCCTTTTCAGCGGCGGGCACATTCTGCTCGAGGGCGTGCCGGGATTGGGCAAGACGCTCCTGGTGCGGACACTCGGCTCGGCTCTGTCACTGGAGTTCCGGCGGATTCAATTCACGCCGGATTTGATGCCCGCCGACATCGCCGGCACGAACCTTGTCGTGGAAGACGCGTCGAGCGGCCGCCGGGAGTTCCAATTCCAGAAGGGACCGATCTTCGGCCAGATCATCCTCGCGGATGAAATCAACCGCGCGACGCCGAAGACCCAGTCGGCCATGCTCGAAGCGATGCAAGAGCACTCCGTCACCAGCGGCGGCCAGATCCGCAAGCTGCCGGAACCCTTCATGGTCCTGGCGACGCAGAACCCGATCGAGCAGGAGGGGACCTATCCGCTTCCCGAGGCCCAGCTCGACCGGTTCTTCTTCAAGCTGCTTGTAGCCTACAGCAATCGCGAGCAGCTCAAGGCCATTCTGGATCGGACCACGACAGGTCAGGAACCGCAGGTCCAAATGGTTGCCGACTCGGCGAAAATCCTGTGGGCACAGAAGCTGGTCCGGCGAGTCGTCGTCGCCGAACACGTACAGGATTACGCAATCCGCCTGGTCCTGGCAACCCATCCACAGGGCGAATTCGCGACGAGCATGACGAACCAGTTCGTCCGGTTCGGATCGTCGCCTCGCGGCGTACAGTCCGTCGTCCTGGCCGCCAAGGTCCGGGCCATGCTCAACGAACGCTACCACGTGAGTTTCGAGGATGTCGCCAGGTCCGTCCTGCCTTCCCTGCGGCACAGGCTGCTTCTGAATTTCGAAGGCCAGGCCGAGGGCATCTGCACGGACGATATTCTGACCGATATTCTCAAGAACACACCCAAGGCCCTGGAGCAGAAGCTGAGCACATAGGTCCTATTTATCGCGTCGAGAATCACAATGGCAACGACAAGACCTGCAACCGCCAGGCTGACCGATTTGCTGGACCCGAAGTTCATGGCCCGGCTGGATTCGCTCGACCTGCTCAGCCGCAAGATCGTGCAAGGCAAGCTCCAGGGCGAGCGCCGCTCGAAGCGCCGCGGTCAGAGCGTCGAGTTCGCGGACCATCGACCCTACGTGGCGGGCGATGACCTGCGCTTCGTGGATTGGAACGTCTACGGCCGCCTGGAACAGCTCTTCCTCAAGCTGTTTCTCGAAGAGCAGGATCTGACGGTTCACCTTCTCGTGGATGCCAGCGCCTCGATGAGTATGGGCGAGCCGGCGAAGGGACTCTTCGCCAAGCGCCTCGCTGCGGCGCTCGGCTACGTTAGTCTGGTGAACAACAACCGGCTCACGATCAGTCTCTTCGGCGACGGCCTCCGGGTTCAGTTGCCGAACATGCGGGGACGCAACTACCTGCGGCAGATGGCGGAGATGCTGCTGACCGCCGAGTGCGACGGCCTGTCGGATTTCGAGAAGGCGTGCCGGGATGCCGCGACCTCTCGCATCGGCTGCGGTGTGACGATTGTCGTCTCCGACTTCCTGTTCAAGCAGGGTTACGAAACCGCCTTGCGGCGGTTGATCGGCGCCAAGTACGACCTGTACGTGATTCAGATCCTGTCGCCGCAGGAGATCGCGCCGGAACTGGCAGGCGATCTGAAACTGCTGGATATCGAGGACGCCGACGCAGCCGAGATCACGATCAGTCCCGCGCTGATCAAATACTACAAACGCAACCTGGCGGCCTATTGCGATGAGTTGCGGGACTTCTGCACGAATCGCGGCGCCGTGTACATGCAGGCGAACTCCGCAGACTCCATCGAATCGCTGGTTCTGAACTATCTGCGGCGCATTCATCTGCTGCGTTAGAGGTGCTATGGAATTCCTGACTCCATTGGTTGGGTTATATGCTGCGGCGGCCGCGGTGCCGTTGCTTCTGCTGCTCTACTTTTTGAAACTCAAGCGACAGGAGGCGATCGTCTCCAGCACGCTGCTATGGAAGCGGGCGGTGCGGGATCTCCAGGTCAACGCACCGTTCCAGAAACTCCGGCGAAACCTGTTGCTGCTGCTGCAACTGCTGGCTTTGGGGATGATCCTGTTCGCGCTGGCCGGACCGGTGCTGGCGCTGCGGCGGGGGCCGGGACAACGTTACGTCCTGCTGATCGACCGTTCCGCCAGTATGAACGCCACCGATGTCAAGCCGACCCGGCTCGATGTCGCCAGGAAACAGGCCAAAGCGTGCATCGAGTCCATGCGAGCCGGCTCGGCCCTCTCCTGGCGAGACCAGTCCGATCATGCGATGGTGATTGCCTTCGATCAACGAGCCAGCGTGGTGTGCAGCTTCACGTCGGACAAGCGTCAGCTCATGACCCGCATCGACGCGATCGAGGCAGGGGACGGGTCCTCTCGAATGGCCGAGGCCGTGACGGTGGCGCGGGCCTTCGCACAGCCCTCCGGCGGGGAGGGGGTGGCTGCCGCCGCGGCAAAACCGGCGCAGTTGGTGCTCTTCAGCGACGGGCAGATCAACGACCTGGAGGGCATCGTCATCGGCGACAACGAAATCGTCTTTCATCGGATCGGTGAATCGCAGGACAACGTCGGCATCACCGCAATGAACGCCCGACGGTCCTACGAGCAGCCTCAGGAAATCGAAGTCTTCACTTCGCTGGCGAATTTCGGTTCCGAGCCGGTCACTCGTGATGTGCAGTTGTCCGTCGGAGGCAACGTGCACGCCGTGCGGTCCGTCACCCTTCCGGGCTGTAGGGCGCAGGCGGGCGACGAACCGTTCCGTCCCGGCGAGGCAACGCTCCAGTTCTCCCTGACCCACAGTGAAGCGGGCGTGGTGGAGGTGCGTCAGTTGGGCGCCGATGCACTGGGCTGCGACGATGCGGCCTGGAGTATTCTCGATCCCCCGAAACGACTGTCCGTCCTGCTGGTCACGCAGGGCAATCCCGTCCTGGAGTCGGCTTTGAGGGCTTGTCCGATTGAGAGACTGGACCCATGCACGCCGGCGGGTTTCGACGCTCTGGACCCGGCGGGCTTCGCCGTCCGGCAGCAGTACGATGTGGTCGTGCTCGATAATCACGTTCCGGCCCGTCTGCCCCCGTGCATGTACCTCGTTTTCGGGGCGCCGCCAAGCGGGCTCGACGTCAATTCCCCACAAGAGCTGGAGAACCAGCTCATTGTCGATTGGCGTTCGCAGCATCCCGTCCTGCAGTACGTGAATCTGACGAACCTCTTTGCAGCGAAGACGCACCGGCTGCTGTTGCCTCGCGATGCGGAAGTGCTGGCCGAGTTCAACGAGTCGCCCGCGCTGGCTTTGCTGAGGCGCCACGGCAGCACGTACCTGATCGCCGGCTTTGACATTCTCCAGAGCAACTGGCCGTTCGAGCCGAGTTTCGTGTTGTTCTGTTACAACGCCCTGAGCTTCCTGGGAGCCCAGGCCGGCAACGAGCAGCGGCACAAACTCGCGGTGGGCGACCCGATCGCCATCGAGGACGGTCTGAATCAGGCCGCTTTCATGGTGATCTGCCCGGATGGGACCGAGGTGCAGGTGAAGCCGGACCCGAGCGGCGACGTCCGTTTTCCCGGGACATACCGCGTCGGGGTCTACACTGCAAAGACGCCGGACGGGTCGCCGCACTTCTATGCAGTGAATCTGCTGACGCCGGAGGAGAGTCGGATCGAGCCGAGGGACAGGATCGAATTCGCGGGCGTCGCGGTCGCCGCACAGGAGCAGGGGGTTCAGCAGGCCAATGTCCCCATGTGGCCCTTGCTCGTGCTGGCGGCCCTTGTGTTCGTCTGCGCGGAATGGCTGGCGTACAACCTCAGAATTCGGATTTGACGAGTGATGCGAGTGCAGTGGGAGTAAGCCGATGGATAGAGTCCTGAGTGCGATCCTGTGCGTGCTGACGTGGGCAAGCTGCGTCCAGGGTGCCAAGCCGATCGAGTTCAACGTGGACTTCTCCTGTGGCTGGAACGGATATTACCGGCCCATGGAATGGACTCCCGTCCAGGTCAGCATCAGCAGTGATCTAAAGGAGCCTTTCGCGGGGTCTTTATCCCTTGCGGCCCGGCAGGACGGGCTCAATACGTTGATCGTCAACCAGACGTTCGTCTTGATGCCCGACGTATCGCTACCGATCTCCTTGGTGGCCAAGTTTGCGTTCGGCGCCGCCGACTGCGACATGACCATCCGCGACGACCGCGGTCGAACGCGATGGCATTTCTTGCGGAACTTGTGGGACTTCTCGCCGCAGAACCGCTTGCTCCGCGCGGTCCAGGAGCAGGACCTGCTCATCGGCCTGGTCGGCTCGGGACAGTTCGGCCTGATGCGATTGCCGAAAGAGACGGCGTGCACGTCCAACCGAGGTCTGGGGCAGGTCTATGTCGGAGCCAAACTGGCCCGAGACGTCCCGTGGGACTGGACGGGGTTTGCGGGTTTGGACCTGCTGATCCTGTCCGACCCGGATTGGTCGCTGCTCAAACCCCAGCAGGTTCGAGCGGTTTGCGAGTGGGTCTCCAACGGCGGGGCGCTGCTGCTGGTCCTCGGACGGTATCCCTTGCCGCAGGATTCACCTCTCCGCGATGCGATTCCCTTTCACATCCGCGAGCCCCTCCAGGTGGAGATCCCTCCTGAAGCGATGGACGAATGGGGATTGGATTCGAGCCGGCCGCAGACCGTGACCGCCTGGCCGCTCTCGCCGAAGGCGGGCGTGCCGATTGCCGGCCGGATCGAATCGCAAGCAGCATCCCTGTGCGGAACCGGTCACATTGGGTTCGGGCGAGTCGCCGTGTTGGCCTTCGATCCTGCCCAGTTTGGGGATTCACAGGCCGGGCGGGCGGCAGCGTTCTGGACGAAACAAATCGTGGCCTGCATCGGCGACATCTCGAATCCCGTCGCCGGCCCGAGTTCATCGAGTGCGGACAAGCAGGTCGGTGCGGCGGGGCGAGGACGCACTCTCTTGCTGATCGACGGTGTCTCCGAGGCCGACGCGGCGTCCCGCGCCAATCAGTACGCCAATCGGCATCGAATCAGCATTGGCCAGAGCGCCGCCAACCAGGTGATGAACTACCTGTTCGAACTGCGTCAGATGCAGCCTCTGAGCATCTGGTGGGTCATCCTGACGCTGACCTCGCTGGCCGTGCTGTTGGGTCCCGTGGACTACTGGGTGCTCAAGCGTCTGGACAAGCAGCCCTTCACATGGCTGACGAGCATGGGCTGGATCGTGGTGTTCACGTTCGGCGCCTACTACGGAGTTCAGTACCTCCGCACCGGCTCGATGGAACTGCGAGCCGTTACCGTCATGGACGGCATCGCGGACTCCAATTGCGCCTGGGCCAACTGTTATGCTGGGATCTTTGCCCCACGCAGCGACAACTACCGGCTCGACGGTCTGACGCCGGACCAGTGGTGGTCGGGCGCCGCGCCGATGCAGGAGGAAATCTGGGCCCAGCAGCTGGAAGCGGGTGTGCGACAGATCCACTGCCGCCAGGCCGACGGGGGCAACCTGCCCGTTGCCCTGCCGATCAGCATTTGGACGGTCCAGTCTCTCCTGTGCGAGTGGATGCCGAAGGACATGCCGTTCGACGCGACTGTCGATCGCAGCGACGGCAAAGCGATCATTGAGATCCGGAATCTCTCGGACAATCCCATCCGGATGGGCTACGTCTTGTTCGAGGATTCCTGCGCGGATTTGGGACCTGTCAGCGCGAGATCGACGAGACGATTCCCGACACGGACCCGTCCATTCCAGCTCTGGCCGCAGCAAGACTCGTCCTCAGGCGCCGGCTCTACGGGGCAGCCGCCGAATCTACGGGCGGCTGTGGAACTGCCGCGAATCCCCGCAAGTCTGGCCGGTGTTGCCGACAACGCCTTCTTCGCTCAGGGGTGCCTGAGCCGAACGGTGGGCATGTACTCCTGTCTTGGTTCCGGGGCGGCGATCGTGTGCGTGGTCTTCGAGAACCCGCCGGCGCCGTTTGCGATCCAGAGCCGTTCCTATACGGTGAACCACGTCCAGTTCGCCCGGCTGCTTGTGCCGGCCGCAAAGATGGAAGGGGAAATCCATGATTGAGACGAAGAAGCTGACGAAGAACTTCGGGAACCTCGTGGCAGTGAGCAACCTCGATCTGTTCATCGGGGCCGGCGACATCTTCGGCTTCATCGGGCCCAACGGCGCCGGCAAGACCACGACCATGCGGATCCTCGTGACCCTGTTGGAGCCGACGAGCGGTGCGGCGTACATCGACGGGCTCGACGTGTCGAAGAAAGGCAAAGACGTCCGTCGGCGGGTGGGGTACATGCCGGACTTCATGGGAGTCTACGACGACCTGAAGGTGTTCGAGTACCTCGAGTTCTTCGCCGCCGCGTTTGGAATCGAGTACAAGAAACGAAAGGCCATCGTCGACGGAGTCCTCGAACTGACCGATCTCGTCTCGAAACGCAGCGCCCCGGTCGACAGCCTGTCGAGAGGCATGCAGCAGCGACTTGGGTTGGCGCGCGTACTGATCCACGATCCGAAGGTCCTGATCCTCGACGAACCCGCCAGCGGTCTGGACCCCAGGGCGCGAATCGAGATGCGCGAGCTGCTCCGAGAGCTGAAGCGCATGGGCAAGACGATCATGATTTCCAGTCATATCCTCAGCGAGTTGGAAGAGATCTGCGACCGGATCGGGATCATCGAGCATGGTCAGTTCGTCTTCAGCGGGAGCATGGAGGAGATTAGGCCCCGTCTGGGGATTCAGAGCAAGGTCCGCGTCAAGGTCCTCGGCGACCCGGCCCGCGCGATCGAGATGCTCTCGGCGCTGCCGCAGATTCTGAAGGTCGAGACGGCAGGAGACTACCTCTCGGTGACCTTCTGCGAAGGTGAGAACACCGATGGGATCATCGCCCGCACCCTCGTCAACGGGGGCGTCGATCTCGTCTACCTCCAGCCCGAGCAGCTCAAGCTCGACGACGCCTTCCTCCAACTGACGAAGGGGATTGTGCATTGAAGACGTCGTGCGTCGCGAGGGGTGCGTCCTGTGCAAGACAAGGCGCAATCGCAGTCCCCACGACGCACGATGCGCGATGAACCATGCAGAGGACATCAATACTCAGACCGTTGCAGCATCTTCACCCGCGGTGCGTGGTCGGACCTCTATTCGACAAAGAGCTTCGCGTCGCGAGTCGGCGGCGGCGAGGTTATGCCCTGCGGTTTGCGTATATCCTGCTGCTGATGACCTTCATCGCAATGGTTTGGATCCCCGCCGTCCGGTTTGGCAGAAGCGCGGCGATGTCCCGTGCGAGCATGGAGGCGGCCGCCAAGACCATCACGCTGGGGATCGTGTGGTTCCAGTTCGTCGGGGTGCAATTGGTGGCCGCGATCATGCTGAGCACCACCGTCAGCGAGGAAGTGTACGGCCGGACATTGTGCGTGCTCATGACGACGCCGCTGAGCGGCCGACAGGTGGTGATGAGCAAGTTCTACAGCCGGCTCGTCCAGATTCTTCTGCTGGTGGCGACGACCCTGCCGCTGCTGGCGATCGTCCGCGTCCTCGGCGGCATTCCTTGGAACTACCTCGTCGTGAGCCTGTGTGTAACGGCCGCCGCGGTCGTCTTCGCCGGGGCGGTCAGCCTGTTGTGCTCCGTGCTGTGCCAGCGGGCCTATCTCGCCATGATTGCGAGCATCCTGAGCGTCGCCTTCCTCTACGCGATCGTGCCCGTGCTCACCTTCCTCCTGCTGAAAGGTCGGCATTCGCCGCGAGAGGCGATGGAGATGACTCGATACTGGAATCCCTTCTACCTGCTTCGTGAGTACACGATCGCTGCCATGTTGCCGTATCACGTCGTCTCTGTCTCGGCGGGACAGATCCTCGTATGTTGCACGGTGCTCCTGTCGGCGTCCGCGGGCCTTTTGGCGTGTTCCGTTCGCCTGGTCAAATCGGTGGCTCTTCGTCGCGCCATGGGGGAGCCGGCGCTGCTGGACCGCCTGCGCCGCAGGTACATCGAGACGGAGTCGGCGGATAGGAGCCCCAAGGCCCGCCAACGCGGGATTCGACGCGTGGTCGGTCCGCCGATGGTCTGGAAGGAGATGACCTGCACGCTCTCGCGGCGCGAGCGGTTCGCCACCGCGATGGTGCTTGGCATCCAGGTCGCGATGATCCTGATCGTGTATTCGTTCACCGCCGTGATGTCGGTCGTCTCGTACGAGGAGGCCCATATCGCGTACATCTGGATCTTCCTGACGCTGGCGGTGCTCTTCACGATCACTGCGTCGACCACCGGGATCAGCCGCGAGAGGGAGTCCCAGGCGTGGCCGCTGCTGCTCATGACGCCGCTGACAGACACCGACATTCTCGTGGGCAAGTTCGTCGGCGTGCTGCGCCGCTGCGGGCCCATCTGGCTGCTGTTGTTCGCCTACGTCGTCGCGTTTGCCTGGGCGAAGTGTTTCCATCCGATGGCCGTCGTGCACGCGGGGGTCATGATCGTCTCGGCGTTGCTGTTCCTGTCGGCGACGGGGTTCTACTTCGGCTCGTGGTGCCGCCGGACGACCGACGCGGTGACAGCCAACCTGGCGCTGGCCGGCGCCTTGTGGTGTGTCCTTCCCATCGTTGCGGAAGCGGCTTCCTTCGGGATGGGCGCCCACTGGGAGACAGGCAGCTCTTTGATTTGCACCCTCGTTCCCTTCGGTCAGGCATTTGCCATGGTGGCCACAACGCTCGACAGTTACGTCACGACGGTGCGGTGTTTTGGCAGTGCGCGGGACGCCGCCGGCATGACGATATTCATGCTGCTCGCCATGGCGGGATATTTGTTCGTGTCGCTCGTGTTCGCCTGGCAGGCCGTGCGGGCCTTTCGCCGGAGGGTCTTTTGATATGGCCGGAGGACGTGAGTGATCGCTCAATTGGCAAGTACGTTCTGGACGCGGCTGGGCCCGGCGTGGCTGACGGGACCGATCTTCGACAAGGAGCTTCGCGTCGCCAGTCGGCAGCGAAGGTCCTACATCCTGCGCTTTGCCTACGTGATCTTCCTGACGCTCTCTCTGCTGTGCCTGTGGTTCGCGATCCCCAATCCCAAGGGAACCGGCACAGCGGTCGTCCGGGTCTCCCGTCTTGGCGAGTTGGGCAAGGGCATTGTGTGTGCGGTGATCTGGCTTCAGTTTCTCAGCGTCCAACTGCTGGGTGTGCTGCTGCTCAGCGATACGATCGGCAGCGAAGTCCGCCAGCGAACGCTGGATGCACTGCTGGTCACGCCCGTCCGGAGTTTCCAGATCGTGGTCGGCAAGCTGCTCAGCAAGCTGTTGCAGACCGCATCGCTGGTGGCGATCAGCCTGCCGGTGTTGGCCGTGGTTCGCGTCTTTGGCGGGGTGCCCTGGGATTTTCTCGTGGCCGGGCTCTGCGTCACCGTCTCAGTGGGAGTCTTCGCCGGAGTGATGAGCTTGTTCTTGTCGATCTCAAACCGGAGCCCCTATCATACGGCCCTGATCGTGGGGTTGTTTTACCTGATCGTATGGGGGCTTGTTCCGATAACATTGATCGGGCTGCTCCGGACCGGCTACCTGCAGAGTGCGAGCGCCATGTCCGTCCTGCATCATACCAATCCGTTCGTGGTCATGTCGGACCTGACACGACAACTGCTATCGAGTTCCGGCGGCGTTGGCATGTCACAATCGTGGCACTGGCATTGCGTGATCCTGCTGGGCCTCGCAGCGCTCCTTGTGGTGTGGTCCGTCCTGCGGGTGCGCCGAATCGCCCTTCGCGTGGTCGTCTTGCGGGTGGACGAGGGGGGCAACACTCAGAGCCGTCGTCGCCGGAGGTCCCAGCGCCCGATTCGACCGGTGACGGGCTCGCCCATCGCGTGGAAGGAACGATGCGCCTCCCTGTCTCGAACGCGTGGATACGTCGTGTTCGGGATCGGCGCGGCGCTCATCCTGGCGTCCAGCATTTGCGTCATGTTGTTCGCAGGCGGGCCGGCATACATCGTGTTCTTCCCCCTTACCCAGAGTCTTCAACTCCTTTTCATGGCCGCCTTGGCGGTCATGGCGGCCGGCGCCATCAGCAAAGAGAGAGAGGCCCGCACCTGGCCGATCCTCCTGACGACGCCCTTGGACAACTGGGAGATCATCAAGGGCAAGGCGACAGGGGTCTTTCAAAGGAATCTGCCCTTGCTGATACCGCTGCTCACGCTGCACTTGCTCTCGTTTCTGTTCATGCCCATATCCGGCAGGACCGTAGTGCACTTTGTCTCCTGGGTGGGTCTGTTGCTGCTCGCTCTGAGCAGTATGAGCTTCTTCCTGCTCGGGACAGGATTGTATTTCAGCTCACGTCTCAAGACGACAGGCGCCGCGGTGGTCGCGACGCTGGCGGTGTACTACGTGCCGAAGCTCTTCTTCTGCGGATTCCTCAGTCCCTTGTTTGTCCTGTCCAGCGGCATGGCGTCGGGGATGTCGCGACGCAGTGGATATCCCATGATGCTGGTGACCGTGTTGATCTCGATTGCCCCGGCCATAGTCTATGCGGGTTTGGGATTGCTCTTCATGCGTCTGGCAACAGCGCGGGTCCGACGGGACATCTTCTGAGGAGAGTCATCTGGAGAATAGGAATGATCGCTCAAGCGGCAAAGACATTCCGGATGAGGCTGGGCCCGGCGTGGCTGACGGGACCGATCTTCGACAAGGAGCTGCGGGTCTCCAGCCGCCGGCGGCGGAACTACTCGCTGCGGTTCTTCTACATCCTGGCCCTGACGATCTTCGTCGCGGTCGTCTGGCTGAGCGTTGTCGATGTCCAGGGCAACGCGACGGTCCAGCAGTCCCGCATGGCCGAGGCGGGCAAGCAGATCGCCGTGAAGATCGTGATCTTCCAGTTCGTGGTGATGCAGATTCTGGCGGTCATCCTTCTCAGCAACGCGATCAGCGACGAGGTGTACCATCGCACGCTCGGCCTGCTCATGACGACGCCCATCACGGGTCTCCAGATCGTGATGGGCAAGATCCTGAGCCGGCTGCTGCAACTGATCCTGCTGCTGGCCATCACGTTTCCGATCCTGGCGATTGTCCGCGTCTTTGGCGGCGTGCCCTGGAGCTACCTGTTGTCGAGTTTGTGCATCACGTTGACTACGGCCCTTTTCGCGGGCTCGCTCAGCCTGCTGATGTCCATCCAGTGCAGGCGGGCTTATGCGGTCATCCTGAGAACGATGTTCATCCTGGCCAGCTTCTACCTCGTCCTGCCGGCGGTGTTCGGGGTCGTATGGAGCCGCGGATTCAGCATGGCGCCGGCCGTCCGGTCGCTCCAGACATCGGTGCTCACCGCCCTTGGCGTCCAGCTCAACCCGGTCATCGGCATTTGGATCACGAGATCGCAGATGCTCTCGCCGACAGGTCAGGTGTTCGTATGGTATTCCTGGCCGCTTCAGTGCCTCGCGATCCTGGGTCTGGCGACCCTGATCCTGATGTCGGCGATGGCCGTGGTCCGCAAGGTTGCCCTGCGCCAGGCCACCGGGCAACTCGACGCCTGGTTCCAGCCGAGAAGGCAACGACGCAAGGCCCGTACAGCCGCTGCGAGCAGCATCGAGGACACTCCTGCAGGTGCGATCAAGCGGGTGCAGGGACCGCCCGTGGTCTGGCGCGAGCTGCGGGCACCCTTCATCGCGGGTGTCGACAATCGTAACAACTACATCGGCCTGGCCATCACGATCTCTGCCTTGTTGCTCACGTATCTGGCCTCCGCGCGCTCCGCCGTTCTCGACTACGACGTCATCCATGTGACCTATGCGATGCTCTTTCTGTTTCTGGGTACCATCGTCAACGCGGTCTTTGCCGCCACGCGGATCACCACGGAGAAGGAGACACAGTCCTGGCTGCTATTACTGGCGACCCCGCTGACCGACGGGGAAATCCTGTTCGGCAAAGCGGTCTCCGCGATCCGGCGCTGCCTGCCGATCTGGGGCCTGCTGGCGGGACACATGCTCCTGTTCGTCGCCATCAGGTACATTCACGTCGTCGCCGCAGTTCACGTGTTCCTGGTGGTCGTCTGGCTGACGTGCTTCGTCACCGGTGTGGGGCTGTACTTCAGCACGCGTTTCGCGAGGACAACCTCCGCCATGGTGGTAACCTTCGCGTTGACCCTTGGCCTGTGGATAGTTGGCCCCATTCTGGTGAGCGTATTGTCCGCGGTGGCGCCACAGAGCAAGCTGCCCAGGGTGTATCTGTGGACCCATCCGGCGGTCCAGACCGCCATCATCGTGGGTGATGCGGCGGGGCGGGAGAATGCCAGGGTTCCCTGGCGTGAGCTGGGGTATGACGCCGACCACGTGGTTTACCATCGTGGTCCAGGCCCGATGAGCGTGGGACACATGACCTCTACGCTATCGCTCGTCTCGGCCTTGCATATTCTCGTGGGTCTGCTATTCTTCTGGCGGGCGGGGCGACACCTTCGCCGCCATGTGTTCATATGACGAATCTCGCTGGAATTGAAAGGTCCCAATGGGCGCCATTGTCCTGGATTGGATTGTTCGTGTGCTGAGCCTGACGTGGTTGACCGGCCCGATCTTCGACAAGGAGATGCGGGTCTCCAGCCGGCGGCGGCGCAACTACGTCCTGCGGTTTCTCTACGTCGGCCTTTTCACACTTCTGTTGGGCCTCATCTGGGCCGAAGTGGTGCCGTATCACAGCACGTCGGCCTACCAGAGTTCTCGAATGGCCCGGGCCGGACAAGCCATCGTGGGCACCATCCTGTGGTTTGAGTTCATCGCAGCCCAGGTTATTGCCATCGTCATGCTCAGCACCTCGATCAGCGACGAGATCTACCATCGGACACTCGGCGTGCTCATGACCACGCCGATCTCGAGCTTCCAGATCGTCGTCGGCAAGCTGCTGAGCAAACTGCTGCAACTGGTGCTGCTCCTGGCGATGTCACTGCCTCTGCTGGCGATCGTGCGGGTGTTCGGAGGGGTCTCCTGGGATATCGTCGTCGGTGGTCTCTGTGTCGTACTGGCGACCTCCCTGTTCGTTGGATCGTTGAGCCTGTTCTTCTCGATCTTCACCCGGCGGGCCTATTCGGTGATTCTCACGACGATTGCGACGATTGGCCTGCTATTCGCAGTGCTTCCCCTTCTCGTGGTGTTTCTGGCCTATTATCCCGACAAGTCGCCGACCATGACGTTCTGGCGGGGACTGGCCTATACGAACCCGTATTTCATCATGGGCAAGCTGACTGAGTCGCTGTATTCGACGCAGAATGTGGGTCTGACCAACTGGCAGGCTCACTGCTGTGTCCTGGCGGGCGCCGCGATCCTGTTGTCGTTTCTGTCTGTGATCCTGGTTCGCAAGACAGCGTTGCGACAGGCGACGGGACAGACCGGCCTGTGGCTGCGACGGGGGGCACGCCGGCCGGAGGCAAACACGGCCTGCGGGCGGGTCCGGCGAGTCGTAGGACCGCCTGTGCTATGGAAGGAATGCCGCGTCTCGTTGCTGGGCAAGCACAAGACCATGACCGTCCTGACGTGGGTTGCAGTGCTCGGATTGCTCGGCTTTACCTATTGGCTCTTCAATCGGGAAGGAGTGCTGGACCACGACGACATTCATATCATGTACATCGTGCTGTTCTTCATGGTCGGTCTGCTGTTTACGACGGTGCTGCCCGCGACGTGCATCGCCTCGGAGAAGGAGTCACAGACCTGGACGCTCTTGCTGACCACGTCGATCAGCCAACGGTCGATCCTGGCCGGCAAGTTCGGCGGCATCGTGCGCCGCTGCGCTCCCGTGTGGACGCTGTTGTTCGGGCACGTCCTGGCGTTCACGGCCGTCGGGTACGTCCACCCTCTGGCGATTCTCCACCTGGGTCTCATCGTGGCCTGGGTTCTGGTTTTTCTCTCCTGTACAGGCCTGTACTTCAGCGCCCGCTTCAAGCACACCACGACAGCGGTAATCGCCAACATGGGCTTGGCCGCAACCCTGTGGGCGATCATGCCCTTGATATTGGTCATCATAGCGGTGATCGGCCACGATGATGACGCGTTTGGCGCGTATATAGACATGAATCCAGTCGTGCAAGCGGGGGTCGTCGCGGCGGCGACGGCACGGAAGGGGGGAGTAGGCGACTACGACTGGGCGCAAGGCACATTGCGCACGACCCCAGACGCCACCGCGTGGATACTCCTGACGGTCTTCATCTATGCGGCGGTTGGACTGGCCGTTGCCGCCTGGACGGCGCACCGGATGAGACGCAATTCCCTATAGAGGACTCGTCATCCGCGCGTTCTTCCCGACGCCTGTCTACGTCGTCGTGAGAGATTCCGGCGGAAAAGAGGGCACCGTAGTCTGCCCCGATCTCACCCTGGCAACCAAGATTACCCGGGTGGAGTGGGAGATTCTCTTCAGCGAATTGACCGCCGCCAGTGTGAATATGGCCCGTGTCAAGAAGCCGGCCATCGGATGGCGATGGACGGTGAGTCGATCTGTCGCGAAGGCGCCTCCGCCTACCAGGTAATCCGGGGACCTCTCTCCTGGACGGGGCCTCCGGTCTGTAGACGAACCTGCGCCGCGATTCACCTCGCAACGTTGCCGCAACTACGGATAGGCGTAGAAGGCAATCCCCTCGTCCGTGAAGACATGCGCGTACTCCGTGAGAACCAAAGCCCTGTCCTCTTCGCTGGTCGTGTAGAAATGCGTATTGTTGGAACCATTCCAGAATCGATAGACCGGCACGCAACCGTCGGGCTGCGAGCCTTCTGGATACGCATAGAATGCGACACCTTCATACGCCCAGATGTCCGCGTGGTCTTCGATCAGCATGGCCCTCTCCTCCTCGCTGATGGTGTAGAAATGGGCCACGCCGGACCAGAAACGATAGACGGGAAGCAGCCCGTCGTAGTACGGCGTGGAGCAAGCATTGTACACCGGTCCCTCAAAGGTCCAGACCGCAGGGTGGTTCTCGATCAGCCAGTCCTTCTCACTCTCACTGATCGTATAGAAATGACATCCGGGATCCGACGACCAGAACCGATAAACGGCCGAGTACGGCACTTCGAACGGCTGGCTCACGAGAATGGCCTTGCCGCACGTGAACGTCGTGCTGTCGGAACTCGTCACTTCCTGGAGGTTGGCGAACGCACAGGCGACTTCATAGAGACCCTCGGGCACGCCGTAACTGTTCGACTCGACGGCACCGCTATTGAAAGCATCCGTGATGACCTCCTTTGCAGAGGCCGAATTCGTGATTGTCAGGGAGATCGTGTTGGCCTGGGTGTCGCTGCACGCTTCCCACGTCGCGGTCACAGGCGACCCCATGGCAGTGCCGGGGGCAGGGGAGAGGATTACCGGTCTCTGCGTCGGCTGGGCGATGGTCGTGCCGGCTTCCGGCATCATGTAGGGGACCTGAATCTCGTATTGTGAAGCACCCCTGTAGTATAGCGTAATGCGATAGGTTCCGTTGCCGTAACCCGCAAGAGCGGCGGGGCTGTCGAGTTCCGCCCGATACTGCCAGACGTGCTTTCCGTCGCGAATCGTGTGTGACGTGCTGACGCCGTCCGACGAGGTCTGAGAGTCGTTTGGAATCGCGTAGATGTTGCCGCTGTTGGGCGTGCGGAACTCGATGCGATAGACGGTGTCGTCGGTCTCCACGAGCAGGGTGAAAATGTACGTCGCGGACGTGTCGGTCGGACCGTCGTAGGCGACAGTCTGCAAGATCTCGCCACCGTAGGGATGGCTCACCTCCGTGCGCCCCTGGTACTCCAGCGCGCCGAGGTCCACGATTGCGGTGCCGTCGCTCTCGCCGTCCACAACGCGAACGTTGCCTTCATAGTCGAGAGGCTCGACGCTGGGAGTGTGCGAACCCGCATCAATACACGGCGAGTTGGACCGCAGTTGGAAACTGCCGCGCTCGGGGTCCTCGAAGAGCGGATCGACGCACAGGTTTCCCTCGCCGGCGTAGATGCCGTCACCCTCGATGTCGCTGTAGTGCGCCCGTGTGGTGGCCGTGAACGCCAGGGTGTTGTTGTAAATGCCCGGGCTGTCGAGAAGGGCCGTGTTGCCCCACAGAATACAGTTCCACAAGGTTGCGGCGCCGCCGTAGCTGTACAGGGCCCCGCCGCGTGCGGCCTTGTTCCCGTAGAGGGTGCAATTGACGAACTGCGGGTACTTGGCGGAGACCGCCGCATCGGACCCGATGTACACGGCGCCTCCGTGGGCCATGGCGGCGTTCGCCCACATGATGCAGTCGATAATCGTGCCGCTCGAGTACGCATCCAGTATGGCGCCGCCCCAGTTGGTGACTTCGTTGTCCCGAAAGAGGCACTTGCTGATCGTGGGCGAGCCGCCGACATTGTAGACTCCTCCACCCCCGGCGGTTGCGACATTGCAGTCAGCGAAAGTACAGGATTCGAGGAGGGCTTCGGTCAGCGAGTTGCACAGCCCTGCGCCGTGAAAAGCCACATTCTCCGTGAAGGTGCAGCCGATGATCGAAGGAGCGCCCTGATCGTTCATGAGACCGCCGCCGCACCCTTGGACTGCCATGTTCGCCTCATTGTGGATGAACGCGCAATTGTTGATGGCGGAATCGGAGTCGTAGTTGTAGATCCCGCCGCCGTGGGTTCCGGCGACATTCTCGCTGAACGTACAGTCCGTAATGACCGTGCCGTGAGCAGTCGAGAGGAAAATGCCGCCGCCCCATCTCTGGGAGGAGTTGCCCGTGAAGACACAGTTGGTCACCGTGGCGCTGCAGTTCGTGATGAGCATGCCGCCGCCATCGATCTCATCGTCGTACGAGGCGTTCCCACCGGTGATGGTCAGTCCGTCGATCTGGGCGTCCGCAGTGAGCACGAACCCGTGCCAGGCGAACCGGCCACCATTCACGGTCGTCGTGTAGACTTGGGTGTCTCGCACGGCGCCCGCGCCGCTGTAGCCGCCCAGGATCTTCACGGCCTTGCCTACCTCGATGGGCCTGTTGATCTTGTACGAGCCCTCCTTGATGCGAATCTCATCGCCGTCGACGAGGGCAGGATCGTCGAGGGCTGTCTGGATATCCGTGTACGCGGTGGCCCAGCTCTGGCCGTTTGTGCCGGAGCCATCGAGGGCCACGTACCGGATGGCTGCCTGCGCCGAGGTTGCCAATCCCAGCAGTAACGAGATCATCACGTTGGTAACGAGTTGTCGCGTGTTGGTATTCATCACCTTCTCCCGGATATTCCGGCATGAGTATGACTGGTTCTGCACACGCGGGTTGTCTGCTCGGACAGACGCGAAGCGCAAAGCCGGTCCCCGGGGCTCCTTCCACTTCAATCCTTGGTTCCCCTCCCTGCGAACGACAGACGTGTGTGCAGACCCAACCTACGATCACCGATTATACTATCCTATCTATATTATATCGTGGGGCACTGTCTTTTTCAATAGGCCTGACCACATTTTCACGTTCTCGTCGTCTGCTGGGACGGCCATACGCGAAAAGGGTTATTCCCGGACCATTCTGAGTTTCCTCAGCACCTTTTCCACGACCTCTCGGCCAACCTGCACGGCGTACTGACCGTTTTCGCTGCGCACTCGTCCGATCCGGTCGAGCAGTACGAACCTGGGCCACTGGTCGACGGCTTTCTTGTCGTGTCGCAACAGATCGATCAGCTTGTCCCAGGCCAGATCGGCGGGCAGTGTCGTTGCGACGCCAAGCCTCTCAAGGACCGTTCGGACCCGGTCGAGCCGGCCCGGTTCAGAGAACTCCAGTTCGATCTCCACCAGCCCGGCAGCCACGATGCCGACCGCGATGGCCTCGCCGTGGAGCATCGTGTACTCGCTGGCCGCTTCGACTGCGTGGCCGATTGTGTGACCGTAGTTGAGGATTCTGCGTTTGTTTCTCTCGAAGGGGTCCTCCGCGACGACGGTTCCCTTGATCCGACAGTTGCGCTCGGCAAGCGTTTTGAGCGTGTCGAGATCCCTGTCGAGAATCGCGTCCAAATGGTCCTCGATGAACTCGAAGTACTCTGCATCGGCGATCAGGCCATGTTTGACCGATTCGACGAGACCGCTGCGGTATTGCCGATCGTCCATGGTCTGGACGGTCGCGACGTCGATATAGACCGCTGTCGGGTGCCAGAAGGCTCCGAAGGCGTTCTTGCTGACGCTCGAATCGACGCCTGTTTTGCCGCCGATGGCGGAATCCGCCTGGGCCAGCGTCGTCGTCGGGACCTGAACGACCGGAACTCCCCGCTTGAAGATCGCTGCCGCGAAACCCGCGATATCGCCCACGGTCCCGCCGCCGAGGGCAATGACCGCTGTATCCCGGCCGAGATAGACCTTCTCCATCGCCTCGACGATAGCGACCACGGTATCGATGGTCTTGGAGGTTTCGCCCGCCGGTTTGATGACGAAGTGGGGTGCGGGCCGGCTGCCGAGCAAGGTGTCCAGATGACCCGCCGCGGCCACGTGCTCGTCCGTGATGACGAAGCGATTGAAGCCGCCGTGGGCGGCCTTGATCTGCTGCCATACCGACGGCAATATGCCCGACCCAATGACGACCCGATAATCGCTCAGCGACGTTCCGGGGACTTTGATCCGTATTTCCGACATAATCCGATTTCGCCCTACAACCGGCAATCTGAACCTGCCACCGACATCGGAGAAGGCGATTGCAGGGTTTGAGCCAATTCACAAACGTAGGATTCTAATCGATCCGGCTCGAAAACTCAATGCTGCTTCTGAATTGGATTGACATTGTCATCCTGTGCGAAGTGAAGGATCTGGCCTGCGAACGGGAAAGACTCCCTCTCCTGCGCCCAGATGCTTCGGCTCCGCCTCAGCATGACAAGCCAACAGGACCGACCGGATACGTGCGGGGGAGTATTCCCCTTGTCTCATCACATTGATGTTGGCTCTTGCCGTATCGGGGTGCGGCTGCTATATCTTTGCGTTATCATGACCTACTTGGCAGTTCCCATCGCCGCACAGGACTTAGATCAGGCGAAACGGCAGGTGAGCGAGGCCATCGCCGCCGGAGCCGAGATGCTCGAATTGCGGACCGACTGTCTCGAAGCCCTCGATGTCGGTTCTGTCACAGCATTGATCGCCGAGGTCCGCAAAGTGGGGTCCGGGCGGGTACCAGTGATTGTGACCTGTCGCGATCCGAAGGAAGGCGGAGCACGGATATACCCCGATGAGTTGCGTCTGCAGGTCCTGCGGACTGCCATCGAAGCGGGGGCTGATTTCATCGACCTGGAATGTGCGAACTTCGTCCGCGAGGAGATCCGCCAGAGTATCCAAGAGGCCCTTGCGGCCCATCCGGCCGGCCGATTGATCCTCTCTGCCCACGATTTCCAGCGCAGATTTCGTAACATCCGCGGGCTCTATGAGGGGATTCTGCAGGCCCATCCAGGCGCGATTCCCAAGCTGGTCTATACCGCCAATCACATCAACGATTGCTTCGAGGCCTTTGACCTGCTGCACGAATCGGAGGGCGACTGCATCGTGCTGTGCATGGGCGGAGCGGGTCTGATCAGCCGAATCCTCGCGAAGAAGCTCGGCGGCTTCGTGACATTCGCCAGCATCGACGAGCAGGCCGCAACTGCGCCAGGACAACTGACGGCCTCTGCGTCGAAGCAACTCTATCGCCACGACTCGATTGATCATCAGACCGAGCTTTTCGGCGTGATCGCCGATCCGGTCGGCCACTCCCTGAGCCCTGCCATCCACAACGCGAGCTTCACAGACCAGGGGGTGAACGGTCTCTATCTGCCCTTGCTGGTGCAGGGTGAGCAGAAGGAATTCGACGCCTTCCTCGACAATGTCCTGGCTCGGCCCTGGCTGGGGTTCCGAGGTTTCAGCGTGACGATCCCGCACAAGCGGAGTGCTCTGGAGTATGTCCGCCGCAAGGGCGGCTCCGTCGAGCCCCTTGCCGAGCAGATCGGCGCCGCGAACACATTGCTCATCGAGCGACGAGCGACGAGCGACGAACCCCGCCTTTCGGCGTTCAATACGGACTACGCCGGTGCCCTCGATGCGATCACGCAGGGCATGGGCATCCAGCGAGCCGATCTACGTGGCGTGCCGGTCGCGGTGGTGGGCGCGGGCGGTGTCTCCCGCGCGATCGTAGCAGGTCTTGTCGACGCCGGTGCGAAGGTGACGATCTACAATCGCACGGTAGAGCGCGCCCAGGGACTCGCCGCCGATTTCCATTGCCGGGCCGCCGGTCTGGACGAGTTGCGTCATCTCGACGCGAAGCTCGTGGTCAACTGCACGAGCATCGGGATGCACCCGAACGTGGACGCGACTCCAATCCCGGCCGAATGTCTCAAGCCGGACATGATGGTCTTTGACACGGTCTACAACCCCCCCGAGACACTCCTGCTGAAGCAAGCGAGACAGGCCGGCGCGAAAGCCATCGACGGCATCGCCATGTTCGTAAACCAAGCCGCCGCCCAGTTCCACCTCTTCACCGGCCAGTCCGCCAACGTAGGTCTTATGCGAAAGGTGGTTCTCGGAAGCGTGAGATGATGCGCAGACCAAGGCGAGCAGCTCTCGACATGCAGGGCGGAAGCACTCTTGCCCCTTTTCCCGTGGGAGCTTGCCGGTGTTGAAACGATTGGGGGAGTTCGGCGTCTATCAGATTGAGGGCCGGCATCCCGGCGTCAGGCACCTTGTGGTCAGTGCCGGCCTCGCGCGCGATGAGTTGCACCGAGTCAAGGAGACGATGCAGGCATGGTCGAGCAGACGGTTCTGGCGAGCAAGCATCGCCCTCTGGCTTCACTGTCGCGTTTGGATATCCATGCAAATCGGGCGGTGCCATTGCGGGCGGGAGGGGACGTCTGTACAATCAGCATCAACGAAGACATGACTTGTTCTTTTGAAGGGAGCTTACAATGACTTGGGTGCGTTCGATCTTGTCGGCGTGTGTGGTTCTGTTGGCTACCGTATTATTGACTCATGCGCCTGTGGCGTCCGGGGCCTCGGCGTTGGAGGAGCTGGCCAAGCGGATGCCTGACGACGTGATTGCCTTCATGGGCACCAGCGGGGGCGATGCCCTCAAGGGGGATTTCGAGAAGACCGCCCTCGGCCGCATCTGGAACGATCAGGGTGTTCAGACGTTCTATCAGTCGGTCAAGAAGGAACTGCTCGCGAAAGCCGCGCAGGAATCGGACGACCCCAATATCCCGCAGCAAGTCGATCTCGTGCTCAAGTACGTCCGCCTGGCCCTGAGCCGACCCGTCGTGGTCGGCGCCGTGCAGGTGCCGGTGGAGGACGGGCCGCCCATCGCAGGCTTCGCCATACTGGACGCGGGTGATCGCAAAGGGGAGCTCACCGCCGCCGTGAGCACGCTGGAGGCCATGGCCGGCGAGGATGCCTTCGCCGACAAGCAGATCGGCTCTCTGAAAATGCGAGGCCCTCGGGACAGCGACGTTCCCCTGTATTGGGGCTGGGTAGGCAACTGCTTCGTCATCGGGTTGAACGATGCCCAAGGTGCGGCCGTGAAATACGTGTCGCAGCCGCGTTCGTCGCCGTCGGTCTCGCTGGGCAAAGTGCCCGGCAGCAGCGATGCCCTGGTCGTCACCGCCGATGTCCAGAGAGTCCGCCAACTGGCCAGTTCGATCATTCGCGAGGAATCGGGCGAGAAGGACGCAAACACGTTTGCGACCTTCCTGAGGAAACTCGGTCTTGCCGATGTCAAGGCATTCTGCGCGAGGGCAGGCTTCGCGGCATCCGATGTGGTGATCCATGCGACCGTGGAAATGCCTGCGCCGACAACTGGCATGTTCGCCACGTTCAAGCCCATCGATCCGGCATGGTTTGGCGCTGTGGATGTCCGAGCCGTGACGGCCAGCGCGGCCAACTGGGACATCGCCGCGCTCTACGATGCCGTTATGGACGCCGTGAAGACCGCGCTGCCGGAGGAAATCGAGGATATCCAGGAGGGCATCGGAGAGCTGGAATCCGCGATCAAAGTGCGGATTCGGGAAGACCTGCTCGCCGCATTGGCCGGTCCGATGGTGTCGTACACCCTGCCGGCAGGCGCGATGGCCGAGGCGCCGATGGGTGGATTCGTCGTGGCGGCCAAACTGAAGGATGCCCAGGCATTCGAGAAGAGCATGACGACCATCGGGACATTCATCAGCGAACAGGCCAAGGGTGTGTTCCAGGTCAGCGAGCAGAAGCAGGACGACGGGCGAACCGTGCACGTCTGGGCCATCGCGCCGGTGGCAATGATGGGCGTGATGCCGACCTGGTCCATTGCGGACGACCATGTCGTGATCGGATCCAGCACAGAGTTGTGCAATCTGGGCATCAAGCAGCTCGTTTCGAAAGGGGTGGACGGGAAGTCCCTGCGGGACGCGCCGGGCTACAAGAAGGCGGCCGCTGACTTGCCCAAGAATCTGCTGAGCCTGACGTATTGCGACTCTGCGGTTCAGTTTACGCAGATTATGACGCAGGCACAACAGATGTGGCCCATGGTGACGATGCTGGTGACGCAGCAGGGCATCAAGCTGCCTGTGATGCTGCCGTCGTTGACGCACATTGCCAAGGACATGGAGCCGTCAATTGACTATTCCTACAACGGGCCCGACGGCGTGCGGTCGTTCTATCGCGGGCCGGGCATCGAGGTCAGCTTGGTCGCTGTGGCGGGCGGGGCTGTGGGCGCCGGCGTTGCGATGCCCGCGATGGCCAGGGCAAGGGAACAGGCCAGGACAGTCGCTTCCATGTCGAATCTCAAGCAGTTGGGGCTGGCCGTCATCATGTACGCGGACGATCACGACGGGACGACTCCGTCCGACCTGGAGCAGGCAAAGTCCTATTATCGCGACTCCAAGATCCTTGAGTCACCCCGCAAGCCCAGTTGGTTTGACGGCCCGAGCTATGTCTACATCCCTGATCAGACCGTGAAGGGCAACCCCGGGAACATCGTGGCATACGAGAACCCCGAATTCGCGGGCGACCAGATTCTGACTCTCTTCCTGGACGGCCATGTCGAGAAGATGTCGCCCGATCGATTCCAGGGCGAGCTGGAGGCGACCTATGAGCGTCTGGGTCGGGAGATGCCGGGAGAGGAATCCAGAGAGGAAGAAGAGTCTGAGGAGGAAGAAGAGTCTGAAGAAGAGGAGATGGAGGAGCAGACGCAAGGTACGGTGACCATCGGGACCGTCAGCCACGTGGCGGGCATGTGAGGCCCGAGCAGGACTCCGGCCTGCGGTATTCCATTGAATCCCGGCGATTCGATCCGTATAATCCGGCTCTTCGAAACTGACGTGAGCTTGAAGGGTAGTCTATGGCAAAGAATGAGAAAGTAGTATTGGCGTACAGCGGCGGGCTGGACACGAGTGTGATTCTGCCCTGGCTGAAAGAGACCTATGGATATGACGTAATCGCGTTTGCCGCCGAATTGGGGCAGGGCGATGAACTGTCGGGGATCAAGAGGAAGGCCCTGGAGAGCGGGGCAATCAAGTGCGTCGTCAAGGACCTCCGGCGGGAGTTCGTCGAGGAATACCTCTGGCGGATGCTCAAGGCGGGCGCCGTCTATGAGAACGGTTATCTGCTCGGCACGAGCATCGCGAGGCCGTTGATCGCCAAGCATCAGGTCGAAGTCGCCCATGCAGAGAGAGCGATGGGCGTCGCTCACGGCGCTACCGGCAAAGGCAATGACCAGGTTCGGTTCGAGGTGACCTTCATGGCGCTGGACCCGACGCTCAAGATCATCGCGCCGTGGAAGGACCCGAATTTCAAGCTGACCTCGCGGGAGGCCGCGGTGGACTATGCCCGCCAGCACAAGATCCCGATCGAGCAGAGCAAGAAGAAGATCTATTCGCGAGACCGCAACCTGTGGCACATCAGCCACGAGGGGGCGGACCTGGAAGACCCTGCCAACGAGCCGAAAGACGACCTGTACGTGATTTCCAACCCGGTCTCCAGGGCGCCGGACCGGCCGGACTATGTCACACTCGGCTTCCATGAGGGCGTCCCAGTGAAACTGGATGGCCGTCTGACCAACCCGGTGAAGCTCGTCGAGACGCTCAATCAGATGGGCGGCAGGCACGCCGTCGGGCAGGTCGATATCGTCGAGAACCGCCTGGTCGGCATGAAATCGCGCGGCGTGTACGAGACGCCGGGGGGCGAAATCCTCATGACCGCCCACAGGGCCTTGGAGACGCTGACCCTCGAACGCGAAACCATGCACTACAAACAACAGGTGGCGATCAAGTACGCTGAACTGGTCTACTACGGCCTTTGGTTCAGTCCGTTGCGAGAGGCACTTGATGCATTCGTCGATATGACGCAGCGCAACGTCACCGGCGAGGTCCGCTTGAAGCTCTTCAAAGGGCGCTGCACCGTCGCGGGAATGAAAAGTCCAAACAGCTTGTACCAGATGGACCTGGCCAGCTTCAAGATGGGCGCGGAGTACGACCAGATGGATGCCAAAGGCTTCATTCGCCTGTTCGGCCTGCCGACGAGGGTAGCCGGCGTGGTCAGCCGTCGGGCACAGAGGAATGAGTAAGGATTCCGGGTTTGACTGGACACGAATGGATTCTGTGCATCTGGATCTTTGCGATGGGCTGTTGCATCGGCAGCTTCTTGAACGTGGTGATCTATCGCCTGCCGCGAGAGAAGTCGCTCGTGCACCCCGGGTCGGCCTGCCCTCATTGCGGCACGGCGATCCGGTTCTATGACAATATCCCGCTGGTGTCGTGGATCCTCCTGCGGGCCAGGTGCCGCCGGTGCAGAGCGCCGATCTCGCCGCGGTACTTCATTGTCGAGCTTCTGACCGGGGCGGTGTTTCTCGGTGTCTATCTTGTCTATTTTCACACCAGCGTTCGCTCGACGATGGCTGTGCAAGGCACTTGGTTCGTCTACCTGCTCCATTTGATTCTGATTGCGGCCTTCATCGCGGCCTCGGGCATCGATCTGGAACTGTGGATCATCCCCCTGGGTATCTGCTGGTTCGTCACGATTGCGGGCGGCATCGGCTCGGCTATCGCGGGCTACATCATTGAGCCGAAAGCTATTGAGATCGGTTGGCTGCTCCCGACCGCTTCACCGCGAACGGGCGCCTTGGCCCTTGGGGCAGCCCTTGGACTCGGGATAAGCTGGCTGCTTCTGAAAACGGGTATTCTGAAGAGGAGCTACGACCAGCCGGCGACGGAAGAAAAGGACTCTCCTCTCCAGGACGACAGGGGCAGGCCGGCGGGTCCCGGCCCGTTCGAGGAGCCGCAGTACAATCACCGTCTGGAGTCCCTCAAGGAGATTGGCTTTCTGACGCCCATCATCGCGTGCGCCGTACTCGCATCAGCGATGTTGGGTCCATCCGGCCAGGTCGGCGCCTGGTGGGAGCGTGTCGTGGCGCATCCCGTCGTGTCCGGCCTGCTCGGCAGTCTCTTCGGCTACTTCGTCGGTTGCAGCACCGTCTGGGCAACGCGCATCCTGGGGACTCTCGGATTCGGCAAGGAAGCGATGGGATTGGGAGACGTCCACCTGATGGGAGCCGCAGGGGCCGTGATAGGTCCGGTAATGGTCATAGTTGCCTTCTTTATCGCGCCGTTCTTTGGGCTGGGTTGGGCACTTTTCCACTTGATCTCCAAAAAAATTCACCAGATTCCCTATGGTCCCTTCTTGTCATTCGCGGTCTTGACTGTTATGATTTTCCACGATTGGATTATGGCTCGTGTCAGTTTCGTGTTCGATCTGTGACACGCAGGGAAGAGTATTGTGTTTTGCAGGGAGGTGCCGCATGCAGTTAGTCAGCAGGAAGTTCGCAGTCCCACTTGTTTGCCTTGTTGCGATAGCCTTGATGTCCGGCTGTACGGACTACAAGAAGAAATACGACTACAAGACCGCCGAATACGAGAACCTCAAGGGACGCTACGGGCTCCTGGAGGGCCAGAGACAGCAGCTTGCTGATCGGATCGCCCAGGACCAGCAGACGATCAATGACCTCCAACGGCAGATCGACGAGCTCAACAAGACGCCCGCCGACGCGACGGGCTTTGGAGAAGGCTACGATGTGGCGTTCGACGCCGCAGCAGGAACCATTACGGTAACCTTGCCCAACACGATCCTCTTCGATTCAGGCAAGGCCTCCCTCAAGGGCGCCACAAGCTCGGAACTCGACCATATCCTGTCCGTCATCAAGCAGAAGTATGCGGATAAGGACATTGATGTCGTGGGTCACACGGATACCGATCCGATCTTGAAGACCAAAGACCTGTGGAAGGACAACTTGGAGCTGTCTGCCCAGCGTGCCCTGTCGGTGGCGAGGTATCTCATCAGTCATGGCATCCCGGAGAAACGGGTGCGGGCCGCCGCGTGCGGCTCGGCGCGTCCCGTCGCCTCGAATAGTACTGTCGCGGGCAAAGCCAAGAACCGCCGGGTCGAAATCGTCGTCAATATGCGTCGAGCCGCACCGCAGACGACTTCGGTGGATGGAAACGCTTAGGATGCCGACGTGATCACGAGGATGAACTCGTGGTCCGTGGGGTCGAACCGAATACTCTCGATGGTCCCGGATATGGGTGCGATGGGGGAATCGCCCATGTCCGGGACCTCCTGCATTTTCTGTCCACACCGCACCTCGTCCCCGACCTGTACCTTCAAATGGTACGTGGCGTCCACCCTCAGGATGGTCCGGCTGGGTTTCATTTCACGGGTCGCGGGAACGGTCTGATGCCGAGCAATTGAGCGATCTTCCTGGGAACCTCCGTGTTGTCCTGCACACCGGTGAAACGGGTTGCCCCCGGCCCGAGGGCCCAGATCCCGACCGGGCCGCCGGAGTGGCCCTTCGTGGACCATCGTACGCCTAACTCGGGGTCCGGCTTGTCCTCGTCGCCTCCGCCGATGAGGGTGACGCCGCCGGTTTCGTGGTCGGCGGTGACGATTACCAGGGTGTGGCCGTCCTTGAGGGCGAAATCCACCGCGGCTTCGACCGCCTGGTCGAACAGCAGCGTCTGACGGATCGCCCCGTTTACCTTGTTCGAGTGGCATTCCCAATCGATTTGGCTGCCCTCGACCATGAGGAAGAAGCCGGACTGGCCGCGATTGGACTCGCGGCTCGCCTGTCGGAGAAGCCGAATCGCCCTCTGTGTCATCTGGGCCAGGGTCGGCTCGGGCCCCACCGTCTTGAGCGCGTCAAACTGAAACAGGCCGAGCGCATGAGAATCCCGGGCGGAACGCAGTCCGGCCAGGGTATCGACATACGTGTAGCCGGCCTCCCGGGCCTGGGCCAAAACGTCGACATCGTCCTTGCGCGCGCTGTTCGGATCGGACTGGGGCAGGAAGTACTTGCGCCCCCCGCCAAAGAGGATATTGATCCGATTCGCGATGAGCTGCTCGGCGATGGCGGGCTCCAGCTTGCGGGATTTGACGTGTGAGCCGAACGAGGCGGGCGTCGCGTGACTCATCGTGCAGGTGACGACCAGGCCCGTCGCCATGCCCTTGGCCTGGGCCGCCTCCAGGATCGTGACATATCCCGTTCCTTCGGGGGTCATTCCGATCATGCCGTTCTTCGTCTTGACGCCACACGCCAGCGCCGTACCGGCGGCGGCCGAGTCGGTCACTCGCGAGTTGGCCGAATAGGTTCGCATGAGACCCGTGATTGGAAGTCTTTCAATGTGCAGCTTGCCACCCGGACCGCCGACCTTCGTGCCGGCCAGCGTCACCGTATTGATGCCCATGCCGTCGCCGATGCACAGGATCACATTCCTGACCTTTGTGGCACTGGTGAGCGGATAGGATTCGGTCGTCATCGAGGGCTGATAGAAGCTCAGGTCGTTGGGATCCACCTTGGCAGTTTCATAGGTGAAGTTCGTGGCAACGGCCAGGTGCGCGCCGGCCAGGAGAAGAGTGATGCTGAAAGAGAGAGTACGGATCAACGACCCACCGACACTTCTACTCATGCTGCGGTCTCCTTAATACTGTTTCAGAGGCGTTGTTCTTATCATGCCATTCGATCCGATGCAAGCATCAATCGCACCATCTCTGGCTGTAACCAGCAGTTGACCGATCGCGGGCGCTCTTATCACGCGGCCCTGTTCATAGTCCGTCGTGCCGCAACTACATATAAGGACTCGGGGGCCAACGTGTTCGAGAAATCGACTGTCAAGGGTTTTGACCGAGCCATGGTGGGGGACTACGACCACATCGGCCTCCAGGGTCGCGTACAGTGACATGATCCTCCGCTGAGCGGATTGCTCGATATCCGAGCACAGAAGGACCTTCCTCCCGGCATATTCGAGGAGACACACGAGGGATTTGTCGTTGTCGCTGCATTGCTCCTGCGCTGTCGTCTCCGAGGTGGGCCACAATATGCGGATTTGCGTCCGGCCGGCATCGACGATTTCCGGCGCGTGCTCCATACGGATCTGCCTAGCTGCAAGATGGTCCATCAGAGCCTGGACCGTCTCCACATCCTGTGACCGGGTGAATGACGTGTCATCGAAGTAGACGCAATCGACCGGGCGCCGGTCCACCACTTCCGGCAGGCCGTTGATGTGGTCGATGTCCCGGTGGCTCACGATCACGGCGTGGAGCCGGTCGATGCCTTCGTGGTCGAGAAAAGGCACGACGATTCTCGCTCCAATGTCGCTGACGTACAGGGAACCGGAGTCGAACAGGACGTTCATCATGCCGGGAAACCTGGCCAGAATCGACTGCCCATGACCGACGTCAAGGCACGTAACGCTCAAGTGATCGCGATGCGTCCGTCGCCATTTCATCATGCCCAATGACGCGAGCAATACGAATAGCATCCCCATGCAGAGGGCTTTCTTTACAATGGGCCGGCGCAGGCGGACGAATGCGGCGAAGAGAATCATCGCATAATATAGAAGAACGAGCGACAATGGCACACAGCCGATCAGGATGTAAGAGGAATCGACCTCGGCCATGAGTCGAACCATCCAGATCAGCAGGTCCGCCAGGACGGAGAGCACGTAGCCCAACAGGACGCTCAGGGTGGGCAACAAGAAGGCCAGAACGATCTTCACAAACCCCACGGTCAGGATCCCCGTCACCGGCAACGCCGCGATCATGGTCCAGACGCTTGCAAGCGGTGTGACATTGTAGAAGTGATAGAGGAGAATGCCGGCACTGCCCAGCCAGGCCGCCAGTCCGACGGACAGTGGACGAACGACTGCGTTCGCCATCGCTTTCAATACCCGGAGCACAGCCGCGAGTCCCGGGATCGGAGATTCGAGCCGAGCGATTGCCCTGTCTCGCAGCCACTGCTCGATTCCACTCGCGAAAGCGATGATGCCGGTCGTCGCGGCAAACGACAACTGCCAGCCGGCGTCAAATATCTGCGTCGGCTGGATCAGCAGCAGGACTATGGCAGCCAGCGACAGGGAATTGAGTGGATTCGCACGTCTTCGCAGAAGAATGGACGCACAGAAGGCCCATACGATCACGGCGGCCCGCAGGGTGGGCGCGCGAGAAGGGACAACGAGCAGAAAGACCATGGTCGCAACGACACAGACTGCCGCGCGACCGGTTTTCAGGAGACCTGCGAGTTTCCCAAACCACCAGACGATGCCGATCAGGATGCACAAGTGCATGCCGGAGAGGCTGACCAAATGGAGCAGGCCGGTACGTCGAAAGGCTTCGTAGGTGCCCGGATCGATGTTCCGTCGTTCTCCAAGCAGCAGGGCTTCGAGAATGGCCTCATCCTGCGTGTCCGACGGCGGATGGTCCAACAGGGCCCTTGTGGTCGCATCGGCAAGCGTCTTGCGCAGACCGATCAGAATCCCCGGTGGGGGCCCGTCCAAGACCGTCACCGCCTCGCGTGAGGGCACCGATGCGCCTACGTACACGTTTCTCAGTCGAAGGTAGCGGGCGGTGTTGAACTGGCCTGGATTGGTTGGCTCCTCGTATCGGTGGAGCCAGCAATAGGCTTGAACACAGTCGCCGACTTGAAGGTTCGGCGCCGGCTCATCGACGCGGACCCGAACCACACCTTCAACCGCTCGCCACCCATCAGGCGTCTCGATGCCCTCCATCGTGAGATAGAAAGACGTGGTCGGATCGGTAGAGGAGAACTGCGCGAAGAGCCAGTCCCTCCTCTGCTGGCAGGGCCTGGTCAAGATGCGACCTTGAATGGTTGCCAGCACACGCTCCGACCCGACCAGATGTCGGATATCCAAAGGGCCGGCGGTCTCGAAGCATGGCAAGCGGATCGCCCCCAGGCACAGGAAGCAGAACGACGCAAGAACCGCAAGACCGCGTGGACCCAGCCTGGAGCGAATCGGTCCAGCAAACGTGCCTGCCCCGGCGGCCACGCCCGCGAGCAGCCAAATCCAAGGCAGACTCCGAGAGCGAATGCCCGTCAAGCCGGACGAAAACCCCTGGTGGATTAGGATTCCCGCCATCAATCCCACAGCAGGCAAGAACAGAGGCGCTCCGCTCACAAGGCGACCATACAATGTCCGTCCGGCAAGCTGATCGTCGATCCGGGCCAGTTTTCGCCGTATCTCGTCCATCTGCGTTCATGATTGTATCCAGGGGGATTCCCGAATGCCACTGCAGATTGCACAATGCCAGTGCGAAGACCTACCTGGTGTAGCCGGTAATCTCGCCGATTTCCTTGAGATCTGCGTCATACATCCGGTTGTTGCCGGAGGCGCCGAGTCACCTTCTTCTTGCCCGCAGAAGTTCTCACCGTCCTGGTTTCCACGGTGAAGCTGTCCTTCGGGAACAGCAACGGATCGGCGGCAGAGTCGTGGGCCCTTACCGAGAGCCCATCTGATACACTCACCGCCTGATTGCCCGTGCAACCCATGAGCACCGAGAAGACCGTCGTCAAGACCGCAACCAGACCGGAAGTGCTTCGCTTCATTGCAGCCTCCTGCACTGGCCTGCCACCTACTCCTGATTCGATTCGGGCGGCGTCTGTTCAGGTTCGGCGGGCTCCTCGACCACAGTCGGTGGGGCCTGGACTTCCGGCGCTGGGGCCCGTTGCTGCGGATAGTCGATGGCGAACTTGGCGCGGACCTTCTCCAGCATCTCGGCCTTCCTCTGCACTCGCCAGACGAGCAGCGTCAGCGGGAGTCGGGATTTCTCCTTGAATGTGATGCTGATTCGTCCGAAACCGAAGAGCCGTTCGAGGAAGTCCCCAGTATCGACCTTGGTGTTATAGTCCTCGCGTCCGATCTGCTCGCCCGCTTCGGTGGGGCCTTCCTGCAGGTTCAGGAAATTGGGCGTAATCGCAACGTAAAAGAACAGGCCTCGCAGCCAGGAGATCAAGATTGTAAGCAGGCCGAAGATCGCCATGAGCAGATAACCCGTCCCACTGATGGAGAAGGCCAGGCTCGTGAAAAGTCGTAGGAAACCGCCCACCCAGCCGAGCAGGTGCAACCACAGCAACAGAAACCCTGTGCTCACGAGCGCAATGATGATGACCTTGATGCTGACGTGGTACTCTTCGATGATGAAGTTGATGAAGAAGACGGCAAACCAGATCCCGCCGACCGTCCTGGGATTGATGCCTGCGAAGATCTTCCAGCCCGACTCCTGCATGAACATCAGCAGGGACGCCAGCACGGCGACAATGATGGTCGGAATGTACAGGACTTTGGGCGTCCAGCCGAAGATGACGAGCCAGTCATTGATGTCCGGGTCCTCGCGTAATTGCCGCTCCATGGCGCGTCGTGTGCGGAGTGTCTTTCGCAGGATGAACCACGCCGCCACGCTCGCCAGCAGCAAACCGATGGCGATGTACAGAGCGATCATCTGATTCGATGTCCACGACCATGCCGGCATACTCGGGTCTCCCAATCAGAGAATTCGTTTGACTCAAACCGCACGACGGCGATTGTACACGCCGGCAGGCGGTTGTGCCATTACATAACGCAGGGCAACTGCACATGGGGTGACCGGATTCGCTGACGCCCACGGCGGGATTGTTATGCTAAACGGCAAGGTCATTGGTTTGGCTGTCGCGCCCGAGGGGAACGCGGCCGAATGAGCCATCACGCCGGCGTTGCATCCCTGAATAACGCCATATTCTTACGCCAATATCGTGAGGCTCTGCCGAATCGCCTGTTCGTGGACATTGACGAGAGGGCCGGACCGTGCTATGATGATACTTCATGCGCGGGTCCGGCTTTGAGACGAAGGCCCAGCAACGGAGGCAGGTATATGAAGTCAAAGTACGTATTATCCCTTTGTCTTTCACTCTGCACGATCGTATTCCTGGCCGATATGGTGTTCGCCGAATCACTGGCGCCACCGGCGGCTCCGTCCGTTGTCTTCGCCGGCCCGGATGCCCGGCTGACCCATCGCCAACCGGTATCGCCACAGGATGCGGTTGTCCTGGCTCAGGCGGCGGCCGAGGGAGCATTTGCATCCGTTCGGGTGGTTTCTGTCAGGGCGTACACTGATATCTACGACGAACCTTCCGTGTATGCGGTCGAGTTGGCGCTGGTGGGCGATGGGTCCTCTGTGACAGTGCTTGTCAGCGCTCGACGCGATGATGTGCCGGTCATGATGATGTGGCTCGGCCTGCCCAAGGACGAGGATGCTCGTGTCCTGGAGCGGACGCGAACCGCGATCTGGGATGCGATTGAGGTGGGCGTCTCGTGCCCCGAGAAGATCCTGTGGCTGGATCTATACGAACTCTGGGCTGTCTTCCCCGAGATCGACCCACGGACCGGTGAGAAGATCGTCTGTAACCTGTATAGCGGCCGCCTGGCTGCCTGTGGCGATTTGGAGGCGACCTGGAGGGTCCGCATGAACAGAATGCAGAATCTCTTTCAGGAAAGTGAGCCGCCAGACCCTCCTGGCGAACCGCAAGCCGCTACCACATCCGACAGAGGGCAGATACATCCAAATAGGACGCTCGCCGCCCGGATCAGGGAACAGTGGCTGGCAGCCGAACGGTTGTGCCTGGGAGCGGCGGCCGCTGGGGGCAGGCCAGGGGTCCAAGCCGCGTCGTGTCCCGAGTCTTCCAGCAGAACCATAGCCGGTGTCCCCAATCTCGACCAGGCTGTTGACTCCGCACCGGATATCTGGCTATCAGAAAAGCGTTGTGGCGAGTGCGGCATTCTTCCCTCAATGAACATCTTGCTGTATTGGGACGAAAGAGGTTACGACCGTCTGGTACGCGACCGCGATCTGATGGGGTTGCGCCGGGAGCTTCGCGTGGCGATGAAATATGACTGCGGCACGGCCATTGGCGACATGCTCGATGGGTTTGAGGCCTTCACCAATTCGCCGGCATTTGCCCGACAGTATGCGTTCGACGTGGGCAGGTTGAACTCGTTTGCCGAATTGCAGGCCGAACTCGATGCAAACAGACCCGCGATGATTGCCCTGTTGAACTATGACGATGATCCGGAGAATCAGCAGGACAAGAGCTGGGGTAATCACGGGTTGACCGCTGTTGGATACGATACCAGTAGCTCCAGCGGCGCCGGCTCGGTAACTGAATGGGTGGTTGTCTTCGACAGTTGGGGTGGGGGAAACTATGCGAACCCCTATGTGGAGGATGATAAGGGCTACATCAACTGGCTGAAGGTGGATTACGCATTCTACGTGCACCCAGGGCCGGAAGGATTGACCTATCCGAATGCTGACGGCATCGTGTGGCAACCCGGCCAGACACAGTTGATTGAATGGATTGGCAACGTGTTGGGCGGCTCGGATATCGACTGGATCCTCATTGGCTACCACGCTTGGGCCGAGATCAACCTGCTGAAAAACGGGTTTCTGGACCGAGCAATTGGATCGCTTCAAGGCCCCCAGCCGGACGTCAAGTCGTTCCTGTACTCCGTCCCCAGCGACATCCCCCAAGGGTCGGAGTGCTACTCTGTTGCAGTCAAGGAGATGTCTCAGGTTAGCCGGCAGCCAGTGAAACAGGATCTTCTGCTGTGCGGTCAGGACTTCGAAGTATTGTGGCTTGCCTCGGCCGTCGATGCCCCGGCCGATCAGGTCTTCGACACGGGAGGCGATGCCGACTGGTTCCGACAAACGAGCGAAGGGTACTCGGATGGCGACGCTGCTCAGAGCGGTCCGATCGGCCCGAACGAGAAGTCGTCCATGAGTACGACGGTGATCGGACCGGGCACGGTCAGATTCCAGTGGAGGACGTCGTCTGAGATGGGGCACGGCAAGCTCGTGTTCTCTATCGATGGCTCGCCGTTGGAGCCAGCCCTCAGTGGAAACACCCCATGGGAAGTACAAGAAGTGAACATCCCGCAGGCGGGTGTGCACGCTCTGGAGTGGACTTATGTCAAGGATGGGGCGTGGAGTGCGGAAGGTGACTGCGCCTTGGTAGATGCCTTCGAGTGGATTCCCGCTCTGGCGGAGGCCGTCGACAATCCAGAGCTGGTCTTCACGACAAGCTATGCTCGTCTTGGCGGCGAACCGAATGGCGTCCCGTGGTTGAAGGAGAAGGACAGTTCGTGTCGAGGAGGCGACGCCGCTCGCAGCGGTCGCGTCGGCGTCGGCTGTGTGTCCTGGATGCAGACGATCGTCGACGGCTGTGGGGAGGTTGCGTTCGACTGGAAGCTCTCCTCTGAAGGGAATTGTGCCTTGCTGGCGTTCTACATCGACGGTCGGCCCACCGGCCACGTCCTCTACAAAGAATGCCTCTGGACGCTCTGCACAGTCCCTGTCGTGGGTTCTGGGCCACACACGTTGACTTGGAGCTACGCCAGGTACTTCCCTGGCGGCGACGATCAGGACGGCGGGTGGGTGGATAACGTTCGGTGGACGAAGGGCGGTCTTGCAGAGGCCATCGAAGTGGAGGGCTTCCCTGTCAGTACAGGGGGCGATGCACAGTGGTTCTGGCAGAGAGGGACATACTACCGCTCAGTTTTCAACGACGATGCTGCACAGAGCGGAGACATAGGTTCCCTTCAGGAATCCTGGATGAAGGTGTCGCAGGGCTTGTCGTTGTCGGGCGGTCGGGCAGGGTCCATCCGATTCCACTGGAAAGTATCGTCTCAACCCGGCGTGTATCTGGAGTTCTACATTGACGACGCATACTGTCTGCGTATCGACGGGAACAAGGACTGGGAGGAGAGAACATTCCCCTTGCCGTCCGGCTGGCAGTCAGTCAAATGGCGTTATGCCAAGGGTTGGCAGGGCGACGCGGGTCAGGACTGCGGATGGGTGGACTGTGTGACGATTTCCCCGGGTTCTCCGTGAGCTACACCACCATCTCACGAGATGGCCTTGGTGGCGCCGGTGGTGAAGCCGCCGTCCACAAGGAGGATCTGGCCGGTGATGTAGGCGGACGCATCCGAGGCTAAGAAGATCACGGCGCCGTCGAGGTCGTTCGGTTGGCCGGGGCGACCGAGCGGGATGCGGTCCGTGATGTACTGGACCCATTTCTCGTTCTGGTAAAGGGCCTTGTTCTGGGCGGTCTGGAACCACCCCGGCGCCAGGACGTTGACGGTCACGCCGTATCGACCCCACTCGGCTGCCAGACTGCGGCTCATCTGGAGGACGCCGCCTCGGCTGGCGCAGTACGGACCGATCCCCTCCATCCCGAACAGACACGTACACGAGCCGATGTTGATGATCCGCCCATACTCACGCCGGATCATCTCCCTGCCCACCGCCTGGGCGACGAAGAACGCGCCCTTGAGGTTCGTGTTCAGGACGGTGTCCCACTCCTTCCAGGTGAAGTCGGTCGCGGGGTGGCGGATGTTCAGGCCGGCGTTGTTGACGAGGATGTCGATCCGCCCGTATTCGCTGATCGCGGCGCGGACCATGCCTGTGATGTCGGTCTCGTTCAGCACGTCGAGTCTGATGGGCAGGGCCCTGCGCCCCAGTCCCTCGATTTCCTCCTTGAAGGGTATCAAACGGGCCGGATCGCGACTGGTGATGACCAGGTCCGCGCCGGCCTTGGCGAGCGCCCGGCCGAAATACTGGCCGAGTCCCCGACTGGCGCCCGTGACGACGGCGACTTTGCCCGACAAATCGAAAAGCTTCTCCATCCCGAGTTCTCCATACAATCCAGAGCAGTTCTGTTCGTCGTGTGCCCGTCAGAGCCTGCCCTGAGCTTGTCGAAGGGGCATATCTTCTATCGCAAGGAAGATAACGCCTTACGGCGTCACTACAACCGACTACGGCTCCAATACGATCTTCAACAGGTTTTCCCTGGCCTCCAGCAGGCGTCTGAATGCGGCGGGGCCTTCACGCAGCGGCAGGACCTCGCTGACCAACGGCCCGACATCGATCTGGCCCGAGGCGATCAGGTCGATGCAGGTCCGGAACTCGCCCGAGCTGGCGTAGGAGCCGGTGAACGTCAGCTCTCGCGAGACGAGTTCCTGCAGGTTGAACTCGACCTCCTTCTGGAGGTTGCCGACGGCGACAACGTGCCCGCCCGTGCGGGTGATCGCCACCGCCTGGCGGAAGGTCTCCGCGAAGCCGACCGCCTCGAACACCACGTCCGCGCCGCGACCTTGCGTCTTCTCCAGGACGGCTTCCCTCAGGTTGACCCTGGTCGGATTCAAGCAGGCGTCGGCGCCGACCTTCCTGGCGAGATCGAGCCGAAACTCATTGGGGTCCGATGCAATGACCGTCCCGGCCCCACGGAGCCTCGCCGCCTGAAGGATAAAGAGGCCGATCGTGCCGGCGCCGACGACCACGACCGTGTCGGTCTTCGAGATCGGCGCCCGACCGGCCGCGTGCATGCCGATGGAGGCGGGCTCCAGCAGGGCCGCCCGCACGAACGACATGTGGTCCGGGAGCCTGGCGCAGATCCAGTGGGGCACTGCGACGAACTCCGCGAAGGCGCCGTCGCGTTTGAACTCCGGGACCGAGACGCCCAACACTTGGCGCTTCACGCAGCGATTGAACAAACCCTGTTTGCAGGCGGGGCACTGATTGCAGTAGACCGTGGAATCGAAGCAGATGCGGTCGCCCGGCGTGAAGTCTACGACGCTGCGTCCCACTCGCTCGACGACGCCTGCGGCCTCGTGGCCCATGATGAGCGGCGGGAGCCGTCGACCCGTCTTGCCGGTGTGGCCCGCGACGTCGGAACCGCAGATCCCGCAGGCCTTGACCCGGACCAGGACGTCGTCGCCGCCGACAGACGGCTCGGGGACGTCGGTGAACTCGAAGGCATAGGGTCCTGTATAGAGCAACGCTTTCAACTCAAGCACCTCCACGTTTGCCTTGTCATGCTGAACGAAGTGAAGCATCCGGCGCGGGAATTGCGATTGTGCTTTGGATGCGAGAGTCGCATTTCACTCGCTGCCCGGATCCTTCGCTGTCGCTCAGGATGACAAGAGAAAACAGGCCCGACATACATACCGGCAGGATACCTCATTCGACGCCCGATGAAAAGCATCGTATTTCGAAGTTCAGGCCAACGGCAGGAGAGTCGCAAAGGCTGTCGTAACGAGCAGGCCGATGACCGCGGTGCTGCTGACGGTGACCGTCCAGGTCTTGAGGGTCTCGACCTCGGTCAGCCCGCCCATCTTGGCGAAGACCCAGAAGCCCGAGTCGTTCATCCAGTTGCCGCACTGGGCGCCCCAGCCGATGGCACAGGCGACATACACCGGGTGGAAGCCGAGCACGTCCGTCGGGGGGATGAGCGTCGCCATCATGCCCGCGGTGGTCATCATCGAGACCGTGCTGCTGCCCTGGGCGAACTTGATGAGGAAGGCGACGAGAAAGCCCATGAACAGGAGCGTCAGGCCCCCGAGTTGCTGGGTGGTGCCACCCGGAGAGAGGATTTGGATGATGGCCGGACCGATCCGAGCGTCCTTGAGCATGGCGCCGAACGCGCCGCCCGCGGAGGTGATCAGGATGATGACGCCCGCGCTCATGAGCGAGGTCTCGATCATCTTGGCGAGTCCGTCGCGTCCGGGTTTGCGCTGTCGCCAGAGGACGTACAGCGCGATAGCTGCGGAGATCGCCATCGCCAGATTCGGATTCCCGAGCACGGCGGTGTAACCTTCGACGTGCTTGATGGTGGACTCCTCAAGGGCCCCCTTGGCCTGCGACGAGACCACCGTGTGCATCGTGATCAGGAGGACCGGCAGGATGATGGGCAGGACGGACAGGAACAGGCCGGGCAGCTTGTCGTCGGGCAGCGGATCGGGTTCGGTCCGCCCGCCTTCGAGTGCGCGCATGGGGATCTCGATTCGTCTCGCCAGCCAGCGAACGAGGAACAGGACTGCGATCGCGGTCGGGACGGAACACAGCAGCCCGATGCCGATCATCGTGCCCAGATCGATGTGCAGCGTCTCCGCGATGATCAGCGGTCCCGGCGTGGGAGGGACCATCGAATGCGTGATCGAAGCGCCAGCGCCCATCGCCAGGATCAACAGCAGGTAGCTTCGCTTCGTCTGACGGTGCATCGAACGGGCCAGGGGCAGCAGCAGGTAGAACACGGTGTCGAAGAAGACCGGGACCGACAGGACGAAGCCGCTGGCCATGAGCGAGACCTCGCATCGCTTCTCGCCTAGCAGGCGGACGAACATCCGCACGACGCGATCTGCGGCACCGGAGGCGATGAGGCAGTCGCCGATGATGGCCGCCAGGGCGATGACGATGCCGATCTTGCCGGCGGTGGTGCCGAAGGCCTCGGCGACCCGCGTGATCCGGCCGGCGAACGGCCCGGGCGACAGCAGACTCACGACGATCGCGGCGGCGATCAACGCCAGGAAGGCGTTGACGCGGAGCACCACGATCATGCCGATGACGATGGCGATCCCGACGGCCAGGATCATCAAAGGGATCGCCGGATGAGTCTGGGCGGGCGTCCCCGCCGCCAGCAGGACCAGTGCATCCATTCCCATCAAGTCTCAATCCCTTTCCTCGGTGTTGTTCTCGGTTCGTGAGGCTGCAAGGCCAATCACTTAACTGGCCCCTTCACCATGTCCTTGTGGGGCAATGTGTCGGGGACGACGCGGACCTCGGTGCTGAAGCGGCAGGGGACCGGCGCGCCGGAGTCGAATCGCAGCTCCACGAAGTACGCGGTCCAGCCCTTCTCGGGGGCCTTGACCTGGGCGTCGTAGACCCCGGTGTTCGTGCCCGTCAGGGGGGAGGCGGCCCATGTCTTGCCGATGGTCTCCAGGCGGAAGTCCCTGGCGCTCGGATTCGTCGCGGTCCACAGCGCTACCTGCGTCGGCCTGGTCTTGGTGGTGACCACGATGTGTCCCTCGCCTGGGACCTGCCACGAGAACTGCGGCAGCTCGCGCCCCGCCAGAACGCCGGCGTACCAGGCGAGCATGGCCTTGTCGGCGTCGGAATCCTTGAGCCCGTGGTCGGTGTTCGCGTTGTAGAGGAGGTACTTCGAGCCGGGCAGGTCGTTGAAGTAGAACTGGGCGGAGTCGGGCAGGAAGAACTGGTCGCCCGAGGAGTTCAGGAGAAACTTGGGCATCGTGTAGCGGTCGCGGTACTCGTAGGGGTCCACGAAGCTGATGAGTTTCTGTCCCTCGGGCGTGTCGAGCCGGCTGAAGATATCGTGCGCCTGATAATCGCCGATGGCGGTCGAGTAGAATCCGTAGGCGGCCAGGTGGTGGCGCATTTGCTCGTCCATGTTCAGCACATCGATCACGCAGGGCGCAATGGCGCGGACCCGCTTATCGACCGCGGCGGTCAGCCAGGTGGTCCAGCCCCGCTTGGAGCCGCCGGAGACGACGAACTGCTTGATCTTCAGGTTCCCGTTGGCGGGTTTGGCCAGGTGGTCCTGGACTGTGTCCATCGCGCGGACGGCGCTCTTGACCATGGGCAGCAGGAGCGGCCAGGTCGTGTCGCCCGTCCGGACGCACTTGTCGAAGGTGTAGGCGATGATGGCGTCCTCGTGCCGCTGGTTGCCGGGGTCGTCCGGGAAGACGAGCGGCTGGTTCGGCACCTGCCTGAGGTCCACGACGACGGTTCTGCTCTGGAGGGCGATCTGGGTGAGCATGCCGTCCGGGCCGGAGGGCGGGTTGCCCCCGTTGCTGCCGCCGTTGATCCAGAGCAGGGCGGTGTCGCTCGTGGCGCCGTTCGGGACGATGATCGTCAGCCAGTGCTGCCAGAGCGTGCGGTTGACCTCCGCGCTGGTCCGCCAAGTCTGTGACTTCATGTCGAGGATATGGATCTTGCCGAGCGGGTGATCGATGGTCTTGACCACGCTATACGTGTAGCTGGCGTCCGGCTTGGCCACGTAGTCGTCCAGCGGCGTCGCGACCGCCAGGGTTGTCATCAGGAGTGTTGCGAGCACCACGAGCAGCTTGTGCACTCTCATCGTCACACCTGCCTTTCAACGAAGAAAACTCGAAATTCGAAACCCGAAATCCGAAACAGATCCAAATGGCAGAAATTCAAATTACCGAAACGTCATCACCACGGCGCTGCTCTGTTGATCATTTCCAGCAGCAGGTGACAGTCTGGTCATCCTGAGCGCCAGCGAAGGATCTGGCACACGAATGAGAGACAACGCCCCTTCGCAGCCCAGATCCTTCACTTCGTTCAGGATGACAAGAAGGGACCAGACGCCATGCGTTTTCTGCGTCAGACCCTTCGGGGGAACACGGTCCGCAGGTACTCTGCGTCGTACCGGCAGCTCTCCTCGACGCCCAGCGGCATCTTGACGCCTTCCATGACCAGCCAGCCGCGATACTCGATCTTGTCCATCGACTCGCGGACACGGGCGAAGTCGATGGAGCCTTTGCCGTAGAGGTCGTCGTAATCCTTCGCGTGGAACTGGCAGATTCGTTTGCCGAGCGTGCAGATCTCCTTGTAGATGTCGTAGCCCATCTTGTGGGAGTTGGCGACGTCGTAGTACACCTGCACCGCAGGCGAAGCGACGCGGTCGAGGATGGCGATGTGCTCTTCGGCACTGAGCCAGGACTCGATGGCGAGGGTCACGTTGGCCTTCTCGGCCTTGGCGGCGACGTTCTTGAGCCTCGCGACCGTCGCGTCGGTCCCTGCGGCGTCGTTCTTCAGGTCCCCTTTGCCGAAGAAGGCCAGCAGGATGATCTTCTGTCTCATGGGCATTGCCTGGGCGACGTCGATGGCCTTGTCCACCCATTGCTCCGCGCGCGGGTCGCTCTTGTAGGCGACCTCGTTGAGCACGCCCATCGCCAGGGAGGCGATTCGCATGTCCTGGGTATTGGTCTGCTCGGCATAGCGTTTCCGGAGTTGGGCGTCGAACAGCGGCGGGTCCGTCTCAGGTCCGCCTCCAAAGTCCACCTGGACGCCGTTGAGTCCAATCTTCTTGGCGAGGGCGAAGGCCGCGGGGTCGCATCGCTTGCCGATGGTCCAGTCGCAGACGCCCAGCCTGAACCCGCGCGGGGCGCGCTGTCCTCTTGGGCGGTTCTCCTCCTGGCCGAGCAGGGTCCGGCCGGGCAGGAACGTCAGACCTGCGAACGCGCCCGCAGCGGCGCCGAGCACCCGCCGACGGCTCACTGCTGTGTTCGTCATGTCTTGAGACCTTTCAAATTGGCGTCGAGCTTCTCGTTCTTCTTGAGCATCTCGTCCCAGGTGACCAGGCGATTCTCATAGGCCGCCATGCGTCCCAGGATCGTGATGAGGTTGCTGCGAACGCTCGTCTCGACGGTGGGGTTGTCGAACTTGCCTGTCGTGATACTGTCGTAGAAGGTCTTGATATTGGCGACGGCGCCGTCCTTGTAGATGCCCGGCGAGGAGCCGCCGCGATAGAAGTTCTTGCCGCGAATGAGGACCTGGCCGCCGTACTCGGTCTCGAGGATGCCCTGGGTGCCGAACATGCGGTTGCGGATGCCCTCGGGCTGCGTGCCATGGCCCTCGCACTGGCGCGAGCTGAACGTGATGCCGACGTTGTTGGGGTACTGGAACAGGAGGCTGAACGTGTCGTAGCACGTGCCAACGGGACGGAACTTCCGACCGCCCGTGCCCACCGCCCAGACGGGCGGCACGCCCATGATCCAGTTCATCACGTCGAGGGTGTGGATATTCTGCTCGGTGATGATGTCGCCGGAGAGGACCTTGTCGAGCCCCCAGGCGCGGAGGCGATTCTCCGCGTTCTGCGGGTCGTTCCGCCAGGTGTCGTACATCCCGCCGAAGGGGCAGGTCGCGTGGTAGATCGCTTCGCCGAACCCGATCTCGCCAAGGGCCTTCTCGTCGTGCAGGCGGCGAATCGCTTCGATGTAGAAGGGATCGGCGCGGGTCTGGAAGTCGATCAGGAAGGCCAGCTTCTTTGCGGTGGCCTTGGCGCCGCTTTCGCCGATGGTCAGACAGCCGGGCACATCGACCGCGACGGGCTTGGCGAGGTAGGCGTGCTTGCCTGCCTGAACCGCGGCGGCCGCGTGCTCGGGTCGGAAGTACGGGGCCGTCTCGAGTGCCACCGCGTCCGCCTTCTCGATCACCTTCAAATACCCGCTGAGACCTGTGAACCGGTTTGCCTGGGGCACGCCCAGCTCGTTGCCGGCCCTGTCGGCGCGGTCCTGGAAGTAGTCGGCGACGGCGACGACGTTGTATCCGCCGTGCTCCTTGAAGAGCTTGGCGAGCCAGGTGCCGCGTCCGCCGCAGCCGACCAGACCGAGATTGATCTGGGAATTGGCCGCAGTGCCTCGGACCAGGCTCGGCTTGATGACGGTGAACGATGCGACCGCCGCCCCGGCGCCGGCCATGAAGTGCCGACGACTCAAAGACATAGGGGAAGTGGTTGATTCGGTGGGCTTGCGCGACTGCGACATCCTACGGTCCTCCTTTCAAGAACGCGTGCATGGAAGCGAGTCCCCAAACGGCTTGTGTGGCGTTTGGGAGCCCGCCATGCGTCTGTCAGCATTTAGCTCAGTGCGGCCATTATAGCATCCCGGGTGACCCACGCAACGAGTTTCCGCCTCTGGGACCTGGGGCGACCGACGGTAGGAAGACGAGCGGGGACGCTCGCTCCACGAGGAACCTTGTTCTGTCGCGGATTTGTCGTCCTGAGCGACAGCGAAGGATCTGGGCGGGGAGAGAGAACGGAGCACGTCTGTGTCCGCAGCCCAGATGCTTCACTTCGTTCAGCATGACAAGTCCAGAACGTTGTTACGACAGGAGTCGATCGCACTCTGCGATCCTCTCGGCGAAGGTTGTGCCTTGACGCTGCCGCAGTCGGGTCATAGAATGCTCACCCTGATTCGACGTGAAAACCACACTGCACTGCTGTGCGTCTCACACACTGCTGCCAGAGCGGAGAACCGGAAGGATTACGAAACCATGATCAGAGTCAACGAGAACTATTTGAAGCTCAAAGCGGGGTACCTGTTCCCCGAGATCGGTCGGCGGGTCCGCGTGTTCAAGCAGGAGCACCCGCAAGCGAAGGTCATCAGCATGGGGATCGGCGACGTGACCCAGCCCCTGGCGCCGGCGGTGATCGAGGCCATGCACAAGGCGGTCGACGAGATGGGTCGGCGCGAGACGTTCCGTGGCTATGAAGACAGCGGCGTCGGCTACGAATTCCTCCGCAAGGCCATCGTCGAAGGCGACTTCGCCAAACGCGGCGTGAGCATCGACCTCGACGAGGTCGTCGTCAGCGACGGGACCAAGCCGGACACCGGCAACATGCAGGAGATCTTCGGCGTCAAGAACGTCGTCGCGGTCGCCGACCCGGTCTACCCGGTCTACGTCGATACGAACGTCATGGCGGGTCGGACCGGCGAAGCGGGCGACGGAGGCCAGTACGCCGGCATCGTCTACATGCCTGCGACCGCACAGAACGGGTTCGTGCCCGCGCCGCCTCGCAAGGCGGTCGATATGGTCTACCTGTGCTTCCCGAACAACCCGACCGGCTCGGTCGCGACGAAGGCCCAGTTGTCGAAGTGGGTCGAATACGCCCGCAAGCACAAGGCGGTGATCTTCTTCGACGCGGCCTACGAGGCCTACATCAGCGATCCGAAGATCCCGCACTCGATCTACGAGATCGAAGGGGCCAAGGAGGTCGCCATCGAGTTCCGCAGTTGCTCGAAGACCGCGGGCTTCACGGGCGTTCGCTGCGCCTACAGCATCGTGCCCAGGCAACTCAAGGCCTACACAAAAGACGGCCAGGCGGTGGACGTCGCGCCGATCTGGAAGCGTCGCCATTGCACGAAATTCAACGGCGTCTCGTATATCACGCAGGTGGGCGCCGCCGCGATCTACTCGGAGCACGGGGCCAAGCAGGTCCAGCAGACGATCGATCTGTACATGGCCAACGCAGCGATGATCCGCGAGGGACTCACGAAGCTCGGCTACCAGGTCTTCGGCGGCGTCAATGCCCCGTACTTGTGGGTCCGGACGCCCGAGGGCGTGGGGTCGTGGGAGTTCTTCGATCTGCTCCTGAACAAGGTGAACGTGGTGTGTACGCCGGGGGCCGGCTTCGGGCCGGCGGGCGAGGGCTATGTCCGTCTGACCGCCTTCGGCCTGCCCGAGAACGTCAAGGATGCCTTGGGCCGGCTCGCCAAGTTATGACATGCGACGACGGAAGATGGACATAGGGAGTGCCTCCTGTCATCTTGAGCATGTTCTCTCTTGTCATCCTGAGCGAGAGCGAAGGATCTGGGCCACGAGGGCGACATTTGTTCCGCACTCGAAGCGGGACTCTCGTCCGCGGGCCGGATGCTTCACTTCGTTCAGTATGACAAAGGCATGCACACGGAGTCCTGCATGACCGAACGCGTGATAGCTTATATTGGATTGGGCAGCAACCTGGGAGACCGCCAGCGGTCCATCCGGGAGTCGCTGCGACTCCTCGGCGGCAACGGGAGCATCGAGGTCGCCCGGGTCAGCGATATCCAGGAGACTGCTCCGCTGGGAAGGACGGATCAGCCCAAGTACCTCAACGGCGTCGCGGAGATCCGGACCGCCCTGCAGCCGGAGGAACTGTTGCAGCGACTGAAGGCGACCGAGGTCGCACTGGGGCGCCGACCCAACACGTCGTGGCAATCCCGGCCCATCGACCTGGACCTGCTGCTGTATGGCGACGAGGTAATCGACTGGCCGGGACTGGTCGTGCCGCACCCCGATATCCACCTTCGCTCGTTTGTTCTGGACGGGCTGTGCCAACTGAATCCGCAGTTGGTTCACCCCTCGCTCGGGGAGTCCGTGACCGAGCTGTCGCGCCGTCTGGGCGGCGGCAGCTTCCTTCTCGATTCGCAGGCGCCGCGTCTCGTCAGCGTCGCGGGCGTCATCGGGGTGGGCAAGACCACGCTGGCGAAGAAGCTGGCGGAGCTGCTGCCGGCGACGATGCTGTTCGAGCCCTACGACACGAATCCCTTCCTGCCGCAGGTCTACGCCGGAAAGGCGGAGCTTGCCCTGGATTCCCAGCTCTATTTTCTGGTGTACCGTGCGAAGCAGTTGGACCCTGCGAACCTGCCGACGGACCGCGTCTTCGTGACGGACTATGTCTTCGACAAGGAGCTAATCTACGCCAGGCGGCTCCTCGACGGCGACCAGTTGAAGCTCTACGAAGGCATCTATCCGCCCTTTGCCGAGAAAGCGGCGACGCCGTCGGTCGTGATCTATCTGGAGGATTCGCCGGGCAACTGCCTGGCGCGGATTCACAGCCGCAACCGCCCGTACGAGCAGACGATGAAGATCGAGTTCCTGGAGGCCCTGGACAACGACTACAAACGTCTGTTCGCGGGCTGGAAGGCGTCGCCCGTGATTCGGGTGCCGGCGTCGAGATTGACCGGGTATGCGGACGACGTCGTGGCGCACCTGGTCCGCCAGGTCCGGGCCTACCTCCCGGCGGCGGCAGGACAGTTGAGTGGTGCGTGATACGCACCCTACGTGAGGCACAGATGCAGATCGCGAAAACGATAGCTGAAATCAGGTTGTTTGTGGCCCAGGCCCGCGCGGCGGGCAAGACCGTGGGGTTCGTCCCTACCATGGGCGCCCTGCACGTCGGACACGCGTCGCTGATCGACGCGGCCGCCCGGCGCTGCGACTACGTGGTCGTCAGCATCTTCGTCAACCCGACCCAGTTCGGGCCCGGCGAGGACTTCGAGCGGTACCCGCGTCCATTCGAGAAGGACGTCGAGCTTTGCGAAAAGCACGGCACCCATGCGATCTTCGCACCGACCCCGGCCGAGATGTACCCCCGGAACAACCTGACCTGGGTCACAGTGGATAAGCTGACGGAGCCCCTGTGCGGCCGGTCCCGGCCGGGGCATTTCCGAGGAGTAGCCACCGTCTGCACCAAGCTTTTCAATATCGTCGGCGCCGACGCCGCCTTCTTCGGCCAGAAGGACGCCCAGCAGGTTGCGGTGATCCAGCGGATGGTGGCCGACTTGAATGTGCCCATGGAGATCGTCGTTTGCCCCACGGGTCGCGAACCGGACGGGTTGGCAACCAGTAGCAGGAACCGGTACCTCAGCCCGCAGGAAAGGGATCAGGCCCCGGTGATCTACCGGGCTTTGCAGCGATGCCGCGAGCTGGTGGGCGGGGGCGAACGGGATGCGGCCCGAATTGCCGAGGAAATGCAGGAAGTCCTGCGGGAAGTGCCCGCCTTCCGGGTCGAGTACGTCAGCATCGTGGATGCCGCGAGCCTCGAACCGGTTGACCGACTCCAGAGCAAGACTCTGGTCGCAATGGCCGGGCGGCTCGGCTCCACCCGTCTGATCGACAATATCGTGGTGGACACGACCGGCAAATAGGGTATAATGCCGCACGATTGAGTGCGAGGAACAGTACACACGACGTTGGATTATGTTGATAAGAGTATTGAAGAGTAAGCTGCATCGGGCTCGGGTTACGGATGCGAAGCTCCATTATCCGGGCAGCATCGCGATTGATGAAGACCTCATGAAGGCATCAGGCATCGTGCCCTACGAGGCGGTGACGGTGGCCGATCTGAACAACGGCAACCGCTTGGAGACCTATGCCGTGCCGGGCGAGCCGGGCGCCGGCAAGGTGGTCATCCTGGGCGCCGCGGCCCAGTTGATCCATCCGAAGGACATCATCATCATCTTCGCTTATGCCCTGTGCACGCCGGAAGAGGCCGCCCAGTTGAGGCCCAAGGTCGTCATCCTCGATGAAAACAACAGGATTGTGAAGTCCCAGTGATCGGATGCACCCGGAGCTGTTCGAGATCCCCATCGTTCATCTGACGGTCAAGAGCTACGGCTTCATGATGGTCGTGGGGTTCCTGGCCGCGGTAACTGTTATCCGCTACTTGAGCCACCGTTTCACTCGCGACCCTCAGCACATCACCAATGCCGCTCTGTATTCGCTCATTGCGGGCGTCCTCGGCGCGAGAGTCTTCTACATCATCCATTACCCGGACCAGTTCCGCGACAGCTGGGGTGATTTCTTCGCCATCTGGAACGGCGGCTTGGAACTGATCGGCGGCGTCGTGCTCGCCATTGCGGTGATTGTGTTCTATATTCGGTATCACAAGCTGCCCCTGTGCCACTACCTCGATGTGCTGGCGATCGGGCTAACGACCGCACTGATCTTCGGTCGGATCGGGTGCTTTCTGAACGGCTGCTGCTACGGCCGACCCACCGACCTGCCCTGGGCCGTGCGGTTCCCGTACGGCTCGTTTGCCTACAGGAGCCAGATCGCCCCGGACGCCGCCCGCCATCGACTCGAGCCCCGGCTGTATTTGCCCGAGGAGTACTTCGGGTACACAGACGAGCAGGGCGATTATGTCGCCGGGCTCAAGCCGCCGAACCTTCTGACGCCCGCCCAGACTGAGCGTGTCACCGATGGCGAATACCGCTGTCTGGCGGTCCATCCGACGCAACTGTACTCCTCAGGCGGGGCGGCGCTGCTGACTGTGATCCTCTACGGCATCTGGCGTCGTTCCCGGAAAGCGGAAGGCGCAGGGCGGTATCGTGTTCTCACGAAACCCGGCGTGACGTTCAGTATCATGTTCATCCTCTACGGCATCCTGCGATTCTCTGTGGAGATGGTCCGTGATGATAATCCATTTGAAACCGCCGGCCTGACAATCTCCCAAATCCTGAGCATTGGCCTGGCGGTCCTCGGTCTGGTCCTGGTCGTCTTCTTCTCCTACGCCAGACCGGAGCGACTTCCGACAGGTCGCTCCAAGCAGGCGGGATCTCGCTGAGCTTTCGAAGACGAGAGCCCGTTGAGCCACGTCCTTCCTCTGGATCGTGCCCTGCGGATGTGTTAGACTGGCTTGCGGAATCCGTGACGGAACGCATCTGGCGGGCCTGGGTGCGTTGTGCCTGTCGGAATCGTCGCGAAATGGGGTGCGTGTGAGGGAAGTGGATGCGCAAACGGCTCTCTTGGTTGTTGGGAGGGATTGGGATCGCAGTGGTCATCGCTGTGATCGCATGGATGGGCGGCAGGTCCCTGGACGCAGAGGATGTCCTGGCCGCCTACCGGAAGGACCCGAACGCCGCGAGCCTGACGATGGTGTATCCCCAGAACGGGACCGTGTTTCCGCCGGAGATCGTGCCGCCGGCATTCCGCTGGAAGGGTGCAAAGGCGCAAGACACCGTGTGGCTCATCCAGGTGGAACCGGGAGACAGTCAGCCGGCGATCCGCCACGTGACGCGAGAACCGCAGTGGATGCCGACGCCGCAAGAGTGGGAACGGATCCAGGCGGCATCAAGAGAGAAAGCGGCAGGAGTTCTGGTGGTAGGCGTTCGGCCGGACACACCGGTCCGTGTCGTCTCCGCGACGACATTCGCGATCCGGACCTCGACGGATGAAGTCGGGGCGCCCTTGTTCTACCGAGAGGTGAATCTGCCGTTTGAGGACGCGGTGAAAGACCCCTCGCACATCCGCTGGCGGTTCGGGTCGATTTCATCACCGCAGTGTCCTCCGGTCATCCTGGAGAACCTGCCCGTCTGCGGGAACTGCCATTCGTTCTCCCAGGACGGACGCACGCTTGCGATGGATGTGGACTACGCCAACAGCAAGGGCTCCTACGTCATCACGCCGGTCCAGCAACAGATGCTGCTGGCCACCAGCGACATCATCACATGGAACGACTACAGGAAAGAGGACGGCGAACAGACATTCGGCCTGCTCTCGCAGATTTCTCCTGACGGGCGATACGTGCTCAGCACGGTCAAGGACAAATCCGTGTTCGTGCCGATGCCGGACCTGGCGTTCAGCCAGTTGTTCTTCCCGATCAAAGGCATCCTGTGCGTCTATGACCGCCGGATGAAGACATTCAGCACGTTGCCGGGAGCGGACGATCCCCAGTATGTCCAGAGCAATCCGTGTTGGAGCCCCGACGGCCAATACGTGCTCTTCGCTCGCAGTCGAGCCTATGACCTCCAGCACACGCAGGGCCAGGGGAGAATTCTTCTGACCCGCGCGGAGTGCAAGGAGTTCGTCGAGGACGGCAAGCCGTTCCTGTTCGATCTGTATCGCATCCTGTTCAACGAGGGCAGGGGGGGTACGCCCGAGCCGGTCGAGGGGGCGTCGAACAACGGCGTGAGCAACTACTTCGGCCGCTACTCCCCCGACGGCAAGTGGATCGTCTTCTGCAGGGCCCGCAGCTACATGCTGCTCCAGAAGGACAGTGAGTTGTACATCATTCCCGCCGAAGGGGGCCAGGCCCGCCGGCTCCTGTGCAACACCGGACGCATGAAATCCTGGCACAG
>JAXDBU010000065.1:0-95420 GCA_034678485.1 Sedimentisphaerales bacterium | reverse complement strand
GTCGATGTTCGTTCTCGGAGGATAGAGAGGGTCTATGCAGGTATTGGGAGCCATTGAGATCGTGGGACGGGCGCCGTCGGGGTGCATCCCCGGCGGACAGGGTGACGTGTTGTCACTCGCAGATCTGCCTTTCAACCCGCTGCGACTGATCCTCCTGATCGCGTGGGTGTACCTGTGCATGTACCTCGTCCAACGGGCGCACTTCAGTCCCCTGGTGCCCAAGAAGTACAAGGCGGTAGCCAATCTGGTCACCCTGCTGACCGGGCCGTTCCTGCTCCTGACGTTGTTTCTCATCGACACCGCGAGAAAGAGCCGCCAGACCCAGGAGGGCTTCTTCGACGTTCTCAAGCAACAGATTCAGCACGCGATCACCGCCGTTCGTTCGATTCATCTCCACTCCCAGGAAGAGGATACGGCGCTGCACCTGCTGGATTCCGCCGGGCGCAGTATCGACGAAATCTACGGACATGGCGCCGCAAAACGAGTGGACGCCAGGATTCTCACTCTGACGGAGGCCATGATCGGCGATGCGCTGGAGCGACGGGCCAGCGATATCCTGATCGATCCCAAGGACCAGTCCACCTACACCATCCGGCTGCGGATCGACGGGTCCCTGCGGACCGTCAAGGAGCTGGATGCGAGCACTTCCCGAGCGATGATCAACAGCATCAAGGCCATTGCGGAAATGGATATTGCCGAGCGAAGACGACCGCAGGACGGCGCCTTCATGGCCCGGCGTGGAGAGGTGTCCGCGTCGTTCCGCGTCGCCAGCGCCGGCGCCCTGCAGGGTGAGAAGCTCTCGGTCCGCGTGTTGAACAAGGATGCGGGCTCATTCACGCTGGCCGACATGGGCCTGCCTGAGAAGCAATTCGCTCTCCTGCAAAGCCAGATCGGCAAGCCCTCCGGCATGATCCTGGTCTCCGGCCCGACGGGCAGCGGCAAGACCACGACCCTGTACGCTCTGCTCAATGAGATCGACCGTTTCACTCGCAACGTGATCACCGTCGAGGACCCGATCGAAGCGGTGCTGCCGCAGGCCAGTCAGATCGAGGTCAATACGAAAGCGGAAATCACGTTTGCCAAGACGCTCCGCAGCGTCCTGCGGCAGGACCCGGACGTGATCTCCGTGGGCGAGATCCGCGACGAGGAGACTGCGGAGATCGCCCTGCGAGCGGCGCAGACCGGGCACCTCGTCACGGCTACAATCCACTGCGAGAGCAACGCGACCGCGATCATCCGCCTCCTGGACCTGGGCGTATCCCCTCTGCTGCTGTCGGCGGGGCTGAATCTGCTCGTTTCCCAGCGGCTCGTGCGCCGCCTGTGCGACGAGTGTAAGAAGCCGGCAGCGTTGAGTGACAGCCAGATCGGCAGCCTGCGCAAGAAGGGAATCGACCCCCAGCACGTGTTCGAGGCGGTCGGCTGCAAACGCTGCGACCACATCGGGTACTCCGGAAGAGTGGCGATCCTCGACCTGATGGTCGTCGATACCGCCCTGCGGAACGAGATCGCCAAGAGCGGGTCCCTGATCGAACGAATGAGGACGCAAGAGAATCAGAAGGGGCTGGCCGAGCTTCGCAAGGCAGGACTCAGGAAGGTCGTCGCCGGTATTACGAGCCTTGAGGAAATCAAGAGAGTCGTCGGATAAGGGGCACGCCAATGCTGTTCTGGATCGCCATTCTGACGGGTGCGTTGTTCGTCTGGCTCGCCGTGCGCATGGGCTTCTACGAGATGTGGGCACTGCTCTTCAACCTCATTGTTTCGATCTACGTATCGATCTTCCTGGCGCCGCTTGTTGCCGAGTCGGTGCCCATGCCGGGCAGCGCCTCGTGGTGCCTGGCCTTGAGCATGCTTGTCCTGGCCGGTGGGTGCTTCGCCCTCCTGCACGGGCTCTCGTGGGTCTTCTTGACGGGTCAGTTCAAAATCCGATTCCCGAATCTGTTCGACGTGGTATTCTCCGGCGCCCTGGGTTTCGTCGCCGGGTTCCTGATCCTGAGCTTCGCGGCATTGATCGTATCGACGACGCCTCTGGTTCAAAGCAAGATCGTCAGTACACTCGGCATGAGCCGAAAGGATCAGCAGGCGAACGTCGCCGGCATCGCATACTGCTGCGACCTGATCCACCGCGTGGTCGGATTCGGGGACGACAGCGCCACACAGGCCGCCATAACGAAGCTGTTCAACACCGGCGACCGCCTGACGGCAAGCGACAAGACCCCGCTGGAACCCAACGACGTGAACGCCGCCAATCCACCCCAGATTCGCCCCTCCGAGACAGGAGAGGCCAAGCCGCCCGGACGCCTTCAGAGAAGGACGCTCCCGCCCGACGCCATGGAGTAGCCGCAAATGGCTCCCTGATCGGGCACGCCGGCAATAGCCAACGCCATCATTCCATAGGCATCGGGCACGAGCCGCCGGAGCAACCGCCGCAGGTCGGCAGAGAAGAGCAGGAATCGCAGGCCGGGGAGCTCGAGCCCTTGCCCACGGCAAAACCCGAGAGCAACTTGCTCGTGTCCGAGCTGCCGCACTTCTCGCACGTGGGTTTCCTGGCCTTGAGGCCCTTCTGCAAGACCTCCATCACATGTCCGCACTTTCCGCATCGATACTCGAATATCGGCATGTTCAGTATCCTTCAGAATCAACAGAACACATAGAAGCTATACGACAGATCTGTTCGCCGGATCGTTGCCACTGCGGAGAACCATCAACCGACCCAATTCACAGTCCAGGTGGCGGGCCAGAACCGCGCACTTCGGACGCAGCAGGAAGAACACGGGACGCTGCGTGTCGCTGAGCGACTCGTAGTTGCCCTGGCCCTTGGCGACAATGAGATCGGCCCGCTCGAACCGCTCCCGGAAGACATCCGAGCAGGTTTCGAGGATGGTGCCGGGGGCATCCGATCCGTTGTCGATCACCTCGACGAGGCCCGTCAGGCCGGCGGTCCGCGCGTCCTCCATCAGAACATCGTTGAGGATCGGGTGTCCGCGGACGACGTAAGTGAGCCTTTCGCGGGGCATCTGCTCGATGAGGAGCCGGTCGAGGACGATCTCGCCGCTGTTGTCGCCCAGGTAGAGGATATCCTTCGCCCGGTCGGCCGCCTGCCTGAGCCGCCCTACTGCCTCATGGTCAATCGGCTCGGTCAGCGATCGTAGAATCGCATCGTGCACCGCGTCCTGCCTGACGCTGGAGTTGACGCCAAAGTCGATGATGTTGCCCGCGATGGCCAGGCGGACCGCGGTCTCAAACGGATCGAGCGAGCCCTCCACTCGTCGGCGCAACTCCGGATACAGACCCAGGGCGAATGCGTTGTAGTGGTTCTTCACGTCAAGGTAGGGGTCCGCAACGCCGGTGAGCTGCCGCAGGCAGCGGTGAATCTGCTGTGCCATCGCCGGAGGGCTCTGACGCATATCCATTCGTTGCCACATCCCGAGCAGCTCGCGAAGTATCCGCTCGTGCAGCGTCTCGTCGTCGGTGACCATCCGCACGGAATCCAGCACCTGCCGGATCGAGCACGGCACACAGTCAAAATACGTCCGCATAGAACCCCATTACGTGAGTGTCCTTCGTTCGGTCGGGACTGGCGTGCATCCAGGAGAGCAGGAAGGTCGCCCCCGACCGACGACGGACATTATGCAGAGAAGTTGCGGAAAGGCAAGCAAATGCGCACGAAACGTTGTCACCCCGTCTCGCGCGGACCTGGCGCTTTCAACGACCGGCAAGCCAGAGCTCCGCGAAGCGGGCCAGATCGTCCATATCGACCACGCCATCGGGGACACCGTAACTGCTGTCCGACCATGTGCCCGTATCCTCGTGGCGCCATTGGGCTGCCAGGCGACCGTAGTCGTGGAAATCCACGCGGGCATCCGCATTGAAATCCCCGGGGTCAAGCTCCCACGTCAGTCGAGGATACCCTCCAACGGCAGGCATATACCAGGTTTCCTCTGTACCGTTTGCCTTCTCCCCTACGAAATCCCAACCCGAGGCGTGGTACATCGAAATCGTGGCCATTTCCTTTGCCGTCTTGCCGTCGCCTCCGGCACTCGTCGTGCAGCCGCTGGCATCCAGGTCCCAAAAGGAATCGAACACCTCGCCGCGGTCATCCAGGCCGACGAGACCGCCTGAGCCGGCGCCTGCAACCCGACCGGCCGCATAACAGCAGCTCACAACGCCTGCCTCGTAGACGGCGCAATGACACGACGGGCCATTGCATCCGGCCAAGCCGCCGGCGCAAGTCGTGGCTTGCACCTCTGCGGTCGTATAACAGTCAGTGATGGTTGCACCACTGTTGAGTCCCACAATCCCTCCGACCTTCGCGCTCCCACACGCGACGCCGGTCGCGCGGCAGCGTTCGACGGCACCGGTGAGAGATTCGCCGGCCAAACCGCCGACACACGAGCTTCCGGATACGCTGGCATTGGCCTGGCATTCGATGACCGTCGCGATGCGGCATTCGCCGATCAGGCCGCCGACCCAGTAGGAGGGCGGCAAACCGACCACCTCGACGTCCGCCCGACACCTTTCGACAACTCCGAAGTAGCTCTGGCCGGCCAATCCCCCCACGCGAGAGTTGCCTTGTACGAGGGCCGAAGCAGTGCACCCGGTGATCGTACCGCCGTCGTTGCGCCCGACGAGACCGCCGATATGACTGAATCCCCGGACGGTGCCGCCCCGCACGTGACAGTTCGCGATGGTCCCCGCTTCGAGGTTACCAGCCAACGTCCCGACGTACCGACCGAAATCACTCGCGACCTCAGGGTTCGCCAGCGTCAGGTTCTTGATTCTCGCCGCACTGCCCTGGACCAATCCGAACAGGCCAATGTACCCGCGGTCCTCATAGGATAGCCGGAAGTTCGATATCGTCTTGTGATTGCCCTGGAAAACGCCCGTGAATGGGCCCTCGTCGGATGTGCCGATGATGTGGAATTCGTTCAGGCCGTACTTGGCAAGATCGATATCGGCCATCAGCTCGAAATGCTTGTCCCAGTCCTCCGGCCTGGTGCCGATCGCGTCCAGGTGGCTTGCGGTGAAGATCATGTAGGGGCTCTCCGGAGTCCCCAGACCGCCGCCGTACTCCGCCCCGACCGGCAGAGTCAGCACCGTCATGACAAGCAAGGAACGCATGACCTGCAATAATGCCGGTGCAGTCGATCTCCCGAGCATCCAACCACCCTCCTTCTGTCCATCCCCACCGCCGGGACACAGAGACCTGCGATCGCCACTGAACCCAGGGGATCTGACCATTGTTATTGTACCATGAACTGAGGATCGAATCAAGTCGGAATTGCCGTACCTGTTTTGAGACCTTGCTTCATCAGGTCGGCATTGTTATGCTCAGACAGCCTATGGGGAGTCCGTCATGAGACAAAATCTGAAGAAGCTGCTCTGGGTTCTCTTCCCGGTGCCCTTCGTGGTCGGTGCGGTCTGGCTCCACCACCTGTACCGAAACATCGACGAGAACCTCAGCATCCCGCAGTCTGAACCGCTGCGCATTGCAGTGACGGACCCGCTGTGTGCCCGACTCGCACCCGCATGGTTCAGAGACCAGGCAAAGCGCAGTTACACACTGTTTGCCCAATCCCTCGAAGAGAAACTCGGCCGACCGGTCGAGATCCTCTATGGCAACGACCCGACTGAGATGCTCCGAGCGTACCGAGCGCAGATTGACGTGGTCATCGGCAAGACCTCCGTCGTCTTGGCAGCCGCGGCGGAGGTCAACGAACCCATCCGGCCGATCGCCCGTCTGACGGACGAGGACGGCGGCTGCGACGTCTCCGGTCTCCTCATCGTGCGGATGAAGAGCCCCGCCCAGACCATTGGTGACCTCGAGGACCATCGAATCCTGTTCGGCCCGCGTCACGACACCGAGCGGTACGCCGCAGCTCTGGCCATGCTTGGAGAACACGGCGTGGCGCCGGTGCCGCCCCTGGTGATAGAGCCCGACTGTGCCGCGGCGCTCACGGCGGTTGTCAAGGGCGATTCCGACGTAGCGGTTATACCCAGCTACGCCACGCCGCTGCTGGATGGTTTTGCAGACGTCGCAAAAGGGACGCTGCGAGTGCTCGGCAGCACCCCGCCGGAACCGCTTATCCAGGCATTTGCGACGAGCCGTTTGAGCACCACGGCGGTGGGAACGGTCGTCGATGCCCTGCTGTCGATGTCAGGCAACTCGCAATTGCTGGCGGCGATGGCCTCGAAATCGGGCTTCGTGCAGTTGGGCGAAAATGCACCCCCTGCACCGCCGTCTTCTCCGGCGTCGGAGGCTGCCTCCGAATGGACGGATTGGCGGGGCCCCGGCCGCGATGGGATCAGCGACGACGTGCCCGCCAGGCTGCCTGCACAAGCGAGATTCCTTTGGAAACGCGGACTCACCGGCGAGGGCCTTTCCGGCGTTGCAGCTACCGCGACCCACGTAATCGTCGCCGACAAGAGCGAGCAGCGGGACCAGGATATCTGGCGATGCCTCGACGCCGAGACCGGGCAGGAACTGTGGACGGTCGCCTACCCGACGCCGAAAGAGATGGAGTTTACCAACTCCCCGCGTGCCGCCCCGGTCATCGACGGCGGATTCGTTTATCTGCTCGGCGCGTTCGGCGACCTTCACTGCGTCAGTATCGAGGGCAGGCGGATCGTCTGGCGACGGAACATCATCAGGGAGTTCAATGCCAAACTCCCAACCTGGGGGATGTGCTCAACGCCGCTGGTGGTCGATGACCTGCTGATCGTCAATCCCGGCGGTCCCGAAGCATCCTTGGTCGCGCTGGGACTCTACACGGGCGAGATTGTCTGGACGACCCCCGGCGAGCCTGCAGGCTACGGTTCGCTGATCCTCGGCGCCTTCGGCGGCGTCCGACAGATCGTCGGCCACGACGCCACCTCGTTGGGCGGCTGGGACCCGAACACCGGCCGTCGTCTTTGGACGCTCCTGCCCACGAAGAAAGGCGACTTCAACGTGCCGACGCCGGTCGCCCTCGACGGCCGGGTCCTGATCGCCACCGAGAACAACGGGACTCGCCTCTACGACTTCGACGCCGACGGCCGAATCAACCCGATCCCCATCGCCCAGAATCGCAAGCTGGCCCCCGACACCTCGACCCCGGTGACGATCGACGGCCTCGTCTTCGGCTGCTTCCGCGGCCTGTTCTGCCTCGATCCGGCCCTCAATCTCGAAACCCTCTACTCGACCGACGGCGACGGCGCGTTCACGGACTACGCGGCTCTGATCGCAGGCAACCACCGCGTCCTGGCCGTCACGGTCAAAGGGGAATTGCTCCTCCTGAAGGCCGCGAGCGACGCCTACGCACCGATCTCTCGCTTGACGCTCTTCGAGGGCACGGAAGTCTGGTCGCACCCGGCCCTGATCGGCAACCGCCTCTACATCCGCAGCATGAAGGAGATCTGCTGCTTCCTGCTCGCCGGGCCGTAGAACCGCACGAATCGCGGCGGAGACGATCATTTCGTCCTGCCCTCGACGGCGGTGAAGCTAACGGACATGTCGCCAACGAGGACCTTGAATTCGCCCGGTTCGACGACCGGCTTGTTGTCGCGACCGATGAACGACAGGTCGTCCCAGGTCAGCGTGAATCGCACGGTCTGCGTCGCCTTCGGCGGGAGGTCCACCTTCTGGAATCGCTTGAGGACCTTCACGGGAGGCGTCACCGACGCGACCACGTCCGAGAGATACAGGTGAACCGTCTCCTTTGCGGGGCGGTCGCTGTCGTTCGTCACTTCGAGCGTTGCGGTCAGTTTGCCGTCGGGTTTGATCTCGCTCTGGTCCACCCGCAGGGCGCGGTACGTGATCTTCGAGTAGGACAGGCCGAAGCCGAACGGCCACTGGGGATCGTACTTGTTGCCACCCTGGATCTCGCTGTTCTTGTGATCGTACCACACGAAACCACCCGGGAATTTCGGATAGGTCAGCGGGAGTTTACCGCTGGGGTTGGCGTCCCCGAACAGGACATCGGCGATCGCCTGGCCGCCCTCCACGCCGGGGGTGTAGGCCATCAGGATCGCCCTCGCGTCGTCCACGATCGTACGGATCACGCGAGGCCGGCCCTCCACAAGCACGAGCACGACGGGTTTGCCCGTCTTAGCCAAGGCTTCAACGAGGTTCAACTGCGGCTCGCTCATCGTCAGGTCGTCGATGTTGCCGGGCGTCTCGCAGTAGGCGGGCTCGCCGATGCAGGCGACGATCGCATCTACACCCGCGGCGGCCTCGACCGCCTGGGCGATGTCGATCTCCTTGTCGAAGGTCACCGCATCCACGTAGGTGACGTTCTCGGCCCCGAGCTTGCTCTGGATCGCTTCGAGGATCGTGTTCTTGTCCTGTGGGTACAGCTCTTCCTTGTCGCCCTGCCAGGTGAAGGTCCAGCCGCTGTTGAGGACCGAGAGCTTGTTGGCGGTCGGACCGGTGACCAGGACCTTTCGCCCCTTGGCCAGCGGGAGCAGGTCGTCTTCGTTCTTCAGGAGTGTGATGGCCTCCTGGGCGGCCTGGAGATTCACCTTCTGCGAGGCCTCCGACCCAACGCTCGTGACGAGGCTCTTCGTCGGGTAAGGTTTCTCGAACAAACCCAGCATGTACTTGACGCGGAGAATTTCGCTCACTGCTTCGTCGATCCGCTTCATGGGCACTTCACCGTCTTGGACGAGCTGCAGCAGCGTGTCATAGAAGCTGTAATCGTAGGGCACCATGCTCATATCGATGCCGGCCATGACGGCCATTTTCACCGCTTCGCGACGGTCCTTGGCGACCTTCTCGCGGGTGTAGAGATTCTCGATGTCCGCCCAGTCGCTCACGACGAATCCTCGGAAGCCCAACTCGTCGCGGAGCAGGTTCTTGAGGTAGAACGAACTCGAATGGACGGGGACGCCGTTGATCTCGGAGGAGTTCGCCATGCAGGTCACCGCGCCGGCCTTGACCGCTGCCGCAAAGGGCGGGACGAACCACTGACGCAGTTGTCGGTCCGGGATGTAGGCGGGCGTGCGGTCATGGCCCGACTGCGGCCAACTGTAGCCGAGGTAGTGCTTCATGCAGACCGCGACCTTGAGCGGGTCGGAGATGTCGTTGCCCTGCTGGCCGTGAATGTAGGCTGCGCCCATCGTCGAGGCGATGTACGGGTCCTCGCCAAAGGTCTCGAACATGCGAGGCCACATCGGTTGGCGGGCCACGTCGAGCACCGGCGCAAAGTTCCACGGAATGCCCGCGGCACGGGTTTCGAGGGCCGAGATCTCACCGATCTTCTCCATCAACGCCACGTCGCCCGTCGCGGCCATCGCGATGTTCTGCGGGAAAACCGTGGCGCCGAGCACATAGTTGGCCCCATGGATGGTATCGATGCCGTAGAGGATCGGGATGCCCAGCCGTGTCTCCTTGGTGGCGACATCCTGGATCCTCGTGATGATCTCCTGCCAGTTTTCCACAGTCCGGGCCTGCCCGCCGCAGTTGAGAATCGAGCCGAGGTGATGCTGGACGATGCCGTTGTGGAGCTTCTGCTCGTCGAGGATCAGGTATCCGTCCTGGCCTGATTTGGCGAACTGCTCGAGGGTGATCTGCGTCATCTGGCCGACCTTCTCCTCGACGGTCATCTGCGCCACCAGCTTGCGGACGCTGGCGTCGATCTGGTACTGTTTCATCTCGCTCTCCTTGTCGGCGCTCGAACAACCCGCAACCACCCACGCCGACACGACCAGCCCTATATATGCGTTCTTCATGGCTTCCATCCCTTTCCATGCAGTCCCCACCATCCCCTGGTTCGGGACGGCACGCCCCGGCCGGGGAGCTTCGATCGACGCCCGCCATGATAGCAGAGCACCTGTACACGGAAAACACAAAAGTCGCGGCGGCGCGAGCGGGCGCGACCACACTCAGAGCAGGCCGTCCTGCAACGTGACGATTTCCGGCTTGATCCCTTCAGGTCGCAGGAAGAGAAGGGCCATGCTGATGGGTAGGTGGAATCGTTTGGGTCCGGCGCTACCGGGATTGAGATACAGGACACCATCCACCCATTCGATGGCCGGCTTGTGGGAGTGGCCGTGGACGACGACGTGAACGCCTGCGGTCGCCGGATCGAGGGCGAGCCTGTCAATGTCGTGGATGACGCAGATCTGCTTGTCCTCCACACTGACGTACGCAATCTCGTCCAATTCGTTGGCCCAGTGGCCCTTGTCCATGTTGCCTCGAACTGCGACCACCTTGGCAATCCGCCCGAGTTCATCGAGGACACCAGGATCGCCGACATCCCCTGCGTGGAGGATCAAGTCACAGCCCTGAAGCCTGCCTCGGGCTTCCCCCCTGAGCAGTCCGTGCGTATCCGATATGATGCCAATAGGTCTGACCATCGTTCCCGTCCAGCCGTCTTCAATTCCTGCAATTGGCGTCATGCTGCCGTGCAGCGAGAGTGATTGTAAAGGCCCCCGCCCGAGCCGAAAAGCCGCTTCTTTGGACAATCTGCGCCATTCTGCGGCTGGCAGAACACCGACCAGGCATGAAAATCTCACCCCAGAGGGCAAAAGTCCGAAAAAAAACTTGCATTATGGGTCATTCGTGCTATGCTGAAGATACCCTGAGCGGCACGGGTCTGCCTTTGCATTCTCGGATGGTCAGCGAGCCATCCCTCCAGGCCCGTGTGTCTTGAGCGGTTAGGGTATTCGCCCGTGTGGGCGGGCATCACATATTATGGAGGAGGTACGAAAATGAATCGGCATGTCGTTCGGTATGCGATGGTTCTGTTGGTCGTGTTTCTGCTCTGTTGCAGCACGATCACGAATGCAGATGACCCCAACGGAGTGCGTCGTCCGAGCTATCCATCGGGTTTCGCACCCGGAACACGCGTGGTCCTGCTGGCGGATGAACCGTCCGTCGGGGAAGGTCTGCTCAAGGGCATGGCGGGCACCATCCTCTGTTGTGATGCCACGGACTGCTCCGGGTCCATTCTCGTGAGCTGGGACTTGTGGACGGGCGGAAGCGATGACGAGAGTCCCTGCGCCACCAAGCTGGGTGGGTCCTACCCGTCCGGCTCGACGACATGGGTCGATCCCGCCAAGGTTCTGCTCGGACAGCCCTTCGATAGGGAGGGCGTCCTGCGGGAACTCGAGGACGACTGCCTGTACTTGGTGACCGAGGAGGGAGAATCCTATTACCTCGTCATCGGCCCGGAGTTCACGGAGTACTGGTGGATGATCCGGTCGGGCAACCGCATGCGAGTCCGCGGCCTGCTCAATCGGAGCGAGCCGGATGCCAAGCGGGCCTGCTCCCAAATGGACGGCGATATCTACTGCCCCATGATGACGGATGTCACCTGGAGCGACTCGCCTTGCGCGGACCGCTGGGTTTGCGGTTTCGACTACGGTGATGCCGTTGTCCTCGTCGGCGAGGATAATCCCAACGGTGCCGTGGACCTGCCACGAGGCACCTCGGGCAGGATCATCTGCAGCAACAACAGAAGAGACGCAATCCTGGTCAGTTGGAACCTCTGGACCAACGGCGGCGACCCCAACGAGTACGCGCTGTGCACCGGACGCCTGGCCGGAATCTTCCCACCCGATTCCACGTGGTGGGTCTCTGCTGCCGATCTCGCCAAACCCTTCCAGACTGATTGCGGAACCCTCCAGGAAGTCCGCATCAGCTCGGGTGGTCAGGGTGACGACATGACCGCGGTCGCGCTCTTTGTGGAGAACGTCGCGCTTTACTACCTTCCGGACCTCGGGTCCGACACCTCCTCGGTCGGCCAGGACTTCGTCGTGACGGGCCTGTTCGCACCATATGTCGCGATCCCGGACGGGCTGGTCGTCACGCCGGGCGATGTCGATCTGATCGAGGTCGTTCTGAGCTCCGTGCTCGTGCCGTGCCCTGTCTACGGCTGCTGCGAACCGGCGTACCAGCCGGGCGACCGTGTCAGACTGCTCGTCGATGAGCCCGGGGGCGCCGCAGGCCTGCTGACCGACGCCGGCGGCACCGTGCTGTGCTGCAAATCCACGGACCCGGTGGCACCGATCCTCGTGAGCTGGGACTTCTGGACCGGCGGCTACGCTGCCGATGAGGAGTGCGATTGCGGCAACGAGTCGATTCCGTACTATGCGCCGACCTCCGGCTGGTGGATGGCCTGCTCCGAGATGGAACGGATCATCCTGGCCGAACTGTACGACATGGGCGAGAGATATCAGGGCTTCGCACCGTCGAACGTCGCGGCAGGCAAGAGCGGACAGGGGCTGGAAGTCGCCTTCTCGGTCGCCAATCGCGGCGGCACTCAGTCGGGCGCATTCCTCATCACGATCTATGCATCGACCGATACGGAGATCACCGCTGAGGACTACCTGCTCACCACGGCTGCCGCGGACTGCGAGCCGGGCGCATCGGCCGACGTTTCCTGGGTCGGGAAGTTCCCGACGAATATCCCCGCCGGCACGTACTACATCGGCTGGCTGATCGATCCGGACAACCAGATCCCGGAGAAGAACGAGACCAACAACTCCGCCGTCATCACGGCTGGACAGCTCGTTGTCGAGTGATCGAGATCGATCTGAGTTGCATGCAACAGTGATTCAAGACGGCCCCGGGCAACATCAAGTTCGCCCGGGGCCGTTTCTATGTGGACCACGATTCGTCCGGTTCTGTCGAACCACTTCCCGACCCGGCCCGGGTTGTCATGCTGAACGAAGTGAAGCATCTGGCCATCGGATCAGCCTTCACCCTTGACCCGGATCCTTCGCTGTCGCTCAGGATGACAGAGGCGCAATTCCGCGGGACTTCGCCGAATCCGTGTCAGAACATCCAGAAGTCAATGTCCTTCAGCACCGCCCGCCGATGGATCTCGGCGATCTCATCCGCTGTGAACTCCTTCATCGCGTTGCCGCTGAGCCCCTCGGTGGGGATGATCGTATCCGACGCGACGATCTCTCGAATCGCAGGCCAAAGCAGCGCACCGTTCTCGTAGACCGCCGTGATAATTGGGACCTCCTGATCCCACATCCCAACCGTATTCGCCGACAGCCAGTCATAGGCAATCGCCAGCAGCTTGAGCCGGTTCTGCTCGTAGACGGCGTTCAGCAGTTCTGTGTAGGTGTATTTCGCGTTTTCGAGAGTGACAGAGATCGTTGTGCTCACATCGTCCTGCCCCGGGTCATCATTGAGCAGACTTTCCTCGTTGCGATCGTACGCTTGTTGCGACGGAGAGAACTTGATATCCCCGTTGATCGTGAACGTCAGGGAGATGCGTCCATTGGCCCTGAGCACATCGAACGGCCCCGTCGTGTTCACGGTTGAACTGTCCAACGGAGTGTTGGGATCGAAGAAACCACGTCCACCGGGTCCACGCATGCCCCCCTGAGTAACCGTGAAATCAAGGTCCATCTGCTCGGCGTAGCGATGAGCTTGCATATAGGCTTGTGCTGCCTCTTGCGTCTCCGGATCGGCCGCAGTCCCCCATCGTTCCCCGTTCAAATCCTTCAAGAGATAGTACTTTGTATCATATCGAGAACTGCCCCCTCCGCCCTTGGTGACACTGCCGGGAGAAAGGGGCGTCACTCTGCCGTCGGTCAGATAGGGATCGAGGCTGAACTCGAAGATATCCAGTCGCCATTGCTCGGATTTCTGCTCGATTGCGGCGAGGGTATTGCGGATCGTCTGTCGCTCTTCGTCCGAATACTCCTGCACATTGGCCGTCTCGAACAGCGGCCCGTTCACCGCTCGCCATAACAGCGAGATCAGCGACAGAGACCGCTCCTCCGTCTCCAGAGCTTCCTGCACCCTTGCACAGCGCTCGGTGATGTCCTGCGGAAGCGTGTCTTGCGCGAAGTCTTCGAGGAACTTCCAGGCCACCTCCTCCCAGATCGGGTCCCATGAGCTTGGCACAGAGCTATGGACATACGCCGTTGTGCCCTGCTTGAAGTACCAGGTGTGGATGGCCTCGTCGAGACTCCAAGTCTGCTGCACCGTGATGCGTGGTGCCTCTGTTGGATTGTCGGGCACGGCTGCCAGGACACGCTCGGTCGGAGCCGCCAGGCCGCCCAGACAGATGGCGACTCCCGCCGCAGTCTTCAACACGCCGGGCACGTGCCAGACCTCTTTGAAGCACTGGGTGCCGGCCTTGCGCTGGAGCCAGCAGCCGCCTTTGCAGGCGACCGCGTATTCGCAGCCGCCGCACCTGCCGCTCGGACGCCAAGCCCGCAGGTCCGCGAAACCCTCCGTCCAGATCGACTGGAACGAGCGGTCGTGGACGTTGCCCGCGCTACAGGAGCGGTCCAACGTCGTACAGGGGACAACCGAGCCATCGGGCAGGACGACACACTGTGCCCGGCCTGCCCCGCAGGTGAGCGGGACGTCGCGGACCAGCGGTTCGAGATAGCCCAGGTAGCCGATCTCGTCGGCCATCTGGACGTGGAACTGGCGTCGCCTGCGCGCGACGAACTTGATGAGCCTCTTGAGCTGCATCTTCGAGAGGAACAGGTCCGGCCGGTCCGCCGCCCGGCCCTCCGGGACGAGCAGGTGAATCCCCCACTGGTCCGCGCCGCTGGTCGTGACCAGGTGAAAGGTCTCATCCAGCCAGTCGTAATTCCGGCTGGTCACAGTCGTGCCCGCGCAGACCCGCACGGTCGCCAGCGACTTGAAGAACCGGATCGCCTCCATCGCATCGTCCCAGGCGCCCGCCCGACCTCGAAAGGCGTCGTGTACCGCCTTCGGACCATCCAGGCTCACCGCGACGAAGCCCGGCTTGTTCCGCGCGAGGACCTCGCGAAGGGCTTTCGTGGGCACGGCCGCAGTATTGAGGGTCCAGCTCACGCCGGAGCGTCCGAGGTGCTCGATCACCTCGCCCAGGTCCTCCCTCGCGAGCGGTTCCCCTCCTGTGACCAGGAACTCCTTCACTCCCATTTGGGCGATCCCGTCGATCAGCCTGTGGACCGCCTCCAAAGGCATATCCGAGAACCCCGACTCCCGACTGACCGCCAGGCAGTGCTCGCAGCGAAGCCCACATCGAAGCGTCGCCATCCACTGCACGAGCATGGGCACCTCCATATACCCATGCTGCGCGTAGAACTCGTTCGACTCCCTGGCCCGACGACAACCGACCCGACTGTGCGTTCCCATACTTGGCTCTCCCATCAACATGATAACGATAACACCAATGGCTCGGGACCGCTGACTGCGCGATCCCTGGCTAATCGAGACGATAGGAAACCCAGATGTCACGGGTGGACCTGCCTTCGGCGGTCTGGCGCACGAAGTAGAACTCCATGCCGTCCGGCGAGAGGCAGGGGAAGAAGCTGTGCCCGTCCGGCGTGTCGAAAGAGACCATGTGGACCGCTGGGCCGAACTCGCCGGCACAGTCGCTCCGTGCGGACCGGAACAACTGATAATGCCCATTGCGGATCGAGGCGGAGTAGAGCAACAGGCCATCAGACGACGGAGTAGCGTGTAGATCGTTGGTAGGACCGTTGAGCCACGCCAGGTTCACCGGCTCACCGAACAGGGCGTCGCGGTCCGGCCGGTTTGCCATCCAGATATCGAATTCGCCCCCGTCATCCTGCATATCCGGCCCCGCGAAGAAGATCGTCAGCTCATCCACGGTCAGTCGGCACGTGTGCAGACGACTGTCCAACTCGTTGATCTCGGAAACCCCTCTCCCCATCGGCCATTGCGTTGAGCCGGCAGGCCGCTCGCTGACCATCAGGCGGAACACACTGCCAATCTGGTGCGTGTAGTACATCCGCAGACCATCAGGCGAGATCCAGGGGCATAGCATGTGTTCAACTCCCTGGTTCAGAACGCCGGGCACCTCGGCAATGGCCTTGAAATGGCACCAGGGCACAGCCGCCTGGCGGGTCGCCTGGAGGATGCGACCGAAGTACGAATCCGATCCTCGCACACGGCCAAAGTACAGCGTCAGGCCATCTGCGGAAAGAACCGGCGACCATTCCTCCGCCGAATCCGTGTTGATCTCCACCAGCGGCACCGGCTCGCTCCACAATCCCGCTGTCGGGCCCAACTCGGGCGATAGACTCGCCTCGGCAGTTCCGCCGTAGGCGCCGATATTGACCCGCCCGCCGTTGGGAAATGGCTCCTCGCCGATGGGGTCGTTCGGATCGCCCGCGTCGACACAGGGACTCGTCACGTCGTCTTGGACCCAACTACCGCTGTTTGGGTCCCAGCGTCCGGCCTGGGACTTCACATGGTAGTCGCCGTCCACCCAGAAGTCGTCGCTTAGCTTGTCCAGCGTCCCGTTGGGATCCCAGTAGCCTGGAGTGGCGAACTGTGGATCGCCCGTGATCCAACGCCCGTCGACACATGCATCAGGATCATACAAGTCGTTGGGATCGCCTCCGACAAAGCTGTGCTCCAGTTGGCATCCCATCGTCAACAGCATCACCGAGTCAGTATGCACAGCGACGTCATTCCCCAAAGACCCCGCAGTGTTGCCCCATATGATGGTATTCCTGAGATGGCACGTGTTACCCCCTCGATTCGATCCGCAGAAGATGCCTCCGCCCATCCCCGCATGGCCCGCTCGATTGCCTGTCACGGTGCAGTTCACAATCTTGGGGTTTCCCGCCGAACAGAATACGCCGGCGCCACTATCGCTCGATGAGTTGCCCACGATTTGGCAATTGAGAATACGAACACTCCCTCGGCCGGTCGTCATCGCACCGCCACATCCGTACCCATACCAGGGAGAATCCAGGTCCAGCGGTATGGAAGCTGCCATATTCCCCTTGATGACACAGTTCTCTACTCGGGCACTGGAATCGTAGGCGGCAATTCCTCCCCCGTGGCGTGCCACATTCCCCTTGATGACACAGTTCTCTACTCGGGCACTGGAATCGTAGGCGGCAATTCCTCCCCCGTGGGGTGCCACATTCCCGGTGATGATGCAGGCCCTTATCGTTGGACTACTCTCCAGACAATAGAATGCGCCGCCCGCTTCCGTTCGCAGATACCCTTCTGTAACGGTGAATCCCTGGACGACGGAATTCGCACCCTCATCGGAGTGGAAATAGAAACCGCGATGGTATTCCCCCTGCATCAACTGGATCAGACTGCGTCTTGTGGGAATTCCGTCACCTTGCGGATAGCGACCGCCACATTGGATGACACAGAACTCCGGGCCTGTCTCACTCCTGACTGTGATGGCCCTGCCGCCAAAGTCGATGTCACGATTCCCATCGCCGGTGTAGGTGCCGGGGGCGACGAGGACCAGGTCGCCATCGACACTCGCGTCAATGGCGGCCTGGATCGTCACGTAATCCCCCGAGCCATCGCTCGTCACGCGGATCGTCTTGCCGACGCCAAGGGAACAGAACGTGAGGACAAAGGTACAGACAGCCGCCACGAGGCTCGACACCGTTTTGTTCGCCTGCATACTCCGCTCCCTTCGATAATGTGGATGATAGCCGGATACCGCCGGGACACGCGACGCGGAGCCACGTGCGCCGCATTGCGGCTGCGATGCGCGCGTGGTGCATTTGTCCGACGATTTCGAAGGTGGGCGGGTATGATAGATGCTCAATGATGACGTATCATGATAACAGCCAACAGTATGAAAGATCTCTGGCCCGCCTTCGGCTCTTGATCTCTGTTTCCCCCATTATACGACGGGGATTGACGGATGTGCGGAGGATTCTCGATGGAATTTGTTTTGTCATGCTGAGCATGACAAGAAAGAGCGTGTCCGGATCGTCGCGCGATCTCCACAGGGCTCGGTGGTTGTGGTATACTGGCGGCGGCGATAGAGTGATCTCGGGATCTCGTTGGACCCAGTGGACGTGCGGAACATGAAGTTCGCGTGTGAGCATTGCGGCCGGCTGCTGACCGTGGACAGCAGGCAAGCAGGTCGGAAGGGCCGATGCCCTGAATGCAAAAGGAGCGTGAATATCCCGGTGAGCGTGCCCGAAGAGGTGGCTTCGCCGACGGGTCCCAGCTTGGCCGAAACGCCTGCTCCAGCCAGGTTGTCGCCGCGCGATTCACTGTTGCTGGACCTGCCGCCGGCCGACACGACTGCGGAGCTGCGGGCCGCCGAGCAAGCTCAAGAGAGACTGAAGGCCTCGCAGGCCGGCTATCTGCTCGGTGAGCAACAGGCCCCGCCGACGCGACCGCTGCCCTGGATCGTGGACATCTTCCTGTATCCGCTGAACAAGCCGGGCATGTTGATCCTCACGCTGAGTACAGGTATCCCCCTGATCCTGCGGATGCTGGCTTCGTTCGGGCAGGCGCTGGCCCTTGCGTTCGGTCCGGCCTTGATTCTGTTCGTTCTGTTCTGGATGCTCCACTGGACCGTGCTGGTCGTATTCGTGCTGTACGTCAACTGGTACGTGGTCGAGTGCGTTCGAGACAGCGCCTCAGGCGGCATCCGAGCTATGAACACGACCGACCTGACGCCGGGGTTCGCAGAGCTGTTCTGGCAGGCATTGACCTCGTTTGCCTGCGGCGTTGCCTGCATGGCGCCCGCCATCTTCTGTGCGGCCTACGTCGGGAGCAGTGGTCCGCTCTTCTGGTTCCTGTACGGCCTGGGTGGGTTCCTCTTCCCAATGGCCCTGCTGGCCGTAACCTTGTTCGAGTCGCTTCGCGCGTTGAACCCGGTCCTGGTGCTGGGTTCGATCGCCGGCACGTTCCTGCCCTACTGCCTCCTGGCGGCCTTCTGCTGCGTGCTGTGCCTGCTCGTGCCCGGCACATATCGCCAGCTGTTCGGCGAGCAGTGGTATCTCGGCTACGGCCTGTTGTTCCTGTCGTTCTATCTGTTGCTGGTCCTGGCGCACGTCGTCGGCCGGTTCGGCTGGAAGTACGAACAGCGCCTCAACTGGGACGTATAGCCCAGGCATCTCTATTTGGGCGTGCGATCCCCCTGTGGAAACCATCCCCGAAGGAACTCCTCGACGGTCCCATCGTAGGCTGCTTCCGCAAGGAACTCCTCACCCTGCTGATTGCCCCAGGAGTAGTTGATGATTAGCCGGCCTTCGTACTGGCAGAAATCGATGTCGGAGTTGTTGAGGTTCTTGGCTTCGGCGATGCGCCGACGCTCCTGTGCAGTCAGTCGGGGATTCGCAATCTGCTTGTCCTCGGCGGATGCCTTCAGCACCGGATTGAGCGGACTCGGTTCCCAATGGATCAGGTCCGTGGACCGCACGACCCGCATCTCGTAGCCGTCGTGGGCTTCCAGGTAGAAATCGTAGTAGTAGCCGTCCAGGTGGCGGAGGCAATGGGGAGCCGTGTAGCGGTCCTTCGCGTAGACGCACTCGGGCGGCGTAACCGTCCAAGTCCGCAGATCCTTCGACGTGGCGAACCGCGCGGTAAAGGCCGCTCCCGCCTGTTCCACGGGCTTGCCGATCTCGAACATCAGCACGTACCGATCGGGCGTCTTGCACAAGGACGTGTTGCAGATCTCGAAGCTGGGCAGATCCAACGCGGTCCAAGTTTCCCACTGCTGAAGGTCCTTCGATGCGAAGACATCGACGCGCTGCCCGGTCCATCCCTTCTCGGTGCTCGTGGCGGTGACGTAGATCGTGTCGCCATCGACGAAGGCGCTGGAGAACACGTGCTCCTTCGCGAACGGCGCGGTCGGCTTGCCCGTAGCCGCATCGACCAGGCGAGAATAATTCGCGCCCAGTTCGTTGCCCTTGTAGCTCGTCCGCACCCATTCGCAGCGATAGAGCCGCCCGTGGAACACCACCGGCGTGGTCTCAACCAGATCGCAATCGATGGTCCCAAGCTTGCGAATCAACGGTCGCCCCTGCGCATCCACCGGCGCCCCGGATGCGATGGCGGCCATCGCAACGAGCAGAAACAGTGCTGCGATCACTCCAAGTCTTCTCTCCACGAGTTCGTTCTCCCATTGCCCGGACGGTTCAACCTGCGAATCAGACACGCGGGGGCGAATCTATGAAACAGCGTTCTCATTGTCAATGCCCTTGTTCCAACGGCTGACAGACGGTATAAGATAACAAACATAGGCCGTATGAGTGGGCAAATCCCGCGGACAGGGCTGTAACATGAGTGGCAGAGGGCAGACAACAGCAAAGTCGGAACTTTCGGATGCGGCATTGTGCCGGCTGGCTACGAGCAAACACGGCGTGGAGGGCGCGAAGATCGTCGCACCTGCCGACGTGCAGACTGCGGCCTGGGTCCGGCTGAAATGCCAGTTCGGCTGCGACGGATATGCCCAGTGCCTGGTGTGCCCGCCGTTCACGCCGACGCCGGACCAGACCCGGCAGGTCCTCGATGGCTACCGTCGGGCAGTCCTGATCCATTTCGATCCCGAAGCGAAAATCAAGGCAACCGTAGCGGATCTGGAGCGGGAGATATTCCTTCGCGGGGCCTGGAAGGCCTTCGCCCTGGGCGCTGGGCCGTGCTGTTTCTGCAAGTCCTGTGCGCTGGAGCCGGGTCGGTGCCGGCACGCAGAACGAGCCCGACCGGCGATGGAGGCCTGCGGCATCGACGTCTATTCGACGGCTCGCAGAGCCGGTTTCGACATTGAGGTCGTGCGAACGAGACAACAGTGCCCGGACTACTTCGGGCTGATCCTGGTGGATTGACACGTCATCAACTTTGGGAGCATGAGCATGAACAAGAATGAATTCGTTTCGGGATGTGCGTGCTGCGTGATGAACCGGCGGCGGTTCCTGGCGGCCGGGTGTGGCGCAGCCTGTGCAGGCGCCGCGGGACTACTGTCGAATGCGAGCCCGTTGTTCGCAGGCTCCGGTGAGAAGAAGATGCGGATTCGCATCGTGTACGCTCTGCACGCGCCGGTGCAGCCGGGTCCGGACTGGCCGAACAAGGGATTCGACTTCCGGCCTGTCATGGAGAAGGTCAGTACGGGCCTGGCCAAGCAGTGCCCACAGTTTGAGTTCGTCTCCTCAATGGCCGTCGGCAAGGACGACGCCACGAAGATTCTCAACGAGGACAAGTCCGCAGGCATTGGTGGTTACATCGTTCAGCAGCTCAACTGCTGGAACCAGGTCGCGCAGACGATCGCGACATCAGGCAAGCCGGTGCTGTACGTGGACTTCCAGTACGCCGGCAGCGGCGGATTCCTCGTCTACACCGCTGGCTTCCTCCGCAGCCGGACGCCGAACATTGGGTTCCTGCCCTCCTCGCGATTCGAGGACCTGGTCGAAGCGGTCAACTGCTTCGACATCGTCCGCACAGGCGGCTCCGTCTCGGACTTCGTCGCCGCAACCGCCAAGGTGCGAGTCGCACGGACGCCCAAGGCCGGCAACCTGGTCTGCACGCCGGATTCCTTCCAAGTGCTCTCGACGCCGGAGTGCCTCCAGCGGATGAAGCAGTCGAAGATCCTCGCGGTCCGCAATCAGGAATCCGGTCCGGCGGATTCGCTCCTCGGCATTCCCATGGAGTGGGTTTCGTTCGCGGAGGTCAACGAGGCTTGGAAAGCAGCGGACAAAGACGAGTCCCGCGCCGTCGCCAACCAGTGGCGCAAGAACGCCGCCGGCGTATTCGATGTCTCGCAGGAGACGCTCGACACCTCCGCAGCGATGTATCTGGGCATGAAGGACGTGCTGAAAAAGCACGGCGCCAACGCCATCACGATCAACTGCCTGGGCGGCTTCTACGGCGGGCACATCCACGCCTACCCGTGCCTGGGCTTCCACGAGCTGTGCAACGAGGGTCTCATCGGCGCCTGCGAGTGCGACACGCGTTCGACCTCCACTATGGTGGCACTGAACGCGCTGACCCAGGGCCGGCCCGGCTACATCTCCGACCCGGTCATTGACATCGCGAAACGCCAGATCATCTACGCCCATTGCGTGGCCTCAAACAGGGCCTTCGGTCCCAAGGGCACGACGAATCCCTTCACGATCATGACGCACTCGGAGGATCGCCAGGGCGCGTCCGTGCGGTCGATCCTGCCGCTGGGCTATATGACGACCACGATCGAGTTCGACCAGGGTCGCAAGGAAATGCTCTTTCACCAGGGCAAGGCCGTCGCGAACGATCCGGACGACCGCGCCTGCCGGACCAAGCTGGCAGCAGAACCTGTCGGCGACATCGAGAAGCTTTTCACCATGTGGGACCAGTGGGGCTGGCACCGTGTCACTTGCTATGGCGATCTGAAGGAGCCTCTCTTCGCTCTGGCCGATGCGATGGGCTACAAGGTCGTCCAAGAGGCGTAACAGCTCGTCCGAAGATGTGAGATCTCGGACCTGAGACTATGGACTTCATAACCCGCCGGGGGTCTCCACGACTCCCGGCGGGCGCTGCGTCAGGTCATTTGCTCACGTGGATGGACTGGATGTCCGTACGCGGGATTTCGACGACCTTTTGATTGCCCGAGGTCGGGTAGGTCGCGAGAATCTTGATGCTCTGGGGAGAGACCTCGTGGATCTGGGCAGCGTAGATGGTTGTCGCTCCCATCCTGTGAACCATGCCCAACGGTGGCGGCGGAGGAGAGTCGTCGTCCGGCGTACGGGCCACCACGACGCACCGACTGCCCACGTGGGCAGCGGTCAGGTTCTCCAACGGGATAGCCGTCATCCCCCTCGCCATGGCATCCCGTGCCGCCGTGACCTCCGCTTCGTTCACCGCCCACATAGGCGCCCGGCCGGCATCGTTCCCCTTGCGTTTGCATCCACACACCGCCAGAGCAACCGCAACCGCCAGAAGAACTCCTCGTCGATAGGTCACGTGCGTCATCCTGCTCTCCGCGATCATATCTCCCTAATCCGTCGCTTTCCCGGTATACCAGCGCCGAGGAACGTCCTCGCCGGTGCTCTCCTTGATGCCGCTGACGTGCCCGTCCAGCCAGCAGGTCATGGACATGCGCTTGTGTCGGAAGCACTCGCCCACTGTGTCGTAGTCGCCCCAGTAGGAGTTCACGAGACTGCTGCCCGGACGCCACTGGGAGAGATTGACGGAGCCGGAGCCGAGACAGAACATATCGGAGTCGGCGCCGTCCATCCTCTGCTCGATATGGTCCTGAAAGACAATGACCTCGTCGTGCTTCTTGAATTCGCGATCGACGTTGACCCAGTTCGTTGCGCCGTCCCCGTCGGTGTCCCTGCTGGCAACGTAAACATTGAGGCCGTAACAACAGTACCGGAAGTACTTCTGGTACTTCACGCCCCAACCCCATTCCGGCCAATCGTCTACGCGCCTGCTGCTGGGACATCGGAAGACCTTCTTGTTCGGGGCATATGGATGATAGGCAATCCCCCAGTAGGCGTTGCCGTCATTGGGACCGTACTTGATGACGACGCTGCCCCCTTCGAAGGCGTTGTCCCAGAGCCCCTGGTTGGGAGAATTGTGCGTTTTGCCGTCGTAGTCATCCAGGTACATCCGTATGGCGACGCCCAGGCCTCGCATATGACCCGAGCAGACGATCTTCTTCGCCTGCTCCCTTGCTTTGTTGAGCGCCGGCGTCAGAATGGCCATCAGAATCGCGATTACCGCGATGACCACCAGCAGTTCGATCAACGTAAAAGCCCGCCTGCTCTTCATGGCTCTTGCCCTCGACCTCGAAAATGCGAACCCGAGTTCCACGACAGACCTACTTCAGATTACCCCGCCAGGGCCCATTCGTCAACTGTCGATATTCACTCAAATGGAGGCAAGACCTCTCAAGAATACGTGATTTACGAATTGACAGGCATGCGATGGTCGCGTATAATCAAGGAACTTGTGTTTGTTTGGCCGATACTGGCCCTTGTCGTGGCGGGAACATCTCTTCTGGCAGCGACCCCATCCGCCCGCGCGACTGTCACAGCATACGGCGAGGTGCTGGACGCCACAGGAGACAGTATAGATGCATCCGTGGACCTGGCATTCGGGTCCATCACAATCACCAGCGAGGGCAATGCGATCTTCCGCATCCGCTACGCATCGGGGTATGACGAAGGGACCGCGTACACCCACTTTGCACTGGACCTGGACCAGGACCCGCTGACGGGCAAGGACCGGTGTGGCATGGGCCTCGACGCAATCATCAAGATCCGGGGAACCGATTTCCAGGGAGACGCGTACTGGAGCTTGTATGACGCGGGCTGGTGGTCGCCGCGCCATATGGTCTCGGTGACCTACCTGTCCGACTCGGTGGAGGTGACGCTGCCGCTGAGCGAGTTGAATTCTGACGACGGTCTGATGAACTTCTTTGTTGCCTCCCAGGTGCAGCTTCTGGACGATAAAATGACAGTCATACAAGACTACATGCCCGACCGTGTCGACGCTCACAACGTTGGCGTGGGTGTGGTCAGCCCGGTGGCAGCCGTCCCGGTGCCGAGCACAATCCTCCTGGGAACGTTGGGCACAGGTTTGGTCGGCTGGCTGCGCCGTCGCAAGACGTTCTGATCTCTCCTCGATAACCGTGGCAACACAGGGGCTGTGCGACAATCGCGCAGCCCTTTTTGTTGTATGCCCGCGTCGCAGGTTCCATAACAGGACATGCCCTCGACCTCGGATCGTGAGAACCACAGTGCTTGCCGCACGTCCGATAAGCAGAATTGCCGTCGAATCGCACGCCGCACTGGGCTTTCCGATGCCCAGTGGCCGATAAACAGAGTGGATATGACGAACTGGCAACTGAGAACCCATTCGGATGAGAAGGCCATGTCGCAGCAGGTTGATTCCGTGCCTATGCCCAGGTCGCCCGGGACCCGGCACCGGACGAAGGCGTGCCCGTTCTGCGCCGAGACGATCCGCTTCCAGGCGATCAAGTGCCGCTACTGCGGCGAGTTCCTGACGCCCGAACTCCGCAAGGCAGCCGCGAAGGGCCAGGAGGACCCCGCGGAAGAGCAGCCCGAGGAACAGCCCGCCGAAGGAGCGGAAGAACAGCCCGAGAGCGATGTCCTCTGGTTTGGCAGACCCAGCCTGTTCGCGGTGGCCGGCGCCGCCGTCAAAATCGCCTGCCTCGTTGCCCTGTGCTGGGCGGTCTATCATTACCCGGTCGCCAGGGTGGTGTCGTATATCCCGAAGGTCAACGTGCCGGCCGAGCGGCTCCTGCTCATCGAACGCTGGATCGACCTGGGCGCCCTCGGACTGACGCTCGTCGCCCTGATGGTCCTGGCCTGGAAGATCGCAGTGGTCAAGAGCATCGGCTACGAGGTGACGCCGGACCGCATCGAGTGGTCCCGAGGCATCTTCGACCGCCAGGTGGACAACATCGACATGTTCCGCGTGATCGACCTGAAGCTCCACCGCTCGCTGCTCGAGTGCATCCTGGGCATCGGCACGGTGGTCGTCATCACCAAGGACGAGACGGACCCCGAGTTCGAGTTCGTCAAGGTCCGCCAGTGCCGGTACCTGTACGACACGTTGAAGGAAGCAGGTCTCAAGGCCGACAAGAAGCGCGGAGTCCTCCATCTCGAGTAGCCTCAAGACCCGTCAAGGCAGCCGACGTTCGACTCGCGGTACAAGGGTTCGTCGTGAGCCCACGGTCAGAATCCTGTTCATAGTGTGCCCGTAAGGGCATATCCTGCCGGACAAAGAGGATAACGCCTCACGGCGTCACTACAAACCGCACCGCAGAGAATTCCGTAGCCGCTGATTCCTCGCGAGCCACTATCACGGTATCATGACGACAGGTGCTATGGGCGTGTCGGAGAATCCATTGGCTGGGTTGCATCTTGAGGACGGCTCCGGACTGGAGAGGCCGTGGTCGCTCACATTCCCTTTGCTGGCGGTTCTATCTGTCGGCAGCGGTTGTTCCGCGTTGATCTACGAGGTGGTCTGGCTCCAGTCCCTCCAGTTGGTCATCGGCTCCTCCGCTGTGTCACTTGGCGTGCTGCTGGGCACCTACATGGGCGGCATGTGTCTCGGTAGTCTTCTGTTCCCTCGCGTCATCCCGGCCCGACGCCATCCGCTGCGTGTTTATGCGCTGATCGAGCTGGGCATCGGCGCCTGCGGGATCATCCTACTGCTGGCTTTTCCCTCCATCAATGGGCTCTACGCGTCGTATTTCGGTCACGGCCTCGCCAGCGTCCTCGTCCGCGGAGCGGTCTGCGCCCTGTGCCTGCTGGCGCCCACCATGTTGATGGGCGCGACCCTTCCGGCCATTGCCCGCAGGGTCGAAGCCACGCCGAAAGGCATCGCCTGGCTGGGCTTCTTCTACGCGAGCAACACCGTCGGCGCGGTGCTCGGCTGCCTGCTGGCGGGCTTCTACCTCCTGAGAGTCCACGACATGGCGGTCGCGACGTGTTTCGCAGCAGCGGGGAACTTCACCATGGCCGCGATGGCCCTGCTCCTGGCAGGCCGGTCATCGTCCGAGACGCCCACAAGCTGCCACGACGCGACGGGTCGAGGTCGGGAGACGCTGCTATCAGGAATCGCAAGCTCGCGTCAGCCCATGGTCTACGGAGTGATCGCCCTCTCCGGCCTGTGCGCGCTCGGCGCCGAGGTCGTCTGGACCCACATCCTGTCCCTGCTGCTGGGCGGAACGGTCTACACCTTCTCTATCATCCTGGCGGTGTTCCTGGTCGGATTGGGTCTGGGCAGCACAGCCGGGTCCATGATTGCCCGAGACAGCCGCCGGCCGCGATGGGCGCTGGGCGTTTGCCAACTGCTCCTGACCGTCGCGATTGCCTGGGCTGCCTACACGCTCGCGGAGTCCTTGCCCTACTGGCCAATCGATCCGTCGTTGGCGAGTAGTCCCTGGCTCGGCTTCCAGATCGACCTGGTCCGCTGTCTCTGGGTGGTCCTGCCCGGCGCGATCCTCTGGGGAACGAGCTTCCCCCTGGCGCTGGCCGCCGCGACGTCACCCGGTCGCGACCCCAGCCGGATCGTCGGCGAAGTGTACGCAGCCAATGCAGTCGGCGCCATCCTCGGCTCGCTGGCCTTCAGCATGGTCCTGATCCCTCGCATCGGTACGCAGGGCAGCGAACGGGTCATGATCGCCCTGTCGGCGGTCGGCGCGGCGCTGGCCCTGGTCTCGTGGGAGAAGCAGAAAAGGGTAGAAGGTAGGAAGGCCGGAGGGCGCGGGCTTGCTCCGTTCTCCCTTTGTGTCCCGATCGCCGTCGTCGCAGGCATCGCGGCCCTGGCGACGGTCCTGATGTGGAGGACGCCGCCGATCCCGCCGGCCTTGGTCGCCTACGGCCGGTATCTGCCGACGCGGACCCGGCTCGGCGACGTGCTCTATGTCGCGGAAGGACGCAACGCAGCCATCGCCGTGACCGAGTTGGACGGGACCACAAGGAGCTTCCACATCTGCGGCAAGGTGGAGGCCTCGACCGAACCGGCGGACATGCGTCTCCAGCGGATGCTCGGACACCTGCCCGCCCTGCTGCACCCGAAGCCCAGGACGATCCTCGTCGTCGGCTGTGGCGCGGGTGTCACCGCAGGCGCGTTTGTCCTGCACCCCGAGGTCGAGCGGATCGTCCTGTGTGAGATCGAGCCGCTGATCCCGAGGGTCGCGTCGGAGTTCTTCGCCAAGGAGAACTACCGCGTGGTGGATGATCCGCGCGTCGAGATCATCTGCGACGACGCACGTCACTACATCCTCACGACGCAGGAGCGGTTCGACATCATCACGTCCGACCCAATTCATCCTTGGGTGAAAGGCTCCGCGGCCCTCTACACGCGAGAGTACTTCGAGCTCTGCAAGCATCACCTCCATCCCGGCGGGCTCATCACACAGTGGGTGCCCCTTTACGAGAGCCGCGAGGACGTGGTTCAAAGCGAGATGGCGACCTTCTTCGCCGCCTTTCCACAGGGAACAATCTGGAGCAACGACATCGATGGAGAAGGCTACGACGTGGTCCTGCTCGGTCAGGTCGAGGCCCTGCGGATCGACGTGCCCGCCCTCCGGCAGCGTCTCGAACAAGCGGACCACTCCCGCGTGGTCGAATCCCTCGCGGAGGTGAAGTTCGATTCCGTGGTGGACCTGCTCGCGACCTATGCAGGTCAGGCCCCGGACCTCGCGAGCTGGCTGCGGGACGCCCAGATCAACACGGATCGCAATCTCCGTCTCCAGTACCTCGCGGGCCTGGCTCTCAACGCGGTCGAAGGCCAACGGATCTACGACGACCTGCTGGCCGGCCGGAGATTCCCCGAGAAGCTCTTCGTCGCCCCGCCCGCGGAGAAGCTCCGCCTCCGCGACGCCATCGGGAACTGACGGGGGAAGAAAGACGCCGGCCGAGCGCACTGTGCCATCCCTGCGAAGGATCTGTGGTACGCCGTCCATCTTGACACGACAGCGCTACTTCTGCTCAGGAGTTTCTGTAGGATGGTCCGATGATTCTCCTATGAGAGGGTGTATTGGACAGTCCGAAGATGACATCCGAGCAGATTGCTTCGTTGCGGCCGGCGTTGGCGAAGCTCGTGAAACGGTTTTCCCCCTGTTTTGAACGTCACAAGACCCTGGGATACTTGGAGAAGTACATCCTCGGCCTGTTGTCGGACGTCAAACGCAAGTCGATTGAGCCGATTGCGTTGGCCGTCGGGGTGGCCGTACGAACCTTGCAGGAGTTCATGGCGTTCTTCTGCTGGGACGAGGAGCGTGCCGGCCGGCAGTTGATTCGGATGGTCGCCGACGAGCACGGCCGACGGGAGGGAATCGGCGCGCTGGATTCTTCAGACCGCCGCAAATGGCAGATCGGCCTGGAGCAGGTGGCCGATGCGGCGAACACCCTGGCCTGGAATATTTGGAGCCGTTGGCCCCACTCGTGGGCCTTGCTCAAGCAGCGTTGTGAGTATTACCAGTGGCGTAATCAGCTCTCGTATGCAAGCCGAAAACGAACTCAGCGTCGAAACAACACCCAACCGAATTCCTCATAGCGCTGTCGTGTTAAGATGGACGGCGTACTGCCGCTGTCGGGCGGCCACGTCCTACCGACTGCCGGCAAATGAATAGCAGTCGCCGGCAGTCGGTTGCCACCTCAGACCTGCGGCCTACGGTCTTCAGCCTCCAGCGGCTGCCGGTAGCCAGTTCCCGGTCGTTGGTTGGGAATCTGTGAAAATCGGCGGATGACTCTCTCGATGTTCTTTCAGCACAGAAACCGCAGAGGGCCACAGAGGCAAGGAAGGAACGCAGAAGTGGGCGACAGGCCTGATTTCCGATAAGCACCCGCCACAGTTTTTTCCACGGTTTTTCTTGCGCTCCCACCCTGCCTTTGTGAGATTGGTGGCACGGATGGACGGTCTTACAGCTTATTCACTTCGCATCCGAAGCTGCGGATGAGTACCTTGCGTCCGATGTTTGCGGAGGCGCCCGGCTCACCGCCCGGTTGCGCTGACAGCTTGTTCATCTGGCAGCGGACTGAGAAGTGAATGTGGCAGATACGTCCTTTCGTTATCTTCAGTCTCGATATGGCATTCCGTATCGCCTCCTGATTCTTACGCCTGCGCCCGCCTGAAGCGGGGTCCGTGATGCGTCGTAAGACTGGATTCCCACGTTCACGGAAATGACAACATCGGAACGCCTCGTCGATTCCACGTTCTACGCCTCTACGTAGACACCTCTCATCGGCGTCTGAGGACCGGAGTCAAGCCGCATTACTACTCGCACCGAGTGGCATTATGGAGGGCCAAGACAAAGGCGTCAAGACGTATTTCGGAGTACATTTCTCACACAAAGCCACGAAGCCGCAAAGGCAGGCATGGAGGGTTTGTCCGCCGATTACCGAGATTTCACAGATTGGTTTTCACGCGGAGGCGCAGGGCCGCTGGGTCTCAACCGGAATCAGATCGTCCTTCGGAGAGCGTAAAGCGTTGTGCGTGGTGCATGGTCGCCCGACCTTCTGACCCTCCTGCCTTCTCACCTTCGTCCTCACTCTGCGTCCTCTGAGTCCTCTGTGGTTGAGTTCCCTTCATGCTCTTCGTGTCCTTCGTGGCGGGGATGCCTGGATTCCCGCTTCCGCGGGAATGACGACGCCGGATGTTCCTTGCCCCGCCACCACCTGCTCCGTCTCGATATCGGCAGTGCCTTCTCATCCTGTCCGCGAGATCACGCCGTGCTCATCAGCAGTCCCTGCGGTGGGTCCGTGGTCAAGACGGGGGGCTGGTCCAAGCTCGCTTGCGACCAAGACCCCTGGCGAGATCCCTGGAATCACAGTTGCCACCCGATCATGAAGCTGAACCAACCGTCGCCTTCGTGCTTCCAGTCCTTGTCACCTGTGTAGTCCTCTCCGTAGACCAGACCGACGTTCACATGATGCCAGTTCTTGACAAGAACACCGATAGCCCAGGTGAAGGCGGTTTCGTGCTCGGTTTCGCCGGAACTATCGACTGCCACCTGCGAAATTCCCCCCGCGACAAACGGAGTGACGGGTATTCTTATGTCCGTGAACGGGAGAGACGGTTCGACGTTGTAGCCGGCGTAAAACCCCAGCGCCGCTTCGCCGGTTATGGACTCATCGCCCAGTCTGAACTTGAACGGGACGATGAGAGGCCCGCTGATCGGCCCGGCGACGGACACCTTGACGGATTTCGAGATGTCGACACCGTTCACCTGCTTGGGCAGCTTGTACTCCTCATTCCTGGAGGCGGTGGACTTCTGTCGATCATAGGAGTACAGCGACAAGAACCGGATGACATAGTAATCCTGACCTGCATCCACCACAATGAATTTGGAGCCCCTGTGAGCGATGCACGTTTCTGCGGGATCGCGCAGGGGCGCCAGGTCGAACATGCTCTTGTCCAGTCTGTACACTCCTTTCTCCTCCAGGTCCTCCCCCCTCAGTGCGCTCGCCAAACAACAGATCAGGAGTACTCCGATAGTGCGCCATGACTTCATACTGACCTCCTTACTGACGCGATGTCCTCAAGACGTCATGAGCTGTTCCCCCCCACGCGATCCGGGACCTTCCGCGCGTCCGTCACTGCGCACCGACTTCGCGCAACGCCGCCGGCAATGGCACTATGATGAAGGACGGAATGCCTCGGCTCGGATGAGCGGCTTTCTCAGTTTTCAAGTCCCGTTTTCAGAGTGGTCGAATCAGAGTTGCTCGGGTCCACGTTCCTGATATGAATGTAGCTTGAGGCCTTCGGCAGTTCAAGCGAAATCCGGAAACAGCCGGTGCAGTGCAGGGAATAGACGGGGGAAGAAGCAGAGGACGCCTTGCGGCCTGATAGTCCGTGAACGTCCGCATCCACTCGGGTCAGTCTTCCGGCAGGACGCCGCCGGCCTTCGTCCACGGTCCGGATGCTCCGCTTCGTTCCCCTAGAGAACCCCGTCAGACCCTGGCCGGTCTCACAGGCCGGGATTGTCGTAAGGCTCCAGGCGGATTCGGCCATAGCCGAGGAGCGTACCCGTGGCGCGCGCCAAGTAGACCTGGGCGATCTCGTAGCTCACGAACGCACTGATCTTGCGGAGCTGGGCGTCGGCCAGGTTCGACGCGGCGGCCAGTACCTCCACGCTGGTTCGCTGGCCCAATTGGAACCGCAACTGCTCGACCCGATAGGATCGGTCGGCCCGAATGACGCCCTGCTCGGCCGCGAGGATTCGACGCCAGTACTGCTCGAGCCCATCGACCGCCTCGTAGACCTCCTGGCGGATCTCCTGCTCCTGCAGCTCCCGGTTGAGGGCGGTCCGGACCCGTTCGAGGCGTGCCTCCCGCAGACGGGCCTTGGCGGCCCGATTGCCCAGCGGGATCGAAGCCGAAAGACCAACGCGGTGATCCGTCGAGTTGTCGTCGAAGATGTTCTCCAGGGCACGCTCCTCGTCGGCAGCTTGTCCCCCGGCGGAGAACCGGTAGCTCAGGTCCAGTTCCGGCAACAGATCGTTCTTCGCCAGCTCGGCGCCGATCTCGTTCGCCGCCAACTGATACTCCAGGTCCACCAATTCCATGCGGTTCGCCAGGGCCGCAGCAACCAGGGCTTCCTTGTCCAGATCCAGGCCCTGGGGGTTCGGGTCCGTCGTGGGAATCAGATCGATCTGCCCGTCCAGAGGCAGGTCCGCCCGATTCATGATGCGTTTGAGGTCTCGTTCGCAGTTCCGAACCGAGGTCTCCGCGCTAATCATGCTGTCGAGGCAGCTCGCCAGACCGGCCTCCGCCAGAATGATCTCGTACTTCGGCGCGGACCCCGCTTCGACTTTGTGCCGGGCGTTCTTCAACTGGTTCTGGGTCAGCTTGTACTGCTCGCGACTGACGTCCAGTTCCTTGCGGGCCGCATAGAGATACCAGTAATAGACGTCCGCCGTGCTCAGGATGGAGATTGCCCGCAGTTTCGTGGCGGCGTCCACGCGGTCTTTCTGATGCGCCGCGAGCTGAATCGAATACAGATTCACGCGGGCGCCGACGCCCTTCAGCAGCGACTGGACGACCGAGACGCTGGCTGCGGCCTGGGTGACGCCGTCGGAATCCGACACCGGCAGGCTCGCGGTGATCGTCCCGCCGGTCTGCAACGGCGTGGAAACGCCCGCCTCATAGGTCCTCACGGAGTCCGTGTCCCCCTCCTTCGACTTGCTCCAACTGTACCCCGCCGAGCCGTAGAAGATCGACTCGAACTTCGCTCGCTCCGCATCCAAGGACTGCTGGGCAATCGCAGGATCGATCCTCTCGACCTTCAGATCCAGGTTGTTGGCCAGCGCCGCAGCGCGAACCCCGTCGAGCGAGAGTCGGACGACTCGCTGCGCTTCGTTCGGCTCGACGATCTGCGCCGCCAGCTTGTCCGTCGCCTGCTCGATGCTCACCGGGGGCGACTTCGACTGCTCCGCAAGTTGAGTCGTTTCGATGGCATCCAGCTTCGTCCCCAGCGCCGCCAACTGTGGCGGGCGACGCACCTGGGGCGTCCCGCAGCCGGCCGTTGCGAGAACCAGAGAGAACAACGCGCCCAGGCATCGAAATCCTGCGATTCGTCTGAATCCGTCATTGCTCGTATTCATCGGCATACTCCCACTCTAACGCCATCAATCTGATCGCCCTTCTACTCGTGCCTCAGCGCCACCATCGGGTCGATCTTGGCCGCCCGCCGGGCAGGGACGTAACTGGCCACCAGCGCCACGATCGTCAGGACACATGACACGAATGCCAATGTCACCGGGTCCGTGGGTGTCACGTCGAACAGAAGGCTGGATAACACGCGCGTCAGCGCCACCGCGCCGGCGATGCCGACCACGACGCCGATGAGAATGAGCTTCAATCCCTGCCCCAGCACTGCTCGAACGACATCGACACGTCGCGCACCCAGGGCCATGCGAATGCCGATGTCGTGCGTTTGCCGGGCGGTACTGTATTGCAGCAGGCCGTAGATACCAATCGTCGCCAAAGCCACCGCGATGCCCGCGAAGATCCCCAGCAGGATCATCACAAAACGCCGGGGCGCCAGCATCTCCGACAGCGTTGCCTCCATCGACGCCATTTCACCAATCACCTTGTCCTTTTCCAATCCGGAAACGATCTCTCGAATGGCGGGCGCCAGACGCATTGGGTCGCCGTTCGTTCGCACCACGACGGTCGCCCATTTCAAGTACTCCGTGCCTTGTGCGTAGACGGTCCCCATGGCCGGCTCGGGCGAGGCAAAGCTGCGAATCGTATCCACGACCCCAACAATGGTGTGGACATGCCGTCCAGACCCATCGTCCATCACGAAGGTCTGACCCAGGGGATCGCTGTCGGGGAAACAATCGCGCGCAAGGGTCTCGTCAATCACGATGGCGTCTGGGGCCTGGTCGTCAAACGTCCGCCCGGCGAGCCAGCGCATACCCACGGCTTCGAAGAAGCCCGGCGTCACCGATATCCAGCGGGCCGACCGGGGTTGTCCCGACCCCGTCGGTCCGGTGAGGGTGAAGTTCTTCTCGTAGGCGCCGGATGAACTGGTGATGTCGATCCCGCAATAGTCGTCGACGCGACTTGCCACCGAACGAACAGAAGGAAGGGCGCGGATTCGTTCGAGGAGAAGGCCGAAGAAATTGTTGCATTGGTTGGCTTCGGTGTATTTCGCGTACGGAAGCTCGATATGCACGATCAGCAGATTCTGCGGCTGGAATCCCAGATCGACCGCCTGCAACGCCACCAGCGTACGAATCAACAGGGCCGCGCCGATCAGCAAGACCAGCGAGAGACCCACCTGACTGACCACCAGGCCATCGTGGAGACGACGCCATCGTCGACCGCCCGTAGTGCGTCCCATCCCTTGCTTGAGGGTCTCGTTGACACCAATGTCGGAGGCCCTCCAGGCGGGTACCAGGCCGAACAGCAGCCCCGTCAGCAGCGAGACACCGAAGGTAAAGCCGAGAACCCGCAGGTCGACGTTCGTCTCCTGCAGACGCGGGATTTCGGCCGGGTACAGGGCCACCAGCCCCTTGACCGAGCAGAACGTCAGGACCAGCCCCAGGACACCGGCCGCCAGACTGAGCAGGAGGCTCTCGGTGAGCATCTGACGTATAAGGCGACCGCGCCCGGCCCCAAGCGCCATGCGCATGGCCATCTCACGCTGCCGCACGGTGGCACGGGCCAGGAACAGACTGGCAACGTTCGCACAAGCAATCAACAACACGAATCCCGCCGCCCCCAGTAACAGCAATGGCAACCCCCGATGATGGCGGACGAGTCCGTCCAGAAGTCGGTATACCTCAACGATATTGGGCGCCGCGTCGGCAGACTCGGTGCGCCGGAGACGACTGGCCAGAACCGCCAAGTCCGCACTGGCTTGCTCCGGCGTGATGCCCTTCCTGAGACGGGCTAACGGGATGACCGGGAAATCATAAGGTTGCGCCGGACCTTCGGGGAAGATCATCGCTCGCCAGAATTGCGCTGATTTGCCGAAAGGAAAGGTGAAACCGGGAGGCATCACACCGACGATCGTGTGAATCTCGGACACCATGTCGACGTCGTAATCCGCTTTTCGCTTCCAGGAGGTGAGGTTCAGATTCCGGCCGATCGCATTCGGGTCCGCCCCCAGATGATCCCGCCAGAAGGCGTGACTGACGACCACCACGCGAGGACTCTCAGGCTTCTCATCTTCCGGGCCGAATCCGCGTCCCTGGATCGGCTGGACCCCCAACAGGGAGAAGAGATTGGCCGTGGCGTCGCGGCCCACGACTTGATGGGGAGTCTCTATCCCGTGGACATACAGCGGACAACCACGACAACCGGCGACCGATTTGAACACGTTGTTGTGTTCCCGAAGATAGAGGAAGTTCGGACGGTAGCTGAACTTCTCGGTCGCGTCGATATCCGACTGCCTGATCCACACCAACTCGTGCGAATCCTCATAAGGCAAGGGCCTCAGCATCACGGCGTTCACTACGCTGAAAATCGCCGTGTTGACTCCGATTCCCAACGCCAGAATGATTACGACAACTGCCGTGAAACCGGGATTCCTACCCAATCCGCGAAGGCCGTATCGAATGTCTTGCCACAACGTCGCCATTACGCAACTCCCTGGAGGGTGTGCACTGCACACCATCTTGTGTTCACCTCATACAATGGTTGAATGGTGCGTGGTACGCACCCTACTCATTCGCATCTCAATGCCACCATGGGATCGATCTTCGCCGCTCTTCGGGCGGGGACGTAGCTGGCCAGCAGCGAGGTCCCTGCCAGCAGGATCACCGTCGCGGTGATGCTCAGCGGATCGATGGGGTCCACGCCGCACAGGACGCTGCGCACGAAGCGCGTTACCGTTAGAGCCACTGACATGCCGACGGCCAATCCCACGATTGTCAGCACCGCACCGTCGCACAGAACCATCGCAAGAACCCCCCTGCTCGTGGCGCCGAGAGCCATGCGAATACCGATCTCCGGCGTCCGGGAAGCCACCATGTAGCCCTTGACGCCGTAGATGCCCAAGCCCGCCAGAAACAGCGCCACAATCCCGGATGCGATGGAGAGTTTCGCCAACATGCCCACAATCCACATGTCGGGTCCGTTGCGATGATGATCCGCCAGCCTCGCGGCTGAGAGCACTGAGATCTGCGGATCGACGGCGCGGATTTCCTTGGGGATCTGCTGGAGCAGCGAGGTCTCGACCGCACGCGTCGTGTTCGCCAGACGGACACAGAGAAAAGTGGAACTCACCTTGGCCCCGAGGGGTCTGTAGACATATGGTTCCTTGTCTTTCTTGAGCACGCCCTGGCGGACGCTCGGCACGATGCCAACGATCTCGCGAGCCCCGGAGACCAGGCAGCCGAGGACGTCCCCGTCGGGTTGGAGCTGGCGGGCCAGAATCTCGTCGACAATAACGACCGACGCGCCCGCAGCACACTCCAACGGCGTGAAATACCGACCCTGCAACAACGGCAATCCTACCGACTGGAAGTAATCGCCGGTGACAGCCTGCGAGAGCACCTTCCTCCCTCGTCGCGTCATGGTCTCGAAGTCATCATCCTCATCCGGCGTCTCCTGACCCATGAGGGCGACGTAATCGATCCCATGGAAGTCCCCGAATGGAATCACATCCGACAGGCCGGCGGTCTGGACGCCCTGCAGCGCCGACACGCAATCGATCAGACGCTGACACAATTGCAGACGTTCCGTATCGCCCGATCGAGTTCCGTCGAGGTCCATGCTGATGAGCAGCTTGCCGTCGAGACTGTAGCCAGGGGTGACGTAAGCCGCCCTCACGGCACTGTGCGCGAAGAGACTCGCTCCGAGGACTAGGACGACGGACAAAGCGATCTGCCCGGCCACCGACAGTCCTGCAGGAACCACCCGCTGGGTCCTGCCGGAAGATCGGAACACGCTGCCTCGCACCTCTTTCAGGTCAGCAGCTACACAACGTCGTGAGAGCCGCACAGCAGGCCACAACCCGGATAGCAGCGCTGCGATCGTGGTAAACGCCAGCGTCGCGCCGAACACACGATGGTCGAATCCCGCCTGCAGCGCCAGGCCCACCGCCGCAGGCAGACGGAGCGTCCCCAGCGAGACATTGAGAACCCCCATGCCCCAGAAGGCCAGGAGCAGGCCGGCCGCTCCCCCCAGGACGGCCAAGAGCAGAGACTCGACAAGCAACTGCCGCATGACCCGCCAGCGACTGCTGCCCATCGCCATGCGGATGGCCAGTTCCCGCTGGCGCGAAGCCCCCTGGACCAGATGCATGTTGGCCAGGTTCAGACAGGCAATCAGCAGGATGAGCAACGACGCACCCAGGAGGAACGCTGAGACGCCGACCAGCCAGAGTCGATCATCCGATACCCCGAACGACAACCTGGGCAGATGATCCAGATACAGGGGCCTCTTGACAGACCAGCGAGCCGCCAGGGGAGCCAATTGTGCCTGGGCGGCGTCCAAATCCAAGCCGGGTTTGAGCCGACCGATCAGCTTCATCAAAGGATACTTGCAGTCCAAATCGAACCGCTCGGGCCATCGCTTCATTCGGTCGTCAGATGGCACGGTCTGGTACCGAACGCCGAGAGGGAGCCAGACATCCGGGCCCACCAGGCTCGTGCCGGTGAAGCCTTTCGGCATCACCCCGACAACCCGGCAGGGCCAGCCATCCACGTACAGCTCTTTTCCCAGGATGTCCGGATCAGCGCCATATCGTTCCCAACACTGATAGGCGAGCACCGCAACCACCTGGGCATCCAGCTCATCCTCTCCAGACAGGAAATCCCGGCCGAGCAAGGGCACCCCGCCGAGAGTCGAGAAGTAGTTGCTCGGAACAAAGAACCCTTCCACACGTTTCGACTCCTCTCCATATCGCAGGTTCACTTCGTCCGCGCTGAAACCTGTGAGGTCGCTGAAGACCGGATTGTCGTCGCGCATGGCCAGATACTGTGAATGCCAGAACGAACTCATGTACGTCGGACGCACGCAGCAACCGACCAGTCGATCGGGGTCTTTCACGTTCGCAGGTCGCAGCAACAGCAGACCGTTGACCACGCTGAACATGATCGTGTTGGCGCCGATGCCGATAGCCAGGGTGACCAGCGCGATGGCCGTGAAGCCGGGCGACTTGCTCAGTATTCGTAGGGCATATCGAACGTCCTGCCATAAGGTCGTCATTGTGCAACTCCTTCTACTCGCACCTCAACGCCACCATGGGATCAACCCTCGCCGCCCGTCGGGCAGGAATGTAGCAGGCGGCCAGGGCGGTCGACATCACCACGCCCGCAACCACCGCAAGAATCCGTGGGTCGTCCGCATTCACTTCATACAGGAGACTCTGGAGGAGCCGGCCGCAGACCAGGGCGCCGCAAATGCCTGAGACCACGCCGAGTGCGACGGGTATCATTCCCTGTCGCAGGACCATCCAGCACAAGTCGGAGGAACGAGCTCCAAACGTGGCCCGGATTCCTATTTCTCTTGTTCGCTGCGTCACCATGTAGGAGACGACGCTGTAGATGCCAAGACCCGCCAAAAGAACAGCGCACAAGGCAAATGTTGAAGCCACAAGCATTTGGAAGCGCCGCTGGGAAACCGATTCCTCCAGCACCTCTCGCATGGTCCGCATCGCGGCAATCGGCACGTCGGGGTCCACGCTGTGGATGGCGGCACGAACCGCGCCAGTGACCGAGAGCGGGTCTCGCATCGTGCCGACCACAACGATTGCACAATCCATCGCTTCATTCCAATAGGGGACATAGACCACCGGCACAGCCTCCTTGTCGGCGTTGGCACGGACATCCTGGACCACCCCGATGACTTCATACTCGCCTTCGTCCGCATACAAGATCTTCTGCCCGACCACCCCATCCTGGGCGGGCCACAACGCCTGCGCCAACCGACCAGAGACGACAGCGACTTTCTTCGACCGGTCCGTCTGCTGAAACGTCCGTCCCTCCAACAGCCCAATACCCATCGTCCGGAAGTAATCCGGACTGGTAAATCGCACGTTCGGCATGGGGCGTTCCCAATCCGATCGCGTATCACCCGGCAGGCACACCGTGCTCACCCAATTCTCGCCCTCCAGAGGCAGCGTATTGATGATCGCTGCCGACTGAATCCCCGGCGACGACCCCAGGTGTTCGAGAAGTCGGTCGTAGAAGGCCTGTCTCTCCTGCCAACGACTGTACTTCACCGCCGGAGGCACAAGGTCCGCCGCCAGAACCGCCGGGGCATTGAAACCTCGGTCCGCATGCATCACGCGGGCAAAACTGCCCAGGAGCAGGCCGGCCGTCGCCAGGAGCATGACCCCAAGGCCCACCTCCGCGACGACAAGCCCTTTCCGCAGAAAGAACCCAAGTGCATCACCTGTCGCGGTGCGCCCCCCTGCCTTCAGAACGCACAAGACCTCGTGCTTCGCCGTGCGCAGCGCGGGCAACACAGCCGCCAGGACCGTCGTCAGTCCGGTCAATCCGATCGCGAAGAACAGGGCCCCGGCATCGATGTGCACTTCGCCCAGGCGAGGCAGATCGGCCGGCATGACTCGGACGAGCGTCTCCACACCCAGGGACGCAACCATCATGCCAAGAACCGTTCCTGGAATCGCGATGAGAATAGCCTCCATGAGCACTTGTCGCACCAGTTGTGTCCGGCTGGCGCCCAGAGCCGCTCGCACAGCCGACTCCATTGCGCGTCGGTCCGCCCGGACCAGGCCTAGGATGCTCAGGTTCAAACACGCGATGAACAGGAGAGCCCCTATCGCACCCAGGACAACGAACAGGCCCAGACGAGAGTCTCGCACCAAGGCGTCTTTCAACGGCTGGACAATGGCCGTCAACTCCATGTCCCTCTGGCCCGCCATGTCCACGATCTGGGCTCCGATGGCATTCAACTCGGCAGTCGCCTGTGCAGGCGCGACGCCCTGTTTGAGCCGCGCGATCACGGCGAAATTGAGCCCGCCCATCAAGGTGTCGCGCTCCCACGATTTGAAGACCTTGGGCACGAAGATCGCGGGCTGTGCGCTCGTCTGCATCTCAACCGCGCCCCATGGGTTGACGTTCGGAAACCGGAATGCCGCGGGCAACACGCCGACCACGGTATACGGCTGACCATCCAGCGTGATCGTCGTGTCCAAGATCGACGAATCCGCTCCGAGTTTCCGCCGCCACAGACCATCACTGACGACCGCGACGTGATTCGCCCCCTCTTCCTCCTCCGCAACGAAGGCCCGGCCTATCACCGGGCGGACCCCAAGAGTTTCGAACAGATTCGCCGAGACCCGCAGCACATCCAGTCGCTCGGGGTCGCCTCGGCCGGTCAAAGTCACAAAGTCATTGTCGATGAGCGACAGACTCTCGAACAAGGTGCAGCGATGCCGCCATTCGATGAAATGCCGTGCGCTGACCGGCAGCACCGGGTACTTGTCCGCAAGACTGGAGATGCGCTCTTGTATGAATACGAGCCGGTCGGATTGCCGATAGGACAACGGACGCAACAACACACCATTCACCACGGAGAAGATGGCCGTCGTCGCGCCGACACCCAGCGAGAGCGTGAACACCATCACCGCCGCATATCCAGGACTCCTCACCAGCGTCCGAACGCCATTTCGAATGTCCTGCCAGATCGTTCTCATTGATTTCTCCTATTCGTGCCTGAGTGCCGCCATCGGATCGATCCTCGCCGCCCGCCGGGCGGGAAGATAGCAGGCCAGCAGTGCGACTATACCCAACGAGAACGCCGCCGATGCGAATGTCACCGGGTCGGTCGGCGTGATCTCGAAGAGCTGGCTGCGCAGTATCCGTGTCAGCGGTACCGCGACGACGAAACCAGCCCCGATGCCTAGGCCGGTCAAAACCAGTCCTTCCCGTAGGACCAGAACCAACACATTCCATCGCTGTGCCCCCAGAGCCACACGAATCCCGATCTCCTGCACCCGACGCGTCACGCTATACGCGGTCACGGCGTACAGGCCCACCAGCGCCAGGGCCGTAGCCAAAACCCCGAACAAACTCGATAGAAGACCAAGCAACCGCTCGTTGGCAAGGACGCGGTCCAGGCGATCCTCCATCGTCATCATATCCACGATGGGGATGCCTGAATCGAGCCTGCGCACCTGCTCGTGAACGGCACGGAAGACCTGCGCGGAGCCGAGATTCGTCCGCACGTAGATCGTCGCGGCGGCCAGATCGATCTGCGGATAGGGCACGTACACTTGCGGTTCCGCGACACCGCGAGGGCCGGTGATCCGGGAATCACCTGCCACGCCGACGATTTCTCGGTCCGGCTGTGCGTCCGCACTCCAGCGAAAGCCCAGGTGGGAGCCAATGGGATCACGGCCTTCGAAGAACCTGTGCACAAAGGCCTCGTTGACAAGCACCGCCTGCTTCGCCCCCGACAACTCATCGTGTTCGTCGAAGTCGCGGCCCAGTCTCAACGGGATGCCCAGAGTTTTGCAGTAGTCATGCGAAATGGTATCGCAGCACACGCTCGGCTCCTCATCTTCCCCGGATTGATGCCCCTCGACAACGACTCTGTTGTAGTTCCGAACCCGACCCAGAAGCGACGTCTGAGCCACGGCGATCGACTCGACCCCTGGCACGGACCGCAGTTGCGTCTGCAACTGCTGGTAGAACGCCAAGGCACGCGGCCAGTCGTATCCGGTCAACTGCAGATCCAGGTGAAAGGAAATCAGGTTCGTGGTGCGGAAGCCGGGGTCCACGCGATACAAAGCTGAAAGACTGCGAAGAGACAATCCTGAGCCAATGAGGAGAACCAGTGACAGAGTCACCTGTACGACGATGAGGACCCGGCGCAAACGCACGCGGGAGCCGCCCAGCACGGCTACCGTCTGTTCCTTGAGCGTGGAAGCCAGATCGGTTCGCGCCGCCCACCAGGCGGGGAACAGGCCGAACAGAAGTGCCGCCACCCCTGAAACAACAAGGTTGAAGGTCAGCATCCGTCCGTTCAGCGAGGGGGAAACGACCGTTTTCATCGACTCTGGGGCAAACAACAGAATGGCATGAGTGGTCCACAAGGCGACCGCCAGAGCCGCTATTCCGCCCGCAATCGCCAGCAACAAGGTCTCCGCCAGGAGCTGGCGGAAGATGCGCCAACGTCCTGCTCCAATCGCCAGTCGTACTGTGACCTCCTTCTGACGGCTCGCGGCCCGCGCGACCAGCAGGCTCGACACGCTCGCGGAGGCGGCCAAGAGAATCAACGCGGCCAGCCCCATGAGCAACCGCAGTGTGGCCCCCAGGCGGGACGACAAGCCCGAGACACCCCGGCCCGCCGGCAGCAGGACCGCCCGTGATTGGCGAAACTGCTCGCGGTCCGAGTCCGACAAGCCCTCGAACCCGGGGCTTCGGATCTCCGTTTCGACGATCTCCGCATGGCGAGCCTGGACGGCCACGCCGGCCTGCTCGCGAGACAGACCCTTCCGGAGTCGACAGAAGATCTGCACGCACGCGTTCTTTCGGTCGTCCAGCGGACGCCACGTTGGCGATATCTGTCTCATCATCGTGACAGGGAGGAACAGTCCAGGCTGTGCATCCAGGCTGAGCCCCTTGAAACCCGATGCAGCGACGCCAACCACGACCACCGGAACACGGTTGACGAGCAGCGTTCTGCCGAGGACGGATGGATCCTCGCCAAAACGCGTCCGCCAGGACTCATGGCTCAACACGGCCACCGCATTGCCGCCCGACAGAGCCTCATCCTCGGCGATGAACGTGCGCCCCAGAGCCGGCGGCACACCCAGCACGTCGAAGTAGCTTGCCGAAGCCAGCTCGATCTCCACCCGTTCGGTTCTGCGCCCGTCATCCAAGACCGCCGTCTCTCCCCGGCGGCACAAGACCCCTGCAAACAGAGCCGTCGTCTCTTGGTAATCCTTGAACCGGAGGTAGGAGAGCATCGTGGCATCTCCCCACCGGGAACCAATGTGTCTACCTTCGGTCTCAACGAGGATCAGGGCTTCGGGGTCTTTGACGGGAAGCGACCGCAGAAGGACCTGCTCGAAGATGGTGAAGATGCCGGTATTGGCCCCGATTCCGAGCGCCAGTGTCAGCACGGCCAGCAACGTGAAGCCCGGATTCCTGCCCAGCCCACGTACGCCGTATCGCACATCCTGCCAGATCGTTGCCATCGCATGACCTCCGGTTCTCGGTTCTCAGTTGTCAGTTCCCAGATGTCGGCTCTTGCCGGCAACTGCACACTATCGACTGACCACTCATTCTTTCTCCATCCAACCATCTTTGAGCTTGATGATCCGCTTGCCGCAAGCGGCGTACTTCTCGTTGTGCGTGACCTGGATGATCGTCGTGCCCTCGCTGTTGAGCCGCTTGAAGAGCTTCATGATCTCGTCGCCCTGCGAAGAGTGCAGGTTGCCGGTCGGCTCGTCCGCCAGCAGGATCTTGGGGTTGGCGATCACCGCCCGCGCGACGCCGACGAGCTGCTGCTGGCCGCCGGAGAGCTGGCTGGGGAACAGGTCCTTCTTGCCGACGATACCGAAGCGGTCGAGCGTGTCGCAGACGATCGACGCCCGCTCGGAGGCCTTGACGTTCCGGTAGGACAGCGGGATGTCCAGGTTCTCGTAGACCGTCAGGGTATCGAGCAGGTTGAAGTTCTGGAACACGAAGCCGATGTACTGTTTGTTCAGGGCCAGGCGTTCCTTCGGCTTGAGTGCATGGATCGCGTGCTCGAGGAGGTAGTACTCCCCTTCCCAGGCGCCGTCGAGCATTCCGAGGATGTTCAGCAGCGTGGTCTTGCCTGCCGCGGAAGGGCCCATGAAGGTGACGAAATCGCCCTCCTCGATGTCCAAGTTGATCTGCCGCAGAACGTAGTTCTTTCCGGCTTTCGTCTCGTAGCACTTCTCGATGTTTCTCAGTTGAATCGTAGCCACGTTCTTCAATCTCCAATTCCAGGTCATCGGTTGTTGATATACCCTCTGTCTCATTCACATCGCAGCGCCGCCATCGGATCGACCTTCGCCGCCCGTCGGGCGGGCAAATAGCTGGCCAACAGGGCAATCACCGACAGGACGAGCGAGACAGATGCCAGGGTCAGCGGGTCCGTGGGACCAACGTCATACAGGAGACTCGACAGCACGCGCGTCACAGCCATGGCCCCGACCACACCGAGAGCCACACCGATGAGCGTGAGCCGCAGGCCCCGCCACAGCACCATCCGGCGAACGTTCGCACCTTCAGCGCCAAGCGCCACACGAATTGCGATTTCGCGGGTTTGCTGCGACGTGCTGTATTCGAGCAGGCCGTAGACCCCGGCCACCGCAATCACCACCGCGATGCCTGCGAACAGGCCCAGTAGAACCATGCTGAACCGCCGTGGCGCGAGCATTCTCGAGAGGACCATGCCAGCCGTCTCGATCTTCGTGACCACCTCCTCGCCGCTCAGGCCGGCGACTTCCGTGCGAATCGCGTCTGCCAAGCGCATGGGATCGCCGTCCGTCCTCACGACGAGCACCATCTGGCCGGGGACGTAGGAACCCAAGGGCATGTAGACGGCGCCGTAGGTCGGGTCGAGGGTCTGGAAATCCTTGAGCGTGCTCACGATGCCCACGATGGTGAATTCGCCCTCCTCGATGATAATCTTACGACCGACGGGATCAACATCCGCAAAGTGCTTTCGGGCCAGATTCTCATCGATAATCGTGACGGCCGTCTCTTGTTCTTCGAAGGTTCGCCCGGTGAGGAGCTTCATGCCCAGGGCCTCGAAGAGGCCGGGGGTCACAATCGCGTACTTGGCGGCCAAGCCCTGCGCCGCGTCGTCCGCAGGACGATCCGGGAAGGCGATATCCATGGTCATTCCGCCGGTGCCGAGGTCGAGGTCCCCTGTGATCAGTCCCGCCGATCGGACATGAGGCAGCGTCTGCGCCCACTCGACCAACGGCTCGAAGAAAGCCCGGCAATGGTGAGACTCGGGGTACTTCGCTTCCGGCAGATCGACGTGCACCGCCAGCACGTTCTTCGGCTGAAAGCCCAAATCCACTCTCTGCAACGCAATCAGGCTGCGAATCAGTAGAGCCGCACCGATGAGCAAGACCACAGACAACCCAAGTTGGGAGACCACAAGACCGCCGTGAAGACGCCGCCAGCCCCGGCCGCCGGTAGCCCGACCTGCTCCTTCCTTCAAGGTCTCGCTCACACGAATGCCGGAGCCTCTCCAGGCCGGCACCATACCGAACAACAAAGCCGTGAGAATAGACATCGCCAGCGTGAAACACAGAACCGAGAGGTCCACGCTTGTGTCGCGCAGGCGAGGGATGTTCGACGGACAGAGGTGGACCAACGCTCTGACGGCGTAGAACGTCAACACCAGTCCCAGAACGCCGGCGACGGCGCTCAACAGGAGATTCTCCGCGAGCATCTGACGCACGATCCGGCCTCGTGAGGCGCCCAACGCCGAGCGCATGGCCACCTCCCGTTGTCGTTCGCCGGCGCGGGCCAGGAACAGGTTGGCGACGTTGCTGCAAGCGACCAGCAACACGAATCCCGCCGCACCGAGCAGCAGCAACAGAGGTCTGCGACTGCCCCTGAGAATTCGGTTCAGCAGCCAATCTACGCCAATGGCTCGGTCGGCCGCTGCTTTCGGGTCCATCTCCCGAAGACGCCCGCCAATGACGGCCATGGCGCCACGTGCCTGTTCCAGGCCGACGCCGTGTCTGGGCCGTGCCAGCACGCGGAGCACGGGGCTGTTGCTCCACCATTGGGTCCCACCCGTCTCCAGTACGAGCGGTATCCAGAACGGCGCGGGACGCCCGAAGGGAAACTCGAAACTCTGTGGCATGATCCCCACGACGGAATACCCCTCGCGACCGAACCTGCGGCTTCCATCTGCGGCCATGTCGTCCGTGGTGAGGTAGATGGTTCGGCCGATCGCGCCCGGGCTCCCTCCAAAGTGAGTCTGCCAGAACGCATAACTGAGAACGACAACGTGCTCGTTCCCCTTCCGGTCTTCCTGCGGGAGGAACCCTCTGCCCAGCAAGGGTTCGACGCCCAGCAAAGGAAAGAGGTCCGGCGAGACCGCCCAGGACGTGATCTTTCTGGGCCGGTCGATTCCTGTGACATAGGCAAAATGGACCTTATAGGCCGCGACCCGTTCGAACACCTGGTTCTGGCTGCACCAGAAGAGGAAATCCTGAGGCGTCGTCCCTCTCTCGCCCCACTGAGTCTGCTCCCAGAAGGTCATAATGTGATCGGAGTCTTCATAGGGCAACGGCCGGAGCATCACGGCATTGACCACGCTGAACGTCGCTGTAGTGGCCCCAATCCCTACCGCCAGAATCAGAACCACGACCAATGTGAAGCCGGGACTCTTCGCCGCCATCCGCAGCCCGTATTTGATGTCTTGCCACAACGTCGTCATTGCGGGACTCCGGTTCTCTGTTGTCAATTCTCAGTTGAGAGTCATCGGCTCTCTGGCCGACAACTGCCAACGGCAGACTGTCAACTCTGTTTCATGCCACGTCGAAACCGCTCTGCTTGAGTTCCGCGGCCTCCTGCTGCTTGCGGGCAGCCTCTTCCTCCTCGACGATCCGACCGTCGAACAGGTGGACCGTCCGCTGTGCGTGGCGGGCGTAGCGAGGGTCGTGCGTCACCATGCAGATCGTGGCGCCCTGGCGGTGCAGCTCCGCCAGCAGGCCCATGACCGCCTCGCTGTTGTTCGAGTCGAGGTTCCCGGTCGGCTCGTCGGCCAACAGGATGGACGGTCGCCCCACCACCGCGCGGGCGACCGCCACCCTCTGTTGCTGTCCGCCGGAGAGTTGAGCCGGGTAGTGCTTCATGCGATGCGACATGCCGACCCGCTCCAGGGCCTCCTGCGTCCGTTGTTTTCGCTCAGCCGACGGCATCCCGCGATAGGTCAGCGGCAACTCCACGTTCTCGTAGACCGTCAGATCGCCGATCAGGTTGAAGCTCTGAAAGATGAAGCCTACCTGCCGGTTGCGGATGCGGGCCCGCTGCGAGGCGGAGAGGTTCGCAACGGACGTGCCGTCGAGCCAGTACTCGCCTTCGGTGGGCGAGTCCAGCAGGCCAAGGATGGCCATGAGCGTGGACTTGCCACAGCCGGAGGGGCCCGCGATGGAGACATACTCCCCCTGGGCCACGGACAGGTGAATGCCCGCCAGGGCGTGCGTCTCCACCTCCTCGGTGACAAACACCTTGTGCAGACCCTCCACACGAATCAGTACACTGTTCGATTGTGTCATATGTCAGTTCCTATTCAGAAGTCCGATTCAGAGAACAAATCCGAAATTCGAAGCACGAAATCCGAAGCAAATTCGAAGCACGAAATCCAAATGACGGAAACGCCGCCGCCCGCTCGATGGTCCGTTTGGAACATCTGGGTTTCGATCTTTCGTGCTTGCTTCGAATCTCGAGTTTCGACATTCGAGTTTCTCACTTCAGTCTGATCCGGTCCTGGCCGTCCCATTGGGACATATCGCTCAGGATGATCTCGTCGCCCACCTGGAGGCCGTCCAGGATCTCGATCGTGCTGACGGAGCTTCGGCCGAACTGGACACGGGTCCGCACCGCGAAGCGGCCATCCTCGACGACCTTGAACAGCTCGGTGGCCCCTTCCGTGGAGGCATAGACCGGCCGGCCCACGTTCAAGACATCGTCCAGCCTTTCGATCTGGACGGTTCCGACAACCGACAGGTCCGGCCGGGCCCCCAGGGGCAACTCGCCATCGAGCGAGACATCGACAGTGACGTTGCCCTCCATGACCGTCGGGTCGATCCGGGAGACCTTTCCCATCACCGTCCCATGGTGCGTATCCACCTCCGCCGGCAGGGCCAGGAGCAGATCGCGGGCTTGCGCCTCGGGAACCTTCAACTGAGCCTTGAGTTTTCGCGGATTGGTGATCTTGGCGACGATCGTGCTCGGCGAGACCGACTGTCCCGGCTCGATCCTCTCCTTGACCTGGGCGAGAACGCCCGCCGTGCCGGCTCGAACACGAAGAGACTCGACCTGTGCCTTCTTCAGCTCATACAGTGATTTGGCCTTGAGCACGGTGGCGTCCGTCTCCGCCAGTTGGGCAGGGATCGTCTGATAGCGGGACATCTCCAGGCACTGCTTGTTGATCTCCAGGACCCTCTTTCTTTGTTCCACTCGGGCCCTGGAGAGTCTGATCTGCTGCTCGGAGATCAGATCGTTCTCATATTCCTTCTGGTCCACTTCCGCCTGGAGCACCGCTTCATCGTAGCTCGCCTGATGCCCCGCGACGCTCCCCTCCGTCTGCAACAACTGGCCCTGGAGTTCCGCTTTTTGCACGGTCTGGCGGGCGAGGGCCATCTTCCATTCCGACTCCGCGTTGAACAGCTCGAGCTCCAGTTCGGGATTGTGCAGTTCCAGGAGCACAGTGTTCGGCTCGACGATCGCGCCCGGCTCGATGAGGATCCGCACGACCCGCCCGGCCACGCCCGCCGGCACCCAGAGGATATCTTCGGATACGAGCGTCCCGACGCCTCGCACCTGGCGGAGCATGGGACCTCGTTTGGCCTTGTCCAACCACAGGGTCCTGCGGTCCACGGAGGGCGAAGCCGGCTCCAGGCGGGAGACCCCAAACGTGATCGCGGCGATCCCAATCAACACGGTCGTGCCGATCAGGCCCCTTCGAATCCACTTCATTCGTTTTGCCGACTTTCGCGGTATGTCCATTTCGAATCCCACAGGTTCACAATCGTCAGTTCTCAGTTGTCAGGTGACAATCGTCAGTTCCCAGTTGCCCGTCCACATTCGTGCTCTTTCGCTGCCAACTGACACGTGTCAACCGTAAACTTTCTTCTACTCACATCTCAGCGCCGCCATCGGATCGATCCTCGCCGCCCGCCGGGCGGGGACGTAACCGGCCAGCAGGGAGACCAACGCAAGCAGAGCGACCGTGGCGATGATACTCGCCGGATCCATCGGGCTGACGCCGTAGAACCCGGCGCGAATCAATCTCGCCAAGACAACCGCCAGCAGAATCCCGATCGATAATCCCGCGCACATTGATGCTGCGCCTTGACGGAACACCATGGCAAGGACGTTCCGCCGGGTGGCGCCGAGAGCCATGCGAATCCCGATCTCGGGGGTCTGCGACGTGACCATGTGTCCTTTGACCGCGTAGAGGCCGAGCCCCGCAAGGAACAGGGCCATGGTCCCGAACATCGTCGCCAGCTTAGCCGTCATTCGTGCTTGCCGCACACCGGACCCGTCGCGATGCTGGTCCGTCAGGCTCACCACTGACACAACCGGCAGACGCGGGTCGATCTTTCGAATCTGTACGCTGACGTTGCGGATCATCGCCGCCTCAGCCTGGGTGGACGGGTCGGAGGTGCGGAGATGAATGAAAGCGGGCAGTCGATAGTCAGGGAATGGCTGATAGATGTGGCGCCAGTTCATTACTTGACCGGCAAAATCCCGTTGATCCGGTACGATCCCCACGACCCGACACAGATCCAGGTCCGCATTCGAACCCCAACCGTGTTGGACCAGACAATCTATGGCATTGCCGTCCGGGCGGAGCTTGCGGGCCAACTGTTCGTCGATAATCACGACCTTCTCAGCGTCGGGGGCGAAGTCGAGGCGATTGAATGGCCGCCCCTGCAGGAACGGGATTCCCATCGCCTCGAAGTAGCCGTCGCCCACCTCGTACAAGAACACTCCCTTCTCCACCAGGTTCTTGGAAGGGTCTTCCTCGGCTCCCGGTTCATACGCGATGAACCGCTGCGAAAGGTCGAAGTCGGTGTCGCCGACGGGAAACGCCGCGGACAAGCCAACAGCTTGGATGCCGGGAATCCCCCTCAGACGCTCCGCCAGCATCCCGCAGGCAGTCGCCGCCTCGGCCTTCGTATACCCGCCCGCGAGAGGGTCGATCTGCACCACGACCTTGCCGGCCAGGTCGAAACCCAGGTTAGCCCGCGTGGCTCTCACTGCGGTGCGGGTGAACAGGGTCGCCATCATCACCAGTACGACCGACAGCGCGATCTGACACGCCCCCGACAGGCCGCGAGGGATGAGCCGCCTTCTTCTGCGAGCCGATCGGATGGCCGCACCGCCGGACTCCTTCAAGTCACTGACGACATCGCGTGCCGAGAGGGACACCGCCGGCTTGAGACCGAAGAACACCGTCGCGACCAGACAGAACGCCAGCGTCGCCGCCACGGCGCGCATGTCCAGCGAGGTCGTCATGTGAATGGGCAAGGTCCCTTTTGCGAGCCAGGCGTTGAGAATCCGAATGCCCCAGAAGGCGGGAATCAACGCCAGGACTCCCCCGCACACAGCCAGCAGGAGCGATTCGATGAACAACTGCCGGATGATCCGCAGGCGTCCTCCGCCGATGGCCATTCGGATCGCGATTTCCCGCTGGCGAGCCGCCCCTTGAACGGTGATCATGCTCGCCAGGTTCAGGCAGGCGATGAGCAACACGACCCCCGAGATCCCCATCAACACCATGCTCATGATGGGCAGGAACTTCCTTTCGTCCTCGTCGTCTCCTGCAAATAGCCTCGCCGGCCGGCCGACATAGAGTCTGGACTCGTCCTTCCAACCTCGCGACTCGATGTCCTTCAATCGCGGAATCAGAGTCTGGAGTCGTGCCTCCGCCGCGGGCATGTCCAGATCGGGCTTGAGCCGTCCCAAGACTTTGACCGAAGGATAATCCCAGATGGCCGCTCTTCTCCCGGTCGGCCTGTCCTCGTTGTAGTGAGCGACAGGACCATAAGCCCCCAAGGGCAGCCAGAGATCCGGGCCCTTGGCGGCGGTACCGGTGAATCCCTTCGGCGCCACGCCGACGATCCGACAGAGCCTGGCGTTGATCTGCACGTACTGGCCGACGATCCCAGGATCGCCCCCCTCCTTCCGCCAGGTCTCGTAGCTCAAGACGACCACGGGTTCCGCCCCATACAACTCCTCCTCGGGCAGGAAGGTCCGCCCGTACGCGGGGGCGACCCCCAACACCGAGAAGTAGTTGCTCGAGACGTACATCAGATCCATCTGCTTTACCGCATCGCCCCAGACCCAAGTGCTCCGGCCGGAGCCCTCGTTGTGGGCGGCCAGATCGCTGAACGCCGGATTGTCCCGACGCATCTCGGCGTACATCGTATAGGTGATAAAACCGGAATCGCGAATCCCGCAGTAGACGAGCCGGTCCGGCTCTTTCACGTGCATGGGCCGAAACATCATCGCATCGACCACGCTGAACATGATCGTATTGGCCCCGATGCCGACAGCCAGGGTGATCAACGCAATCGCTGTGAACCCCGGCGACTTGCCGAGCATCCGCGTCCCGTATCGAACGTCCTGCCACAACGTCTTCATGGTCCTCTCCTACTCCTGTCTCAGCGCCACCATGGGATCGATCCTTGCCGCCCAGCGGGCGGGCAGATAGCTGGCCAACAGGGCAATCACCGACAGGACGAGCGAGACAGACGCCAGGGTCAGCGGGTCCGTGGGACTAACGTCATACAGGAGACTCGACAGCACGCGCGTCACAGCCATGGCCCCGACCACACCGAGAGCCACACCGATGAGCGTGAGCCGCAGGCCCCGCATCAACACCATCCGTCGAACGTTCGCCCTCTCGGCGCCCATCGCCATGCGAATCGCGATCTCGCGCGTCTGCTGGGTCGCGCTGTAATGCAACAGACCGTAGATCCCGACCATCGCCAGGGTCAGAGCGATGCCGGCAAAGAGACTCAGCAGGGTCATAGCGAACCGACGGGGCGCCAGCGTGCCGGACAGCATGGCCTTGACCGGCTCGATCCTGCGAATCACTTCATCCTTCTCCAATTCGGTCGCCTGGGTGCGAATGGCGTCGGCCAGGCGCATCGGGTCGCCCTCGGTCCTCACGATGAGGACCGCCCCCTCGATCCAACTGCTCTGTGGTATCGGGGTATAGAGCGTACCCCAGTCCGGCTGCAAGTGCTGGAAGTCCTTGACCGTGCCGACCACGCCCACTACGACGTGACGGCTGTCCGGGAAATCAACCTGCCGGCCGACCGGATCGGCGTCGCCGAACAGCTTGTGCGCCAGGTGCTCATCGATAATGATGCCCGTCCCCTCACCGTGGACATCGGTCTCCGTGAAGGTGCGTCCGCGCAGCAGCGGCACGCCCAGGGTCTCCAGGAAGCCGGCACTCACGTGGGACAGTAGGGTAGGGTCCCAGTGGTCCTCGGCGTAGGCACGGCCGGGGATGCGGACGCCGACTCCGGCGTACCCTGCGTATCCCAGACCCAGTTCGCTCAGGCTCAATCCAGCCGAGCGAACCTGGGGAAGGGCCCGGACCCGCGGCAACAGTGATTCGAAGAAAGCCCGACAGTGACGAGGCTCCGGGTACTTCATCTCGGGCAGGTCGAGGGTCACGGCCAGCACGTTCTCGGGCCGGAAACCCAGATCCAGCGTGTGCAGGGCGACCATGCTGCGGATCAGCAGCGCTGCACCGATAAGCAGGATCAGAGAGAGCCCCATTTGGGCGATCACGAGGCCACCCTGAAGGCGCCGTCCCGTGCCGCCGGCCGTGGACCGTGTCGTTCCTTCCTGGAGCATGCGAGTCATGCGGACGCCGGAAGCCCTCCAGGCCGGTACGGTGCCGAACAGCAGTCCGGTGAGGAGGGACACCCCGAGCGTGAAGGCCAGGACAGGCACATCCACTCGTGTCTCGTCCACGCGTGGAATGTCCGTGGGACACAGGCGGACCAGTCCCTGGACAGTCCAGAACGTCAGCAAAAGACCGAGCGCACCGCCGGTCACGCTCAACAGGAGGCTCTCGGTGAGCGTCTGTCGGATGATGCGACCTCTCGATGCTCCCAGAGCCGCACGCATGGCCATCTCGCGTTGCCTGACGGCGGCACGGGCCAGGAACAGATTGGCCACATTGCTGCACGCGATCAGGAGGACGAATCCTGCCGCCCCCAATAGCAGCAACAACAGCTTGCGTTTGCCCACCAGGAATCTGTCCAAAGGACGCAGGACAGTGAGCATGTGTTCCGCGTCGGGCTCAGAATCCACCTGCTTGAGACGCTCCGAAACCACGGCCATCGCCGCACGCGACTGTTCGAGCGTGACGCCCTTCTTGAGACGGGCCCACGTGAATACGGGCTCACCCAACGGCAAACCCGGATCGGGCGTTTTGAGAGCCAGAGGCTTCCAGAGTGCCGCAGGCTTGCTGAGGGGAGGATCCACCCCCGGCGGCAACACACCCACGATGGTGCAGCTTGTATCATCGAGAGTCACGGTCTTGCCGATCACGTCCGGCGCCCCGCCCAGGTCGTCCTGCCAGAAGCTGTGACTGAGAACGACGACGCGATCCTTGCCCGGCTGCTCCTCCTCGGCCAGGAAGCTCCTGCCCAGGATCGGTTGAAGATCCAGCAAGGGAAACAGATCGGGCGAGACAGTCGCCGCCCGGATCTGACGGGCTCTGTCAATCCCGGTGACGTAGAGATGCTCCCTGCGGACCGCCGCGACCCGCTCGAAGACCTGCCTCTGCTCGCGACAGAGAAGCAATCCCGCGTGTGGGGGTGGGAAGTCGCCCCACTGGGAATGCTCGTAGACGCACACCAGACGATGAGCATTCCGATAAGGCAGCGGACGGAGCATCACCGCATTGACGACGCTGAAGATCGCGGTATTGACGCCGATGCCCAGCGCCAGGATCAGCAGCACGACAACCGTGAAGCCCGGAGCTCGCGCCAGCATCCGCAGACCGAACCGAACGTCTTGCCACAAGATCGTCATTGCAGAACCTCTTCTATTCGCACCGCAACGCCACCATCGGATCGACCTTCGCCGCCCGCCGGGCGGGGATGTAGCCCGCCAGAAGAGATGCCATAGCCAGCACGATCACCGTTGCGGCAATGCTTCCCGGATCCATGGGACTGATGCCCTGGAGTTCCTCGCGGATCAAGGATGTCAGGCCGACGGCCAGCAAGATCCCGCAGACTAATCCTGCGAGGGTTGATACGCCGTTCTGGCGAAAGACCAGGACCAGGACACTCCGCCGGGAGGCCCCCAGGGCCATGCGCAGGCCGATCTCCCGTGTGCGTGTCGCCACCATGTGGCCCATGATCGCATAGAGGCCCAGTCCCGCCAGGAACATGGCCAGCATCCCAAACACCACGGTCGCATCGGCACTCATTCTCGCCCCCTGGACGACGGGGCTCCGGCGATGGCAATCGGCCAGACTCATCAACGACACCACGTTGAGCCTCGGATCGATCTGCCGAATCACAGGACCGAGCTTTCGCAGAAGATTGGATTCCATTCCCGAAGATGTTTGGATGTGCAGGTAGACGGGGACCTGGTCCGCGGGAATCGGCTCGTAGATGTGTGCCCACTCCGAGTTCGCGCCGGATGCATCGCGCAGGGACGGGACCACACCGACCACGCGACATACCTGAAGTTCCGAGCCCCAGCCATGCTGAATCAGACAACCCAGGACATGCCCGTCTGCGCGGAGCCTGTGCGCGAGTCTTTCGTCAAGGATCACCACTCGCTCGGCCTCGGCCGTACTGTCGAGGGCCTGGAAAGGTCGGCCCTGCAATAGCGACACTTCCATGGCCTCGAAGTAGTCACCACGCACCCCAAACACCATGGGGCCTCTGCGGACCAGGCTCCGGGCATCGTCGTCTTCAACCCCGGGCCTGTATTCCACGATCTTATCAGAGAGTCCCGGATCGGAGTGCCCCACGGGGAATCCCCGGGACCACCCCACCGCCTGAATCCCGGGCGTGGCCTTCAGACGTTCCGCCAGCATCTCGCAGGCATTCGTTGCCTGGGCGGGGGTGTAGCCACCATCCAACGCATCGATCCTGACCACGATCTTGTCGTGCAGATCAAAACCGGGACAAGTATAGGCCACTCTCAAGGCTGTTCGTACAAACAACACCGCCACCATGACGAACGCAACGGACAAGGCAATCTGACCAATGACCGGTAGCCCACGTGGAATGAGGCGACGTCTCTGTCTTGGGGTTCGAATCACGCCTGCCCCGGCATCCTTCAAATCGCCAATGACATCTCGTTTGGACAGGTTCAAGGCCGGCTGGAGACCGAACAGAAGTGTCGCGATCAGACAGAAACCCAGGGTCGCCCCAAACACACGCACGTCAAGAAACAGGGGAATGTGAACGGTTCTGTCGATCACGGCGACCCAGGCATTGAATAGGCGGATGCCCGCCCAGGTGGGAATGATCGCCACGGCTCCTCCCAGCAACGCCAGAAGAAGCGATTCGATCGACAACTGCCGTACAATGCGTAAACGTCCGCCTCCTATGGCCAGGCGGATGGCGATCTCCCGCTGTCTCTCCGCCCCCTGCACGTTGAGCATGTTCGCGAGGTTTAGACAGGCAATCAGCAGAATCACGAAGGAGACACCCATCATGACCATACCGAGCATGGCTCTGTTCTTCAGGTCGTTAAGGGTATTCGTCGCCTCCACTTCGATTCTCCCCAAACGGGCGAGATATAGCTGCAATTGGGGATCGTCCTTCCAGAAGCGATTCATTTCCTTGAGACGGGGAGTCAGCACCTGGAGGCGTGCTTCGGCCGCGATCATATCCAGATCGGGCTTCAGCCGACCGATCAGATGCAGGTAGGGATAGTGACGTTGTTGCCTGTGGCGTTCCTCAAGTGACCCATACGCCCCCAAGGGCATCCAGATGTCCGGCCCGGTGACCGTGGTGCCCGTGAATCCCTTGGGCGCCACGCCTATGATCCGACAAGGCATGGTGTTGGCATGCACGATTTGACCCACAATTTCGGGGCTACCGCCCAGTTCTTTCCACATCCGGTAGCTCAGCACTCCAACCAGTTCCGCGCCATGCCGCTCCTCTTCAGGCAGGAAGGTCCGTCCATGGATCGGGTCCACCCCCAACGCGGAGAAGTAGTTCGCCGAGGCGTACATAATATTCACCGGCCCGGTATCACTTCCCCGAACCCAGGTTCCGCCTCTGCAAAATGGGTGGAAGGCAATCAGGTCGCTGAACGCCGCATTGTCGTCTCGCATGCTGGTGTACATCTCATAGCCGAAAGCACCGCTCCTATCGTTGCTGAAGCGCGCACCACAGTACACCAGTCGGTCCGGATCTTTGACCTGCAGCGGCCGAAACAGAAGCGTATCGACCACATTGAACATGATGGTATTGGCGCCGATGCCGATGGCCAGTGTGACCAGCGCGATCACCGTGAATCCCGGCGATTTGCCCAGCATCCGCATCCCGTATCGAACGTCTTGCCACAGACTCGTCATAGCACAACTCCAGTTCCCAGTTGACCGTCGTCAGTTCCCAGGTGCCCATTCGCCAGTCATCACCTCGTGCTGGCCACTGCGAGCTGTCCACTGTGAGCTCTCCTCTACTCGCATCTCAATGCCGTCATGGGGTCAATCCGGGCCGCTCGACGAGCCGGGAGATAGCCAGCCAGGAGCGAGGCGGCTCCGAGCAGAGCCACAGTCACGACGATGCTGATCGGATCGAGCGGGCTGATGCCGTAGAGCAGGCTGGCCGCGATCTTGGCCACCGCCAATCCGAGCGCCAGCCCGACCGCCGATCCCACCACGGTCAATACCAGCCCCTCCCGCAAGACCATGCCCATGATTCGCCCGCGGGTTGCCCCAAGCGCTTGACGCAGTCCGATCTCCGGCGTGCGTGCGGCGACCATGTAGCCCTTGATCGCGTAGATGCCCAGCGCCGCCAGAAACAGCGCCGCCATCCCGGCCGCCATCGACCGCCGGGCGCCAACGCTCGCCAGCCAGACGGTAGACTCATCGTGGCGTCTGGCGGCGAGCGTTGCCACCGACAGAATCGGGATGTGCGGATCGAACCGGTGGATCTCCGCGGCAATCTGTCGCCCCAGAGCCTCCACCGGCTGGCCCTCCCGAACGTGCAGATACAGGTATGCGGACAGGTCGTTCGGTCCGACGGGGATGTACATCTGGCTGCGGACCTCCCGATCCGCTGTGCCCGGCACGTTGGCGACGATTCCGACCACCCGGTAGGGGTCGGAATCCGCCTTGGTGAACAAGCCCCACTGGATGAAACAATCGAGGGCGTTGCCGTCCGGACGGAGCCTGCGCGCCAGGCTCTCGTCGACGATGGCCACCTTTTCCGCGTCCGGGACGCTATCCAGCGGGTCAAAGAGCCGCCCGCGCAACAGGGGAATCTCCATGGCCGTGAAGTAATCCCGGCCGATGAACGCCAGGGCGCCCTGTTTGGCGAGCGGTCTGCCCGACCCGTTGTCTTCTCCCACCGGCACGTATTCGCCGATCGGGACATGCGAGCCGCCGCCGAAGATCAGCCGGGGTGCCGTCCCGACGGCTTTCACCTGTGGCAACGACGTCAGATGGTCCGCCAAGGCATCGTATGCCTGGATCGTCCGGGCCCGGTCGTACCCCGCGGACAACGGATCGATCTGGACGACCAGCTTGTCGGCCAGGGGGAATCGCGGGTCCGGCCTCGCGATTTCCAGGGCGCTTCGTGTCAGCAGGGCCGCGCTGAGCACCAGGGTCACCGCCAGCGCGCTCTGGCCCGCCACCGAAAGACCGCCCCGCTTTCTGCGAAGGGACGTCAGCACGCGGCCGGCGGCGCCCTTCATCTCGCCGGCAATGTCACGGTGGCTCAGCCGCAGCGCGGGGCGCAGGCCGAACAGCACTGTGGCGACCAGGCACAGGCCCAGTGTGGCCGCCAGGACACGAAGGTTCAGGCTGGGGCACAGACTTCTTGACAACGCATCGGGGACAGCAGCAATCCAGGCACTGAGAATCCGCGTGCCACACAGGGCCAGCCCAACGCCGAGAGCCCCTCCCAGCAGCGCCAGCAGCAGCGATTCGACGAGCAACTGCCGGATGATCCGCCAGCGGCCTCCGCCGAGAGCCAATCGCACGGCGATCTCACGCTGACGCGCGGTCCCCTGCACGAGCAGCATATTCGCCAGGTTCAGGCAGGCGATCAGCAGAATGATCGCCGAGGCGGCTATCAGGACCAGGCTGAATACGGCAAACGTCAGGCGTCCCTGTGCGGAATCACCCCCGATCTCAAACCGGCCCGGCAGCCGGAGACTGAACGAGGCGCCGCGTTTCCAGTCCTCGCGGCCCTCCAGGCTCAGACTCGGGCCCAGGGCCTGCAACTGGGCCTGGGCGGTTGGCAGGGTCGTGCCCGGCTTCAGTCGTCCGACGAGGTTCAGCCACGGATACACGCGGCTCGCATGTCGCGCCGAGTGCCGCGGCAGCGTGTCCACCATCCGGTAGCTCCCCAGCGGCAACCACAGGTCACAGGCGACGAGCGTGACGCCGGTGAAACCCTGTGGGGCCACGCCGACGACTTGGCAGAGAACGCCGTTGACGCTCACGAAGTTGTTCACGAGCTTCGGATCGCCGCCCAGCCGTCGCCAGCAGCGATGGCTCAGGACCACGCCCGGCGAACTGCCCGGCTGGTCTTCCTCGGGCAGGAAACCCCGTCCCCGGACCGGCAGCGTTCCCAGAACGGAGAAGTAGTTCGCCGAAACGAACATCCTTTCCACCTGCCAGGCCGACCCGCCGTGGGCCAGAGTGGCGGGACCCGGAAGCACGTCCTGGGCCATGAGGTCGCTGAAGGCCAGACCGCTGTCGCGCAAGGTCACGTACTCGGAATAACGGAACCACGGAAACCGGGCGTCCTGAATCCCGCAGAACGCCAACTGCTCGGGCGCCTTCACCTTCTTGGGGTGCAACAGCAGCAGCATGTCGGAGATGCTGAACATGACCGCGTTGGCTCCGATCCCGACCGCGAGGGTGATCAAGGCAATCGCCGTGAACCCAGGGTACTTGCTCAGCATACGACCGGCATACCGAACATCTTGCCACAGCATTCCCATTTCTCTCTCCTACTCGCACCTCAACGCCGTCATGGGATCGACCTTCGCCGCCCGTCGGGCGGGAATCCAGGCGGCCAGAAGCGAAGCGGCCCCGAGCAGGACCAAGGTTATGGCGATGCTGGCCGGATCGGCGGGACTGATGCCGTAGAGTCGGCTGGCCCCTACTCGCGCCACGGCCAGACCCAGCAGCAAGCCTGCCAGCAGGGCGACCGCCGTCTGCACCAGTCCTTCCCGCAGGATCATCGCCATGATGGCTCCGCGCGTGGCCCCCATGGCCATGCGGATGCCGATCTCCGACGTGCGCGAACTGACCAGATAGCCCTTGGTGGCGTAGATGCCCAGCGCCGTCAGAAACAGAGCCACCGCCCCGGCCGTCACTGCCAGGCGGGCGTGGAATCGCGCGTGCCATACTCCAAAATCGTTGTCGTGTATCTGGGCCAGAGTCTGCACCGGCAGAACCGGGATATGCGGATCGACCCGGTGGATCTCCTGGACCATCTGCGACCGCAGAGTCTCGACCGCTTCCCGATCCCTGACGTGCAGGTAGAAGCAACGAGGTACGTCATCCGATCCGGCGGCGGGTACGTACATCTGGGGACGGGCCTCCCGCTCCTGTATGCCCGGCAGGTCGGCGACGACCCCGACCACCCGGTAGACATCGGGACACCAGTAGCCGCCAAGTTCAGGCACGCCGTATTGGACCAGACAGCCGAGAGCACTGCCGTCGGGACGAAGCCTGTGCGCCAGGGTTTCACTGATGATCGCGACCTTCTCCGCATCGGGGACGCTGTCGCGCCGGTCGAAGAGGCGCCCCTGCAACAGGGGGACCTCCAGCGCCAGCAAGTAGTCCCGGCCTATGGCGAGCATGTTGGTGTACCGTGCGCGAGGCCCCCGGGACTCCCCTTCTTCCGCGCCCGGCCGGTATTCGCGGATCGTTTGCTCCCCGCCACCCCCGTAGAACAGGCGGGGCGCCGACCCCAGCGCCTCGACTGGCGGCAGGGACGCCAGATGATCGGCCAGGGCCTCGCACGCCTGCATGCTCTGGGTCTTGTCATAGCCGGCCGATTCCGGATCGATTCGAACGACCAGCGTGTTTTCCAGGTGGAACCGCGGGTCCGGCCGCGCTGTCTCCAGGGCACTGCGCAATAGCAGCGCAGCGACGAGGACCAGGACTACGGCCAACGTGATCTGGCCCGCCACCGAGAGACCGCCTCGTCTTCGGTGAACGGACCCCACCACGCGACCGGCGGAACCCTTCATCTCCCCGGCCAGATCACGCCGGGACAGCTTCAGAGCAGGTCTCAGACCGAACAGCAATGTAGCGATCAGGCAGAAACCCAATGTGCCCATCAGAATGCGAATGTCCAGGCCGACTCGCATAGCTCTCCATATTTGCTGATCGGCGCCGGCGAACCATACATTGAGAATCCGCATCCCGCAGACAGCCAGCAGAACACCGAGCACTCCTCCCAGCAGCGCCAACAGCGCAGACTCGGCGAGCAACTGCCGAACGATCCGCAGGCGGCCTCCGCCGACGGCCAATCGGATGGCGATCTCACGGTGGCGCGAGGCGCCCTGCACGATCAGCATGCTCGCCAGGTTCAAGCAGACGATCAGCAGGGTGACCACGGACCCGCCCATCAGGATCAGACTGTATCTGGTGAGATACGGAAGATTGATCGAGTCAAGAAAGACCCGGTCAGGCGGGCGAAGAGAGAAAGAAGCCGCCGCCGGCCACTCTTTTGGATCCTCCGCTCGAAGACGCGGGATCAAGGCCTGCAACTGCGTCTGAGCAACCGACACGCTCACGTCCGGCTTGAGTCGTCCAATCGTACCAAGCCCGCCAGGATAGCCCCAATCGGCCCCGGCGTCGGCGGGCCGAGTCAGTCCCCGCATCCGAAATGTTCTTCCGATGATGCCCATCGGCACCCAGTTTCCCAGTGGCACCCAGAGGTCGGGCCCCAGGAGCGAGGTGCCGGTGAACCCCTGCGGCGCCACACCGACGACCTGACAGACGGCGCCGTTGACGCTCACATACTCGCCGACGAGTTTCGGATCGCCCCCCAGTCGCTGCCAGAGGGGATGGCTCAGCACCGAGACCGCAGGGCTGCCGTGCTGTTCCTCGCCGGCCAGGAAGCCCCGCCCCAGGACCGGCGCGACTCCCAAGAAAGAGAAGTAGTTCGACGAAACGTACGTGGCCTTGCCGTGCCAGGCCGTATCCCCACGAACCACAGTGACATCTCCTTCGATATCGTCGCGAGTCTGAGCCATGACATCGCTGAAGGCCGAAACGCTGTCACGAATGGCTACGTACGTTGGATACCCATCAGACCCGGCGCGGACCTCGCAGTACGCCAGGTGCTCGTAGTTCTTCACATATCTGGGCCGCAGAAACAGCAGCCAATCGGCGATGCTGAACATGAGCGTATTGGCCCCGATGCCGATGGCCAGGGTAATCAGGGCAATCGCCGTGAAGCCTCGATTCTTCATCAGCATCCGAAGACCGTATCGAATGTCCTGCCACAGACTCGTCATAGCACAACTCCAGTTCCCAGTTGACCGTCGTCAGTTCCCAGGTGCCCACTCGCCAGTCATCACCTCGTGCTGGCCACTGCGAGCTGTCCACTGTGAGCTCTCCTCTACTCGCATCTCAACGCCGTCATGGGGTCAATCCGGGCCGCTCGACGAGCCGGGAGATACGTGGCCAGCAGTGCAATGGCGATCAAGACCAGTGACACAACTCCGAGCGTCAGCGGGTCCATCGAGCTGACCCCGTACAGAAGACTCGACAGAACGCGGGTGGCCGCCAGCGCACCCGCCGCGCCGACGACGAGACCAATCAACGCGACTGCCAGGCCCTGACGGAGCACACCCATCAGCACGGAAGAGCGGGTAGCGCCCAGGGCCATGCGAATCCCCACGTCGCGCGTACCCTGCGAGACGCTGTACTGGATGACGCCGTAGAGTCCGACAGCGGCAAGAATCAAGGTGATCTGGGCGAACAGGCCCAGGAGGATCGTGATGAACCGCTGGGGCGACAGCATCTCTGCGAGATTCTCCTTGAGCGTGTAGATCCGCGAGACTTCCAGATCCTTATCCAACAGGGCGACCTGGGCTCGTATCGCGTCGGCCAGTTTCAGTGGATCGCCGCTGGTGCGGACCACCACATCCGAGATCATGTAGCAGCGAGCCGGACTGGCCATGTAGATCGTGTTCACCACCGGGGCCAATTCCTCGAAGTCTCGGATCGTCTTGACGACCCCCACGATGGCCATGCCGTTGATGCGCTGGCCCACAGGGTCCACGTCCGCGAAGAACTTCTGGGCCAATGTCTCATCGACAATGATATTTGTGGTCTGGTCCCCGATGTCCTGCTCTGTGAAGGCTCTGCCCTTGACGATGGCCATCCCCATGGTTCTGTGGAAGTCCATACTGACGGTTTCGAACCTCGCCATGGGCGTTTCCCGCGGGTCAGCGGGCGGGCGACCCTCGACAACGATGTCCATGAATCCCCCTCCCGTGCTCAGATCGAGCCCGCCCGAGACGAAGGCGGCAGACTGGACCGCGGGCAGACCCTGCACCCGGCGAAGCAACTGTTCGAAGAAGGTCCCCGCCTGGGGGAAGTCCGGATACTTGACCTTGGGTGGCTCGATATGCGCGACAAGGACCCCCTCCGGCTCAAAACCCAAGTCCTCCCGCTGCATCAGGATCAGACTGCGAATCAGCACGCCGACCCCCATCAGCAGGATCAAGGCCATGCCGATCTGGGAGACGACCAATCCCTTCCGCAAGTGCTGTCGGCACCAGCCCGCGGCCGGACCCGCCGAGGTCCCTTTCATGATCTGGCTCAGGTGAACGCCGGCGGCCCTCCAGGCCGGCAACAGGCTGAACAGCACCCCGGTGAGCACCGACAAGCCCAAGGCGAAGAAGAGGACGGAGGTGTCCACGCGGCTCTCCTTGATGCGAGGAATGTCCGACGGACACAGTCCAACGAGTCCCTTGGTCACCCAGAATGCCAACAGCACGCCGACCACACCGGCCGCCAGACTCACCACAAGCCCCTCTGTGAGCATCTGACACATGATGCGTCCGCGGGATGCGCCGACCGCCGCACGCACGGCCATCTCCTTCTGACGGCTGTTCCCGTGTACCAGGAAGAGCCCCGCCGCATTCGTGCAGGCGACCAGGAGCACCAACCCCACCGCCCCCCACAGGACGTGCAGCAAGGTGCGGTTGCCCCCGAGCTCATCATTCACAAAAGAATCGACGACGACTGCAGTCCCAGAGCCGGCCTGGGCGTCCTCTTGCGCCAGGCGTGCTTCCAGAACGCTCATTTCCGCGCGGGCCTGTTCCACGGTGACGCTCTTCCTGAGACGAGCCAAGACCCGGGTGCCTCCCCCTCGGTCCTGTGCGTCCAGGACCAGGGGCACCCAGAACGGCGCATCCCGCGTCAGCGAATGGCGGAAGGTCGCAGGCATGACTCCGACGATCCGGTAGGGTCTCTCGTCCAGGACAAGGTCCTTGCCGAGGATCTCGGGGTCGCCGCCCATGCGGTCCCGCCAGAAGCCGTAGCTCAAGACCACGACGTACTCGTTCCCACGTTGTTCGTCTTCCGGCACGAATCCCCGGCCGAACGCGGGCTTGGCTCCCATCAGCGAGAAGAAACAGGACGACACCGCCAACGCCTTGATGTGGTAGGACTTGTCCAAACCGGTCACGTAGACGCGCCGGTTCCCCACGCCGGACATGCAATCGAACACCTTGTTGTTCTGACGCCAGTAGACCAGGTTGTGGTGTGACGAGCCGATCCGGTCTATCCCCTGCTGCGACTTCTGTTCCCAGACGCTGACGATCCGGTCCGGCTCGTCATAGGGCAACGCCCTGAACAGGACGGCATTGATCACGCTGAAGACCGCGGTATTGACGCCGATCCCCACCGCCAGGACCAACACCACCACACAAGCGAAGCCGGGATTCTTCACAAGCATCCGCAGGCCGTAACGGATGTCCTGCAGCAGCATTCGCATGGGCTACTCCTATCTGTACCTTCTTCGCACCCAAGGCGATGCAAACACCGTGCCAGGAAACGACCACTCGGGGGACATCACGCCGAGGGCCGGAGCTTCCGCAAGTGTCCGCTTTTGGACCGGCGCGCCCGATTCCGGACACATCGGCAGCACCGCCGTCCCGGCCGGGAGTATCACGGGCATCGTGCCTGCAATCTTGAAGACATGGGCGGGACACCCATGCTGCTGAGGCTCCTTACGAGCAGGATGCCCGTGCTACTTGAGCCATTCCGCGATGTTCTGTCGCTCCAACTCCTCCATGCGACGGCGTTTCTCCAGGAAGTGATGGTACTTATCCCTGTCTTCGGGGTCCCAGGTGTTTGCCTCCTCGTAGTCGCCGCAGAAGGGAACTTGCAGGTCGATCCAACAGGCGATCCGCTCGACCTCCTCCCTTGCGAGTTTCACATCGTAATGGCCCTCGACCAGGAGAGACAACAGCCGACTGCGGGCCGCTCCGGCGTCATACGGCGGCAGCATCGGCGGCGCCGACTGGGCGCTGATCCAGTTCACGAGGTCGTCGGCGACGCCAGCCAGGTACTGATGGTTCTCCAGAGTCCTTGCCGTCGCCCCAACCAGCACCAGATAGCTTTCGCTCCACTGTCGCTTCGCGAGACTCTCGGTGATGGGCGTGCCCAGCAGACTGAAGGCGGTCTTGTTGTCGGCTGAGGCATCGGTCTTCACCGGCGAACGGCGGGCGTAATCCCCCTCGCGAGGCTCATTGTGACAACTGATGCAATGGCGATCCAGGATGGGCTGGATCTCGCGAGCGAAGCTGAAGCCTCGCGTCGGGCCGTGGAAAGGAGCCAACTCCTGCGGCCCGGCCTTCATCGCCAGGCTGGGTCCGGCCCCGACTCCCGGCGGCGCGTCGTTCTTCGACTCGTGACACCCGACACACGAAACCACCTCTCCCGGCTGCAGGGTCAGCCAGCTCCGCATGGTTTGGACCGCATAGCCTCGCTCGTCGATGGCCTGGAAGTAGATCGGGGTCCGCGCCGGCAACGTGAAGAACGCCGAGCCGTCGGCATGGACGGTCGCCTCGCCGAGAACCGTCTTGGCATCCCAGCTCCCGTTGCCGATAGATACGGGCGTGCAGACCAGGGCATCGCCCGCCAGCCCCGCGTTATAGCTCCAACCAACACCCGCGGCACGATACGCAAGGGCAACTGCGCGGAGCTTCTTCACCGTGCCGCGAGGAATGCCCGCCAGACCCGGACCCACGTAGATGTCCTGAAGATAGCACGTGCCGGAGGTCTGGCGATAGTCCACCAGACTCGGGCGGATAGGCGGCCTGGGCCTCGCGGCCAGCGGCACGGGCTGGCCGCACGAGATGTCCGCGTCGGCGGCCAGCAGTTCCCGCCGGCCATCCGCCGCAATCCAGTACAGCTTGAAGCGAGTGGGCGAGCGGGACCAGCCCAAGGGTGCGTACGCCACCACGAACTGCGACTCCGAGAGCGGATAGGGATACTGGAACAACTCGCCGTCCTGGCCGTAGAAGTCGATCCGTTCGGCAGGCGTCTCGCGGACCGGGGCGATCAACTGCGTGCCGCTGTTCTCCTGTCGGCCCTTGGCGGGGTCCACGATCCCCAGCTTGCCCACCTGCTGCGTGTGGTGACCGGAGAAGGTCGCAACCACCTTGTGGGTGCCCGGAATACCGCGGGCGTGCAGCAGCGAGGTGGGGAACCAGGAGTCGTTGCCGTACAGTTCCGTCTGGGCGGTGCCGTCGGGGTTCATCTGGAACAGGCCCTGCACGAAGAGCTGGCCGCGGTCGCTGTATTCCCAGCGGGTATAGACCACCCGCCCGTCCGGCATCACCGTCGGGTAGTTGTCGTGGACCTGGTCGAAGCTGAGCCGGCGCAGATATCGGCCGTCCGGGCCGCACGTATACAGGTTGCTGACCTCCGTCCACCAGCAGTCCACCGTCTGGACGCAGCGGGTCGAGTTGAACAGGATATCGCCGTCTGGCAGGTAGACACCCTCGTAGTCGGCGAAACCCAAGCCGTGGGTCAACTGTCTCACTTCGCCGTCCGCGACAGTCATCTCGTAGAGATGGTAGTCATCCTCGCGGTCGGACTTCTTCCAGGCGAAGAGCACGCGCCGACCGTCCCACGAGACATCTGGATCGCGAATCACGCCGTCGGAGTCCTCGACGAGCGTCTGCACGCGGATTCCGTCGCCATGGAGGTCGAGCTGGCACAGGGACGCACCCGGATCGAATTGGCGTTCGTGCTGGGCGTCGGACTGCCCTTCCGTGTAGGCGTAGTGCGACCCGCCCAGGATGTGGTGCTTCGTGAAGATCCAGTGCGGATACTGTTGGCGCACGTCGCGGAGGCGAACCTCGCGCCGGAGTTCGCAGGCACGTACGTACAGCGCAAGCCAGCGACTCGGATCAGCGGGCGACAGATCGTTCGCGAGGCGGTCGAGTTCGCTTCGGAGGTCCTGACCGGCCTCGCCAAGCTCGTCCAGCGCGTTGGCAGTCGCCCTCTCGATCGCGGCCCGCATCGCGGCCTGGGACAGCCAGCACTCGAAGTTCGACCCCACGTCCTGCAGGCACCAGTCCCAGCACATGGGGAATTCGCGTTCCATCCGGGCGGACAACTCCTCCACCGCCGCGGAGAACGCGTCGCTCCTTGGGTCGAGCGGTGCGGCTTGGGTCTGCGCGTCCAGCACCGCGGCCTGCCACCCCTGCGCCTGTCCCGGCAGCACGCTCCCCTCGCCGAATACCCGCTCCATTCCTGTGCTCGCAAGGATCACGAAGACGACCACAGCATCGAACCCAAGATCTCTCACACTCTGGCAGACGCCGTCCCCGACGTCCCGGCGCAGTGCTCTCATCCGCCGCTCCTATACCTGTCCTCGTCAGAATGTTGATGAACCATGCCTGTTCCGATAGAATACTCGATCACAGCAGATGTTGAGAAGCAAATTGAGTATTGGCGCCAGGGTTCAACTGAGGACTGGGAGGTTGCCGTTCGGTTGGTGAAGGACGGAAAATCCTGACATGGCTGACCCAACAATCATAGATATCATTCGACGATACCTGCGAAACCTCGCGCAGCAAAGCATTCTGGCTCGTATGGGCGTCCTCTTCGGCTCGCACGCGACGGGCCATCCTGGCCAATGGAGCGACATCGATCTGCTGGTCGTATCCCCGGCATTCGACGGCACATTCTATCGAGACGCCATTGATTCGCTGTGGTACGTGGCGGCGTGTACGGACAGCCGGATTGAACCAGTCCCCTGCGGAGAGCGCCAATGGGAAGAGGATACCGTAACGCCCATCATCGAAGTCGCCCGCCGCGAACGGGTGCAGGTGACACCCGAGAACCTCGATCGGTAGCGGGCGTCAACTACCGAGTGGCAATCGCAAGCAGGCTCGGCAGCCGGGTTGGGCTGTGCGGTTTTCGAGCGTCAGGCTGCCGCCGTGGGCCTCGGCGATCTGGCGACTCAGGGTCAGACCGATGCCGGAGCCTCGGTCCTTCGTCGTGTAGAACGGCACGAAAACATCCACACCATCGGCCAGTCCCGGCCCATCGTCGTCGATGTGAATCTGAACCGCCTGGTCGTCAGCCTGCCAGCCGATGGTGACCGCTCCGTCGCCCTGGGGTCGGCTTTGCAGGCTCGCTTCGACCGCGTTGGAGATCACGTTGATGAGTAGTTGCTCCAGTTGGTCGCGGTCCCCACGGACCTGGATGTCGCGGCCGGCCACGACGGCGACTCCCATCCGCGTCTCCAAGCCTGCCACCCGTCGGAGCAGTTGGGCGACGTCCACCTGGGCGAAGCTCGGCTGCGGCAGGTGCATCAGGCGGGAGTAGGCGCCGATGAACCGGTCGAGGGCCTCCGCCCGCTCGGAGATCAGCTCGAGTCCCCCCTTGAGGTCCGCCTCCCAGTCGTCGGCGAGGGGTCTGCGCCCGAGCAGTACCCGCAGGCTGTCCGCCACCGACTGGATCGGAGTCAGCGAGTTGTTCACCTCGTGACGGACGGTCCGGATCAGGCGTTTCCAGGCCCGCCGCTCCTCCTCATGCAGGGTGCGCGTAAGGTCGGACAGGAAGAGCAGGCTGTGCGAAATGCCCTTCTCCCGGTAACTGCCGCGTCGCAGTTCCCACCGCCCCGCGCCGCCGGGGAAGGAGACATCCACCACGCGAGGCGTCTGACCCTCCAGACATTCCGTCAGACCCAACTCCTCCGCCCGACAGCCGAGCAACTCCTCGTCGGTGCGTCCGAGCAGACGCTTGCCACTGTCGTTGACCAGTTGCAGTCGGCCCTCGTTGTCGAAGCCGAACAACGCGATATCGATCTGCGCGAGGATCTTGCGGAGCAGAGCCGTCGCTTCGATTGCGTCGAGTCGCTGCTCGCGAAGCGACTGGGCCAGGGCATTCGCCTCCCAGATCAGCTCTCCCATCGGATCATCCAGCCGCGCGCCCCTTGCCCGCAGGGAGTAGTCGCCTTGCCGGATGGCCCCGAGGAGGTTCGACAGAGTCCTCAGAGGGAACACCACCCGGCTGTGAAGGTTCAGGGCCGCGACCAGCCAGGTAAGAACGAGCAGGACCCCCAACGTCACGCGGGTCCCGGCGGGGAAATCAAACCAACACAGTAGAAGCAGCGCCGTGACGACGGCGGGCAATCCTGCCGCAAGGCCCAGGACCAGAATGCGACGCTCGTACTTCATTCGATTCCATGCTTCTCCAGCCGGCGATAGAGAGCGCCGCGGCTCAGGCCGAGCGCCTCAGCCGCCTTGCTGACGTCGCCCTGGAAGCGGGACAGCGCGGTGCGGATCATCATCTGCTCAACCTGGTCGATCGTCATATTGTCGATGGACGGTCCCGCCGGCGCCCTCGGCTCGATCCCCAGGTCGCTGGCCTGCACGGCCGCGCCGTGCGACATGAGCACCGCCCGCTCAACCGTGTGGTCCAGCTCCCGAACGTTGCCTGGCCAGAAATAGTCGAGCAGCACGCGCAACGACGCCGGATCGAAGCCCGTCAGGCTCTTGCGATACCGCCCGGCGTGCTTCTGGAGGAAATGCGCCGCCAGCTGCGGGATGTCCTCTCTTCGCTCCCGCAGCGGCGGAATGCGAATCTCGACCGTCTTGAGCCGGTACAGCAGGTCCTGGCGGAACCGCGAGGCCGCCACCTCGTCCGCGAGATTGGCGTTGGTCGCCGACAGGATTCGCACATCCGCGCGATGCGTCTTCGACGAACCCACCGGCTCGAACTCCCCGCTCTCCAGCACACGAAGCAGTTTCGATTGCAGGTTCGCGGGAATGCTGGCGATCTCGTCGAGGAACAGGGTCCCGCCGTCCGCCAGCTTGAACCGCCCGATGCGGTCGGACCGGGCGTCCGTGAACGCGCCGGCCACGTGGCCGAACAGCTCGCTCTCGAACAGCGTGGCCGGGATGCTCGCGGTGTTCACGCTGACCAAGGGCTTGTCCTTTCTCGCGGAGGCGCCGTGCAGCGCTTGAGCGACGATGCCTTTGCCCACACCGTTCTCGCCCGTGATGAGCACGTTGGCATGGGAAGGCCCGACGCGGGCAATCGCATCGAGCACCGGCTGCATCGCCCGGGACTCGGCAATGAAGGAGGGCCGGTCCTCACCGCGCAACAGGAGGTTCTCCTGTTCGAGCTGGCGCCCCCTGCGCAGCGCCCGGCCCAGTTCCACCTGGGTCCGCAGGATGGCCAGCAGACGTTCGTTCTTCCACGGCTTGGTCAGAAAGTCCCGGGCCCCCCGCCGCATCGCCTCGACCGCAAGCTCCACGCTGCCCCAGGCGGTCATCACCACCACCGGCAGCGTGCTGTCGGTCTGCTGGATCTTCGAGAGCAGGTCCAGACCCTCCTGGCCGGAGGTGCTGCCCCGCACGTAGTTGAGGTCCATGAGGACCACGTCGAAGTCCTGCCGCCCAATCGCCTCGACGATCGCCGGGGCGGAGGCGACCGTCTCGATCTCGTAGCCCTCGCCTTTCAGCAGCAGGCGAAGAGCCTTGAGCATACTGAGCTGGTCGTCCGCCAGCAGGACTCGCGGCGGTCGGCTATACTCGGTCGTCTCCATCCGTGCTTCTGCGTCCTTTTCCAAACCCGTAGTAGGCCTCTCACGGAAATCGGCACTCCGGCTCCATTCTACACGCGGGCGACTCTGGGGTCCAGACGGCCGGATGCAACGGACCAGGGAATCACGTGTCGCGTCGTGCTGCAGGGATACAGGATGAAGGTTGCGGCACGGGCGGGCTGGTAGTGACGCCGCAAGGCGTTATCTTCCATGCTCTCAAGAATATGCCCTCACGGGCACACTACGAACGGGTACTCTCTGTCTGGCGCCGGCAACATGGTGAATCATGCGAAGCGATTACTGGAAGGCTCGGGGGCAGCCGCAGGCTTGGCACTTCTCGTGGAAACGGGCGTAGATATGCACGATCAACTCGCATCGGTCCGCAACGCCCAGACGCGAGAAGAGCCGGCACAGGTGCGTCCGCACCGTCGGCACGGACATGCCGAGGTCCCGGGCAATCCGTTTGTCGGAATGACCGAGGAGGAGTTGTTCCACTACGTCCGCCTGCCGACGCGGCAACGAGAGGTCGCGCTTCATCTCAATCCATTCCTGCAGCGAGAACATGCGCTTTTCTGCTATGACCGATTCCATGCCTGCGCTCCCCCAGACGTCTACGCTCTTTGCATCGCTACAGGACTTGGACCTGTGGGTAGTCTCCCGGAGATCCGCCGAACCGGAACGTCGCGAAAGCGCCCAACCAGCCTGCGGCTCATCGATTCCATCTTTGTACTCTCACCAGCATGAGGCGTCAATTAGGGGAAATGCCTAACCGCCGGCCGTCAGCGTCCGGAGGCCTCTTCGATTCTTTCGTCCAGTTCTCCGAGCAGGCCGAAGCCTTCACCAACTACGACGTGCTTCTTGTCCGTCAGGATGAGGTGGGGCAGCGAAGCGGTCCCCCAATCGAACAGCGTCTTCTCGACGTCGCCCGTGATGCGCCCCACCGGGAAGGCGGGCTTGTTCTGATCGATCCACTGCTCCAGGGCGCCTTCCTCCGCTTTTGCCGCGTGAATTGCGACAATCGTCACACCCTTTTCGCTCAGCGCCGCGGCCCGGCGGACCATTTCGCCGATGCAGTGCCGCGAGGGTCTCTGGTTCATGTCCCACAGGCACACGAGCAGCATCCGGCCGTTCGCATCGGCGGGCAGCTCGATTCCCACCTTCTTCAAGTCGGGCAGGGGTTTGCCCATCAACTTGGCGGGTGTTCTGGGAACGTACCGCGTGCCGGCGCTCCGTTGCGCGATGGTGATCCGAATGTCCCTGGCGCCGCCTTCGGTCTGAATCGAGCCGTAGTTGTAGACTCCGTCGATGCGGGCATTCGCCTGGATGCGAATCGACCCGGCACAGACACCGTCGAGCGTGAATCTGCCATCGGCGCCGGCCTGCACATCGCGGTTGGGCTGACTGTCTTGATTGCCGCCATAGCAGTTCACGCGAGCACCCGACACCGGTTTTCCCTCGGAATCCACGACCACGCCTGTGACCGACTGATTGGCGAGCGGCAACGTGAAGGAACCCGTGTCGACCCGGCTGCTCGTGACCTGGTCCTCGGAGAGGTCGGTCTGCATCTGGCCGTAGCCGTCCGCCATGGCCATGATGCTGTATCGCTGCTCGGCCGGGATCCCACCCACCGCGAAATGCCCTTCGGCATCGGTCTTGACGCTGCGATATGCCAGGAAGGACGAACCCCAGTTGGAGGCCCGGAGCATGATCTGGAGATAGGCGCCCTCGATCGGTTTGTTGTTGGGGTCCACGACCTGTCCGGTCAGTGTAGCAGCCGGATGAAGCTTCAGTTCGACCTGTTTTGCCTCCTCGTCCACTGGTTGGGCGACGGCCAGATTGCGCTCGATATGCCGACCGACGACGAAGAAGACCGTCCTGCCCGGGTCCCAGCCCTGCGGGTCCCAGCTCACCTCGAACTTCCCTTCGGCGTCCGACGTCGCGTTCTTGCCCCGCCCGCCCGGAACCATCTGCACCGTCGCCCCCGCGAGGGGCTTGCCGGCATCGTCGTACACCACGCCTTGGACGGAGGGCAGGCCACTGATTGTCAGTTCGAGACGCTTGGTCTGGCCTGCGGCAACAGCGAATTCGACGTTCTGGTCGGAACGGGCATACCCTTCCCTGTAGAGGTTGTTCACCTGATAGTCCCCGGCGGGAAGGCGGATGCGGGCGGTCCCGGTCTCATCGGTGACTCCGCCGAATCCTTGGCCGTTCGCTGGGTCGTAGACGCTGACACTGACCTTCTCGACGGGCTTTCCGCCGGCCTGTTCCTTCACGAGGACTTCAACGAAAGCCCCCTTCGAAAGCGCCAGACGGACACCGCGGGCCTTTTCGGCTGCTTTGAGATCGACCTTCACCACTTCGGCCACCCATTCCGCGACCGCGTCGCCGCCGGCCGGCAGTTGCAGCGTGTAGCTGTCCGCCGACAGCCCGCCGATGAAAAACGTGCCGTCCTGGGCCGACGTGACGGGTTCGGTGAGGAAGGGAAGGCCCTGCTGGGTAGGCTGGGCAATGAGAGTCACTCCGGCGACGGGCTTGCCGCCGGCCTTCTCCACCACGATGCCCTCGATGCTCGCCTCGGCCGGCAGAGTCAGCTTGATGCCTTCCTGGCCCGGGGCGAACTGGCACTTGCCGCCGGTGTAGTTGGACGCATCGAACGTGCAGGTCGTGGCGCGTCCAGGCTTCTTGGCGAGCAGCTCACACGTCACATCCGCCGGCAGATTGGGAAAGACGAAACGGCCGGAGCTGTCGGTCTTGACTGTCAACAGTTGCGGCGCCACGTAATACGTCATGAAACGACGGTCCTGCTCGCTCCCGATGATCGCTATGGCAATGCAGACCTCGGCGTCCACGACGGGCGTGCCGCCTTCATCGACGATGGTGCCCGATAACTCCCTGGGCTCGCCCAGCATGATGTCGGACTGCTGGTCGCCCTCCTGCATCTCCCAGACAGCCCAACCCAGCGAGAGTCCTTCTCTGCGGGCGATGATCGAGCCCTGTCTGTATCCCTGCAATTCCTTGTCGCGACTGAATGCAAATGCACCGTCCTGCCCAGACACCGCCTCTTTGACGAGATCGGCTTTGGGCAGAGCGTCCCCCGGGCCGTAGCGTAGCTCGTACAGCGACAGCTTCACGTCCGAGAGAGGCTGGCCCTGGCTGTCGAGCACCTTGCCCTTGAAGGAAATCTGGGAAGCCCCCTGGCTGGGGGTCTGGGCAGACCAAACGGCACCGGCAAGAACCAACAGGGACACGGCTACGGAAAACCGCGAAGAAATCCTTCTGGGCATACTGACTCCTCTCGAGAAAGCAAAGGCGATACACCGGCCGCACGGGCACCAGACTATGTCACTCTCCGCCTGCCGAGAGCCAGAGCCCATGCGATTGCAGCGACCGCGGCAAGGATCACCACAACCGAGAGCAAGTTCAGACTCATCCGAGACGACACCTGCGGAGGATCGTCCGCCTTCGCAGGAGCACCATTGCCGGCCGTCGGACCGGCAAGCTGGGTCTGCGTCGAAGGCTCCGCGTGCGCCACCGGCTGGGCCGGCGTCGCCTGCAACGGATGCGACCGTGCTTCCCCGGCGGCGATAGCCAGCAGTTCCTTGCCGCAGAACAGAGCCTTGACCTCGTCGGGGTCCAGCGCACAGGCGAAGATGCAGATGTCGTCAACGGCCCCTGTGAAGAAGGCATCGTCAGCCGTAGAGTGCCCGCCGAGGCGCAGCGTTGACGATTCCGAGTCCGCGTCGCCGGATGGGTCGGCATTGTCCGAGATCAGAACGCCATCCCGGTAGGCCCTGAGATTCTCCCCGTCGTAGGTCGCCAACAGGTGATACCAGGTATCCGCCTCCAGGTCCCCGAAACCGGCGGCGTGCCACACGCCGCCGACGCGGACCCCAGCGGCGCCGCGGCATGAATCGGTGCCATGATCCCAGTTGATCTGGAAGTTCTCCTCGCAATGTACCGGGCCACTCGCGACCGGCGCCTTCGGCGCCGCCGGACTCTTGACCCAGGCGGCGACAGTCCACCGCGACAAACGGGGAATCCAGCCGGTGTCCACCGAGTCGTCCACGCCGTCGAATTGGATTGCACCGCCGACTTTGCCGCCCGTCGGCAACCATTTGGGATCGCCGCGGACTGTGCCGTCGTGGCCGTTCCCCGAACTGTCCGCAACCTTCGCGCCTTCGCTTTCATCCAGCTTCCACCATGCAGCGAGCACGCGGTCCTTCGGTGTCGCAGCATCCACCAGCTTGACGCCGCCTGGGTCGGGCCGCCCCCCCTGCGACTGCGCGACGAGCAATTCGACCTCCGCGACCTGCATGCTGTTGGCACGGTCGGGATTGCGGACGGTTGGAAACAGGACCTGGTAGTGCTTATAGGCGGTGCGGTTCTCGAACGCAACCGGCGTCGTATTCTTCGTCTCGCGAGGCCAGGCCGTCGGCTGATTGAAGTCCACGATCTCGCCGCGAGCGATCAGCTCATAGGGTCCTGCAAACCCATCATTCGAGCCGTACAGTTCCCACGAAACCGGGTCGCGTTCTTCCGCGTCGTTGGCCGTGGTGAAGGTCAGCCCGGTGACAACAGCCGCTCCGACGCCGAGTGTCGTGCGGAAACCCGTGCTGCGGGCTTCCCCGGCCAGGTGAAGATACTTCGTCGCGGTCTCGTCGTCGATGGCGCAGCGCGGCAACTCATTCGGCGGCCAGCCCACCGCCGAGTAGTCGGTGGTCACGCCCTCGTCCGGCACGCCGACGACGACATCAGTCGGCCCGGTGATATCACGTCCCGTCGTGAAGGACCAGATCGTGCCCTCGATCAGCGTCTCATCGTCCTGGACTTCATCGACTCGCCAGTAGTAGGTAGTGCCCCGCGCCAGGGTCGAGAGGCGGGCCGAAGTTTTCTCCAGCGTGCCGAGCAACCTCAAATCCGTGGGCGCCGCACCAAGGTAGATCTTGTGTTTGACGGCCTTGGGCCCCGGTCTCCACTCCAGCATGGCGTTGTACACGCCGGATCCGGCGCTGCCATCGTGCGGCTGCGGCCGAATCGCTCTGGGACTGGGCGCCTCGAAGAACTGAACCTCGCTCAGGCCGACGTAGTCGGGATCGTCGAAACTGACCAGATCGTCAAAGCGGACTTTCTGCGCCTTGACTCCGTCGAGCTTCACGAGCGTCGGTTCATCGTAATCGTCGCTGCCCTGAGCCTGGTCGATGGGCAGATCGTCGCGGATCTTCTGCCAGCCGGCCTCCGGGGTCCAGACGGAGACATCGGCCTTGCTGACACCGCGGTTCGTGAACCAACTGTCATTGTAGTTGAACAGACAGATCGTATCGAGCGATTGGACTTGCCCGAGATCGAACTCGATCCAGCGATTGGCATCGCCCTTGGCACAGCGCCACATGTGCGCGGGTTTCACGCTGTGCTCTTCGAGCTCATCCTTATCCCGGTTGCCCAGACCACTGCGATTGATCAGGTTGACAACATCGGTTCCTTCGTCACTGCTGCCGGCCTGGACGGCCTTGGGCGTGATCTGCCCGCCTGTCACAGGCGCCTTGCGGTCTTCCCCTTTGATCCAGACTTGTTGCGCCAGGATCTTGAACGGCCCACCTAATTCGACGGTTGTGATGAACGGTTTGCTGACGTCTTTGGGCTCCGGCCACCGGAGCGAGCAGGTGCCGCCTCACCCATACTCGAAGCTCAGCGCCCGGTCGTAAGCTCCGTCCCGACTCCGGATCCGCAGCTTGGGCGCCGGCGGCTGAGAGCCGTTGCGTGTCAGGGAGATTCGCTCGCCGTGACGGCCCTCAAGACTCTGGCTGAAATTGTAGAACGAGCCGCTCTGACGATACTCCGCATTCGAGTAGATCGGCTCGCCGAACGGAAGTTCCTTCTCGTGGTCCTGCACGACCGTGAAATCAGCCGCGCGGCCTGAAGGATCGGCTCGCAGCTCCCACTTAGCCCCCTTGTCGTCGCTCCGCGTGATGCTCCAATGCTCGACGCGGTAATCACCGACCGGGAGTCGGACGAGCCCGTTCTCCGGCTTACGGTGAAACAGGCCATTGACGCCACCGGCGCCGAAGGACGTGATATTCTCCGCGATACGGACGGCGCCGAAAGCGACGTCCGTCGCCTCGGTCAGGATGACGAATGCCCCATCCCTGGCGATCTCGGGTCGGTACAGCTTGTCGCCCAACTCGATGAAGTTGCCGACGTAGCGAGTGTCCCGACCACCCTCCTCGCCCACGTAAATCCGGTCGCACTCACCGGCACTGGCGGACTTGTCGTTGAATACGCCGTTGATGTTATAGTCGATCAACAGGCAATGCTTCTTCTCGCCGCCGACCGTGATCGGACCTTCGTACCAACAGCCCGAGCTCAGAAGACAATACTTCCGGTCCCCGGAGTACGCGCGAAACTCCGCGGACAGATGGTATGTGATCGGACCGTCGGAGGTGTTGAAGACGACCTTCAACGGTCCGAACATGGACCGACCGCTTTCCTGCCTGTATGGCTGGCACGAGGAATCGTCCGAGAGATCACCGTTGGCGTTCGAGTCGATATACAGGCGGTCGTATTGACCGCTGGCGCTGCTCTTGTCGAACGCCAGCCAGACAACACCCGAAGCAGCCATAGGTGTCTTCCAGTCCAGGAACAGCGGTTCGTCGGCCGTGAACTCGGGCATCTTGACATCCTGCGGCCGGGCGGAAAACGACTGGCGGTAGACGTAGCCCATGTCGCCCACGATCTGGCGCGCTTCATTGGCACAGCGGTACTGAAGCCACTGTTCGCCCTGAGCCCAGGCCGATGAGGTCATAACACTCGCAAGAAGAAGGACTTGCACCATTCTCGTGAGAATCCGCACTCTCATGTCGGGGCCTCCCAAACAGCATACAATCCAAGCGCACTGCCCGCGTTGCTCATACAGGCTCTCGTCTATGAGACGCAATTCACACCCTTATGTTACAGAGTTTCCATGTCCGCAGGCAAGGTTTTTTGAGGAAAACCACGTGGCCGCCAACATCCCCAAGAACGACCTCCCATACCATCGACTCTACCGGGTGATCTCGATTGAAGACAGTGCGGCAGACACCCAGCGGATGCGGTACAGCTTTTGTGTTGCCTTGGGCCTGGGACGCCAGTTACTACGGTCTTCGATGGTCAGGCGGAAGATCATTGTCGATAATAGTGCACCGGCTGAGCACGACGGGGCCGTGGCTCTGGCCCAGACAGATGCCCTGTTGCATATAGAGGGCGCACAGAAGGCATTCAGCAAGGCCACCTCGCGAGCGGAGCGTTCGGCAATCGGGCCGTTCTTGACGCCTGCTCCGATTGCGAGATTCATGGCTTCACTCTTCGAGAGGGACGTTGCGCCTGTGCGTATCCTCGACCCCGGTGCGGGAACCGGCGCGCTCTTCGCAGCTCTGACGGAGCAGTTGACCTCCAGGTCCCATCATCCCGAGTCTATTGAGGTTGTCGCTTATGAGATGGACCGAAACATCATGGGGTACCTCAGGACCACGATAGGGGTGTGTCGGGATTTGTGTGCTCAGGCGGGCGTTGCCTTCCACGGTGTGGTGTGCTGCGAGGATTTCATTCCTGCGGCGGTTTCCCAGGTTCACGACAACTTGTTTGCGGCGATGCAGGACAGCTATACCCACGTGATCCTCAATCCCCCCTACAAGAAGATCAACGGAGCGACTCCGACACGCCGGATGCTGAGTTCAGCCGGCATGGAAACGTCGAATCTCTACGCGGCATTCGTGTGGCTGGCTGTTCGCCTTACACGGCTGGGCGGCGAGATCGTGGCCATCACGCCGCGCAGCTTCTGCAACGGCCCATACTTCCGTCGCTTCCGAAAAGCTCTTCTCGGACTCGTCGATCTCCACCACATTCACACGTTTGAGTCGAGAAAGGAAGCCTCTGCCGACGATCGTGTTCTGCAGGAGAACGTCATCTTCCACGGCGTCCGAAACGAGCCTCAGAAGCCAACGATCAAGATATCCATATCCAAGGGACCGGTTTTCGACGGGATGCAGGTACGAGAAACCTCATTCCGGGATGTGGTCGTCCCTGATGATCCCGATGCGTTCATTCATCTGATCGAGGAGGATGAGGGCAAACAGGTGATGGACCGCATGTCGCGGTTCACTGCGACCTTGGCCGACTTGGGTTTGGAGGTGTCCACGGGACGTGTGGTGGGCTTCCTCGCGCTCAGTTGAACGAGCGGTCCGCTTTGGCCCTGCTCTCGTTGCTCGATCTGAAACCCAATGCCCCTTGGTCAGATGCTCGTGCCCCATTGATGGGTATTACTCCGATGATGGAGTTCTTTGCCAATCACTGCGGAAGGCATTATGCTCCAGACACTCGCGAGACTGTCCGCCGACACTCCGTTCATCAGTCTGAGCAAGCCGGCTTGGTGGTGGCAAATCCGGACGAGCCATCGAGGCCCACGAACAATCCGAAGGCCGTCTACCAGATCGAACCGTCGGCATTGAAGATTCTGCGCGTGTTTGGGACATTAGAATGGGTCGCACGGTTGCCGGATTACGTGGCGTCGGTGGGCACCCTCAAATGTCTTTATGCTCGCGAAAGAGAGGCGACGCGGATTCCCGTGACGCTTCAACATGGACGGAATATACGACTCTCAGCGGGCGGCCAGAACGCACTCGTGAAGAAGATACTGGATGACTTCTGCCCCATATTTACGCCGGGGGGCCGGGTGATCCACGTGGGAGACACCGAGCAGAAATGGGCGTACTTCGACTCCGATTCCCTCAGGAGCCTCGGGGTGGAGGTCGATGAGCACGGCAAGACGCCCGACGTGGTCGTCCATTTCACATCAAAGAACTGGCTTGTGCTCATTGAAGCCGTGACAAGCCACGGCCCAGTCAATCCGAAACGCAGACGGGAGTTGAGCGAGCTGTTCGCTGCTTCCGCTGCGGGCATTGTCTACGTGACAGCCTTCATGGACCGCCGGACAATGGTCAGGTACTTGGGCGAGATATCTTGGGAGACCGAGGTCTGGATTGCGGAGTCGCCCACCCACCTCGTTCACTTCAATGGGGAGCGGTTCCTCGGACCACACGAATAAGCGATGGCAGGTCACCGGGGCTGCTTGACCCGGTTGTATTCGAGCAGGTCCAGGTAGGTGCGGAGCTGATTGGCCATGTCGCGGTTGCCCTGCTCCTGCATGAGGTGGATGTGCTTCTTCACAACGGGGATCGCCTCGTCGTAACGATTCTGTCGTTCCAGGGCGCGGGCCAGCTTGCGGTAGTGCTCGGGGTTGGCGGGCTCCAGAGCCAGCGCCTTGGCGAACGCGTCGGACGCCGGCTTGAAATCGCCTGTCATCGCGCGTACCTCGCCGAGCCAGTCCCAGACGACGATGAAGCGAGGATTCTCATCCAGCTCGATGCGGAACCACTGAGCGGCCTCGGCAAAATGCTTCTTGGACTCTGCGGGCCTGTCCATCCCATCCAGGAGCGTGCCCAGGCGCATATGGACTTCGCCCAGGGTGGCCGGCCTGCCTCCCGTCTCGGCGTGGGCCTTGATCGCATCCTCGAATGCTGCGACCGCCTGCTCCGACTGGTTCTGCGCCACGTGCATCAGGCCGATTTCCTTGTAGGCATCCAGTGCCAGCGAGGGATTCAAGCTCGCGGCCTGGCGGTACGCTGCAATGCTCTGCTCGTGCTCATGCTTTGCCTGAAGCAATCCCGCCTCGCGAAACCACCTGTAGGCGAAGATCTCGGTGGCGCCCTGCCGCACAGCCGGCGTCAACATCTGCTCGACCGGTGCGAAATCGTCCGTGAGGATGACATTGCCGGCTTGCTCCGTTAAGCGGTCCACATCCGCCTGGTCCAGGAGCCGGGATTTCAGATGCCTGTTGTGCCCGGCGAGGAGCCCGCTCGGACCGATCGGTCGCATCGTCGCGACGACCACGAACGTGCTCCGCAGAGAAGATGAGGTGATCTCGCTGCTGATGATGTAGATGTGCGGGAACGTCTGTCTGATCGTATTCACAACTGCGCCCAGGAATCGGCTGTTGTCGGAGGTGTCGATCAGGCGGATCAGATACGCGCCATCTTCCGCAAGCAGGCGGGCGATTCGGCCGTGGAACTCCTGTGTCGCCAACTGGAACGGCACGGCGCATCCGTCAAGGATGTCCTGGTAGATGAAATCGTAGCGAGGCAGAGTCCCTTTCTCGCTCCCCTCTCGGACGAGCTGCTCGACGTGGAATCGGGCATCTCGATGGATTGTCAAGATGGGGCTCTTCTGATCGAGGCCGAATGCTGCGGCAGCCGCAGCAGTCACGCCGGGGTCGATCTCCACCACTTCCACGCAACTGTTCGGCCAGACGGCCTGAAGATAGCGGGCAAACGCATATCCCCCCGCTCCGATGAGCATCATCGACGGAGCACTCTTCCCCTGGCACAGGCCGTGCGTCAGAGCCGCGAACGCCCTGGTGTGGAACTGTTGCAGGTTGGTCTCATCACCCAGGATGGTCTCGCTGCCCACGGTCTGGTCCAGCACGAAGACCCGCCTGTCGGGTCGTTTGGAGGTCTGCCGGACCCCGACCCGCCCGTAGGGTGTTTCGTCCTCGTAGACGAGGTTCGGGTCCACGGGTCTTCGGAGCATCGCGGCGGTGCCGGCGTCCTGGGCCCAGTCGGCCGGCGCCATGCCCATCGTCATCAGAGCGCCGAGGATCATCGCCCACAGGTACATCACCCAACAACTGGTCCAGTACAGGATCGCCATGGCGAGCAGCGCTGCGCCGATGCCCCAGACGATCGTCGCCGTGCCGAACGTGGGGATCAGGTAGAAACCCGCCAGCAGAATCCCGGCAACGCCCCCGGCTGCCGACCAGGCATAGAGGTCGCCAATCGTTCGGCCGGCGGCCCGACCCTGGTCGAAGGCTATCTTGGATGTCGCGGGTCCGACAGTCCCCAGGAGAATCGAAGGCACGAGAAGAACCAGGACCACGTGAATGAAGACATGAATCGGCCAGTCCAACCGCCACAGCCAGGCCCAATCGCCGACGACGTTGTCCACCACGATCATGCCGACGCAGGCGCCCGAGGCCAGCCCGAAGAGAACCGCCAAAGCCCGTCGGGCGTCGTGGCGATCCACGATCCGTCCGCCAAGATAGCTGCCTGCCGAGACACCCGCCAGCACGACGGCGAGGACGGACGTCCAGGTGTACAGCGACGATCCCAGTTCACGGGCGATCAACCGCGATGCGGCCAATTCCAGGACCAGGATGCAAGCGAAGGCAAAGAAGGCCGTCGTATTCGGCACGAGCATCCACACCAATTCCTTTGGTTTATCCATGGGCACAGCCATCCTAAACAATGCGGGCAGCAGGAGAGTATAGCGGGAACCCGGGATGCGGACAAGCAGGTGAGAGACCTTGCGACGCGATGTCGCGTCGCAGGCGGGTCAGTAGTCCAGATAGCAGACGTCGTCTGTGTCGCACTTGGGCCAATCGAGGCGCATGGTTCTCGTGGCCGGCTGATAGATCCAGCCATAGTCGCCTGTGGCCGTCGTGGGAAAAGACTCCTCGTCCGCGACCATGAGAATCGTATTCAGATTGTTGAACGGGTTCTCGGGCACCCTTCGCAGGCATTCACCCTCAACGACCATCTGCTCAACAAAACGATCCGCATCCGGCTCGCCGCTCGCGTATCCCGGCGAGGTCCCGCCGTGCCTGCTGGCGTAGAGGTCTATCGCCTCGCGGAGAATCCGCAGACTATCCTTGGCGACCGCGCTCTTCGCTTGCGTTGCCTGGCCATTGAAGCAGGGCAATACGATCGCCGCCATGATTCCCAGGATCGCGAGCACGATCACCAATTCGGTGATAGAGAACGCTCTTTTCACTCTCGTCAATCTCGAACAACCTCGTCACAGGGATGCACCTCTACACCCGAGGCATAACGATCTATCGGCGAGACACTGTGCCGACTTGACTCTCCGACCTTGGTTATAGGACCACACAAGACTGCATTTCTTCCCGAACCGGGGACCGGGTGAATCTGTCAAAACCTTTGCGGGCAACGACCGTGTTTGGTATCGTTACAGGGAGTACTCGCTGGGATTTGCCCACGGTGGCACAGCGAAGGAAGACGATGGGGTGGGACACCTTGAATGACTTCGGATAGGGGAGGTTGCGACAGTTGGCCGACCGGCGAAGACAAACTGATGAGCCGCTGTGGTATAAAGACGCGATTATCTATGAGCTGCACATCAAGTCCTTCTTCGACAGCAACGGGGACGGCATCGGTGATTTCGAGGGCGCGATCCGAAAGATGGATTACCTCCAGGAACTGGGCGTGACGGCCCTGTGGCTGCTGCCCTTTTACCCTTCTCCCCTGCTCGACGACGGCTACGACATCGCCGACTATCTTCACGTCCACCCGGACTACGGCACGCTGGCCGACTTCAAACGGTTGCTCCGCGAGGCCCACAAGCGGGGTATTCGTGTCATCATCGAGCTCGTCATCAACCACACGTCCGATCGGCACGCGTGGTTCCAGCGGTCCAGACGGTCCGAACCGGGGTCCGTCTGGCGGGACTTCTACGTCTGGAGCGATACGACCGCCAGGTACCGCGATGCGAGGATCATCTTCACGGATTCCGAAACGTCCAACTGGGCCTGGGACCCCGTCGCACAGGCCTACTACTGGCATCGGTTCTACAGCCACCAGCCTGATTTGAACTACGACACGCCCCAGGTCCGCCGGGAGATCTTCCGCGTGCTGGACTACTGGTTCAACCTGGGGGTCGACGGGATGCGGCTGGATGCCGTGCCGTACCTGTTCGAGCGGGAAGGCACCAACTGCGAGAACCTGCCGGAGACCCACGCCTTTCTCCGGGAGCTGCGCGCTCATGTGGACAGGAAGTTCAACGATCGGATGCTCCTGGCGGAGGCGAACCAGTGGCCGGAGGATGCGGCCGCCTACTTCGGCGCTGGCGACGAGTGCCACATGGCGTTCCACTTCCCCATCATGCCGCGTCTGTTCATGGCCATGCGCATGGAGGATCGTTTCCCGATCATCGACATCCTCGATCAGAGCCTGAACATCCCGCCCAACTGCCAATGGGGCATGTTCCTGCGCAATCACGACGAGCTGACCCTGGAAATGGTCACGGACGAAGAGCGGGACTACATGTACAACGCCTACGCGCAGGACCTGCGGGCGCGAATCAACGTCGGCATTCGCCGGCGTCTGGCTCCTCTGCTGGACAACAGCCGCCGGCGGATCGAGATGCTCAACAGCCTGTTGTTGTCGCTGCCCGGAACGCCGATCCTGTACTACGGCGACGAGATCGGCATGGGCGACAACTACCACCTCGGCGACCGTGACGGCGTGCGGACGCCCATGCAGTGGTCCGCCGACATGAACGCGGGATTCTCGACAGCGAACCCTCAGCAGCTCTACCTGCCCGTCATCATCGACCCCCAGTACCATTTCACGACGATCAACGTACAGAACCAGAGCCACAACCTGTCCTCGCTGCTATGGTTCATGCGACGGATCATCTCCATGCGAAAGCGGTTCAAAGCCTTCGGACGCGGCACCATGCAGTTTCTGCAATCCGACAACAACAAGGTGCTCACGTTCCTCAGGACGCATGAGGACGAGCACATCCTGGTCGTCGCCAACCTGTCGCGGTACTGCCAGGCGGTGAACATTCAGATGCCCGCCTACAGAGGTTTCTGGGTGAAGGAGATCTTCAGCGACAACGCGTTTCCCCGAATTGGCGAGACGCCCTATCCCGTTACGCTGACGCCGCACGCATTCTACTGGTTCACGTTGCAGCAACCCGTCGCGCCCATCCGCATCGAGGAACGGCACGGCCCGCATGTGCAGACCGACGCGACGTGGGACGAAATTCTCGAGAGCGCCGAGATGCCCCAAGTCGTTGGCGCGCTGCAGAACTATGTCCGCGGCGCACGGTGGTTTGGCCGCAGGACCCTTCGCATGTTGAGCATTGTGGATCGGATGATCGTCCCCACTCGCGGCGAGCCGGTCTACGTCCTGCTGCTGGAGGTCGTGCACAACAACGCAGACAAGGGCCGCTACCTCGTTCCCATCGGCTTCGCCACCCAGGAGTTGCAGACCCGAATTCAACAGGAATCCCCGGAGGCCGTCATCGCACAACTGCGACTGGGGGACCGGGAGGGGATCCTTTACGACGCGGCGGTCAGCGAGGACCTGCAGCAGGCATTGGTCGAGATCATGTCTCGCGGGCGAAGCCGAAGGATGGACGGAGGCCACCTGGGCGTTCGACGCGGCGAGCGATTCACCTCGATCCTCGCAGGCAAGTCTCTTCCTCTCTCGTCCCATGTCATGAAGACCGAGCGATCGAACACGCCGGTCATCTGCCAGGACACGTTCTTCCTGAAGCTCTACCGTCGCGTCGAGGAAGGGACGAACCCGGACCCCGAACTGCTCCGCCATCTGACGGAGGAGACGCGTTTTCAGAACACCCCTGCGTATGCCGGCTCGATCGACTGGCAGCGCCAGCGCGCGGGCCCCGTGAGCCTGGCGTTGCTGCTGCAGTTCATACCCAACCAGGGGGATGCGTGGTCCTTCACGCTGGACAATCTCGATCGCTCCTACGGGCACGCTCTGGCCCTCCGAAGCAAGCTGGACGCGCTGCCGCCGGTGCCGGACGCCATGAGCCCGATCGAGCTGGAGGCCGTTCCCCTCGTGGTGCGAGATTTTATCGGGTCTGTTTACGCCGAAAGGGTCGGCCTGCTGGGCCGTCGAACGGGAGAACTCCATCTCGCGATGGCGTCTCTTTTCCAGAGTCCCGACGTGGCGATGGAGCCCTTTTCTCTGCTTTACCAGAAATCCCTGTATCAATCGATCCGCGGACTCGTGCTGAAGGTCTTCAGCGACCTGGAAGGCAACCTCAGGATTCTCGCTCCGGCGACCGCGGAGTGTCTGTGCGGAGTCCTCGCAGCCAAGAAGACGATCCTGAGCCGAGTGGCTTCCATCATCGAGAAGAAGATCACAACCGTGAAGATCCGCACACACGGCGATTATCATCTTGGCCGGCTCCTTTACACCGGGAAGGATTTTGTTATTATTGATTTTGAAGGTGAGCCGGCGCGTCCCATGACGGAACGACGGCTCAAACAGCCGGCATTGCGTGACGTCGCTGCGATGATTCGTTCGTTTCACTATGCGGCCTGTGGCAACCTCATTCTGCGGGCCGCCAAGTTAGGAGCCGACATCGAACACCTGAGCCATTGGGCGGACCTGTGGCACAGCTACGTCAGCGGGATTTTCCTGCACGCATATCTCAAAACAGTGTCCGGCAGTCCGGTAGTGCCGACGGGTATAGCAGAATGCAGGACAATGCTCCGGGTATTCCTGCTGGAAAAGGCAGTTTACGAATTGGGATATGAATTGAACAATCGCCCGGACTGGTTGATGATCCCGGTCCGCGGGATCGAACAGATGCTCAAGACGTGACGTGCCGGGCGCGAGACGGTCGTTCGCGCCTCGCAAGTTCCGAGTCGCGCTTCGCGATGGGGCATGGAGGCTACATGAAGGATCAGAACCAGGTGCTGACAGACACCAGCTTGCTGACGGATCACGACATCTACCTGTACAAGGAAGGCAACCATTTCCGCCTGTACGACAAGCTCGGCACCCACCTTGTCGAACAGGACGGCGTGCGCGGAGTGCAGTTCGCCGTCTGGGCGCCAAACGCGGCACGGGTCTCCGTCGTCGGCGACTTCAACCAGTGGAACCCTCAGACGCACCCGCTCGCAGCAAGGTGGGACAACTCGGGTATTTGGGAAGGCTTCATCCCTCACCTCGGCAAAGGCGCTCTCTACAAGTACCACATCGTCTCGAATCACAACCACTACTCCGTCAACAAAGGCGACCCGTTCGCTTTCTTCTGGGAGACGCCGCCACGGACTGCGTCGATGGTCTGGGACCTGGAGTATCGCTGGGCCGACGACGCCTGGCGCCAGAAGCAGGCCCAACACAATTCGCTCAACGCACCCATGAGCATCTACGAGGTCCATCTGGGCTCCTGGCGGCGGGACCCGAGCAATCCCGCTCGACTGCTCAGCTACAATGAGATCGCCAAGCCGCTGGCCGACTACGTAAAGGACCTGGGATTCACCCACGTGGAGTTCCTCCCGGTCATGGAGCATCCGTTCTATCCGTCCTGGGGCTACCAGACGCTGGGCTACTTCGCGCCGACGAGCCGGTACGGCTGTCCCCAGGATCTGATGTACCTGATCGATTACCTGCATCGCAACGAGATCGGCGTCATCCTCGACTGGGTGCCGTCGCACTTCCCCACGGACGAGTACGGTCTGGGCTATTTCGACGGGACCCACCTCTACGAGCACTGCGATCCGCGGCTCGGGTTCCACCCCGACTGGAAGAGCGCCGTGTTCAACTACGGGCGACACGAGGTCCGTTCCTATCTCATCAGCAGCGCCATGTTCTGGCTCGACCAATATCACGCGGACGCCCTCCGGGTCGATGCCGTCGCCTCCATGCTCTACCTGGACTACTCCCGCAGGGAAGGCGAATGGATTCCGAATCAGTACGGCGGGCGGGAGAACATCGAGGCCATCAACTTCCTCCGACGCTTCAACGAAATGGTCTACCGGGATTTTCCGCACATCCAATCGATCGCGGAGGAATCGACCGCCTGGCCCATGGTGACCAAGCCCGTCGAGACCGGCGGACTCGGCTTCGGCATGAAGTGGAACATGGGCTGGATGCACGACACGCTGGAGTACATCACGAAGGACTGCATCTATCGCAAATTCCACCAGGGCACCTTGACCTTCTCCAGCGTATACGCGTTCTCCGAGAACTTCATCCTGCCGCTGTCGCACGACGAGGTCGTTCACGGCAAAGGCTCGCTCTACAACAAGATGCCCGGCGACCACTGGCAGAAACTCGCGAACCTCCGCCTGCTGCTGGGCTACATGTACACCCATCCCGGCAAGAAGCTGCTGTTCATGGGCGGCGAGTTCGCCCAGTACGCCGAGTGGGCGCACGAGCACAGTCTCGACTGGCACCTGCTCGACGATCCCAAGCACGCAGCCGTCCAGAAATGGGTGCGAGATCTCAACCACCTGTACCGCAATGAGCCGGCCCTCTATCAAACGGATTTCCACGGCCAGGGCTTCGAGTGGATCGACTATTGCGACGCGGACGACAGCGTAATCACCTACCTTCGCAAGAACCGGGCCGGCGATACCTTCCTGGCCGTCGCCTGCAACTTCACACCGGTGCCTCGCAGCAGTTACCGGGTCGGAGTCCCTCGCGGCGGCTTCTGGCACGAGATCCTCAACAGCGACGCCCAGGAATACGCCGGCAGCGGCCAGGGCAACAAGGGCGGCCTCGAAGCCATGCAGATGTCCTTCTACGGGAAATTCGACTACACGCTATCGATCACGCTTCCGCCACTTGGGATCGTCGTGTTCCGAAGACAATTGCCGCCTGCGTCAACATCCGTGCCGATCCAGATCGAGTGAAACGGATCGGGCAGGCACGTGCGAGGTCCCGATTTCGTCATCCTGAGTCGCTCAGTCGCTTCGCGGCCGGTGTCGGGAAGGACATGGGCGTTGCACAAAGCTCATATGCCTGGAAGCCCACCGCTTGTCATCCCTTCACTCTGTTCAGGGCAGGCTCTGAGCAACGCGAAGGTACCTGGCAGGCGACTCGACCTTGTCGTCGTGAGCGACAGCGAAGAGCCTGCCCTGAGCTTGCCCAAGGGATGACAAACGGAGCACACGAGTCTCTCCGAAGCGGCATGATCTTGCCGGCCGGCGCGGTTACGCCCGCCCGTAGGCGACGGTGAGCTTCCGCAGTCTTTCCGCTACGCGCGTCGTGGTCTGGCCGGGGCGCATCCGCCATCGCCAGTTGCCCTTGGACTGGGCCGGGTGGTTCATTCGTGCCTGCGACGCGAGACCGAGCACGTCCTGCATCGGGATCATGGTGATCTTCGCCACCGAGGCCATGGCGACCCGAATCAGTTCCCAGGAGATATCAGAAGCCGCCGCCCTTCGCCCGATGTAGTCGAACAACCTCTGGCGGGTCGGTTTCGCCAGGTCTCGCTCGAACCAGCCGCGCGTCGTGTTGTTGTCATGTGTGCCCGTGTAGACGATCAGATTCTCGTTGTGGTTGTGCGGCATATGCACGTTGCAGGCCGGGTCCCCATCGAAAGCGAATTGCAGCACCGCCATCCGCGGGAAATTGTACATCGACACGACCTCCCTCACATCGGCGGTGATGTGGCCCAGGTCCTCCGCAAAGATCGCGGCGAACGGGATCTGGCGGAACAGTTCCCGGAAGAACGGCGAGTGCGGGGCCTGCGCCCAGCGGCCGCGGATCGCCGTCTTGTGTCCGGCGGGTATCTCCCAGAAATCGATGAAGCCGCGAAAGTGATCGATGCGAACGAAGTCGAACAGCAGCAGGTTGTGCTTCATCCGGCGAATCCACCAGTCGAAGCGGGTCTTTTCGAGCTGATCCCAATCGTAGACCGGGTTGCCCCAGAGCTGGCCGGTCTTGCTGAAGTAATCGGGCGGAACGCCCGCTACCAGACGAGGTCTCTTATCCCGCGTCAACTTGAACAGATCGGGATGCGACCAGACGTCGGCGCTGTCGTGGGCGACGTAGATCGGAATGTCGCCGGCTATCTGAATGCCCAGCCCGTTGCAGTATCGCTTCAAACGGAGGTACTGCCGATAGAAGACGTACTGGAGAAACCGCTCTCGCTCGATCCGCTCGCACAACTCATCCCTCGCCGAGCTCAGGGCTCGGGCCTTGCGATCCCGCAGGGCCGTCGGCCAGTCGCACCAAAGCCGGCTCTTGTACCGCTGTCGCAGCGCCACGAAGAGGGCGAAGGGCTCCAGCCACGTTCGGTGCTCCTGCTCGAATTCCTCGTAGCCCGCGGGCCTGGCGCCGTCTTTGAATCTCGCAAAAGCGGCGTCGAACAGCCTGTTCTTGCAGGCAACCGCCTGGTCGTAATCGGCCGTCTCAGCGGAAAAAACAGGGAGATCCGAGAGTTCCGCCCTGTGTAACAGGCCGTCTTCACGCAACAGCTCCGGGCTGATCAAAAGCGGATTGCCCGCAAACGCGGAGAAGCAGTTGTAGGGTGAGTAGCCGGTCCGGACCGTGGTATGGTTCAAGGGCAGCATTTGCCAGTAGTTCTGGCCGGCCGCCTTCAGGAAATCAGCGAACTTGTACGCCTCGGGACCGAAATCCCCCACCCCGTACTTCGAGGGCAGGGACGTAATATGCATCAAGATGCCGCTGGATCGTCGTCTGAGCACAGGTGAATTCCCTATTTATGATTTACGATTCACTACTTGCGATTCTCGATCCTGCCGGAGCGAGCACGCACACTGAGACTGTCACAAATCGTAAATCATAAATCGCAAATAGTAAATGCCTTAGGGTATCGCCAGTCCAAGACGCTGGGCCAGGTGCCCGAAATGCTCGACCCAGCTTGCGGCTTTTTCATCTCCCGCGGCCGCCTTCCGCTTCATCTCGGGGTACTTGCTCCTGGAGATCGTGAAGAACACGTTCTGCGCGTGCTGCAAGTCCATGTCCGGCGTGAGCGTGCGAAGAATCTCCAGACCCTTCTCCATGGACCAGAGCAGATCGATATCCTCGGGCGAACCTTCCCAGATGCTGGCCATGTTGTTGATCTTATGGCTGGCCTCGAAGCTCAGACGCTCCCGATCCAGCGCCAACGACAGGCGCTCCGCTTCGTCCGCGAGGTCTCGGAGCCGATTCAGGTCGATCCGATCCACCTCGATCGCGGCACAGATGTCCTCGTTCAGGATGAACTCGGCCGGCGCCGAGAGCGCCTTCGGCAGCGGCATATTCATGTTGCGGATCATCGCCATGATCGCATAGTTGTGCTCGTAAATGTGACGGAACGAACTCTCGATCTCCTCCCAGGTGCTTTCGAGCAGCCCGTTGAGGATCTGTCGCTGCTGGTCCTTGAACAGGTGGGTCAGCGAGTAGTTCTTGCTGTCGAAGGCCACATTCATCAGGCGCATCACCTCGTTGCTGTCGCCCTTGCGGAAGGCCTTGACCAGTTCCTGGCGAATCCGCGTGAACTGATCTCCCGGCATCCGTCCCTGGACCGAGGCAAACAGGTGATGATCGCCCAGGTAGAGCACGGCGGAATCGACCGCGTACTCTTCCAGCGTGATGTTCGAGCGGATCGTCGCCCGGTTCGTCGTGAGGACCTGCACGCCGGCCTCGACGTGCTCGAAATCCTCGATTGTCGCGGTGTAGCAGTAAATGGCTCGCTTCTCTTCCGACGATTCCTCGAACACCGAACTGAGCGCGAAGTGCGCCCCGACGCGATGCAGATCGACCCGAGCGGGCTCGACGTAGGCCTCATAGACCTCCTTGCCGTTGGCGTACGGCCGACGGTTCGTCGGAGCATTCTGGAGCATGTTCTTGAAGTCCGGCTCCAGGTTCCAGTTCTGCACCTCGTGGCACAACTGCATCGCCCGCGACGCGTACATCATCACCTGCACCGTCTCGATGCCCGAGATGTTGTCGAAGAACCACCCGCAGCTCGTATACATGAGCATCGCGTTGCGCTGCATTTCGAGCAGCTTCAGGAAGGTCACCTTGTCGTGCGGCGCCAGCTCCTTGCCGGCCATCTCGGTCATGAAATCGTTCACGTTCCGCGTGGACCGGTCGTTGATGACGCGGATGTACTCGTTGCGGACCTGCCACGGATCGGCGTTATACGCAGCCATGCGATCCTGGTACACGGACGCCATCCGGTCGCGGAGCCAGTCCATGGCCTCGCGAAGCGGCGCCCGCCACTGTTGCTGGCCGGAGCGGGATTGGTCCGCGGCGCAACCGCAGTTGCTCCGCCATCGCTCGACCCCGTGCACGCAGCTCCAGGAGCTGTTCTCCCAGATTTCCACCTCATAGTCCGGCGGGAACTTCTCCAGGTACTCGGGGTAGATCGTGATCCGAGCCATGTGATTGGCCTGGATGTGATGCAGGCAATAGGCCAGCGCCATATCGCCGTGATGGTGGTGGTGGCCGAAAGATTCGCCATCGGTGGCGACGTGCACGAGACGCGCCTGCTCATCCGCATTGGGGAAGGAGTTGACCATCCGCATGGCGAAGTTCTCGCCGCTGTGCAGCAGCCCGCCGTAGGCAATCCCATGTGAAACCGGCCCGTTGTAGAAGAACACGGTGATCTGCCGACCGGAAGGCAGGTTGCAGATGTACGGCACCGTCGTATCGAGGTCACCCTCGTTCACATCTCTCCAACGGCGTACCCCACTGAGCCGGCGCGTCCGCTTCGCCTGGCGCGGCGCCAGGATCGTGAACTGTATCCCGTGATCGACCAGGACTTCCAGCGTCGCCAGATCCACCGCGGTCTCGGGCAACCACATCCCTTCCGGGTCTCTGCCAAAGCGCATCTTGAAGTCTTCAATGCCCCAGATGGTCTGGGTGCGCCTGTCGTTTGTGTTCGCCAGGGGCATGACCATGTGGTTGTATCCCTGGGCGACCGCACAACCATGACCCGAGAACCGCTCCCGGCTGCGTCTGTCGGCGTCCAGGACCATTTCGTAGACGTCCGGCGCGTGCGACTCCAGCCAATACATGAGCGTCGGGCCGAAATCGAAACTGATGCTCTCGTAGTTGCTGACGATCTCGATGATCCGCTTGTCGGGACCCAGAATCCTCGATGCGGCGTTTTGCCGGTAACATTCCTCCGTGATTCTCGCGTTCCAGTCGTGGTACGGATAGGCCGAATCCTGCAGCTCGACGTATTCCAGCCACGGGTTCTCCCTCGGCGGTTGATAGAAGTGCCCGTGTATGCAAACGTATTTATCCATCCAGCAACCTTTCTGCCCCGCCTGCAACGCAGGCCGGGCGATTGCCAATACCTGTCCTGTTCATTTATTGAACCGGTGATAATATAGCAACTTGGCGCAGCACGCAACCGGGCTTCCTCATTTTCTGGCCCGAACGGCAGCGACGGACGCACCCGGATTCTCCGGCAACTCGGGCACGCTTGCCGGAAACTCCGCGCCCACCACGGACGGTGAGGTCACGACCACGCGATCCAAGGGAAAAACAAGCGGTGATCTCTTCTGCTCCATCCCATCATCTTCGCCACTTGCCGGCGATCGGCTCCAGGAGAACTGCACGCTTCCGAACGCCCTTGCCCGACTCCACGACCCCGACAATGCACCCTTCGTTGTTCAGGTCGCAGACTGCGAAATAGTCTCTTCCGCCCAGCTTCAGGCACTTGTCGAGAGAGATGCTGCCGTGAGTCGGGTCCCAGAGAAACAGGCGTGTGCAGGGAGGAAACCGACGGGGAAACCACTTCGATAGGGTGGAGCGATGGGTCTCGTAATAGACAACCTGATTTGCGTCATTCAGATACGCGACGTGGGCATCCAGGTTCACCAGCGGAAAGAGCCAAGTCGGGTCTTTGTCCCTGTGCCAAAGCATGGCGTACCTCCGGGGCCACGCACCGGGACGCTCTTCCGGGCAGAGCCCCTCGCCCAGCACGTACCCACCGTTGTTCAAGTCACGATACAGGCCCGTGCTCTCGCCCGGCACGGACATCCAGTCCGTGAAATTGGGATCGGCCAGATCCCACAGGCACAGTCCCCGATCACTCGTGTTGTGGTCGAAGTGGCCGAGGACCTGCCCGGAGCTGTTGATGTGGTCCGCTGCGCTACAGGATGCGCCAGGCGGATTGAGGTCGCGCATGCGCCCCGTGTCCTCCCACATACAGGCATGGACCGATCCCGAATCCGTCTTATACGCGCCAACTATTCGTCCGCCGTCGCCGATGGCGAAGAGACGCCCCTCATCGACACCTGCGGGACCGATCTGCGACATACCCGCGTTCGGATCCCAGAGGAACCCCAGCGTCTTGCCGTTCGGATCGCACATTTCCCCTCCAATCTGGCCTGCGTTGTTGATGGCCAATGTGCCCTCCGAGAAGCCGATACCCAACTCGCGTATCCCCTGCTCTCGATCCCAGAGCGCGACGCCCAATCCGCCTCTCCGCGTGGTCACGAGGCCCACGATCTGGTTGCGGTCGTTCATGGCGAATGGACGGAAAGGCTGGCCGCCGTAGGAGGGCAGAATCACCGCCCTATAGAACCTGGGTTCTGCGAGTCTCAACAAGAAGACGGCACTCACAGTCGCCAAACCCACGACGCAGAACACCACGACCAAGCATCGCAATCGCCTGCGCCGTGCATCCTTGTGGTCCGGCGTGACATGCTCCATGTTCGACTCTCCCTGTCCCTCTCCTTCCCTGGGCATCGGCACTTTCGATCAGACACAACGACACTAAATTCCTTATATGATTATACCAGATTACCCCGCCTCGAAACAAAGAGCAACCCGATAGGCTGGAATGCCAGGGCGTGCTCGGATTCTCCACCAGGTCCGCGCGAGGATAGACCCCAGCCCCTGTCTCTCCCCCTTGGATTGTCATTCCCGCGAAAGCGGGAATCCGCGTCACACGATACGGGCCATCCCATGATTCCTGGATTCCTGCTTGGCGCAGGAATGACAGAGCCCTCAAGCAGAAACCGCTATCCGTAGGCGCCGAAGCCGAAGAACCAGTGCTTCTTTGCGAACCTGTACAGCACGCTGCGCTCCGGCATGGCCTCGTCGCCCAGGTCGTGGCTCGGACAACGCCGCATGGCCGCCAGCTCGTCGAAGACTCGTTCTCGCCCGCTGGAATCGACCGCCTTCTCCTCGACAGCAAACCGGCGGAACAACGCCGGGTCTTCCATCAGGATACAGCCTCGCGTCCGGCCGGCCGCCAGCGTGCGGAAGCGCCTCAGATAGCCCGAAGCTTCCACGCGATCGACGAGCGACGCATCCGAATCGACCCGGTCGCAACTGCACTGAATGATCGGGCATGGCTCGACCCGGCCGGCGGGCGTGATGTGGTAGCTGATCCCGGTCGCGGCGGGGCAGACCGCCCTGCCGTCCGCGTCCCAGTAGGTATCCACGACGATGATCGGCGCCCACGTCCTGGCATCGACGAGGAACCGGCGCAACTGGCGGATCTGGTCCCCGGTCAGACACAGTTCCGGCGTCGGGTTCGGCCCGACCGGGCGATAGATGTAGTACCACGCATACTGCACACCGCGAGCGACCATATCCATCAGGAACTCGCGCCGGACCACTTGGTCGAAGTTGGACTGGCACACGCTGGTGGCGACTCCCGTCAGGAGCTTCTGACGTCGGCAGTGCTCGATGGCCTCCAGGCTCTTGGCGGCCACATCGCGGGCCCCCCGCCGCTCGTCGGCGACCGTCTCTAATCCTTCGATGCTAATCAAGGGGGTCACGTTGCCCAGACTTCGCAATCGCTTCGCGACATCGGCATCGAGCCTATGCCCGTTCGTGAAGAGTTGGAAGTACTCGCCCGGGAACTTGGCCAGCACATCCAGGAGACCCTCGTGCAACAGGGGTTCGCCCCCGAGAATGCCAAAGAAGCGCCCGCCCTGGCTTCGACAGTCGCGGATGATCCGCTCCAGTGTCGCGGGCTCCATATCCGTCGGCGGTGTCGCAGTGACCCAGCAGCCCTGGCAACGGAGATTGCAGCGGTTCGTGACGGAGATCATCATGAACGCGGGAAACTGCCTGCCCTGTTCGAGACGCCGATTGAAACGCCGGACCGCGCAAGCGCCCTTGACGCCGAACGCCATCGCCTTGAGCAGCGGACGCGGCGAAACCTCGCAAACCAGTCGTTTTGCCAGCCTGACGTGATTGAACATTCGAACTCCAGGCCGTATTATGGCTGCCACGCGGCCAGGACGCAAGCCGGAAACCGTGTGGTCGCGCCGACAGGGGTGACGGAATCCTCTGACAGGGCCTGTCAGCTTGTCATGCTGAGGCGAAGCCGAAGCATCTGGGCGACGAATAGGACGCCTCTCCCGTTCGCGGGCCAGATCCTTCGCTGCGCTCAGGACGACAGAGTCGGTCCAATGCATCGTCGCCAATAGAGTTGGCCTTGCCCAGAGCGATTAGTCATACCCGGTCAGCAGGAGTGGACGACTATCCTCGCATGTACGCAATGGAGGCCAATGGGAACCGGGATTATGAACAACGCAAGAACGAACACAATCTGGGACTTTGATGCAGTCAGAGCGATGCCAGTGGGAACCGTGGTCTCGATTTTGCTCCTGTGCGCGACAGCCATCGCCCAGGGACCGGCAGCCCCGGGCGGCCTGATGTGCGAGTTGATGGCCCGCCTCGAACTGGTCGCAATCAGCGACTCGATGCCGGAATTCAGTTGGATCGTGGGTGCCGCGGACCAGGGAGGCAGGCAGACGGCTTATCAGATCCTCGTGGCGTCGAATCGGACGAATCTCGACCGGGATCACGGTGATCTCTGGGACAGCGGCAAGATCGCGTCTGCCCAATCCGCCGGTGTCGAGTACGGCGGTAAGCCCCTGTTGCCCGGCGCAATGTACTTCTGGAAGGTCCGGACCTGGAACGCCAAGGACGAAGGCAGCCCCTTCTCACAGGCACAGGTGTTCCGCACGGGTGCACTGAACGCGTCCTACGAGACGACGCGATACCCGCTTGTCACAACGACGATCCAGCCGACCAAAGTGGTCAAGAAGACCGACGGTAGCTACTTCGTCGATTTCGGCAAGGCAGCCTTCGGAACCGTCGAGATGACCCTCGCAAGTCCCGAGGCGGGCCGGCAGGTCGAGGTGCATCTGGGCGAGGTCCCCGGCGGCAGCGACGCCATCGACCGCAATCCCGGCGGCTCGCGACGTTACCGGATGACGACGCTGACGCTGGAACGAGGCAAGCGGACGTACCGGGTGGCCGTCACG
>JAXDBU010000064.1:0-9699 GCA_034678485.1 Sedimentisphaerales bacterium | reverse complement strand
TGGGGGACCCGAATGACACGGGCTCACAGGCACGCACGATAGGATCGCGCGCCGCAACCGGAGAAAGGATTTGAAGGTTTCCGCATGTTGGTGGACAAGCATACCGGCCAGACACTTTCTCACGTCGACAAGCCGGTCTATGAGATCATCGAGCCGGCGATCCACGAGTCGCTGAGCAGCGAGCAGTACCATCGCGGCCTGTTGAATACGCTGGAGGAAGCCGATGCCGACGTATACCGGCTTGTGACTCAAGAGTACGAGCGTCAGCAAAACACACTCCAGCTCATCGCGGCGGAGAACCAGTGCTCTCGCGCCGTCCTGGCGGCGTTGGGCTCGGTCGTTCAGAACAAGACGACGGAGGGATTCGCCGGTGCCCGCTTCCACGGCGGGTGCGAGATCGTCGATTGCCTCGAAACCCTTGCCATCAGCCGGGCGAGGGAAGCGTTCAAAGCCAGTTATGCCAATGTCCAACCGCACTCGGGGACGAGCGCCAACCAGATCGTCTTCATGGCAATCCTCGAAAAAGGGGATCGAATCCTGAGCCTGGCGATGGACCAGGGCGGACACGTCTCCCACGGCGCCCCGGTCGCCCTGGCAGGCAAGGTTTTCGAGGTCGAGCACTATCACGTTCGCCCGGACAGCTTCCTGCTCGATTACGACGCCATCCGGGAACAGGCGATACGCTTCCGACCCAAGCTCATCATCTGTGGGACTACCGCGTACTCTCGCATCATCGATTTCGCCCGATTCCGCGCCATCGCCGACGAGGTCGGGGCCTACCTCATGGCGGATGTCTCGCACATCTCCGGCCTGATCTCGGCGGGCGTCCACCCTTCGCCGGTGGACCACGCTCACTTCACGACGACCAGCACATACAAGCCGGGCGGTCCTCGCGGCGGCCTGATCCTCATGGGCCGCGATTTCGACCGGCCCTTCCAGACCGGCAGCAAGACCATTGCCCTGTGGGAGCGGATCGAAAAAGCGACATTCCCCGGATTCCAGGGGACGCCCTACCTGAACAACATCGCCGCCAAGGCGGTGTTTTTCAAAGAGATGCTCAGCGACGAGTACCGGGACAGGCAATCACGGATCGTGGAGAACGCCAAGGCGCTGGCCGAAGAGTTCGTGCGATTGGGCTACGACGTCCTCACCGGCGGCACCGAGAACCACATGTGCCTGATCAACGTTGCCCACCTCCGTGAGGGTCTGACCGGTCTGATCGCCCAGAAGGGCCTCGAGGATTGCGGCATCATCGTGAATATGAACCGGCTCCCCTACGACGACCACAACGCCCGCATCACCAGCGGGATGCGACTGGGCACGCCCATCGTCACGAAGAACGGCATGCGCCCCGCGGAGATGCAGATCGTCTCGCGACTGGTGGATCAGGTCCTCACGCACGTTGAAATCCTCAGCGAGCGGGAGTACCGACTCGATCGGGCCTTCGCGGAGGGGATTCGCGAGCAGGTTCGCAACCTGTGCACCCGCTTCCCAATGCAGTAGAGGATGCCGTTCCTCTCGTTCCGGGCACCGGGCGCATGAAGCATCCCTGATCCGTATCGCTTCTCGACTTCGTGTGCGCAAAAAAAGTAGGCCATAAGTTGCTGGCTTATGGCCTGTTGGCTTGTAACCGTGATACCGTACTGCAAAACACTTGTCAGATCGTACTGCCTTTCATTTCCGCCGAGGCGGCGGCCGGACCGAAACCGCGCAGTACCACCTCTGCAAAGATGTGTCATTCGAGCAGTTCAGAAACGCGGTTTGTAGGTGTGTTGGTTTGCTCGATTCGCGGTCGCGGGTCGCTCCACAGGCGCAGACGGTCCCACACTCGACCCCAAGCCCCCAGTCATCGACCCACAACCCCAGAAGGAAGATTTCCGTGACGACGATCCATGTCTTCATGCATCAATCCTCAATGATCCACCCTCCGTATCGGCGCAGATTGCAGATCTTCCTTAGTCGATCTGCGCCATACACAACTCCTTCGCGAACGGCCGAAATCAAGGGGTTTTCGACAGGTCTGGGTATCAACATAGAGAATCGATCTTTCTCGGGCGTGCCTTTCGAGCCGGCCCGGCGGGAAACAGGACACCGGCCTTGTCAGTACTGGCAAGGTGGATGACGAAGCGTGAGAAATTCTCTTTGCGCGAGCGTTTTTTTTTGGGGGGCTCTTCACGGGATTTCGCGGGATCACCAAAAGCGTTGGGAGCAGCACGCCCAAAGTGGTCGTGCAAGGGGAGTTTATCGCGTTGCGGCCTCCGGCTTGAACGCGAACGAGACGTTCGCTTGCGGGGCTGGACGTTGCGCGCGGACGTGCAACGCCCCTCGATGCTGGTGGCTCCAATGTGGCAAACGCCCGACGCGAAGCGCCGGAATCCGTATCCGTTCGTCCCCACAATTCCGTGTAGAACCCGATGAAATGGAGCGTCAGAGGCGACGGGCGTTCGGGCACGTCGCAGTGGGCTGCGATCTGTCGAACAAACGAAGCCCGGTCTCGTCCCAGAGACAAGACCGACATACTGTCATAATTCGAATTCTCTCACAGCCTTGGCGTCCCCAGTCTCATGAAGAAGCTCACTGTGCCACCGGATCGTTCGCGTCATCTGCAAACGGCCGTGTTGCGCTTCGCATGTTAATGCGCCGAACATCCATATCATTAAAGCTTAAAATAAGGCCAGGCCCCGGCGATCCACTACGAGGCCGGGCTCTGCTATCTGGCGCCCTGCGACGGCATTGAAGTCGTTATCCGGCCCGCGAGGCCTCGCACATAGCCATGCGATGGGGGCGTTCCTGCCAGAACGGCCGGGCACATCCCGGACCGGGGCATGCAACAGATCTTCCTTGCCGCAGGCGGCGTAAGCCTTAGAATCACCCGCAACGGATGTGACGTATGAAACTCATTTGCAATATCGTGTTCACGAAGAACAGGCCGCTGCAACTGGATGGCTATCTGCGGAGTTTCTACAGGTGCTTCCCGGCGGACCTGATTCAGACGCACATCGTCTACAAGCCGGAACGGTTTGGGAGCGAGTACGACCGTCTTTTCCACGAGTTTCCTGACTGCCCGGTGACCCGAGAAACGGATTTTCATACAAACGTCATGGACATTCTGAGCCGAACGGAATGCCGCTACGTCCTATTCGGGGTCGACGACACGGTGTTCTTCGATTCGGTGCGGTTCGACGTCGTCGAGGAGACCTTCAACCGCCACGAGAAGGACATCTTCGGGTTCGCGCTGCGATTCAGCCGCGACTCCCTGGCGGGCGACGGCGAAGAGGTGACCGAACTTTCGGCGGCCGGCGAGACAATCTATCGGCTCGACTGGAAACACGGCCGCACGGCACATACGCGGTATCCTTTCGAGCTTGGCTGCACGTTCTACAGGACCGACCTGGTCAGGAGAGTCATCCGGGGCTCCATGAGCGCCAGCCCCTTGGCCGCCAGGCTGTTCATGCCTTCTTCTTCGCTGATGCGGGTGCTGGCGCCTCTGGGCCTGAGACGTTCGGCCCTGAAGCGTTTCGGCTACTTCTTCAGTCCGAACACACTGGAATCCTGGCCATGCCGGTGGAGCCGCGAGCACAAGGACGAGTTGCCGGACTTCACGTACTTCCAGAAGATCTGCGCGGTGGCAATCCAGGACAACCTTGTGAACACCACGACCCGCAACGAGCATTACGGCACGGCGGAGCACACGGTGGAAGCCCTCAACGAGAAGTACAGGCAGGGATATGCGATGGACATCGAGTACGTCGCGGCCAACAGACCGACCGAGCCGAGCAGCGGTCAGGAGTCCTTTAGATTGCGGAAAGACACGCCCGCTCAAGAAACCATCATGAAACGCGCGGGTACGTGACGTCCTGTAGAAGAACCCTTGAAGTGTCTCCTGGAACGTACCCCTGCTTTGGGGTCGATTGGAAACATCGCTCATGCACGAGGTGCTGGAGAATGAGTAAGGATATGAGCAACAGTCCTCAGGCAGCGTCATCCGGACAGCGCGGCAATCTCGCAGCCAAGCCCGCTACATGGCTCGCCGCATTCGCACGGAACATCACGTCGCAATTCGGTGAAGACGGGATCATCGGGAAAGTCCTCGATGTGATCGGCGACAGCGACAAGTGGTGTGTGGAGTTCGGCAGTTGGGACGGCCGCAAGTGCAGCAATACGTTCCATCTGATCGACCAGAAGGGCTATTCCGCCGTGCTGATCGAGGGGGATCGCAGACGCTTCCAAGACCTGCTGGCCGGCTTCAGCAACAACAGCAGGGTCGTTCCGGTCAACGCGTACGTCGGCTTCGGCAAGGACGACGGCCTGGATTCGATTCTGGGCAGAACCGGCGTTCCGACGGGCTTCGACCTGCTGTCCATCGATATCGACGGGAACGACTACCATGTCTGGGATGCGATGAAGGGCTACAAGCCAAAGGCCGTCATCATCGAGTTCAACCCCACCATCCCGAAGTCCGTCGAGTTCGTTCAGCCGCCTGATCCTCGTGTCACCCAAGGCAGTAGCCTGCTCTCGATCACCAAACTGGCGAAATCGAAAGGGTACGAACTGGTGTGCACGACGAGGACCAATGCGATCTTCGTCGACGCGAAGTACTTTCCGCGATTCGGGATCGAGGACAACTCTGTGGATGTTATGATGACCGACGAATCGCTGATTACGCACTTCTTCTGCGGCTACGACGGCACGATCTTCCTCCGCGGCAACATGTTGATGCCGTGGCAAGGCCTTCGGTACAGTGAATCGCGGGTACAGCAGTTGCCCCGATGGGCCCGGAAGATCGTGGGAGATCGCAACGTGTTGAGAAGGAAGTTCCGCAAGTTCTATCTGCGATTTCGACGCAAGAGCGAACCTTTGTCCGAGATGGTCTGACCCATTATCCGCGGGCAGCCGTCGACGGCCTGAATCGGAGCGATCGTGGAATCATCGGGTCAAACAGTGCGATCTCGAGCGGGCAATCGTCAGGAGACACGCCGGAGAGTGCTGGCAGTGGTTTGGTCAGTGCTCATTACGCTGATTGTCCTGGAGGTGCTCGCCCGCATCTGCGTTTGCTGGCTCGCGGGAGACAAGCAGTTCCTGAAATACGCTTCTCTCAGACAGCTCCAGAAGCGACCCCACATCAAGGCCCGGTACACGCCCCACAGGTACCTGGGTCACTGCCTGGCGCCCGACTACGTCAAGGGCGAGAATCGGCACAATTCCCTGGGCTACAGGTCGGAGGAAATCGCCCTCCCCAAGCCGGAGGGTGAGTAACAAAGGTAACCCCCCGGCTCTGCCGGGGGACTCCCAGAGTCTGACAGATCCGGGAGTCGTCCACCAGACTCTGACTGTGAACCGCTCAAAGTTTCACAGAAAGGATGCTCATCCGGTTTTAACGTACTTCGGCGGTTGCACCACGTCCCGCGACCGGGGACGCCGTCCCCGGACCCCTGGCATTTTTCGCTTTATGCCAGCAGCATGGTAGTGCGGGGACGATGGCGGAGCCGGATGGCCTCGCCCACGATATGATCGGGAGAACACCGAGCAAATGCGGACCCGAGCCGCAGGGCGTCTCACCGGTCGGTTCCCTTTATGGTCATGCTGTTGGCCCAAAGCGACAAATGCCGGGGGGCGGGGGGCAGAACCCCCATCGCACAGGGAAGTACGCAAAAACCGGATGAGCCTATTTTAAGCTTTAAGCCGGGAGGGTGCGTGATACGCACCCTACGCGGATTGCGTCTATCCACTTCGAGAGCACTCCTGGGCCTGACCGCGCGGTACACTGCAGGTGTCAGGTACACGTTCTCTGCATACTCGCGCAAGTCCTTGCTGGAAGAAAGCTTGTCGGCCCGCGGTCTTGGCTGGCTATCGCTTGGCGTACGATGCTGGAGGCGCCAGGAGTAGATTGCCGCGCTGGGCTCGCAATGACATGAGCGGGAAACTCCGGGCGGAGGCCGCGGGAAGCGGACGGGTTCACCACTGAGGCACCGAGGTCACAGAGAAGAGAACCCCATGCAACAGAGTCGAGCGCCTGTTGGCTCCCTTTGATTCGCGTTCATCAGCGGTTGCAGGGCCGTGGGCCGTGGCTCGTGATCCGTGACCAGTGGCCCGTGCCGCGTGGCCCGCAGAGATGCCCCTTCGACAAGCTCAGGGCAGGCTCTTACGGGCACACTACAGACAGCTTTCTCCGTGGTCTCGGTGTCTCTGCGGTGAAAAATGTCGGCATTATATTCGGTTTGTATGGAACATACAACCATTCAGAAGCGTCTTCTATAAGACAAGGGACAGCGCTGACGGTCCTTGGTTCGAGTGAGTGCGGAACCTCCGGCGGGCCCGCCGGGGTCATCAGTGGAGGATGTTGTTGTGTCGAACGAAGCCAATTTCGGAAGGAGTTTCAAGTTTGAAGTGTCAAGCCGGAGAAGCCGAAGGTTTGGACTTTGATCTTCGCGCTTTGCACTCGACCGCAGGCCGGTCGTGCGAAACGAAGCCAATTCGGGACAGGGCCCGAGCGAGGGTAAATGCTTTGCAGAGAAGGAAATATGGCAAATCAGATGCGCAGACGACCTCGGAAAACGAAGCCAATTGGCCGGCGGCGGGATCCCCCTGTATTCCGCTATTCCATCATTCCACCCTTCCCATCCCATGTCGATCGCGAGAAACGAACCCAATTCGCGGATCGCGGGACGGGATTCTCGGCGCGGACGGAATTGGCTTCGTTTGGCGCAGATGTAGTACGGGAGGGAGGGTCGAAGGCAGGCATGTACGAGCCGGATGAAGGCCTTTGGGGATCGGTCCGGCCGGGGGAGCTACTTGTTGCGATCCAGCAGCGCCATGGCCAATTCACGCAGGGTGCCCGCGCCGGCGCCGAACGGCTCCAGCGCAGCCACCGCTTCCTGGGCCAGCGCACTGGCCAGTTCCCTGGCTTTCGCCAGGCCCACCACCGCCGGATACGTGCACTTCGCGGCGGCGACATCCTTGCCCGCGGTCTTGCCCAGTTGCTTGCTCGAAGCGCTGACATCGAGAATGTCGTCGGCAATCTGGAAGCCCAGGCCGATCTTCAGACCATATCGGCCCAATGCTTCCCGCTGTTCCGCGGTCGCGCGCCCGCACAGGGCGCCCATCACGGTCGCGCAGCGGAACATCTTGGCGGTCTTGTTCGTGTGAATGTACTCCAGCGCCCCGACGGTCCCGGCCTTGTTCTCAGCCTTGAGATCCGCCACCTGCCCGGCGACCATGCCCGCCGGACCCGCCGCCCGGGCCAGCTCACGCACGAGATCGACCGCCAACACCGGATCGCGCACCCCATCCGCCAGGACTTCGAAGGCCAGGGTCAGGAGCCCGTCGCCCGTTAGAATGGCGGTCGCTTCGTCGAAGGCTTTGTGGCAAGTCGGTCGGCCCCGGCGCAGGTCGTCGTCGTCCATCGCAGGCAGGTCGTCGTGGATGAGCGAATACGTGTGCACCATCTCGATAGCCGCGGCGGCAAGACGGGCGTCGTCATTGTCTCGCCCGCCCGCCAGTTCGCAGCACCAAAGGACCAAAGCCGGGCGAATCCGCTTGCCCGGCGATGAAAGCGTGTACTGAAGCGACCGGCGCAGGTCCTCCGGGATTTCCTTCTGGTGCGCGAGGAGCCGCTCGATGGTGTCGTTGACGATCCGGACCCGTTCGCTCAGCGAATGATCCAAATCCGAGTGAGCCGCGTGTGATGGCATAAAACCACGAGAATTTGCTATTTACAATTTACCATTTACAATTGTGTCAAGCCACGCTCCCAGGCAAGGAGGGAGCGGCAGACAGGATCCAATAGTAAATAGTAGATGGCACGTTGTAAATCACGAATGCTCCTGGTTCTCGGCGTGACCGCTTCCGGCAAGGCCCGTCTGGGCTTCGAGCTGGCGAGGTCGCTGGACGGCGAGATGATCAGCGTGGATTCCATGAAGGTGTACCGTCGCATGGACATCGGCACGGCCAAACCTTCGCGCGAGGTTCAGCAGCAGTTCCCGCACCACCTGATCGACGTGGTCGAACCGAGCGAGTCATTCAGCGTCGGACTGTTCCTGGAAAAGGCCCTCGCTGCGATCGAGGACATTCGTGGACGAGGCAAAACCGTCGTCGCCGTGGGGGGCACCGCCCTGTATATCAAAGCCCTGCTCTATGGGTTGTTCGAGGGTCCCGCCCGCGATGAGTTCATTCGCGCTGAGCTGCATGCACAAGCCCAGCGCGAGGGGCCGGCGAAACTGCACGAAGCACTTCGCCGGATCGATCCGGAGGCAGCCGGAAGGATCGATCCCAACGACGCCAAACGCATCATCCGTGCCCTCGAGGTCTACCGCCTGACCGGCAAACCCATATCGACCTTCCAGAAGCAGTTCGACGCACCCCAGCCGATGCACGACTGGACCATCCTGGGCCTTCGACGCGAGAAGGCCGAGGAGAGCCGGCGGATGAACGCCCGGGTCAAGAAGATGATCGAACTGGGTCTCGTCGAGGAGGTCAGATCGCTCCTCGGGGAAGACAAGCCTCTCAGTCAGCAGGCGCGATGCGCCATCGGCTACGCCGAGATCATCGAGCACCTTCACGGCCGAATGGGCCTGGAGGACGCGGTCGAAGAGATCAAGAAGCACACGCGCCGACTCGCAAAGGGTCAGCGGACCTGGTTTAGGACGTTCCAGGACGTCCATTGGATCGACATAGGACCCCAGGAGACCGCCGAGTCGGTGATCGAGCGGGCGAAGAAGGAACTGGACGCGTAATGTGGCCCAGCCGCCCTCGGCTGGGGAAAGACCACCCCCGAGGGCGGGGGTGCCACAGTGCCGCGGTCTCAAGCCGTCTGCAACTCTCGTTGGGCTCGCAGCATCGCGGCGGCCTCTCCCAGAATGAGCTGCTTGAGCAGGCTTTGCGGAACCAGGGTCATGCCCATACTGAAGATCCGCTCCTCCACCATCGCGGCCACGACGCGGGCCATCTGTCGAGAGAACCCCGATTCACCCGTCAGTTCGTCGATGATCCGGCTCTTGTCCCAGGGGACCCGCACAGGCGGCTGTCCGGTGCGATAGAGCCGCTGGACGTCGGTGAAGTCGTTCATGTCCACCGCGAGGATCTCCGTGCGCGAACGGTTCAGACGCCGGCCGATCGCGTGCTCACCCAAGGCAAGCGCCGCGCCCTCGAAGCCGGTCGAGACCAGCACCGCCTTGACCATGGAGAAAATCTCGCTCGAACTGACCTGACGCCCGTTCTGCCTGCGATACAGGTAGTAGGTCACCACCTCGGCCAGGTCTTCCGCCATCGCCATATCGGATCGGCCCGACGCGGACAGTGCGTTGTTGATCGTCCCGACCACCTTCGTGTGGATGTACTCCTCGGTCGTTCCGTCGCTCTTGGTGACCTGCAACTGCTTGCGCATCTGAGCCGTCTGCCTCCATGCTGGGTGACCGGGTTCGGAAAAATGGAAGATCGGGCTTCCTTTGGGAGGGAAGAATCTGCTCGTCGATTTTTCCCTCCCAGACCACGGTCGCCTGTGGCACCCCCGCCCTGGGGTGTGTTCCTTCCCCAGCGGGGGGCGGCTGGGCTACGAAACAAGAGATTTCGTTGAAGAATACAGGACCGATCTTCCATTTCTCCGAACCCCCCTTTCTAATGCTCAAAGAGCTTGAGCTGTTCAGCAGGCTCCGTTTCCCGGATCGCCTTGCTGACCTCCTCGATGAGTTCGCCCGCGTCGTC
>JAXDBU010000063.1:0-20858 GCA_034678485.1 Sedimentisphaerales bacterium | reverse complement strand
CTTCCACCGGGCGCTGGTCCTTGGGTCCCTTCGTACCGGTCAGGTTCGCGCCGCCGAGAGTGGGGACCGGGTTTCCGGGATCGTACTTGTACGACTCCGAGCCGAAGAGTTCCTCCGGCGGGGTGAGCCGCAGCTTGTGATCCGTGTGCAAGTAGATCGGGATTATCTGAGCGGGGATCGGCCAGTCGTCGGCGGTCTTCCATCTGTTGCCCGGTGTGTTGGGGTCCATTGGGTCGCCCATAACATAGTACTGTACGGCGGGAATCTGCTCGCTGCCCCGGCCGTCATTCTTGAGCCAGCTGTCAAACCAGTTCCACATGTCGGCCGTCGGTGGGGGACCGGCGTTGGGGAAGGTGAGGTCGTCACTGCGGCCGTGACCGTAGGGCTCCATGACGAGCCGGCACTTGCCGCGGGCGCCTTCGCCGGCTTGCTTGTTGATCGTGACGAAGCTGTTGAGTGTGCCGGCGGCGAAGATGTCATACCAGCCGCCGTAGAACAGCGTCGGCGCGTTCACCTGGGCGGCGACTCGCTGGGCATCGAGTGTTTTCCAGAAGCCGTCGTAGTTCGGATGCGCTCGAGACAGCTCGAGGCTCTTGGGATTGAACTTGCACTCCCGGAGCCAGTCTTCGAGCAGTCCTTTGCGGAAGGCGCCCCCCTGATAAGCGGCTTGAGAGTACATGTCCGAGAAGGCCACACCCACGCAGCAGCAGGTCAAGTGCGGCGGCCGGCTCGGGGCCGTCATGTTCAAGGCGATGCCGGGGGCGCTGACGCCCCATCCGCCGATCTTGCCGTTGGACCAGGTCTGAGCGGCGATCCACTCGACCGTGTCATAACCGTCCTGGTGCTCGCCCCAGCCGCAATGCTGGAAGACCGGATAGTCCTCACCCTCGGAGCCGAATCGACCGCGGAAGTCCTGGGCAACCAGGGCATAACCTCGCTTGCCCGTCTCGGCGGAAAAGACCGCCACTCCATTCTTATTGTATGGAGTCATCACGAGAACGGCCGGCCAGGGTCCCTCGCCCTCGGGCAGATGAACGTCCGTGGCGAGCTTGACTCCGTCGCGCATCGAGACCATGACGGTCTGGCCGGACTGAGCCTGATTGGAGACGAAGGTCGCGACGAGTGCTGTCAGGATCATCATGCTCGGCGGTGTTGTCCGGTACATCGAAGACTCCGATCATCTCTCCTGGACATTGTCCAGACACAGGATTTCGCGTCTCCACGGGCGCAATTATCGCCCCATTCTATGGGCTCCAGTACAGACGTGCAATGACGCTCTGGATATTGCGGAGAAACCCCGGGCCGTAGGCCGCGGCAAAGCCACGACTACAACTCCATGAAGAGGGTTTGCACGTAGGGTTTAAAGCCCATCTTGGGCCAGAAGCGGGTGGCGAGGTCGTTGAACGTGGAGTGGCGGACCTCAATCCGGCGGATGCCTTCTTTTTGAAACCACTGGCGAAGGGCCTGGAACATCTGACTGCCGATGCCGGTGTTGCGGCGGCCTGCCGTCACGATGAAGTCGAGAACCTGGCCGTAGTCCGGCTCGGCCAGCACCGATGGGTGATGGTCGATGATGCCCTGGCAGTAGCCGACAATCCCGTCCTCTGCCACGGCGACGAGCACGCAGGCGGCGTCATTGCCTACGTTCTCCTCGACGTACCGTCTGAAGAGGTCCGACCCGTTGCGGGCCCGCGTGTAGAATGGGTCTCGCGTGCGATGGAAGTCCATCAGCTCCTCCCAGAGTCGGACAATCGCGGGAATGTCCCCCAGGGTCGCGGATCGTATCAGTGCATTTGCCTTCGACATGCCTGTTCCCTAACGGATTCCTCGACCGATGTCAAGCAGGGGGAAGAGGGCCTTTGCGTGCGGCCAAGTCCATCTCATGGACTGTGGGACACGATGCACGTCCACTTCTGACCGGAGGAAAGGCAGTCGTAGGTGTGAAGCTCCACCCCGTCGCGCGAGCAGTGCCGGACCTTGGTTCGCCCGCCGATCCAGACGGAACCATCCGAGGGATCCAAATCCAGGGACTCCCCGCCGTCGTTGCTTCGCCACAGGAGCTGGCCTTGCATCGAGTACTTGTAGACCCGCCATCCGCTGATCTTGTAGTTGTCGCGATATCCGATTACGTGAGGCCAATTCCTCATCACGACGCGCAGTCTTCTGTCCTTCCGGATGCAGACGCCACTCACCCACACGCTCTTCTCCGATGGGTCAACTCGCACGCATGTCGGCGACATGTCCACCGGGATTGTGCTCGCGATTGTGCCATCCGGAGCGATGTGCAATAGCCTGTTCGTGCCGCCGGTGTGCACATGGGCGCGTTCTGCGACCCAGGCCGAGCCGTCGGACGCGACATCGACGGATGACGCACACCATTGAATAGGGTCTATTCGCCACAGAGTGTTGAAATGCGTGTCGCATTTCTTGATGTCGTCGCCCACCAGCCACAGAACGTTGGCGTTTGGGTCGACCGCAATGTCGAAGCCAGCGAGATTCGCCTGTCGGAGAATGCCGCCGTGGCTGTCGATGGCCAGGATCTCCTTGCCGTAGATCCGGCCGGCGGTTCTCAGCGCGTACACGGTGTCTCCATGGACGACTGCGGCTGTGAACTCGCCCGGCAAGGACCACAGCGGATTGCCTGTGCCGATCTCGTAGGCAGTGATCCGGTCTGCCACGTTCTCGCAGACGATGAGGGATCGGCCGTCCAGCGAAGCCATAATGGCCCGGCAGCCGCCGATGGTCTCGCAGACGTTCAAGCCGCCGATTCGATGTGCGACATGGCCCTTGGCTGTCAGGAGAATCACGGCATCGTCGAACGGAGCCGTCTGGAAATCGTCGTCGGAGTCGTCGAGGATGAGGACCTTCACAGGAACCGTGGCAGGAGGGGTTTTCTCTTTGCCAGGCCCCGGTTCGGGAGACGGGATCAACACCACACAGACCGACAGCACGAATGCCACACGAGTCATGTTCCGGCGTCCACGGGATGTCGTGCGGTACATAGAATCCTCCCCTTCTTCGAGTCCGTCCGTCTTCTGGTTCTCGTAATGCCGGATACCTGTTCCTGTACTTCCTCGATGGCGCGATGTCAACAGGTGACTGCAGGCAGGCGTTCCCCTGGCAGGGGAACTCGGGTATACTACAACGCTTACGCCGGAGACAATGGCCTCCGGGGCGATGGATGGCTGGTTGAAAGAGAGTCGGGAATGGGTCTGTTCTTGGACATCTTCACGAAGGTGTTCTTTATTCTGTCGCCGTTCTTCTCGGTTTCGATGTTCCTGTTGTTGTCTCGGGACATGGACCATCGGATGCGGAACCACTGCGCGCTTCGTACGAGCATCGCAATTCTGGTCATCTGCTTCTCGGTCTATTTCTTCGGCAACGTGATCTTCCGGATCCTGGGGATCACCGTTCCGGCGTTCCAGGTCGGCGCGGGAGTCCTGCTCTTCCTCACCGCTGTCCAGATGGTCACCGGCAAACGGGGCGAGCTGGCGGCGGAAGAGGGGGAGGATTTCGCGGTGGTCCCGCTGGCGATTCCGATGATCGTCGGCCCCGGAACCATCGGTACCCTCCTGGTCCTGGGCATGGAGATCAGCGGCGCGAGGGAGAAGGCCGTGGCTGCTTTGGCGGTCCTGCTGGCGGTGCTGGTGATCTCGCTGTTCCTGTTCCTGGCCATGCCGATCGCCCACGTGCTGGGGCACAAGGGCCTCCAGATGATGATGAAGCTGACCGGCCTGATCCTGACTGCGATTGCGGCGCAGATCATCTTCACGGGCATCGAGGGGTTCCTTGGGACCGTCCTTTCCTGAGGAGGCCGGCTCAGGCGATGTGCGGAGGTTCTCGCGCAGACCGGGAACGTCGGGTTTGCAGGGAATCGGACGAAGGACTTCGGCCGGGGCGAGGTCCTGTGTGGCTGGTTCAGTTCTTGGCCGGTTCGGCGCCTGCGTCGCCGGCGGAGCCATGGGGGGCCAGCGCCTGGGGTTCGGCGACTCGCCGATAGCCCAGCGCCCGAATCACCTCCAGGACTTCCGTCCAGGTGGGGAAGGGGCGGGCATTGGCTCGCTTGTACTCATCAATGGCCATCAGGAACTCGAACTGTTCATCGGACATCTGGCCCTCCTCGGCAGCTCTTCGTTCATCGCTTCGACGCCGACCGGGGCCTCGCTGGCGATCGAGACCCAGGCGTCGGTCCACCACGCTCTGACGACGGTCGGTGAAATTGGGATCGTACGGATTGCCGCCGAGGTCGTGCTTGCGACGATCCGCGAGATGTGTTCGGCGTTCGTCTCCCGCACAGCGTTCGCATTGGTTGCTGGTGTTCGTTTCTGCCATGGTGCTACAACCTTCCTGAATCCACTACTCACAATTCGCCGCTTGTCAAGGAAACCGGACCCACTCCGTGCCGGCGGGCGGCGCGAATCGCAAACAGCAAATCGCGAATGACTGATGCGGCTCAGAACTCGTCGTCGAGCGGGTCTACGTCGAAGTCGAGGTCCTCATCCTCGTCCATCGAGAAATCGCACAAGTCGTCGTAGGCGTCCTGGGATTCGATGACGACATGGGCCTCATCAAGGTAGTCCTCGGGGACCATGATGGCGATCGCCTTGCCATCTCCACCGGGATCCGTCTGTTCCTTGATGAGGGCCGGGATGTCATTGAGCCGCAGGAGAGTCTCATACTCTCTCGCCTGCTCCATGTCGTCCAGGAATGCCACCACGACGAGGTCTGTGACCTTCGTGTGCCCCTTGCCGCTTCTTCTTGGATGTCTGTTCATGTCCACTCTCCGTAATCGGTGTGCCCGTAGGCAAGCACGCAGAATCGCGTATTCGTCGCGGCGTCGGAATCGCCGGATCGAGGACGATCCTCGACACGTTGCCAGGACCCCAATGCGATCTGTTGCATCAGGCTCTTCGTGCTCGTCCCGGGCGGTCACCTCAGTGTCGCTGTCGTCGGGCGGGCAACCTGACTGCCAGCGCAGTCGATTGCCTCAAGCATTCATCGCTATCGGCGTCATCGATCCGAGGATTTAGCACTTAGGGTCCTTTTTTTGCCGCAGGGTGTTTTTTCCCAACAGTGGGATGCCGGCAGGGCGCATAGGGCAGGTGGGCGCCACACCGGGGAGGAAGCTCCCACCGTCTCCCGGCAGGAGATTGGTGCGAAGACGCAGGTGGCGATCTCGGCGAGTCCGCCTTGTGGCTATCCAGGTCCGCAGGCCCGGTTCCCACAGACCCCTCTGGCTCGACACGTCCGATTCTGGGCGCCACGTCAAGGATACCGTGTAGTCGGACCTTCCGTCGGTATTAGAATGGTTTGATATACTACAGAGCTGCTGGAGTCCTGCGGTTCGGAATAAGGGACAGTCCGATAAAAGCGGGCCTTGGTGTACTGTTGCGTTTTTGCTCTATTCTGGCCTGGGGCCACTGTGGCCTATAAGAACCGCAATGACAGTATATTTATTGCGTGTTTTAGCAGAATTCCTGGACGAGGGGCGGCCGGAAGTCCGATGAAGAAAATAGGGTATGAATGTTCGCGTCCCGAAATTTTTGACGCCCGAAAATCAAGATTGGGTTAAAGGCTGCCGATAGTCTCTGTAGTTATGACCCCTGCGGTGTTCGGCCGGAGGTCGGTGGATGGTGTGCTGCGCAGGTGGGTCGGAGAGTTGCCGGAACCTCGGAGCAAGTGAGGACATATGGGACTTCATGATGAGGGGACGCGCGTTCGTGTTTTCATGTTGGGCTGGGAGTTCCCGCCGTTCATCAGCGGTGGACTCGGCACTGCGTGCTACGGCCTGACGAAGGCGCTGGACCAACTGGGCGTGCGGGTGACATTTGTCCTTCCGAAAATGGTGGACAGTCAATACGCCACGCACGTGCGGCTGTTGACTCCCCAAGCGAAGAGGCAGGAGATTGTCCGACGGGTGGCACGGACCGACGAGTTGACCAATGTCAGTTTCCGGGCGATCATGTCCCCGCTGCAAGCGTATGCGACACCCAAGAGCTATGACGAGAAGGTTGAACAGGTGCTTCGCCTTCGTCGGGAAACCACGACGTGGAGCGGATCGGGCGACGGCGGGGGCGGTGCGGACTACGCAGGGGATCTCTATCGAGAGGTCCATCGATACGCGTCGCTGGCCATGGACATGGCAAAGGGGGAGGAGTTCGACATCATTCACGCACATGACTGGATGACTTATCCGGCGGGTGTCGGGGTGGCCATGATGAGCGGCAAGCCCCTGGTTGTTCACATTCATTCCACGGAATTCGACCGCAGCGGAGAGCACGTCAACCAGATGGTGTACAACATCGAGCGGGAGGGAATGCAACGCGCAGACAGAGTGATTGCGGTGAGCCACCTCACGCGGAGCATCGTGATCGGCCGCTACGGGATTCCAGGCGACAAGGTGGAAGTTGTCTACAATGGGGTCGAGCGGAGCGGCGTGTGGTCCATGACGCCGGAAACGATCAAGCGTGAGGAGAAGATCGTCCTGTTCCTGGGCCGGATCACCATGCAGAAGGGGCCCGAGTACTTCCTCCAGGCTGCCAAGAAGGTGCTCGACGTGATGGACAACGTCAAGTTCGTCATGGCCGGCTCGGGCGATCTGATGTATCGCTCGGTCGAACTGGCTGCTCAGTTGGGGATCGGCAACAAGGTTCTATTCACCGGGTTCCTTCGCGGTGACGATGTTCGGCGGATCTTCCGTATGGCGGACCTCTATGTGATGCCCTCGGTTTCCGAACCGTTTGGAATCGCGCCGCTGGAGGCGCTCGACAATGACGTGCCGGTCATCATCAGCAAGCAGAGCGGTGTTTCGGAGGTGCTGCGTCACGCTCTGAAGGTGGATTTCTGGGACGTCAACGAGATGGCGAACAAGATTGTGGCCGTGCTGAAGTACCCGCCGCTGCGCATGACGCTCCGCAATCACGGGAATTTCGAGGTGCGCAAGCTGCGATGGCGAGACGCTGCGCAAAGCTGCCTGCGGATTTACGAGGAGACGCTCGTGCCGGCATAGCGGTCGCCCCCGAGGGAAGGATCGACAGGATCGGAAAGGATTGGTGAGAACATGCCCTCGATATGCTTCTACTTTCAAGTCCATCAGCCGATGCGGTTGCGCCATTATACCGTCTTCGACAACGATGATCGCTACTTCGATGAGGGTCGCAATGCCGCCATCTGTAAGAAGGTGGCGAACAAGTGCTATCTTCCTGCGAATCGCACGTTATTGCGGCTGATTCAGCAGCACAAGGGACGGTTCCGAGTCGCCTACAGCCTGACCGGGATCCTGCTCGAACAGTTGGACAGATACAGTCCCGAGGTCCTGAGCACGTTCCACGCTCTGGCCAAAACCGGGTGCGTCGAGTTTCTGGCGGAGACCTACTATCACAGTCTCAGCTTCCTCTACTCGCGCAAGGAGTTCATCGAGCAGGTCAGGAAGCAGATAGATCTCGTGCGCGATCTGTTCGGACAGACGCCGAAGGTGTTTCGCAACACCGAGCTGATCTACAACAACGATCTGGGCCTGTTGATCGAGGCGATGGGTTGTTTCGATGCGATTCTCACCGAGGGGGCGGACCACATCCTCGGATATCGAAGCCCGAATTTCGTCTACCAGCCCAAGGGGTGCCGGCGGCTCAAGATGCTGCTGAAGAACTACTCGCTCAGCGACGACATCGCCTTTCGGTTCTCCAATCGCTACTGGGCCCAATGGCCGCTGACGGTGGAGAAGTTTACCCGCTGGATCAACGCCGTCAACGGCAGCGGAAACGTGGTGAACCTGTTCATGGATTACGAGACGCTTGGCGAGCATCAGTGGGAGGATACGGGAATCTTCGATTTCATGCGATGTCTGCCGGGGGAACTCCTCAAACACCCCGACAATGACTTCAAGACGCCCAGCGAAGTCGTGGCCTCCTATGAGCCGACCGGCATGATCGACGTGCCGCACGTCATCAGTTGGGCCGATACGGAACGGGACCTGTCGGCCTGGCTCGGGAACCCCATGCAGTCCAACGCGATCCACGAGCTGTACCGGCTCGAAAAGCAAATCAAGCGGGCCAACGACGAGCGAATCCTTACCGACTGGCGAAAGCTCCAGGCGTCCGATCATTTCTACTACATGTGCACGAAATACTTCGCCGACGGCGACGTACACAAGTACTTCAATCCGTACGATTCGCCCTACGATTCCTACATCAACTTCATGAACGTCCTGGACCACCTGGAACGCCGATGCGCCGCCAAGGAAGCGCCGATCCTGTCCTGTGACAGTCCCCCGGCGAGCGGCATTCCGCTTGCCGCGGTTTCCGTCTGAATCGGCAGCAAGCGAATGCAAAGGGATGGTCCCAAGGCCGCCCTGGATCCACAGCGTCACGCCGTCGCAAGCAGTTCGGGGACCAGACAACCCTCGCAGGGGCAGAAGGCGCGGATGTTCTGTTCGGGCGTCCCCGGGGGGACCTCGCAGCCTGGTTGCAGGATGAACCGCTGACCGCCCATTTCCATGCACCGGCGAGCGGCCTGGGCCACGTCCTGAGGCGTGCCCTGCAACAGGACCGCGGAGGGATCGAAGTTGCCGCAGAGGGTGATGCTTGGGCCGACGACCGACCGCGTCCGGTCCAGGGGGACCATCCAGTCGATATCGAGGATGTCGCAGCCGGTCTGTGCCATTTGCCCGACGCTCCTGCTGATGTCGCCGCAGATGTGAAGCTTCACCGCGGCGCCGGCCTCGTGGATCGCGTCGAAGAGCCGTTTCTCATGAGGCAGGACGAACTGCTCGTACATCGACGGGCTCACGAGACTGGCGACCGCATCGCCGACGCCGATCATGTCCGCGCCGGCCTGGACCTGTGCCCGGGCGAAGCGAATCGCGTTGTCCACCAGGGGGCCCGCCGCCTGCAAGTACATCTCGGGCTTGTCGATGAGGTCCATGAACATGCTCTCGACCCCTCGCAGGTCCGCATACTCCGCGAGCGGTCCCTCCACCCATCCCAGAACGCTGTGCGTCTGCCCGACGGTCCGGGCCATCTTCCGCACGCTCTCGACACGCTGTCGGGGACGCGGACTGTTCTCGATGTCGAACGCCTTGATCCGAGCGACGTCGCCGCCCGAGCGGATCAGCAGGGCCCGCGGCTTGCCCACCCCGTGCTCGGGGTAGTCGAACTCCATGCCGTAGGCGGACGCCTCCCGCCAGGGATCACTGATGGCGCTGACCTGATCGAGGTGGAACGTCCGCGCCACCGACAACTGCGACTCGACGAGCACGTCGCCGTCGAGGTAGTAGTCGCGGTAGGTCCGCCCGATGAAGTTGGCCGACCAGGCCATGAAAATGGGCGTAACGGCGGGGCGATCGTGAGACTGGCCCCTGATGATTGCGTGAACCCGTTCTTTCGGCGTCATATCTGTCCCCGATGTCACGATATCGCGGGCCTCGGCCCGGCCCGGCCAACCATGGGGACCATTATACGGTGCTCTGTCCCGAGAATCATGTCTTTTCCCACGGGCACTTCGGGGTCGTCCCCCATGGCATGTTATCGGACGCGGTCTCGGGCGGGGCTTTTTTGGCGAGTCGCCGAGCGGAAATCCGTTTGCGGGCTTCTCCGGGCTCTGGTAGAATCGCGCGCCGCCGGAATGTTGGAGGCTCGGCAGTGTTGAGAGTGCATGGCCATGGCCGGACAGAAAGGTTCACATCAGGAAGTCCCCGACGCGGGGTCTTGGAGCTGCGCGGGACGCGCGAAGGAGGTACCGGAATGCTGCGAGTAGGGATTGCGGGTTTTGGGTTCATGGGGCGAATGCACTTCCGCCAGTGGAAGGCCGTCCAGGGAGCCCAGGTCGTCGCGATCTGCGACGCAAACCCGAATATCAAGGAAGACACCAAGAGAGCGGTCGGCAATATCAAAGGGGCCGAGGGCGAGATCGACTTCGCGGGCATCGAGGTCTACCGGGATCTCGACCAGATGCTCGATGCGGCCCACTTGGACGCGATGTCGATCACGTTGCCGACCTATCTGCACGCGGACTGTTCCGAGAAGGCTCTCTCCCGCGGCGTCCACGTGCTCTGCGAGAAGCCGATGGCGCTGACGGTCCCCGAGTGCAATCGGATGATCCGTGCGGCTGCCAAGAACGGCAAGGTCCTCCAGATCGGGCATTGTGTGCGGTTCTGGCCCGAGTACGCCAAGGCCAAGGAGATCGTGGACAGCGGCCAGTACGGCCCTGTGGTCGCCGGCATGTTCCAGCGTCTGGGCTCGGCGCCCACGTGGAGTCCGGACAACTGGTTCGCGGACGAGGCCCGCAGCGGCGGCGTCGCTCTCGACCTGCACATCCACGATGCGGACTACGTGCAATACCTCCTCGGGATGCCCAAGGCGGTGTGCAGCCACGGGGCCAAGGGGAGCAAAGGGCAGCTCATCCACATCGTCACCGAGTACGAGTACGGCCCGGACAAGGTCATCGTCGCCGAGGGCGGGTGGGGAATGAGCCCGACCTTCGGGTTCGAGATGAGCTTCAACGTCATTCTCGAGAAGGCGACTCTCGTCTACGATTGCACCCGCAGCCCGGCGTTCCGCGTCTGCCCGCGCGAGGGCCAGGCGTTCACGCCGCAGGTCGCGGCCGGAGACGGGTACAGCCGCGAGATCAAGCACTTCGTCAAGACCATTCGCGGCGAATCCGTGCCCCAGGTCTTGACGCTCGAGCAGTCTCGTGACTCGGTCCGCCTCGTCCAGGCCGAAAGGAAGTCCCTGGATACCAATAAGAGAGTCTTGGTCAAGTAGCACGGGCATCTTGCCCCTGATCCTGAACGCATGGGCGCTCGCGCCCATGGTACTGTTGGAGATTGAAACGATGAAATGCAAGAACTGGCCTGTAGCCGTGTGCAGTTGGTCTCTCCGAACGGATGTCGCGGGAGTTGCCGCCGCATTGAAGGAACTGGGCATCCAGCACGTGCATCTGGGAATTCGTGCCGCGGTCGAGGACGGCAGCGGCAAGGTCCTCGATACGATCAAGGCGCAGAAGTGGACCATCACCAGCACGATGATCGACTTCCCGCAGGAGGATTACTCGACGCTCGACACGATCAAGGTCACCGGCGGCGTCGTCCCCGACGAGCACTGGGATCGGAATCGCGGCCTGTTCCAGGGCGCGGCCAAGGTCACCGCCAAGCTGGGCGTCAAGTTCCTGTCGATGCACGCGGGCTTCGTCGATGAGAGCAAGCCGGCATACGCCGAGAAGGTGGCCACGCGGATTCGGACCCTCGCGGATATCGCGAAGGACAGCGGCCTGACGCTCCTGCTCGAAACCGGCCAGGAGACCGCCACGGAACTGCGGCACTTTCTGGAGAAACTCGATCACAAGTCGGTCGGCGTCAACTTCGACCCCGCCAACATGATCCTGTACGACAAGGGCGACCCAATCGAAGCGGTTCGCGTGCTCTCGCCGTGGATTCGCCACCTGCACGTCAAGGACGCCGTCCGCACGACGAAACCCGGCACCTGGGGCAGCGAAGTCCCCTGGGGCGACGGCCAGGTTGGCATCGAGCGGTTTCTCGCGGTCCTCGACGAGGTCGGGTTCAAGGGCGCCGTGGCCATCGAGCGCGAGGCCGGCGACAACCGCCTCGGCGACATCAAGCTGGCGGTCGAGCGGCTCAAGGCGGCCTGCAAGTAGCTTGTCCCTGGATTAAGGAGAACCACATGTTCGGAATGGACTCGGGCCTGTACCTCAAGCTCAGTGCGATGATGTTCCTGGAATTCGCGGTCTGGGGGGCTTGGTACCCCGTATTGGCCGCCCGGCTCTTGGGACCCCTGAAGTTCAGCGGCAAGCAGACGGGCTGGATCTACGCGGCGCTGCCCTTGGGCTGCATCTTCATGCCTCTGGTGGCCGGACAGGTGGCGGATCGCTGGATCAACACGGAGTTCATACTGGCCGGCGCCCATCTGGTTGGCACTCTGCTGTTGTTCATCGCGGCTTGGAAGCGGACATTCCGCTCGCTCTTCACGACGCTGTTGTTATGGGCTTTCTTCTTTGCTGCGACGCTTCCGCTGGTGAATTCGCTGATGTTCCGCCACCTGGCGGCCAACGGCGTCAGCGACAAGTCCCCCTACATTTTCATGTGGGCTCCGATCGCATGGGCCCTGGCAGGCTATTTCCTGACGGGCTGGCGGTGGGTCTTCAAGACGGGCGAAGAAGGCCGTGATTGCCTCGTGCTTGCGGCGGTGCTGTCGGTTGTGATGGCTGTGGTTTGCGGCACCCTGTTGCCTGAGACGCGGCCCCTGACTACGGCAGGCGCCAGTGCCTTGGGGATGCTGAAGAACTCCAGCTTCCTGATCTTTATTATCATTTCGATGATCGCTCCGGGCATGATGCAGTTCTATTTCCTGGGCACGGCGCAGTTCATGCAGGACAACGGGATTGCCCCGAAGAACGTCCCTGCGGCCATGGCGATTGCCCAGGCAGTCCAGGCCGTCGCGACTCTGTTCTTGCTTGGCTTGCTCGTCGATAAGATCGGCTACAAGTGGACGCTGACAGTGGGGGCCGCCTCCTGGCTGGTGATGTATATCATCTACGTGATGCCCAGACCCGCGGCAGTGATCGCTGTGAGCCAGGCGTTTCACGGCTTGGCGTACGTCTTCTTTATCATCGCGGGCCAGATGTTCGCAGGGGCCGCAGCGCCCGAGGGAGCCGGAGGCTCGATGCAGGGCTTAATCTTCACCGCCCAGAGCGGAGTTGGCTTGTTCCTGGGGACGCAGTTCGCCGGGATTGTCATGGACAAATGCCGGGTGGAAGGCAAGTTCCAGTGGCACAAGCTCTGGATGGTGCCGGGTGTCATCATGCTGGCCTGTGTGCTGGCGCTGATCTTGTTGTTCAAAGGGACCGTTGGGGCGCAATAGCGCCGACGACGGTGGTCCGGGCGCTCGTGACGACGCGATGTTCTTCCGGTGGGCGAGAGACTTGGTCGGTCAGACGGTGAACTTGTGGAACTCCGTCGCGAGCGCCTTGACCCGGGGGCCGGGGACGCCTTGCCCGATGACCGTCCCGTCGAATCTCACCACGGGCACGATGTCCTTCGTCGTAACCGCGATGAACAGCTCATCCGCGGTGGCGGCCTGCGCAGGCGTGACGCACTGCTCGCGGATGGGCATGCCGACGTTGGTGGCGGCCTTGACGATGAAGTGTCGTGTGATCGAGGGGAGGATGTTGGCTGCCAGCGGGGCGGTGCACAGCGCGCCGCCGATGATGGCGAAGAACGCCGAGCCGGCGCCCTCGGTGATCAGGCCCGCGTCGTCCACGAGAATCGCCTCGTCACAACCCCGGTCTGCGGCCTCCTGGCGAGCCAGGATGTTCGGCAGCAGATTCAGTGATTTGATGTCGCACCGCTTCCATCGCAGGTCCGGATGCGTGCAGACTGCAATCCCTTTGGCCTTGTCCTTGGTGCTGTCGGGCGCCTCGCTGATCGTGAGGAAGAAGTTCGGCTGGATGTCCTTGGCCCAGGTATGATTTCGCGGAGCGGAGCCGCGGGTCACGTGGAAGTAGATCTTGGCGTTGGCCAGGCCGGCAGCCTTGAAAGCCGCCAGCACCCGCTCGCGGATCGTCCCGATCTCGATGCCCGTAATGCGGATGGCGGCCATGCTGGCCGCGAACCGCTGCAGGTGTTCGTCCAAGGCAAAGAGCTTGCCGTTGTAGCTGCGAAGGACCTCGTAAACCCCGTCGCCGAAATAAGTTCCGCGATCGCAGTACACAGGGTCGAGGGTTTCCATGGGGATGAGTTTGTCGCCGATCATCGCCAGTTTCATCCAAGTGCTCCGGAAAAGGGATCCATCCACCTCCGAGCGGCGTCCGAGCCGACAGGGACCAAAAATCCTGTGGAAAAGTCTTTACTTCTGTATCGGCATACACTATTCTTTTAGTTTTGCCAAGATTCGAATATTTGAACCGTTGGACCGGAGTTTCGCAAATGTACGCGATTGTCGAGCAGGGTAGCAAGCAGTACAAGGTGGCCGTGGGCGACCAGGTGGAGATCGAGTTGACCGACGTGGCCCCCGACGCCAAGACCATCGAGATGGATAAGGTCCTGTTCATCGGTGGCGACGGTGCCAGCAAGATCGGCAAACCCTATGTCCCGGGCGCCAAGGTCGTTGCGTCGTTCAAGTCCACCGCTGCCGAAGCGGTCACGAAGGGCCCTAAGCTCTACGTCACCACGTTCCGCAAACGCAAGAACAGCCAGCGAAGGATTGGCCATCGCCAGAAGCACCTGCTCGTAACCATCGACAAGATCGAGGGTTAACCCTCGTCTCAGGCGGCAGTGCAGTTGTGTCCTCCGCGAGACGGACCCTTCTGCATTGCCGCCTATGTTTCTCCTTCCTTCACTTGCTGGTCGCCACGTCCGCTGTTGTGCCTTTGTCATGCTGAACGAAGTGAAGCATGCGGCCCGGCGCGGGGACTGCCGCGGGTTTCTTCTTCTCCGTAGCCCAGGTCCTTCGCTTCGCTCAGGACGACAGACGAGAACCGCTCCAGTTCTCTCGTCCGACCTCGGAGACGAGCGTACGTCCTGGATCAGCGAAGACTCATGCCCGAGCGAAGTGGCAGACGACCTTCTGTTTGAAGGCGTCGGCGCTGAGGAAGGCGCCTCCGTTGCCGCCGGGGATTTCGCAGGCATCAACGATCTTGACGGCATCGACCCATTTGCCCGCCTTCGGCACCAGTTGCAGCAATCGGTTCGACGAACTCTCGAACAGCTCCGTGCGAAGGTAGTTGTTCCCGCGGTCAGGGAACAGCGCCAGGTAGAGTATGTCCGTCTCCACCAGCTCGTTGAGGAAGTGCGTCCCGAGCGAGCCGTCCGGGACGAGGTTCTCATGCATCTGGACGATTTCGCACAGGACCGCCGCCCGGTTGACCTCCGCGAAGGCGACGGGGATGCCGAGGAGCGGGTCGCTCGTCCCTCAACGTCCCGGCCCGAGGTACATCAGAGCGCCGTCCACCAGGGATTCGCATGCCTGATTGATCTTGCCGAGCAGGCGGGCCACCTCGTAGCGGTCCTGGAGCGACAGGCGGCCATAGAGTGCGGGCGTCACATAGGCGAACCGGCTGATTCGCGTGTGCCGGCTGTGGCCAACGACTGCGCCGCTGGCCTCGATGATTGCATCGGCCCGCGGGACCTCGACCTCCGGCGGGCGGGGTGTCTCCGTCCCCTTGACCGGCAGAGGGCGGCATTGAACCACGTGAATTCGGTACCGCTCGCGGTCCACGAAATTCAGGGTGAACTCGACGTCGACGGGGTACTCGTAGGCCTGCTGGAGGACGTGGAGCATCTCCCGCATGTCCCGGACGAATGCGGTCTGGGTCAGGAGATTGTCGAACGTGGGGACCCAAACCTTGGCGGCGCTTCCGCCGGCTCCCGGCAACGACTCGGCCGCGGAGGCGAACATCTCGACGGGCAGGTCGCTGCTCTCCTTGATGACGTCGAGGAAATGGCCCGACATGATGCGGTTGGCCTGGAGATCGACGTAATCGACTCGTCGCTGGGCGTACTGGCGGACCTCCTCGAAATTGGCTTCGGGTCGTTTCTGCGGCGCGTTGAGGGCGACGAGCCGGGTGTAGTCGTCGTCGGAGCGATCCACCGCGCGGGTGCCCAGGCCGAAGACCAGCCGAAGCACACCTGCCTGCGGATCGATGCCTTCGTTCCAGACATACGGGTTGAATGAGAATCCTACGCCTGCGGCCTGAGGGAAGTAGTAGCGGCCGTGCATTTCGCCGGAGACCCGCATGACCAGCCGCGCCATCTGCTCGTCGTGGTTGAGAAGATCCCGCTGCTCCCGGTAGCGAAGGGCCTTCTCGCTCATCGTGCTCGCGTAGACCGGTCTCACGGCCGAGAGGAAGTCCTCCATCCGACGTTCCCTTGGCCCCTGGTTCGGGCAGAAGACGCTCTCGTACTTGCCTGCGAAGGAGTTGCCGTGGTTGTCCTCGATGAGCGAGCTGGATCGCACGATGATCGGCGACTGCCCGAAGTAGTCCAGCATCTGCTCGAACTGCTCCAGGATGTGATCGGGGAACTGGCCCTGGAACTGTGCGAGTTGCGGAAAAGTGCGAAGTACGCGACCGTCTCCAGATCGTAGAGGAAGGGGCAGGTCAGCATGAAGACGTTGGCGAGCATCGAGTCCGAGTACCAGTCGGCGGCCAGTTCCGACAGGCAGTCGAAGACGTACAGGGCGCCTCGCCCGGCGGTCTCGATCACCGTATGGATTCTGGCGATGAACGTCTCGAAGCCCTCGGCCGGGTCCAGCTCGTGCGTCTCGACCGACCCTGGAAGATCGCCGGCGGCTGGCTGGCGAATCGAAAGTAGATCACCTTCCGACCCGACCGCAGGCCCGCTTCGACGTAGGGGGCCACCACCGTCATGTAGTCCTCGACGGCATCGACCTGCCAGACGATGTTGTCGCCGGGGAGGATGCCCTTGAGGGCTTGGTCCAGGCCCGTCAGACCGGTCGTCAGTCCCGCTACGTGGTCGCTCATCGTGTCTCCTTGTCGCCGTCCAGAAGGATGTCCATCCCACAGTCGCGGCAGCGGAAGCGGACCGGATACCGCCGGCCTTCCTGGTCTTCCAGGATCATCGGCTCCGCGACCGTCCCGCTTCCACGGCCCGGGCACTGCCCCAGTTCCTTCCGCAGGCAGTATTTCGTCGTCATGACGACCTTTCCGGACATGTCGATGCCGGATTCCGCGGCCGGCTCGATGGTCTCGACCCGGTGCCTTCGGTAGAAGGCCCGCGCCTTCGCGTTCAGCACGTTGCCCAGGAACGTCAGGTCCGCCTGTGGATAGCGGACGTCGTTTCGCTTGACCCCGCCGGTCGGGCGGGGGCGGTTCGCCTCGCGGACGTGCAGCAGTCGCTCGACCAGTTCCCGCTTGGCCGCGTTCAATCGCGAAACCGGCAGGAACCAGGCGCCCTGCGTTTGCAGTTGCAGGTCCGAGCAGTCGAAGATCGTATTGCCGAGCCTGGTCAACTGGGTCTGGAGGGTCTGCCGGGCGGCCTCCTTCTTCTCGGCGGGTAGTGCCTCGGCGATGGTCACCTCAGCCTGGTTCCCGTCTTCGTCTGTCGCGGACAGCAGCAGGCCATCCGCTGATTCCTGCAGAGACATCGTCAGGCCGATCTTCCGCTCGGCGGCCTGTCCGGTCAGCGCGCGGGAAAACGCATGGTCGAAGTTGCGCCGGATCTCCAGGCCGACGCGAATGCCCTGCATCTTCTGCGGATGGACCCTGCGTCCCTCGACGCGATTGACGACCGTCCCGTCGAGGTTCCGCTCGGCGTCGAAGAAGCACAGGCCGTCGGCGTTGTGCAGATCGTGGTCGCGGTCCAGGAGGAAACTCGACTTCTCCACACGCGTGACCGTTCCGATGGGCTCGCCGACGGATTTGGGCGTGTCCATCGATGCGACCGAGCCGGTCTTGCCGGTCAGTCCGTAGTCCGTGAAGCTGCGGTTGAAGGTCTTTGCGAGGTTGGGCTCGAATGCCAGATGGACCGAGCCGGAGGAACTACGCCGCAATCCGCGAGAGACGCCGACTTCATCGAGTCTCTGCCGATAGAACGCGACCGTGTTCTCTACATAGGGAATATCCTTGAGCCGGCCCTCGATCTTGAAGGACGAGACTCCCGCATCGATCAACCCCTCCAGGTGATCGGCCAGGCACAGGTCTTTGAGGCTCAGCAAATGGCGATCCTTCACGATCTCGTTGCCGGCCTGGTCTCTGAGTGTATACAGTCTCCGACACGGCTGGGCACACTGCCCGCGATTGCCGCTGCGACCGCCCAGGGCATAGCTCATGTAGCACTGCCCGCTGGTGCCGACGCACAAGGCGCCGTGGATGAAGCACTCCAATTCGATCCGTGTTCTGCTGCGAATCTCGCGAATCTGCTCAAGCGTCAGCTCGCGGGCCAGAATTACGCGGGAAAAACCGACCTGCTCCAGGAACTGCACCTTCTCGACGGTCGCGTTGTGCATCTGCGTACTGGCGATCAGCGGCACCGGTGGCACGTCCAGTTCCAGCAGGCCCACGTCTTGGACGATCAGGCCGTCGACGCCAGCGTCGTGCAGTTGGCGGACCAGTCTCTCCGCCGCGGGCAATTCGTCGTCGTGCAGCAGGGTGTTCAGAGCGACGTAGACCTTCGCGTAGTACTGGTGGGCGAAGGCCGCGACCTCCTGGATGACGGATACCGCGTTGCCCGCGGCCTCTCGCGCGCTGAAACGCGGCGCGCCGAGGTAGACCGCGTCCGCGCCGCACAGGATCGCCGCCTGTGCAGTGGGGCCATCCTTCGCCGGGGCCAGGAGTTCCATACAGTTGCTCATCTGCGGAGATTATACTGCTTGCCCAGGATTCTGGCGCACGAGAATGCGAGGGGCAGGGGGGCACACCATGCTGATGTTAGCGCCGCAGGGGAGACTCCAGGGTGCATGACCACATCTGCGCGCGTGCAATAGGCGTTCATGGAAACTCCGGAATGTCATTCCCGCGCAAGCGGGAATCCACTCACTCGGTCGCGCCCCATCCCGCGTCTCCTGGATCCCTGCTTTCTTGGAGCGGCCTTCGGCCGCAACCAAATAGATGAAAGACGTTGCTCTCTGGAGTACGGTATAGATGCCATAGTCACGTACCGTTTCCAAGGAGCAACGTCATGGATGCCTTTATACAGCGACACCAGCAGGGTGTCATCGGGGTTTTGGAGGGTTTTGACCGGCTTCGCTTTCGCGGCACGCTGCGGTCGATCTGTTACGCCGGGGGCATGGACTTGTTTCTGGCCCGAGTGGGGGTGCGGTACAAGGACTTCAAGGAGGTGGCCTTGGGGTGGTCGGAGCAGTTGGTCGAGCGGGGTCGGCAAGTGGCTCGGGAGGCGGGTCGTCCCTTCCAGTTTGTCGCCAGCAGCCACGAGGACAAACAGGCGGAGGCCCTGCGGATTGCCGAACGGGACGGCATCCGCGAAGGGCTGGTGTGCGTGCTGCGGTGCGTGGAGTCGTGTGTGAGTCTGACCATCCGGCGGAACGGACAAGGGGGCATCGGCTTTCGCCCGGAGGAGCGACGCTGTCTGTATCTGTACTACTACTCTGTGGATCGGGAGTTCGGGCTGATGCACGTGCGGGTGGCGACGTGGCTGCCCTTTGGGATTCAGGTTTGTTTGAATGGTCGCGAGTATCTGGCGCGGCGGATGAGCAAGGCGGGGATCGCCTTCGAGCAGCGGGACAACTGTTTTGTGTGGATCGAGGACCTGCCGCGGGCGCGACAGATGATGCGGGACCTGGAGAAACGCAAATGGGAGCGGTGGCCCAAGGTGCTCTCGGTCCGGGTCAATCCATTGCTGGGTCCAGACAGCGGCCTGGACTTGCACCCGTACTACTGGAGCGTCTGCGAGAGCGAGTACGCGACGGATGTGATGTTCCGGGATGCCCCGGCGTTGGCGAAGGTGTATCCGGCGTTGCTGGACCACGCGATCCACCGGTTGGCCAGTGAGGATGTGTTGCGGTTCCTGGGCCGGCGGACGAGCAGCCGGTTCAACGGGGAACTGACCAGCAGCTATGGCGTACGGGCGGAGGGAGCGAGGGTGAAGCATCGGGTCGAGGAGAATTCGATCAAGATGTACGACAAGCAGGGCTCGGTCCTGCGGATCGAGACGACGGTCAACAATGTCAAACGCTTTCGGGTCCGAAGGATGTGTGTGCGCCAGGGGATTCAGTGCATGCGGTGGGTGCCGATGCGCCAGGGCGTCGTGGACCTGGGTCGGCGCGTGGAACTCAGTCGCGCCGCCAATCAGCGCTATTTGGAGGCGCTGGCTACCGTGGAGATCCCGTCGCCTGCGCACGTGCTGCTCGATGGGGTGAGCCGCCCCATGACGAAGAACCGGCGTCCCTATCGGGCGTTGCGTCCGGTGAGCCGGGAGGAGGCCGCGTTGTTCGCGGCGGTTCTCCAGGGAATATTCCTGCTCAAGGGCTTCACCAACCGCGACCTGCGGGAACAACTCGATCCCTGTCCCAATGCCGATCCGCAGGAACGCCGTCGCGTGTCGAGCCGAACAACGCGGCGGCGGCGGTTGTTGCGGGCGCACGGCCTGATCCGCAAGGTCAGCGGTACCCGTTATTACCGCGTCACCCCCAAAGGACAGCAGATCATGACGGCGGCTCTGAGATTACGCGACGCGGATGTCGCGAAGCTGGTAGCCTGAAAACGCTTGCTAAGAAAACAAGATGTTGCGCCTTTGCAGTGCAGGAATGACAGAGTCGGGGCAACGTCTCGTCACTCTATGGGAGGTCGCAACTACGGTCATGCCCCCGAGACTCTACGCGCAGTCTTTGATCATGGCCTCGGCTCGCTGACGCCAGGCCTTCGCGCCGTTCGTGCGGAAGTGCTCGAACGACTCGTCGTCCACGAGCCTGCCCAGCAGGGTCTTGCGGTCGGCGGCGCCGGGGACTTCGTCGACGATCCTCTTGCGGACGTCTTCCAGCTCCGCCAGGAATCGGCCATGCTCCTCGGTGAACATGGTCTCGAGACGCTGGCGGAGGTGCCCGGCGTAGGCGGGGCAGTACCCTTCGGTCCCGATGGCAATCTGGAGATCGCCCCTCTTGACCAAGGCCGGGACGAAGAAATCGCAGTGCTGGGGATCGTCCACGACGTTGCACAGGATCTCGAGCTCCTGGCAATCGCGATAGACCTGTTCGTTGACTTTCGGATCGTCCGTGGCCGCGATGACGAGCACCGCCTGGCCGATGTACTGCTTCGCATACCGGTCGCGGATCAGCTCGGCCGAGTGTTTCGTACACAGCGTCGTCATGGCATCGTTCGGCTTGAGGGCGACGACGACCAGGCGAGCGCCCGCTCCCTGCAAGGCCTCGGCCTTG
>JAXDBU010000062.1:0-27472 GCA_034678485.1 Sedimentisphaerales bacterium | reverse complement strand
TCGCGACGTTACTGTAGAGTCACGACGGCAGAAAGGCAAACCTGAATATCGTGGAATCGCAGAGGCCCGAGACTGCAGAACCTGTCACGTGCCCTTTGTTGCGCCGAAGTGTCTTGCGAGGGCGGCGTTTTCGGAGATCTGGTCGCGGTAGCGCGGGTACATGCCGACGATCACGCCGTCGATGGGCTTGAGATGCTCGAAGGCGAACTGGAAGGCCGCTTGCACCGCCTGGGGTGTGTCGCACTTGCGGCCGGCCGCGAGGATCTTGAAGCCCAGGCACGGCTGCTTGACCTGCCGGACTACCTCGGTCATCGCCATGGGATCGGAGGCGAAGAATCCGTGGCCCTTCGGCATCACGTCGGCGGGCGGCATCTTGGCCTGCTCCTCCTGCGACCTCGTCAGATTGTGGAAGCAGGTCATGAAGAAATCGACCGGCCAGCCCTCATCGGCGATCCGCTTGACGCAGTCGGGATTGTGGGCGGAGACGCCGGCCAGAGCGCCTGCATCGCGGACGTGTTTGACGAAATCGTGGACCTGTTCGCTCTTGCCCTGGCGAAACAGCGAGTCGGTGACTCCGCCGTGATGGACGATCGCGATGGGTTGTGTGTCGCGGATCACCTGCTCGACCCCGCCGCCCGAATGCAGGCAGATGAACTTCATCTTCGATCCTCGTTCCCGCAAGGTCCGGATGATGCCGGTCATCAAAGCTGTATCGTGGAATTGGTGCGTGTTGATCCCCGCGCGTTCGCAGTTGGCGAGGAACTCCACGACACGCTCTCGCGTGAAGTACTCGCGCATTTCCTGGTCCATCGAGGAGCCCAGGTAGGAGTATCCGCTAAGAGGATTGGCGCCTGTGATCAGCCGAGTGACGTCTTGATTGCCCAATCGAATCGTCGGCAGCCGCCCAGTCGATTCGGCGGTCGCCGCTGATGCTTCCTTGGCGCCAGACGTTATGCTGGCCGTCAAAGCCGACCCGGCGACGCCCAGTGAAAGCCGTCGGAGGAATTCTCTGCGTGAGGTGCCGTTCGCGCCGCATTGGTCCGAGTGCATACCAACCTCCTGAAGGCGATTGACCTTATTCGGTGCATCACTTCGACAATCATATGGCCAGAACGTCGCGAACACAAATGGAAAGCCTGCCAGATGACAGGGGATCAGTCGGGGAGAAGGAGACGGAATTCTGCCGAGGACAAATCATCCATCCTCAATTCCCCTCATTCCCATTCGATTGTGGCGGGGGGCTTGCTGGAGATGTCGTAGACGACGCGATTGACGCCGCGGACCTCGTTGATGATCCGGCTGGAGATCGTGCCCAGGACCTCGTGCGGAATGCGGGAGAAGTCGGCGGTCATGAAGTCCGTCGTCTCCACCGCCCGGATCGCGACCACGTTCTCGTAGCTCCGCTCGTCGCCCATGACGCCGACGGTTGAGACCGGGACCAGGACCGCGAGGGCCTGTGAGATCCGGCGATACAGACCTGCGGCCTTGATCTCGTCGATCAGGATCTCATCGGCGGCTCGGAGCACTTCCAGGCGTTCCGGCGTCACCTCGCCGATGACGCGGACTGCCAGGCCGGGACCGGGGAAGGGGTGTCGCCAGACGATGTCCTCGGGCAGGCCCAGGTACTCGCCCACCCGGCGGACCTCGTCCTTGAAGAGGTCCCGCAGGGGCTCGACCAGCTCGAAGCCCAGCTCGGCGGGCAGGCCGCCCACGTTGTGATGCAGCTTGATATTGGCGGCGGGATTCCCGTCCTTGGAACCCGATTCGATCACGTCGGGATAGAGCGTGCCCTGGGCGAGGAATCGCGCGTTCTCGATCTGGTTCGCCTCGGATTGGAAGGCCGCGATGAACTCGGCGCCGATGATCTTCCGCTTCTTCTGGGGGTCCGTGACGCCCACAAGACCCGCGAGGAACTGACGGGACCAGTCGACGACGCGAAGGTCCATGTGGAAATGGTCGCGGAAGGTCGCGACGATGCCCTCGCGTTCGTTCCGGCGGAGCAGCCCGTTGTCCACGAGGATGCAGACGAGCTGGTCGCCGAGGGCCTGGTGGATCAGCGACGCGGTGACGGAGGAATCGACGCCGCCGCTGAGGCCGCAAATGACCTTGGCGTCGCCGACTTGTGTGCGGAGGGCCCGAACCGTCTCGGAGACGAAGTCGCTCATCTTCCAGTCACCGGCGCAGCCGCAGATGTCGTAGAGGAAGTTCTTGAGGATGACCTCGCCCCTGGGCGTGTGGCTGACCTCGGGATGGAACTGGACTCCGAAGAACCGTTTTTCCCGGTGTCGGACGGCTGCGTGCGGGCAGGTCTTCGTCGAGGCCAGCGTGACGAACCCGTCGCCCAGGTTGCCGACCTGGTCGCCATGACTGGCCCAGATCGGGGTCTCGTCGGGCAATGCGGCAAAGAGGTCGTCCTTATCGTAGATCGCGAGGGTTCCGCGGCCGTACTCGCGGCTCTTGGCCGGGATGACTTCGGCGCCGAGGATCTGGCAGCCGAGCTGCATGCCGTAGCAGATGCCGAGGAGGGGGACGCCGAGATTGAAGATCCGCTCGTCGCATCGCGGGGCATTCGGCTGATAGACGCTCGCGGGCCCGCCCGAGAGGATGATGCCCTTGAGCGGCATCCCGGCGAGTTCTTCGGCAGGCGTCCCGGCGGGGCAGATGCGGGAGTAAACGTTCTGCTCTCGCACCCGTCGGGCGATCAACTGGCCGTACTGGCTGCCGAAGTCCAGGATGGCGATCATTTCGCGAATCATATACTCCTCGCGGTGCGGGGTGCGTCGCGCGTCGTGCGTGACGGATCCCGCGGTACACACGACGCACGACGGATCATCAATCCTCGAAGGGGAGGCTGGCCGAGTAGTTGGGAGCTTCTTTGGTTATCTGGATGTCGTGCGGGTGCGATTCGCTCATCGAAGCGGAGCTGACACGAACGAATTTGCCCTTTCCCATCAGCTCGGGAATGCTGCGTGCGCCGCAGTAGCCCATGCCGGCCCGCAGGCCGCCGACGAGCTGGTAGACGAAGTCGCCGAGCGTGCCGCGGTAGGGGACCCGCCCCTCGACGCCCTCCGGGACGAGCTTGCCGACCTCGGTCTTGCTGCTCTGGCCGTAGCGCTCCGCAGAGCCCTTGACCATCGCGCCGAGCGAGCCCATGCCGCGGTACTCCTTGAACTGGCGGCCTTTGTAGATGACCAGTTGCCCGGGGCTTTCCTTGAGACCCGCGAACAGCGAGCCGATCATGACGCAGGACGCCCCTGCGGCGATGGCCTTCGTGATGTCGCCCGATTGGCGGATACCGCCGTCGGCGATCACGGGGATTCCCTGCTTGGCAGCCGCCTCCGCACAGTCCATGACCGCGGTGACCTGGGGCACGCCCACGCCGGAGATGATCCGGGTCGTGCAGATGGCTCCCGGCCCGATGCCGACCTTGATTGCGTCCGCGCCGGCGTCGATCAGCTCCCTGGCTGCGTCGGCGGTTGCGATATTGCCTGCGATGACCTCGATCTTGAAGTTCTTCTTGATCTTCTTGACCGTGTCGATGACGTTCTGAGTGTGGCCGTGGGCGGTATCGACGCAGATGATGTCCACGTCCGCGTCGATCAGTGCCTCGACCCGCTCGTACTCGTGCACGCTAACGGCGGCGCCGACCCGGAGTCGGCCGCGGCTGTCTCTGGCGGCCCGTGGATACTGCTGTACACGGTCGATGTCCCGCATTGTGATCAGGCCGGCCAACTCGCCCTTCTTGTTGACCAGCAGGAGCTTCTCGACCTTGTGGTACCGAAGGATGCCCTTGGCCTGTTCGAGACTGGTGCCCGCCGGACCCGTGACCAGGTTGTCCTTGGTCATGACGGAACTGACCTCGACGTCGAAATCCTCGAGGAACTTCAGATCGCGCCGGGTCAGGATGCCGACGAGCTTCTTGCCCTCGAGGATCGGGATGCCGGAGACGTTCTGCTCGCTCATCAGTTCCTGGGCCCGTCGGACCGGTTCTTTGGGCGAGAGGGTGACCGGGTCGAGGATGACGCCGTGCTCGGACCGTTTGACCTTGGAGACCTCGCGCCTCTGGGCCTCGATGGAGAGGTTCTTGTGGATGATGCCGATGCCGCCTTCCTGGGCCAGCGCGATGGCCAGGGCGGCCTCGGTGACCGTGTCCATGGCGGCCGAGACGATCGGGATGTTGATCGCGACGTTCTTTGTGAGCTTCGTGCTCGTGTCGGCCTGGCTGGGCACGAAATCGCTCTTGGCGGGAATCAGGAGAACATCATCGAACGTGATGGCTTCGGCAACGATCTTGCTGCTATTCATCTGCGGCTCCAACAACGCTTCCACTCCAGTGATCCATAAACGCGGTACTATACTTTCGGGCCCTGCGAGCGTCAACGGATTTCGAAAGTGCTCCGCGCCGCGCGCCGGGGTGTGACCACGTTTTTATGGCACCCACGGTGGGATTGTCATGCTGAACGGAGTGAAGCATCCGGGCAACGAATGCAAATGTGGTTTGTCCTCTTGCCCGGCCCAGATCCTTCGCTGCCGCTCAGGATGACAGAGTTGGGCCTGCACGTTGCCGCTGGTTGGTTTCAGTCTGCCAAAGATTGTCGTCCCCCCCGCGCGGCGTGGGGGGCTATTGTCCGTGGCGTGCGAACCTGGCGGTGGGCAGAGCAGTATATAGAACACAGGCCTTGAGGTGTTTCGAGGCCGTGGATATTGCATGAGATCAACCTTTCAAGGATTTTGGGAGGATACGGATGAAGTCGATGCTTTCGAAAAACCCGATCGTCGCGGTGGCAGTTATCGTGGCGTTGGCTGCAGGAACGATGTTGCTGGCCGGGTATGTGGACAAACCGAGCCAGGGGACCGCGGCTGCGCCGGATGCCAAGTGCGCGGGGTGCTCCATGGAAGGCACGCCCCAATGCTGCAAGGCGGCAGGAAGCTGTCAGGGTCACGAGACCGATGCTGTCGCAAGTCCAGCTTCGGAAGGCACTTGCGGTGGGTCCGGCTGTGCTCAGGACCAGCAGCAGACCGGTTGCTCGGGCGGCGGTTGCCCCGATCAGACCCAGGGCGGCTGCGGGTCAGGCGGCTGTGGCTCGGGTGGCTGCGGCGGCTGTTGTGACAAGAAGTGACATAACGGGAAGAGAACCCTAACCCAGTACTCAGTCAGGCATCTGCCTCGTCAGGGGGGAATCCGGGCGGATATACTGACTCGCCAGTTTCACCAAGCTCGCCCGTTGGGCGGGCTTGGGGGCTGGCTTTTTTTATGCGCGTCGCGAGGCGGAGCTATAATCAATCCGGAGAAGACGATCTCTGCGCCCATTTGGCCGGCCAGGGGGCGTCTTTGTAGCGACGATCATGTTCTTGACAGCCATCTCTGGAATGACGAGCAGGGGTTCGGTGGAGAATAGGTCTGATAACATATTGGTCAGACAGGCAGCCAGGGGCGACGGCGACAGTTTCACAGAGCTGTGCCGGCGCTACTACGCCCCGATGGTGGCGATCGGTCACGCGATTCTGGGCGACCGGCACTTGGCGGAGGACGCCGCTCAGGAGGCCTTCGCCAAGGCGGCGGTCCACTTGCCCAAGCTCCGCAAGGCGGATCAGTTCGGGTACTGGCTGGCGGCGATTTGTCGAAACGAAGCCAAAAACCTGGGCCGGGCCCGGAAGGGGGCCCAGATTGGGAAGCCGGCTGAGGAAGCCCCGGCGGGCGCGGATGAGACCTGCGAAGCGGTGAAAGTGGCCTTGAGCCGACTCCCGTCGGATGCGCGGGAGGTGGTCTTCCTGCGGTTCTACGACGGCCTGTCCTACGATCAGATTTCGGCGGTGCTCGGGATCTCCGAGCAGGCGATCAACGGCCGGCTCCGGCGGGCCAAGAAGAAGCTGGCGGAGCATCTCCGCCGCTGCGGTTTCGACGAGGTGGACCTATGAGCGAGCGCAAAGACGAACGATGGCTCGATGCCCAACTGCACCGGGTGATCAATACGACCCGCCCGGGGTTCGATGCCGAAGCGTGGAAGCGTAATCACGCGGGAGCCTACCGCACGTTGACTTCGCGTGCGCAAGAGTCGCAGCACGACGGTGAGAGGATGCGCTGGCGGATCCGTTGGATGTGCGGCGGGCTGGCTGCCGCAGCGGTGATTCTCGTTGGCGTGATCGTCACGTTGACACGGGTGCCGCAGGATCGGCAGGAATCGGCTCCCGGTTCTACAGCAGAGGCCGCCTCGCCGGCGAGTATCGTCAGCATGATCTCGCTGAGAACGGCGTACCGACGGGGAGGGGAAGAGGCTCTGAATCAACAGCTTGATATGGCGCTGAGCCAGTTGGGACCGCGGCTCAACGGGCTCACAACGCTGCGTGTTGTTCGTGATCTGGATGGTTGAAGAATGAAAGGATCGAGATATGCGAATGAACTCCAACAGAGGGGCCGCGGGTTTGGCCCTGCTCATCCTCGTATCGTTGTGGACGCCTCGGGCCCGGGCCATTCCGCCGGACCCCGACAACGCGGCCCTGTTGTACTATCAGGCGTTCTTGTCGCTGGCCGAACTGAGTGATGGTGAGCGCAGGGTAATCCGTGCGGTGGCGAAAGGCGAGGCAGACCCGAACGACCGGGTGCGAGAATACATCCAGAAGTGTCGGGGGGCGATTGAATTGGCCGAGGCCGCAGCCCAGGTGCCGATGTGCAATTGGGGTTTGAGGTTCTCGCAGGGATTCGATGCCCTGATGCCGCAGTTGGCCCATGTGCGGCATCTGACCTTCGTTCTTGTGGCCGATGTCCGGACTCGGGCGGTGGATGGGAACCATCGAGGGGCCCTGGAGCGGTGCCTGCTGGTCGATACGCTCGCCCGCCAAGTAGGGGATGACACACTGGTTTCATACCTGGTCTCGATTGCGGTGCGAGACTCGGGGCATCGGTGCATGATCGATGTGATCAGCAAGGCCAGCGGCGACGCGTCTGTGTTGCGATGGCTGAAAGACGAAATGGCGACGAGGCCCGCATGGAAGCTGACGCCGGTCAGGCCGCTGAAGATCGAGATGGAGATTGCGCTGGATGCAATGCAGGTGGGCAAACTCGACGCGTTTGCGCGAATCGCCGCCGAGGATGAGCACGAGCGTGCAAAGATCCGCGAGACGGCCAGCGAGGACGTTCTGGCCCAGGCGCGAGCGCTGTACTCGCAGCGTGTCACGTCGGTTCTGCAGATCCTCGGCTCCTCTATGCCCTATGAGCAGGCTCACGCGCAATTGGAGCAGTTGTGCGGTGGTTTCGACCCGAACGATCCCGCTTCGGCGCCGGCCAGCCTGATGCTGCCGGCGATCAGCCGGGTACATACCCTCGGAGCTCGAAGCGAGGCCTACGTCAATGCGGCCCGAGCAGGTGTCAAGATCTGCTTGCAGAAGGCCGAATCTGGGAAACTGCCGACGGCATTGCCTGCCGGACTGCCCAAGGACCCGTTCAGTGGCTCCGATTTCCAGTATGAACGAACGGACGACGGCTTCGTCCTTCGTTGCCAAGGCAAGGACCTGGACAAGGATGTGGCGGAAGGCTTCAAGTTCACGGTGAAATGAGTCGCGCACGTTTGAGCTAAGGAAAGGAAGCCGGGTGTTCCAGCCCGGCTTCTCCTCTATCAGGAAAGAACTCGGGCCGCTGTGCCTGCGAGAGCACAGCGGCCCGAGGGAATCACACGGGTCGGTCGTTTCTACTGTTAGAGGTCCAGCGGAGAGACACATTCGCCCTTGGCGGCCTTGAGGGCCTCCAGGCGTTTTCGCTGCTCGGCCATTTCCCTCTTCATGGCCTCCGGCGTGCCCTGGACCGTGGCGTAGATCTTCTCCATGCGGTCGAGTTTGGCCAGCAGTTCGGGGATGCGGATCTTGAACTGTTCTACGTAGTCCTGCTCGGTGTAATCCTTGTTGCGGACCTGTTTGAAGAGCCTCTTGAGGTCCTCGTACTTCGGGATCAGGCCATAGGCCGCGTCGATGGCCTCGGCCTCGCCGTGGATGCGCAGCTCCATCCACTTGACCCACACGGCCTTGTCCAGCATGCCGTTGAGATACTTGCCGTCCTTCCTCAGGAAGTAATTGGTCCCGAAGACCTTCGGACGCCTGATCTCCTTGGCGAAGTCCAGATTGTTCTGGAGATACTTGCCGATGGACATGGACAAGAAGTCCATGTTGCTCATGACGTTCCACTTGCGGACGCCCTGGGCGCCGGTAGTCGCGGCGGTGGTTTCGGATTCCAGCATCGCGCCCATCGTGCAGATGCCGTGGTCCCAGCTATAGGCCTCGCGTACCGGGACGTTGATATCACTGTCGCGACCGCCGTAGATGATTCCGCCGACGGGCAGGCCCTTCGGATTGTCCCAGTTCGGATCCAGATTCCTCAGGTCGCTGAGCCGAACCGTGTAGCGGGCGTTCTTGTGGCTGGGCGTGGTCGATTCGCCATCGGGGCCCTTCATGCCCTCCTTCCACTCGGCGCTGACGTAGTTCATGCCCTCGCCGGGGATGTCCTCGCCCATGCCGAGCCAGTGGGGTTTGCCGTCCTTGACCAGGACGTTGCCGAAGATGACCTCGCCTTCGCGGTGCAGCACGTCCCAGATCACCGGGTCGCCGTCGGCGTTGACGTCCTGGATAATGCCGAAGATGCCGGCCTCGACGTTGGCGGCGCGGAACTGGCCGTCAATGACGCGGAAGTAGGCCAGGTCGTCGCCGACGATGTTCTCGCCTGGGATCATGGCGGTGGAGGTCTTGCCGCAGGCGGAGGGGTAGGCGCCGCACAGATACGTCTTGCGACCGGCCGGCCCGTTGGCCCGCATGATGAACATGTGCTCGGCCAGCCAGCCGTCGCGGTCGGCCTTGCGAATCGCCAGACGCAGGGACAGCTTCTTGAGGCCCACGGTGTTGCCGGCGTACTGGGTATTCACCGAGTAGACCGTGTTCTGCGTGTAGTCGATGGAGACGCGGCTGCGTTTCTCATCCGTACAGGTCATCCGCTCGGAGACCGGGCCGGTGCAGTGGCGGAACTTGAAGAACTCGAAGTTCTTGGAGCCGCTTTGTCGCTTGAATTCCTCGTAGCCTTTGCGATACAGCATGTCCTCGCTGTGGACGACGTAGGAGGAATCGGTGATCTGCAGGCATGGAATCGCGAAAACCGAGTTCGTGGAGCCCAGGCAGAAGAACCGCACGAGCATGGTTCGGCCCTTGTACGCGCCGCGCTGGAAGCTCTCGATCTCGGCCATGCCGGTATCGCGGTCGATCTGCTTGAGCTTGGAGTCCAGCGTTTCTCCTTTGGGGACGAGGTACTTGGTGACCTCGGGGTTGCGTCCCTGGTCCCAGTAGGCGTCGAAGTGGACGGTGTGGCCTGCGATCGGCAGGGGCAACTCCTCTTTGTTGTCGATGGCCAGTTGCCTGCACCAGGCAGCGTCGGCCTCCGAATCGTCGCCGACCCAGACCTTGTCGGGCTCGCACAACTCGATGGCCTCTGCGACGAAGGCGTTCACTTCACTATTATCAAGGGCGGTGAGTTTTTTTAGACTCTTCCCGTCCATTTTGTTCTTCAGTCGTGCCGATATATGCATCGATTCTCCTTTCCTGTACCGAAGAAAAGCCGCGGCCTGCGGTACCTCGCCGGCCACGGCCTCTGCGCTCTGCGTACCTATGAACGACTTGCGGGCTCGTACAGACCTACCCCCCGAACTCCACCGGGGCGCCGACACCCTCTTGCAGGCCCCGCGATGTGCCCGTACCTCAAGCGCCGCCAAATAACCAACCGCGTCATACTACGGGCAGGTTGCAGGTTGTCAACTCTTTTCCATCGCAGATTCCGTCGACGGGTTGCCTTATTGACGATGAATAACCGGTGTCGCCAAGAATGCTGTGCCGGTCTGGCTGAGAAGCCTGAAGGATCGGCCCGGTTGCTGCTAAGAATCGGACGAGGATCTGGAGGCTTCGGAGGTTCCGCCGTAGGCGCCGAGGTTGATGATTCCCGCGTTCGGGGATGGTTCCGGGCCGACGGGATCGGTCGGATCGCCCGCGTCGATGCAGGGACTGGTCGCGGCGTCTTGTGCCCAGCCGTCCGTCTCGGAGTTCCATCGTCCCGTTTCAGACTGAAGATGGTAGTCTCCCATGACCCAGATGGCGCTGGGATCGTCCGGTCCAAGCACCGTATTGGGGTCGTCGGCGTCCACCCAGACGCCGGCGCGAGCGAACAATGGATCGAAATGGATGCAGGCTGACCCTTCACAAACGCCAGCGATGTCGCTGTAGCTGACTGAGATACACCCCCTTGTGCCCGTGACGACCTCGTCCCCGATGTTGCCCCAGAGGATGGAGTTGCGGATGCGCACGTTGCTATCCACGGCCGAGAGGGCGGCGCCTCCGTCGCCTGCGAGGTTGTCGGCAATGGTGCAGTTGACCAGCACGGCGTTGCTGTCCTGGCAATACAGGATCGCGCCGGCCAGGTCGCCGGTACAGTTTCCGACGATCAGGCAGTTGGCGAGGGTCAAGCTGGCACGAGAGCAGGAGACCGCGGCGGCCAGGGGATGCTTGCCCCCGGTGAGGACGAAGCCGGTGAGCATGCAGGTGGGCTGCTCCTCAACGCAGCTCACGGAGACGACCGGGCCATCGCCCATGGCGTCGATGACGGGCCAGCCCATCTGATTCGGGTCTTCCGGATCGACCCCTTTGAGGTCGAGGGTTTTGCCGAGCAGATCGATGATTTCACGATACGTCCCGGAACAGACGCGGATGGAATCGCCGCTGACGGCGGTGTCGATGGCCTCCTGGATGCGGTCGAACGGATGTTCGGCGGTTCCATCCTCAAGCGGATCGCTCTCGGCGGGGTCGCTGGGAGCAGGGTCATCCGGGGCATCGTCCTCCACGTGAAGCACGCTCGACACGGCCGCAAAACTCGCCGTGATCTGATGATTGCCGCGCACGATGAGACAGTAGGGATTCTCGCTGATGTAGATCGTACCCGACCAGTGCGTGAAGACGAAGCCGGGATCGGCTTGGGCCTGAAGGCAGACGACATCATTGTACTTGTATGTAAACTGTCCCTCGCCGGGCTGCACGACGTGCCCCCCTTGGCCGGCGGAGATAAACACACCCAACTCAGATGTGGGTGTTGTGCCATTGACAGAATACGCGATATCTATCCCCGGGTTGTTGGCTATGATCCGGGGAATGTACATGTCGTAGGCTTCCTGATTCAATGGATTCTTGCGAAGGTCCAGGCTCGTCAGCGAGGTCAGGACCCCCAGCGGCGAGATGTCAACGATCTGATTGATCGAGAGATTCGCCTGTTGCAGGCTGGTCAGTCCGGACAGAAGAGAAATATCGCTGATTCTATTGTCGTGGGCATTCAGATGCCACAGGTTGGCAAGACCTTCGAGGCCGGAAAGGTCTGCGATTCCACTCTGATGGATATCCAGGAATTCGAGCTTGCACAGACCCGACAGAGGTGACAGATCCATGATCCGGTTGTTGTTCAGGACGAGGGTCCGCATCTGGATCAACCCTGCCAGCGGCGAGAGGTCGCTGATCTCGTTCACTCGAACGTTGAGATAGCAGAGATTCACGGCGTATTCGAGCCCTGTCAGCGTGGTGATCCCCGAACTCGTGCTCGTCAGTGTAAGCAGGTCAAGCATGTCGGTGGGCGTAGGGTCCGGTTCCCACAAGGTCTCCTCCACGGCAGCCTTGAGCGTCGGATCTGCGAAGTAGACCGGCTCCTCAGCCTGAAGAACGCCCAACACGAGGGTCGATAGTATGGCCGAAAGAAACGCTCTCTTCATCTTCTCCTCTACAAACGCTGTGCGGCCTCCGCGTCCGATAAACACCTCCACATCCTTGTCTCCGTCGTAGTATAGCAGGGCGCTTCCCAAATGGCAATAGGCAATAGGACGTGTGCTCAAGGGGCGACGTTCTTGCCTGAGAGGTTGACAAGGTCCGTGCGTTGGCCGAGAATGACGCGAGCGTCTGTATTGAGACAGGCGTGCTTGGCAACGAATCTCTTGACCAGGAGGCAAACGATGGCGGATACTCAACGCGCAGAGCCGGCAGCGCATGTAGACCCGCGAATCGAGAATGACCGACAGATGATCATGGAGGCGCGGGCCAAAGGTCGCGGCGCGCTGTTCAAGACTTTCGTCAGGCTCTCCGGGCCGGGCTGGCTCCAGAGCGGCATCACCGTCGGGGGCGTGTCCTTTGCGTCGAGCTTGTATCTCGGCGTGCTGTCCGGCTTCACCTTCCTGTGGCTCCAGCCGGTGGCGATGGTGTGGGGCATCGTCATGCTGGCCGCCATTGCCTACGTCACGCTCTCCACCGGCCAGCGGCCCCTGCGGGCGATCAATCAGCACATCAGTCCCGTCCTCGGCTGGAGCTGGCTGCTGGCCTCGATGGCGGCCAATCTCGTGTGGTCCATGCCGCAGTTCAGCCTGGGCACGGCGGCGATCCAGCAGAACCTCCTGCCGGGCATCTTCGGCGGTGGAGAGGGAAGCTTGTTCCAGGGTGATACTGCGCGGACGGTGGCCGTGCTGCTGTTCCTCGGGGCCTGCATCGCGGTTTCCATGTTCTACAGTCTGGGTGGACGAGGCGTGCGGATCTTCGAGAACATCATCCGAGTCATTGTCAGCATGATCGTGCTGTGCTTTCTCTTTGTGGTGCTCAAGCTGACCTTCAAAGGGGAGATGGACTGGAGTGACGCCGCCAAGGGCTTGGTGCCGAACCTGCGGATGCTGTTTCATCCTGTCGAGCGACTTGCGCCGTACCTGCAGGCTGTGGCCGAGAATGGGCGCGATTACTGGGTGAACATGATCACCAGCCAGCAACGGGGTGTCATCATCAGCGCCATTGCCGCTACGGTCGGCATCAATATGACCTTCATGTTCCCCTACTCCATGATGCGGCGCGGATGGGACAAGGACTTCCGCGGCCTGGCGATTTTCGATCTCTCGACCGGCCTGTTTATCCCCTTTGTCCTGGCGACCGGATTCGTCGTAATGGCGGCCTCCTCGCAGTTCCATGCCAAACCGGCACCGGGTTTCGTGCCGGCCGTCGACGGGGGCGCCGTCACGGAGACCCCCGCGCCCAATCTGGTTGGCGCGTATCAGACCCTGCTGAAAAACCGGGTGGCTTTCGAGATGGGCAAGGAAGCCTTCGACTCGCTTCCGGCCCAGGAGCAGGAGCAGCGAGTCAACGCCTTGCCACACGCCGACAAGCTGATGGCCGCGATGCTCATTAAAAGGGACAACTTCAACTTGGCCAACGCCCTCACGCCTTTGACCGGCAAGACCGTCGCCCAGTACTTGTTTGGCTTGGGCGTCATGGGGTTGGGTCTCAGTGCCGCGACGATCCTGATGTCCATCAACGGCCTGTGCTTCTGTGAGATGCTGGGTAAGGAACCGGGCGGATGGACACAGCGGATCGGGTCGCTCATGGTTTCCGTCGGCGCGATCGGGGCCATCTTCTGGAAGCAGCCTGCGCCGTGGCTGGCGATTGCGACCTCGGCCTTCTGCTCCGTGTTGCTGCCGATCGCGTACTTCACGTTCCTGATCATGATGAACACAAGGAGTCTGCTCGGGGACAACCTGCCGAGGGGTGGTCGTCGCGTCCTCTGGAATGTCCTGATGCTCTTCGCGACGGTGGCCGCGACGCTTGTCAGTTTCTGGAGCCTGTGGCCCAGGATCGGCTGGTGGACCGTCGTCCTGATCGGGGCCTTCATCGGGTTGAGCCTGATCGTCCACGTGATGCGCGGCGGCAAGGTGAAGCCGGCGCACGCCGGAGCGTAGCAGACTGCAATTCAGCGTGCATTCGAGCCCGGGGAGGTCTCCTTCCGGGCTCGTCTTCTGTCCGCTCTACTTCCCAGGCACGAATCGGGCGACGAATTCGCCTTCCCTGAGATCGACGCTCTGGAGCCGGACCCATTTGTCCTCGATCAACAGGATCGGCTCGAAGGGTTCGTCGTTGAACAAGGACGCAGCGATCTTCGTGCGCCAGTCCTCCGTATCGACGTCCCCGGCCTCCAGGCGCTCGCGGTACATCTTCCTGCCCATCACCCTGGCCAACGGCGTAACGTTGATGGCGCCGACCTTGATCCTCTCAAGGGTCAGATTGAGCCGGCCGTCCTCGGCGATCTGCGGGTTGATTTCGATGGTGATGACGAACCCGGCGCCCTCGACGTGGGCCGTACCCATCAGGATCAAGCGTCCAGCGACGAATGCCACGGCCGGAGCCGAGAGCTCGATCCCGGCCGATTCCTGCAACCAGCCGGCTTGGGCGAGGGCTTCGTTGAGACGGTCTTCCAGCACGAGCAGTTCGAACGGCTGTTGGTTCTGGGCGCCGTTGTAGAGCTTGTTGCCCAGGTCGTGCGTGAGATAGCGATGCACTCGCTGCTCGTTCGGGTCGGCGCCGGCCGGCGGCATCACGGGATGATATCGGGCCGGCTTGTGAAGGAGCAGCGAGAGCAAGACCACCACGACGACGACATCAATGGCGAGCCAGATGATGAGTTTCTTTCGCCTGGATTTCTTCGGTTTTTCCACAGAGGTCCCAACCATGATCTGCGTTGCGAGACTGAAAAACAAGGGTTTGAGCCTGTGTTTTGCAGGTCTCCAATTCGTTCACGGAAAAGCCTGAACGGCCGAATTCTGTCTTGCCCGACACTACGACGGCGATTATAGTGGTTCCCACGTTTCGTAGAAAGAATTTTGAAAGGAAGGTTCGTCCGATTATGTCAAGCCACTTTTCAGATCGGCTGCTAGCCGCCGTCCAGTCGAAGAAGACGCCGTTGGTGATAGGGTTGGATCCGATCTATAGTCGATTGCCCCCGACCATTCGTGGGCATCGGCAGATGAATGATGAATTTGACGCCGCGGCGGCCGTCGATGCGATCTTCGACTTCTGCACGCAGGCGATGCGGATCGTCGCGGGGATCGTCCCGGCGGTGAAGATCAACATCGCGTTCTTCGAGAGGTATCTCTGGGAGGGTCTGGAATCATACTATTCGCTGATTAGTGAAGCGGACAACCTCGGTCTCGAGATCATCGGTGACGTGAAGCGAGGCGACATCGGTCACACCGCGGAAATGTACGCCGCGGCCCATTTACAGAATTCCGAGCTGGCCGGCTTGGAGGACGTACTGGCCCCGGACGCGGTTACGATCCACGGCTACACCGGGGTCGATGGGATCGAGCCCTTCGCCAAGATGGCCGCGTCGCAGGGCAAGGGTGTATTCGTGCTTGTGCGGACGAGCAATCCCTCGGCGGCTGCCCTCCAGGATTCCAGAGACGCCGCAGGACAAGCCGTGTATGAGAAGATGGCCCAGATCGTTGCCGACGTCGCGGCCAAGCCCGAGTACATGGGCGAGAAGGGCTACAGCGACATCGGGATGGTCGTCGGGGGAACAGCCCCGGAGGCGACTGCGTCCCTGCGTGCGAAATACGACAAGATCTGGTTCCTGGTCCCGGGCTACGGCGCCCAGGGGGCCCAGGCGGTGGACTGCATTCGATTCTGCAAATCTGACGGCACCGGCGCGTTGATCAACGCGTCCCGCTCGATTATCTACGCATATGAGAGGCCCCAGTACAGGGACCAATTCGGCGACGATTGGAAGAAGTGCATCGAGCAGGCAGTGGTCGATGCCAAGGTGGATCTGTCCACGGCGATGCAGTCGAAACTCTGATCGATTTTCGCGTGGCACATGGACAAGAGCCCTCCTGTCACGGGCGGTGCCGAGCGTCGGGTCGGGTCCGGCGTGGGAGAGATGTTCGACCGCATCGCACCGACCTACGATCTTCTGAATCACCTGTTGTCGTTCGGGAGAGATTGGGCTTGGCGCGGCAGGGTGGTCGCGTCAGTCGGGGACCGCGGTGCCCTGCGAATCGCGGATCTGGCCACCGGCACCGGCGATATGCTGGTTGCCCTGCTGAAGCAGTGTCCTCCCGTCGCCGAGGCGGTGGGTCTCGATGTCTCCGAGCGGATGCTGGACCTCTGTCGCGAGAAGCTGGGGAGGACGGGACTGGCGGACCGTACCGAGCTCGTGTGCGGCGATGCGTCCGCGACTGGGTTCGTCGAGAATTCGTTCGATACGGTCACGATGGCGTTCGGCATTCGCAACACCCCCGACGCGGGAGCGACCCTCCGTGAAATCCATCGCATCCTGAAACCGGGCGGCCTCTCGTTGATCCTGGAGTTCTCCTTGCCGACGAATCGAGTGCTCCGCTGGTGCCATCTGAAGTACCTGCGACTCGGCGTTCCCTTCCTCGGCGCGGTCGTCTCCGGAGATCGGTCCGCGTACCGATACCTCAACGAATCGATTGAGGCGTTCTATCGTCCGAGTGAGTTCTGTGCCCTGATGGAAGGAGCGGGCTTTGTCCAGGTCACGGCGACCCCGCTGACCTGGGGGGTTGCTTCGGTCTATCAGGGTGTGAAGTGACCCGGCCAAGCAACGTCAGTCGTTTGCAGTGTGCCCGTGAGGGCATATCCTCAACAGCGAAGAGGATAACGCCTTACCTCGACTTCTGCCGTTTTCGAGGGGTCAGGCGGCTAGGGTAAGTTGGTCGAGCATCCAGTTCCTGAGCTTCGGGGATAGGTTTTTGAACATCCTGCAATAGGGAGGGTCGTGAAAAAGGCTTTCCTGCCAGAACAAACGACGAACGGTGGCGATTGCATCGGCAAAGGTCGGCTCGTCCTTGTGATACCAGGGACTCTGACGGATTGTGACGGGATGGCATCGGGTGTGTTCTGTGAAGATCAGGCAGATCACCGTGAACAACCCCAACAGGCAGGGAGCCGTACGCAGCACGGAGGCCGCGACGTGCTGGCGCGGGGTTTCGAAACCGAGGTGGGCCCGCACCTCCTGGAATGTCGTCTCGATCGGCCAGCGGGCCGCAAACCAACTGAGGATCTGCGGGCCGGTCAAGGACGGATCGGTCGTGTCGAAGTAATCGTCTCGGTGAGTGCCCTGGGCGTCGTGGACGAAGACCCAGCGAATGGGCACGACTCCTTTGCCGGACTTGTACCACAGACCGATGCTGCTGATCCAACGCACCCGCCGAGTCCCGCCGCCATACCAAGCGACGGTGGCGTCGGCGAGAGGTCGATGGGCAACGACTCGCTGGGGCGTGGGAAGCTTGGGGCCTCGCATGCGAGGCCGTCCCGTTCGCTTGCCCGGCTTGGCCGGCGGAGCGTACAGACACGCATCGCCACGGAAGCGGCAGATCAGCGTGGCGTGGCGGCGATGTCGATGACAGAAGCGGGCCAACTGGTGCGAGGCGTATCCGCCGTCGCCCAGGAAGATGAACTTTCGGTCGGGAAACCAGTGGATCAGAACCGCCATCAACTGACGGGCGAGGTCCGGCGGTGTCTTGTGGCGGTGTCCTTCTTTCCGGTCGAGCGGCTCGGGACGATAGAGGGCGGCCAACACCGGCAGAGCCCATCGCCGATGGGCAAAAGGCAACGGGACCGAGAGGGCCAGGACGATCCAACGGTGGCCCCAGCGAAAGACGATGTGCCGACGGGCGGAACGGACCGCGTCGTGATGGCAGCCCTTGCCGTAGACGTGCAGGCCGCGGTGCTGGGCGGTGGTGTCGTCCATCGCCACCGCCACAGGTTCGGCCGGCGCAACCTGCATCAGGACCGCAGTAGCAAGAATCTTGCCCAATGGCCATAACGACCAGGGGGCCCGCGAGAAGACGCGGTGGTAGACGCTGGCGTGTCCGAATGCCACGCCCCCCAGGGCCCGCAGCATCCCGGTGACGGTTCGATCTCCCAGAGCCAGGATTGCTCCGACGATCAGCAGGAGCACGCGGCGGAATGTTGGGCGGGTGAACGCGACGGAAAAACTCATCAAAAAAACGCGGGCGGCCGATGGAAGAGACAGCATAACGGACTCCTTTCCGACTTGATTACCTTCGTCAGTAATTCACGTCGGCAGGAGTCTGCCCATCTCATCACGATTCTTCGTTGCTCTCTTCATCCCTCCCCAAAAACGGCAGAAGTCGAGCTTACGACGTCACTACGAACAAGCTCAACCGCCGAGGATCAGCTGGTCTTCTCGTACGTTACGACCACGGCGTCCGGCTGTGCATCGCTCTCGATTTGCAGTCCCCGTTCCAGAAGCTCTTGTCCCGGCTGCGTCCACGTCCGGTCCGTGTCGATATCAACCAGGCGGTACCGGGCCTGCGGATCGAGGCCTCGCAACCGGACGAGCGTGGTCTTCTCCTCGCTCTTGGCCCGTCGGAACGCCTGCACCATGCCTTGTCCGCGTTCGGGCCGGTCGAATTGCCAGGCAACCCATACGTTGTCGTCCATGCTGTAGGGTGTCAACGGATAGTAGTCGCCCCAGTAGTTGGGGGCGATTTCCTGGCGCCACTGTCGCAGAAGACGCCGGACTGTGCTGTAATCCTGGTCCTGGCGGCGCATGTCGTAGCAGGCGGTTACATGCGGGCAGATGCAGCTCCGTAGGCCGTAGGCATCAAACTGGTTGATCCCGGTCCCGTAGAAGGGAATCCAAAAGGCGATGCCGTAGGTGTGGTTCTGCTGGCTGATCGGTTCCAGGAGGAAATCGCTGCGCAGCAGGGGAACGGCGCGGCGCAGGGTCTCCAGGTCGTTGCGCCGCCCGCCGCTGGCGCACGAATCGATCAGCATGTTCGGGTGGCGACGGCGCAGCTCGTCCCAGTAGGCGAGGTAGTTCGTGACATGGCGGATCTCGGTGATGCCCTGTCGGTCGGGGAGGTCGGCGTCCCGCCAGAAATCGAGCGGGTCCATATTGAAATCCTGGCGGTACAGGTCCACCCCTTGGTCGACCAGGAGCTTGTCCACGTGGTTGGTGAGCCATTCGAGCACCTCGGGCTCGCCCAGCTTGAGCAATCCGCCGGCGGCGCCGCCGTGAATCCGGTCGGGATGCGTGTTGCTCAGCCACGTGTCGGCGGTCACCCGCTCCGGCTCGAACCAGACGATGGTCCTCACGCCTCGGGCGTGGGCGTAGTCGCTGATGGCCCGCAGGCCGTTCGGGAAGCGGTTCGTATCGACCTCCCAGGTGCCGACGTGCGGCCAGCCGTGCTTGTTCCAGTACCAGCCGGCGTCCATCCACCAGTAGTCCAACGCCAGTCCCTCGCCGAGGTAGCGTTCGACGAACATCTTCTGGCTGGCTTCATCGGCGTTGATCATCTCGCCATATTGGTGCGAGCTGCACGCGGCCATTTGCGGCACGAGCAGCTTCCCCCCGGGACGCGGGACATTGTGTGCCCACATCCAGCGGCGCCAGGTGTTCTGCGCACTGATCCAATCGCCGCGGTAGAATTGCAGCACGACCAACGGCGTGCGGATCTCTTCGCCGGGATGGAGCGTCAGGTGCGTCAGTTCCTGTCCCGCCGCGACACGCAGGTGCGTCTGGGCGTCGCGGACGAATCGGGCCGCCCACTGTCCCGGCCAGCCCACCACTACGAGGACGCCGCCGTCGCCTACCTCCAAGTTGAAGTAGGGCAGGTCGCTATTCGTCGGGCGCCCTCCCGCGCCGGCGATCCGCTGCGTTGTCTTGGGCTTCAGTGTGGTTTCGAGGGGGCGGTAGTCCCAGGCGGTGCAGGGGCTGCCGATGAAATGGTGGAGCAGGAACTCGCTGTCGGCACGGCGCTCGAATTGTGTGTCCAGCGAGTGGATGTCCTCCAGGATGGGGGTGTCCGCGGACCCCGTGTTCTTGAAGTGGAGCGTCCATTCCACCGTCGGGAAATCGTGATACTCCACGATCTCGCAGCGAACGACCAGCGACGTCTTGGGATCGGTGTAGACCTGTGTCCGTTGGGTGCGATCCGCGTCGAGCTTCTCCGTCGTCTCGCTGAATTGCCACGAGCCAAGCAGTGCGTCGGAGCCCCGGCCGCCATAGACGAACGAGAACGGTGGTTCGAAAACCTCGCGGGGGCGGAGCGGCTTGACTTCGCGTGCGACCATGGGCAGATCCGCCAGCCAAATGGTCTGCCCGTCGGCCAGAGCCACCCGTGCGTCGGCCCAGTCCGCCTGGTCACATGAGATCCCGTCGCCGCCGTCGTCGACGCACAGGAGGAATTCCGTCGCGCCGTTGAGGTCCACGTGGACGGGTATGCCCGCGGCGCCGCCGCCACGGACGAGATCGGAACGGAAGGCCTCGGCGCCGCCCACGGTGACAAAGAAGTGCACGCTGCCGCCGCCGGCCCGGGTGTTCTCGTTGTGATCGATGCCGACCACGGCATCGAAGGTCCGGCCCGGTCGAGGCAGTCGCACGAGAAGCCGGCTGCTCGCATGGCAGTACAGGCCTCGCGTGTACTCGGTGGTCCCCAGTTTCATGGGTTTGCCGGCCCGCGAATTCTTCTGGACTGGGTCGTGGTTGGCGATGACGAACAGGCCGGACTCGTCTTTCTGCTGCGGCGCGGACGCCTCGACTTGGACTTGGCGGACTCCCGCGAGATTCTCACGTACCCACCGGTCTCGCTGCTGAAGTTCCTGACTTGTTTGACCCCACATTGGCGATACTGTTCCCAGCAGCAAGCTGAAGACGAATCCCACCACGATGCGCTCGTGAACCATAAAACCTATCCCTCGCCAAGAAAGAACCAACTCGGAGATCGTACGACAATAGGCTCCGAGACTCACGAGACATAGCATAGCCGCGGTCCCGCACAAATCCAACCATCTCCTCGCCTGGTGACGCACTTTCCGCTTTCGTTGCGCGTTCTCCCGGCGGTAGGATACTGCCTGTGAGAATCATGCAGTCAACCGATCCGGAAGTAGGTGCGTTATGAATGAGTCCTCATCCAACAAGGTGACGTGCGAGCCTTGTGACCGGTCCTCTTTGACCGGGCGTAAGGTCCTGGTCATGGGTCTGGGGCGTTTCGGCGGGGGCGTCGATGCCACCCGCTATGCGGCCCAGGCGGGCGCGAGGGTCGTCGTCACGGACAAAGCGGGCGCGGACCAGTTGCGGGATTCCCTCGGCCAGTTGTGTGACCTGTCGGGCGTCGAGTACCACCTCGGCGGGCACGATCCCCAGGATTTCGCTGCGGCCGACGTGGTGATCGCCAATCCTGCCATCCCATCGGACAACGAGTTTCTCCGGATTGCGCGTCGTCACGGCCGGACGGTCACGTCGCAGATCGGCCTGTTCTTCCGATCATGCCCCGCGAGAATCATCGGAATCACCGGCGCCAACGGCAAGAGCACCACCACCACCCTGACCGCGCACCTCCTGGAGAACGCGAGACCGTCCGCGTGCGAACGCGTCTATGGAAAGGTCTGGCTCAGCGGCAATATCGGAGACAAACCCCTGCTGACCATCCTGGATCAGGTCCGACCGGACGATCTGGTCGTGTTGGAGATATCGAGTTTTCAGGTCGAACAGTTGGCGGAGGTCCAAAAGGCCCCGAACGTCTCTCTGCTGACGAATCTCACACCCAATCACCTGGACCGCTATGGTACGTTCGATGCCTATTGCACCGCCAAGGAAGGGCTCTTCAGTCTCCAGAGACTCGATGAAAGCGCCCCGGCGGTTTCCTTCTTCAACGCGGAGGATCCAATTGCATGCTCCTGGTACGAGAAGTACCGTTCACAGGCGGGTCGGGTCTGTCTGAGGTTCTCTGCGGACGATGTTGGCAGCGAGATGCGCAGCGAGTACGCGCTTCCCGGTCGAGCCAACCTGTCGAATCTCGCGGCCGCGATGGCGATTGCCAGGCGTTTCGGCGCTTCTGAGCGGTCCATCCGGTCCTGTCTGTCGAGCTTCAAGGCCCTGCCGCATCGGCTCGAACGGGTCGCCGACGGCAAAGGCGTCCGTTGGTACAACGACTCGAAGGCCACGACGCCTGAAGGCACGATGGTGGCCCTTTCTGCTTTCGACGGCCCGAAGATCCTCATCGCAGGCGGATACGACAAGCACACCCCGTTCATCGAACTGGGCGAGAGGATCGCCTCGAGCGCAAAAGCCGTGATTCTCATCGGCCAGACCGCTCGCATGATCGGCGAAGCCGTTCGAGGAGCGCCGCAGGGCGGTCACGCTGCGGATGTCCGCTTCGCAGGCTCATTGGCCGAGGCGGTCGAGATCGCCGGTCGGCTTGCGGTTTCGGGTGACGTGATCCTGCTCAGTCCTGCGTGTGCCAGCTACGACATGTTCGAGAACTACCAGCAGCGGGGTCGTCTGTTCGGCGAACTCGCTCGGCAGTTCGTCGCGAGCGTGTAGAACAAGGCCACTCGCAACCGGTTATCGGAATCTCGCGTCTGATGTAGTAAAAACCTTACGGCTGGTCCATTCTGCGAGCAGCCGTTTTCCCCGATGGGATGGGATGAGTGCGGCCTTTCAGGCGGACGGGCCGTGGTTTTCTCGGGGGCGACCCTCAAGTCGCCACCCTGCGTCGTCGATCTGTCTCTCGACACGAAGGTGACAGTCAACGGTTTGTCGAGGAATAGTACCCATGAGCACGACGAGCGAACGCAGGATGGAACAACGGCTGTATTACCATTGGCCGGTCTGGTTTGCCCAGGATGTCAATGGTGAGCTGTCGCAGGGGCAGATGGCGGATCTTTCGAGCCAGGGGGCGGCCTTCACCTGTTACGCGGATGACCGATGTCCCTATCTCGGCCAGCACCTGACCGCGCGATTCAGTATCCCGCAATACGGCCAAGACGATTCGTTCGACATGGTCGATTTCATCCGTTCCGGCCGCGTCTGCCGGGTGGACGGCGTGAACAGCGCACTACGCCGCATCGCAGTCCAGTTCTTCGAGCCGCTGCCGATGTGCCCGGGCGAACAGGCCGCCCGCTTCGGGCAATCCGATGAAGTCGTACGGTCCGAGCCGGCACTCGTCTGATTATGGACAAAGAAACAGGGCCGAAGATCGCATTCGTCTCCGGCCCTGGATTGCTGCAACGAATCTCTACAACCCCGCAATTCTCCGCCCATCATTTCTTGGCGGGCGCCTCCGGTATCCTGGACGGGAAGCCCTTGACCACCTTCTTCACCACTTTCATCACTTGCTTTTCCTCGCTGGGCGTCAGGGCATAGCCGGTAATGCCGCCCGCGGCGGCGCCGACGGCTGCGCCGAGCCATCGATCACTGGAATCTCCACCCGCCACGGCCGCTCCGATTGCGGCACCTGCGGCGGCTCCCGCGATGGTGCCAAGCGTCTTGTTCGTGCTGCCCGAGCCGCTTCCCATCCAGAGAATGGTCCCATTCTCCACGTCGACCAGCTTGGCCGTCATGTCGATCTTCCCGCTCTTGAACTTGGGGATATCGATCAGCATGACCGCCGGGACGTTGAGGATCTGGCCCGCCTTGGCGGCGCCGGCCTCGGTCGTCACATCGGACGCCTGGAATTGCTGCTCCTTCAACAGGGCCTGCACCTCTCGGCGCTCAATGAACGTGTAGCCCTTCTTCATCAGCGCCATGGTGACGAGGTTGCTGATCTTGTTCTTGGCTGCATCGCCGTAGACTCTGCCGGTCACCTCGACGATTGCGACCCTGTCGATCTTGCCGAAGTCATAGCCGACCACCGCCTGGCTTTCCGCCTCGCTGCTGGCGCAGCCGGCGGCCGCCACTACTGTCAGTAATACGCCAATCCATACCGCCTTCATTCTTGAACCTCCCAATAGCAATCACGGTTGCGGAAACAGCACCTATACGTACCCACGACGTATGTTCTTGTCAATAGCGTGAGCTGTCCCGAGTTCGCCGGGTACTGAGAAAAGGTTTGATGCAGGCGGCAGTGCCCGTATAATGGCCGCCTGTTGATTCGTGGAGATCATTTATGACTGACAAGGTGAATCCGAAGGAAACCGGCGCTGGGAAGACCTTCCAGGAGAAGGTCAGCGAGGTGATAGAGTCCGTCCGACCGGCCCTGCAGGGGCATGGCGGCGATGTGGAACTGATCGGCGTGGACGAAGACAGGACTGTCCGTCTCCGCCTGCAGGGGGCCTGCCGGGGCTGCCCCGGTGCGACCATGACCATGAAGATGGGTATCGAGCGTATCCTCAAGGAGAAAGTGCCCGAGGTCAAACAGGTCGTCGCGGTCGCATGACGAGCCTACCCGAGCAGATCGCCAATGCGATCGGCGTTCGGATTCTCGATCACACCTTGTTCCGTGATGATGGCGGCGATGTTCTGAGCCGGGGTCACGTCGAACGCGGGATTGTAGACGCCCACGTCTTCCGGCGCGACGTGCTTGTCGCCGATCCAGGTCACCTCCGAAGCGTTTCGTTCCTCGATGGGGATCTGGTCGCCGCTGGCGAGACTCAGGTCGAACGTGCTGGAGGGGGCGGCGATGTAGAACGGAATCCCGTGGTCCTTCGCCAGCACGCTGACGCTGTACGTGCCGATTTTATTGGCCGTATCGCCGTTGGCCGCGATACGGTCGGCACCGGTGATGACCGCCTGGATCCTGCCCTGCTTCATCAGGAAGCCCGCCATGTTGTCGCAGATGACGGTCACCTTGATACCCGCTCGCTGGAGCTCCCAGGCGGTCAGTCGAGCCCCCTGCAGGAGGGGCCGGGTCTCGTCCGCGTAGACCTCGAATTGCCTGCCCCTCTTCTGTGCCTCGAACATGACCGATAGCGCGGTTCCCTGTCCTGCGGTGGCGAGGGCTCCGGCGTTGCAGTGGGTCAGGACGCCGAAACCGTCGCGGATGAACTGCTCGCCGTTGGCCCCGATCCGCCGGCACATCTCGATATCCTCGGCGCAGATCGCGTTGGCCTCGGCCAGGATCGACTCCGCCAGCAACGACGCGGTGGCCTGGGGATTGGAGGCGACTTCCTTGGCCCTGGTTCGGATGCGGTCAAGTGCCCAGAACAGGTTGACCGCAGTCGGACGCGAGGTGGCAAGGTAGTCGCAGGCCTTGAGCACATGGTCCAAAGCCTCAGGGAAGCTCTTGCGGCCGGTCAGCCACTGCAGTGCCAGGACCGGGCCGTAGGCCGCCGCGACGCCGATAGCCGGCGCGCCGCGGACCGCCAGCGTTCGGATTGCCTCGTGCAACTGCTCGACACTGCGGACCTTCAGGATGACAAACTCTGTCGGGAGCCGGCGCTGGTCGATCATCTCCAGTGCGCCGTCGGTCCCGCCAACCCATTTCACCGTCTCTGCGATCATTGTTGCTTTCCTGTTGTTAATATCACCACAGAGACACAGAGGACACAGAGAGAAGAGGCGAGAGGGTGTGAGTGGAGAAGCGACACTCTTCCCGAATTCACTCTTCTCTCTGTGTCCTCTGTGTCTCTGTGGTGAAATCTATCTGTCCACCCTGGCGCCGGCGCCCTTCATGGCTTTTTCGACCTCGCTGAGCGTCGCCATCGTCGTGTCTCCCGGCGTCGTCATCGCGAGTGCCCCGTGGGCGGCGCCGTAATTGACCGCCTGCTCGGGACTCTTGCCCTCCATCAGGGCATAGATCAGGCCGGAGGCGAAGCTGTCGCCACCGCCGACGCGGTCGTAGATCTCCAGGTCGAGCCGCGGCGTAGCCTCGTAGAACTGCCCGCCGGCGTACATCACCGCGCCCCAGTCGTTTCGGGTCGCCGTCTTGGCGTGCCGCAGCGTTGTCGCGACCACCTTGAAATTCGGGAACTCCTTCACCGCGGCCTCGATCATCTTCTTGAAGTTCGTCGGGTCGAGCTGCGAGAAGCCTTTGTCCAGGCCCTTGACTTTGAAACCCAGCGCCGCGGTGAAATCCTCCTCGTTCCCGAGCATCACGTCGATATAGGGCGCGATGGTGCGATTGACCTGGCGTGCCTTCTCCTGGCCGCCGACGTCGCGCCAGAGCGAGTTGCGGTAGTTCAGGTCGTAGGAGACGATTGTGCCGCACTTCTTGGCGGCTGTGACCGCTTCGATAATGACCTGGGGCGTGGTCGTCGAGAGGGCGGCGAAGATCCCGCCCGTGTGGAACCAGCGGACGCCGTCCTGCCCGTAGATCCGGTCCCAGTCGATGTCGCCTTTCTTGAGCTGCGATGCGGCGCTGTTGGCGCGGTCGGAGCAACCGACGGCCCCGCGGATGCCGAAGCCGCGCTCGGTGAAGTTCAGGCCGACGCGGGTCTTGCGCCCGATGCCGTCGAAGGGGACCCACTTGACGTATTCCAGACCGACGCCGCCTTGCAGCATCAGGTCTTCGAGCAGTCGGCCGACGGGATTGTCCACGATGGCCGTCACTACTGCGGCCCGCTTGCCGAACGTCCGCTTCAGGCCGCGAGCGACGTTGTACTCGCCGCCGCCTTCCCAGACGCGGAAGCTCCGCGTCGTGTGGATTCGTTCATCGCCCGGGTCGAGTCGGAGCATGACCTCGCCCAGCGACAGGACATCGTACTTGCACTCGGATTGGGCTCTCAGTTCGAGAATCGCCATAGACTCTCCCATATGTCAATGATTCATCCAGACCGGTCTTCTTGTCATGCTGAACGCAGTGAAGCATCCGGCCTGCGAACAAGAAGTACCTTCCGTAACGTGGGTCGATTCAACTCCGTGGCCCAGATCCTTCGCTGCGCTCAGGATGACAGACGAGCAGACGCCCGGGTCTCGTGCGGCGCCACAGGACCACATACGAAAGCGTCTATTCGTCCGATGCATAGATCCGTCCTTCCCGGTAGTCGCGCCAGGCGGGCTCGAAGGTCTTTCGTTCGGTCGGCGCGGGCCTGGGAGTAATTTCCGTGCTCGTGAACAGGTCCGGCGACGTCTCGTCATATCGGATTTGCAGAATCGTGTTTCGAAGTTCCTTGTTTTCCGGCCGGAACAGAACGGGTTTGCCGGTCGCTTTGTCGAGGATGTCCGGATGGATCGGCGCCCCGTTCGGACTCAAGACGAGATAGGAGCCTCGCGAACCGCCGCCCCGAGCGAGCAGATCGACGATGGCCTTCAGGTAGGCGACACTGCACAAGGCCAGATGCTCCGCCTGGATCGCGACGGGGAATTCCCGGGGACTCTCTATGGCCAGACCCTTCTCACGGATCGCAGCACACAGAAGCAGGGCCTTCCGGAGACTCTCGTTGGCGTCGTTTGCCTCTCGGATGTGGGCGCCCGAGGCGGTCATGCGGCTCTGGATCTGTGTGATGACCTCCTGCGGAGCTGGGCCGGAGGAGGCGCTCCACGAGTCCAGCTTGGCGATCAGATCGGCGACCTGGCGTTCGATGCCCGTCGCGTGGTCGGCGACCTCACAACCATAGGCGTTCACGATGTATTCCGCGGCCCGCACGCCGCCGACCTGCCCGGCGTTGAGGGCCGAGCCGCCGGGGCGCTTCACGCCGTGGGTGCCCGCCATCTCGCCGATGACGAACGTGTGTGGGATACTCGACTCCCACCAGTGGTTCACCGCGAAGCCGCCGTTGTTGTGCTGGGCGCAGACCGCGATCTCCAGCGGCTCCTTGTACAGGTCGATGCCATGCTCTTTGTAGATGTCGATTGCCAGCGGGTTCATGTGGGCCAGCCGCTGGATCGGCGCCTTCTGGAACGCGCCGGCCTTGGCGAGATAGTCATACGCCTCGGGTTCGAGGTCTTTGATGTCGAACG
>JAXDBU010000061.1:0-101731 GCA_034678485.1 Sedimentisphaerales bacterium | reverse complement strand
GGGATTGGGCGCGACCGAGAGAGTGGATTCCCGCTTGCGCGGGAATGACAAGACGTGAGGGGCAGGCTCTTCGCAGGAGTGATAGTCGGCGCCGGGCGACCCATGTGGGGAACATCCGTGGGGCCGACCGTTGCGAGCATGTTCACGAATCCCGTCACGTTGCCGCCTTGCCGGGGTCGGAGGGCGTCTTGTCGTCCTCGTATACGAAGACCTCTTCGACCGTCGCACGAAAGGCGCGGGCGATGCGGAAGGCCAGCGGCAGCGAGGGCGAGTACTTGCCCGCTTCGATGGCGATGATCGTCTGGCGCGTGACGCCGGCCTTGTCGGCAAGCTCCTGCTGGGTCATCTCATTGTGATCGAACCGCAGGCGGCGGATTCGATTGCTGATGCGGTCGTTATTCATCCCTGCCTCCCAACCTGTACTGGACCAGGATCGCGACGGAGTAGACCAGCCCCGCCGCGAGGCACACGCCTAAGAGGATGAACGTCAGGACGTAGACGGGAACGGAACCAGCCTCCCCAACCGCAATCGCCAGGACCAGGACCGTCGCCGCCAGAAACAGCAGAATCGAGATGAAACCTGCGAGGACCGCGTTCTTGGTGATCGCCTTGTCCCGCTCATCCGCCTCGGGCTCGGCCGGGCTTTGTCTTCTTCGCGACATGGCCACCCACCATGCAGCCATCCCTGCGACCGGGAGCAACAAAGGCACCATGTCGGATACCCGCGGCAGGCCCTTGAGAACGAAGATCCTGATGAACAGATAACCGAGGAATGCGGCGTTCAGGAGGAAAGCCGAGAGGGTCATCACAGCGCCTTTCTGTGTCCTATTCATGGCTGGTCTCCTTTCCCGGTCCGGCCGTACAGGATCACGGTGGCCACACCCTGTACAAGGTTGAAGAGGACGAGGCCTCCTACAAGAGTCAAAGGCATCACGTTAACCGAGATCGAGCCATTGGGGCCGACAAGGCACCATGTGATTACGCACGCCGTGACAAAGTAAAGCCAGAGAGTGACGTACGCAGCCATCACGACCTTCTTATGGATGAGCTGGTCTCTCTCGTCAAAGGTGATTTCCTTCTTGTCTTTGTGGAATCTCCGCTGAATGTAGGGCAGCAGCCAAAGCAAACCGCCCCAGAGGACCGTGACGGTAAACATCAATGCAGGGGCAAAGGATAGCCCTCTGTCGTAGGCGATGAACACGGCGACGACGCTGGGAATGACAAGCATCGGACCTCCCAAAAGCAGGCCCATCCACGCTTCTTCCTTTTGAGTCATAGTCCTTGTCCTTTCGCTCCCCGGCCGTATTGAACCAGAATGGCGACAGAGCACGCCACCTTATGGACCAGTCCTCCCGCAAGAGCCATCAGCGGCAACACCATCGTCGGCACTGAGTTCTTCGGTCCTATGAGGAACCACAAGAGAAGACACGAGGCAAACAAGACCCACCAGAACGCGGTCCACGCATGTAAGATGGCTCTCGTGACAATGAGATCGTCCCGCTCATCGCATACTACGCCACGGGGACTCTCCGGCTTCTTGAACAGCCACGGAGTGAGCTTCAGCAACGCCAGAAGACCGATGCCAAACAGTCCGACGGTCGAATAGCCACGAATGTGAAACTCCACTGCGATCCCAACGGAGGTCACGACGATGGTCGCGGTTACAACGATCAGGTTGAACCATGCTATTCTCTGATATCGATTCATGCCTGTTCTCCTTTGCTTCTCCGGCCGTACCGGATAAGGATGGCGAAGGACCGGCCATACTCCCGACAGAAGGCGGCCCCGATCAGCAGAGCCGGGCACCATGTCACGGGTAGCGACGTCGAGACGACGAGCACCCAGGCTATCTTCTGTTCCCGATTCATGGCTCCGTTCTCCTACCTGTTCGGAGCGATCATGTAATCTACACAGAACTAAATGTAATGCATACAGTACATTCTGTCAAGCTGATTCTACCAGATTACGCATTTTTTCTGCGGAGCTCGGAGTCAGCGAGGGGAGAATCAGTTCAGTTGGCTGAATTCGACCCGGCCTTCCTCCAGGGGATTGCGGCGTTTTCGAGGAGGGGCATCCTGGTCGGATTTGCGCGTCTCGATAGGCAAATCGACGGTCAGAGAACCGATGCCTTGTCTGTGGACGGTTGTGGAAACGGATCGCTGTTTTCGCGACCTGAACACGCCCAGCTCGAAGTCGAGCAGATTTGTGACGGGCATCGCGCCCACAGCGAGGATCACATCTCTTTCCTTCAGACCCGCTCGTTCAGCGGCCTGGCCCTTTCGCACGGCCTCCACGAACACGCCCTCGTGCAAATCGACACCGCGGTTCAGAGCCAGAGCCGGAGTCATCCGCTCCAAATCCATGCCGAGCGAAGGAAACTCGTAGTCCTCAGCCAGGCGTCTCACGTCGGTACCGATCACGCGATTGACGATCCCCACGAGGTCCGGGCCATCGACGATCTTCTGTCGCGCGATCTCGTCGGCGACACACTGGATCGTCTGTTCGCCGTACGTATCCGCGATCAACAGGAACAGGCCCAGAGCCGCGTTGTAGTATGTCCGCTGCTGTTCCACAGCAGGCAACTGCGGCCAGGAGAACAGCTTGTCCCCGATCTCCGCCAGCGAGGTGAACGGATTCGTGTGCAGAAGCGTCTGGTGATAATGCAGTCGCCGGTCGCTCGGGATCTGCCTGGAGGCCGCCTCATACGCGATGTAGCCGGCATAATTTGCCAGGCCCTCGCGGAACCAGCGGGTGTAATTGTTGACATACGCGTGCAGACCCAGCATCCCCCAGGAGAGATCGGGCAGGACCTGCCCGCCGCTGTGACCCACCAGCGAGGTCTCCACCAGCTCGTGCACCATCAGATAGGGATAACTCGGGTTCTGGGCGAGGATGGCCTCGCAGGATTCCTCGCCGACCCGAACGAACAGAGGCACCGGGAACTCGTTGGGCTCGACCGACAGTGTGATGTCGTAATTCTGCGGGCGCTGATCGAAGCGAATGAGGTAGATCGTGGTCCGCGTCGTAATGGTGATTCCCGTCCGTTCGCGCATGTCGTCCAGCAAATCGGAGGTTCTGTCCGCAACGCACTGCGCCTGCGGCCCGAGTCCGCGCTGATAGCGAACGACCACGTCGCCCGCAAGCGTCGAACCCTCGAACTGGACGTCGGTCAGCGTGTCATTCGTCAGGGTGTACATGACTCGGCTGCCGTAGTGGACCTGCCACCGATCGGATGCGCCCCGTTCCAGGACGCTCTCGGTGATCCCTCGATTGATCGTCCGGCAGCCGGCCGCCAGGCCGATCAGTGCGACCATCCCCAACCACGACATCCTGCCCAAGGGACTGCCCATATCGTATCTCCGCAGCGTACAGCCATACCCAAGCTACTGCGTTTGACCACGGTCGTAAAGTCAAATCGGCTCCCTGCGGTCTTGCATTCCGGGCCCTCGGATGGCATAATAGGATTTGGATCATGCGATCACATGCGCCTGTTCACAGAGTGCCGGTCCCCGGACCGGTCGGCAACGTGGGAAGGGAAACGACGATGAAAGAGAATGCACAACGAGTCGTGATGGCCGTCCTTTTCGTCCTGATCGTCCGATGTCCGGCGATTCACGCCGAGGCACTGATCGTCGATCATACCTGCACGGACATCACCCAAATCCCCGAATCCGCGATCGTGCAGGCCAAGGCGACGCTCCACATCGCCTACGGTCACACCTCCCACGGCTCGCAGATCACCACCGGCATGACCGGACTGGTCGCCTTCGCCAACGCCGGCGGCAAGGGCCTGGCGCTGCCCAAGGACATCTTCGCCTGGAAACGCGGCGGCGCCAACGGCGCGCTCGATCTGCACGACTACGCCATGAGCGGGGACGTCGGCTATTACCCCGACTGGGTCAACAACACGCGGGCCTATCTGAACAACCCGCAGAACGCCAAGGTGAACGTCATCCTCTGGTCCTGGTGCGGCCAGGTCAGCGGCAAGTACAACGACGACACCCTGTTCCCCCAGTACATCGAGCCGATGAGCCAACTGGAGCGCGACTACCCGAATGTCACGTTCGTCTACATGACCGGGCACGTCGATCACGGCGACGACGACGACAACAAGGCCGCCAACCAGGTCATCCGGGACTACTGCGAAGCCAATGGCAAGGTGCTCTATGACTTCGCGGACATCGAGAGCCACGATCCCGACGGCGTCTATTACCCGTTCCCCCACGACGATTGCAGCTACTACGTGTCGCAAACCGGTGCCAGGCTCGGCAACTGGGCCACCGCCTGGCAGAACAGTCACGCCGTCAACGTGGACTGGTATTCCTGCGAGTCGGCGCACAGCGAGCCGCTCAATGCGAATCGGAAGGCCTATGCCGCTTGGTGGCTCTTCGCGAGACTGGCCGGCTGGTCCGGCCAGGCGTGCTCCTCGAACGACCTGAACTGCGACGGGACAGTGAACCTGCTCGACTTGGCCCTCCTCAGCCAACACTGGCTCGAGAGTCTTTGAGCAGAACCCGGGGAGGCGCCTGCCCGTCGCAGCGGGAGTCAACCGGATGGTGAGGGAGTCGTTGTCGGATCGTCGCCCTCGTCGTCGGGGACTGCGATGAGGAACGTGCTGCCTTTGCCTGCGCCGGTTCGGATCTTCATTCGTCCCCGGAGCAATCGGACGCGCTCGCGGATGCTCAGCAGCCCGGACCCGCCGGTCTCTCCGAGGGTGTCGGGATCGAAGCCGCATCCTTTATCGGAGATCGTCAGCCACACCGAACGCCGGAGGCATTGCAGGCGCAAGCGAGCCTCCGGAACACCTGCGTATTTGACCACGTTGAACAGCAATTCTCGCCCCGCTTTGTGGAGAAAGGACCGGAGCCTCTCCGATCGTGGGGCGATTCGCCCTCGGATCTCGACGTGAACGAGCAGGCCGTGCGTGGCTTCGAATTGTCGGGCCAACTGCTCAAACGTCTCCGCCAGGTCGTTCTCGTACGGCGCCGCCGGGCTGAGCTCGTGCGACAGGCTCCGCGATTTGTCGATTGCCTCGTCGAGCAGAACGCCGATCTGGCCGGCCGGTTCTTCGAGGGCCGCGTCGCCATGAATCCGGGCCCTCAGCACCCCCTGATGGAATCGGGCGGCGGCCAACACTTGCTGGAGATCGTCGTGGAGGATTTCGGCCAGACGCCTTCGCTCGCGCTCTTCCGCCTGCGACAATTCCAGCGTGAGCTTCTGGAGCTGGCGGGCCCGATGCTGGAGCTCGTGCAGAGCCTCCTGCTGATTCGTGACATCCTCCAGATTGAAGACCAGGAATCTCACCTCGCCGGAATCGTTCAACACCGGCGCAAGCTGCCAGTCCCAGTACCGTACGCGATGCGACCCGCCGAAACAGGTCAACGGCTGGGCGCTGGCGCGATATGGGCGTTTCGCCCGCACGACCTGCTCGAAGATTTCCCGCATCCTGGCATCCGGATAGATCGCGAAGTGACTCTTGCCAAGGAAGTACTCGGGCGCCCTGCCGTCCGCCTGGGCATAGGCATCGTTGACACGGATGAAGTGGAAGGATCGATCCAGGAACGCCAGGGGTGTGACCGTATGCTGGAAGAAGGCTTCGAGCATCTGCGATCTCTTGCGGAGCTTGCGTTCCGCCAGTCTGCGTCGGGCCGTTTCACGCTGCAGACGTTGGATCGCAGCCCGCGATTCCCCAGCCGGATCCGAACCCATCTCGATCGCGCCGGGCTCGGGCTCCCGCGGTCTCGTCGCGCGGAACGGCTCGCAGTCGTGTCCCGCCTTGTGCATGCCATCCGTCACATCATGTGTCGGTTTCGCAACCATGATCCAGGTCTCCATCGTCCGTACCTCGCAGCGTCCTCACCGACGAGCGTACGTCCGACACATCTCCCTTATCATGACTTATAGGACAACCAACGTTGGGTGTCAAGCGAATTCCCGCGTCGTGTCTATTACGCTGTTACGGCTCCTATCCGAAGTGCAGCTCGACGACGTCCTTGTCGTGGAGGACGTGGGTGAGATGGACGCTCTGGCCATCGTAGACGCCGGTGCCCCAGATGCGGGCGCTCTTGAGCTTCTCCGCCAGCTCGCGATGGATCGTCTTGGCCATTTCCTGGACAGTGGAGCCGACGGGCAACGTGAACGGGTCCTTCATATCCGCCGGCTTGCCGGGCGGCTTGGCGTAGACCCGAAGGATGTTCAACTGGCGAAACAGCATCTCGCCCAGCTTGTCGAAGCCTTCGCCCGTCTGGGTCGAGAGCCTGAGGAACTCCGCCATCTTGTCGCACGAAACCTTGACCAGCTCGAAGGCGCCGTCGGGAGCGAGGTCCGCCTTGGTGCACAGGCACACGGCCTTCCTGGCCAGGGCGTTGCCCTGAGCGTCCACGGCGGGCGTCTTCTCATCGAGCAGGAGCTTCTTGGATTCGAGGTAGTCGAGCAGCACGAGGACCTGCTCCTCGACATCCTGCGACAGATCGATCACCAGAGCGATGAGGTCGCCATTGCGATACGTACCCACCTGGCCGGGGGCGCTGTAGTCGGCCGTGATGGGTGGCATGTCCACGAGCTGGATCTGCACGTCCTCGTACCGGACCATCCCCGGCACGGGGACCTGCGTCGCGAAGGGGAAATCCGCAACGACGACCTTGGCCTTGGTCAGGGTTGCCAGGATGGCGCTCTTGCCGGTATTGGGCAGGCCCAGGAGGACCACCTGTCCGGCCCCCGACCGCGGGACGTGGAAGATGTCGGTGTGAGCGGCACCCTTCTTGGGCTGGGTGGCGGCCTCCTTGAGCTTGCTGAGCTTGCGTTTGAGGTCCGCCTGGAGGCCCTCGGTGCCCTTGTGCTTGGGAACGGTGGCGATCATCTCCTCCAACGCCGCGATCTTCTCCTCATTGGTCGTAGCGGCGCGGAAGCGTTCGTCCGCATCCCGATAAGCTGGTGTCAGATTGGCTGCCATATCCGCACAAAGTAAAAGGTCAAAGGGGAAAAGTCAAAGCTATCGCCCATCCGGTTCTATCGTACTTGCCTCTCCGGCGGGGGCTCTCCCGCCCTCCGGCACCCGCCGGCTCAGCCAGGCCGGCCCTCCTTCCGGAATTGGCTTCGTTTCGCACGACGGTTCGGTGCGAGCGGGGACTTCCCCCGCATGGGCGTCCCGCCCGTTCGTAGTGACGCCGTAAGGCGTTGTCTTCTCTTCGAGTCTCAAGCGTGAAGTCCGAAGTATGAAGTCAGAGCCATTGATGGGGATTTGATACGTTGAATCTGTCGCTCGGTTCGGCGGTGAACCTGCGCCAAACGAAGCCAATTCCGCCGGGGCAGCGGACTCTTGAGCCGCTGCAAGAGTATCCTCGGAAGGAGTGGCTTCTTCCGGCTTGGCCGCCGCCGTGCGTCCCTCCCGTTCTTTGCGCAGTTGGCGCATCGTCCGGTACAGACTGCTCTCGATCCGACGCTCGTAGACCAACAGCCGATCCAGCACCTTGGCGTGGACGAAGTCCGTCATCACCACCTGCCCCAGGACCACCTCGTCCTCGCCCGGACCGGGTTGGATCGGCAACCCATGCTTGGGCCAGAGCACCACATCGTTGGCGTTCTCGCGGTAGACCGTCGCGAAGACGGCGGCTTGCAGGCGTTCGGCCCGTAGCAGCCGCCAGGAGAGCCCGACGACCCGCTCGGCCAGCATCGCCTCCACCGCCCCGACCGGGGCCAGCTCCTCGAGCATCCCCGCACGGTAGAGATCGAATTGGGCCGGGTCTTCTCCTTTGATCACCACCTGCTCGGCCAAGAGTCCGTGTTTGACGGCGTTCTGAGACGCCGCCGCCTTCCCTTCCGGCGTACGCGGCCCAGTGGATTTCTGCGCGTTCGAACGATTGGCCTGGATCTGAGCGACACTCGCCATGAGGAATCCTCCGAATGAGTTGCTGATGATTGAACGGCTAATCGAAACACGGAACCGACTCTGTCATTCCCGCGAAAGCGGGAATCCAGGCTTTTTCGCGACGTTCCTGGACCCCCGCTTTCGCTGGGGTGACAATACCGGTTGCATTCGTCCATTCAAAAGCCAATAGTTGCTGTTGAACGATACATCTCGCATTGCCTGGATATCATACAGGCACGTTAGTTTGTAGATCAGCAAACCCCGTGCCACCCGAGACTCTTTCGCGTCCCGGCGGGAGCGACCGCAGGCTCATGCCGCACAAGGATTTACAGGCGGTGATTCGCAGACGGCGCGGAATCCCGGCGCGACGCCCCCTGAAACTGCCACAATGGCAGTCGAGCGGGACAGCCAGTCACCGGACACAGACGATCTTCACCACGGAGACACGGAGGCCACAGAGAAAGCCGTTTGTAGTCTCATGCGAACGATTCAAAGGCATGCTCACACAAAGCCACAAAGGCACGAAGGAGGCGACAGACAGAAGGAACCGCCGATCGGGCCACAGCGGTAGGGTGGACTGCGTCCACCGTCTGTCTCATGCGAGCGACGAGAGACGAGCGACGATTCCATCCGATTCCGAGCGGACCACGGGTCACGGGCCACATGGGGGTCCTCTTCTCTGTGACCTCTGTGCCTCGGTGGTGAACCCCCTTCCCGGCGCACCGCCTTCAGACGGCGTATTCCGTCCGGTCTTCCACTGTCGAGGAATGCCTCACAGGGAAAGATGCTCGGTCCGACTAACTCGCCACCGATACGACACTTCCTTAAAGCGTAAACGAAGGGCTGACCCCGACTTCCCCCCAGACCCCACTCCTCCCCCTACTCGTTCCGGCCCCAGTTATCTGCGACCCCAACGCCTGCAATGTACAACACCTGCCACGATCTGAGTGCCGAACATCTGATCAAGTGAACGCCATGTTCGACATTCACCGAAGAAACACTGAATCTATCCTCCGCAACCGGTGATGCTTCACGCAGCGCTCTTATTCGCTCAACACCTTCTCTAAGGACTTGCGCCGGGTCCTTCTCTGGAGGTTGGTACGGAATCCCCCTGGCTTCAAACGCTTTCCGCTTCTGTTCCTCAGCAGCTCTCATTTCGGCAACATCTTTCTCGAATTGTCCGCCATCCACTTGGTCGCTCTCCGGAGGCAGTCCTCGGGCGATCCTCATTTCCCGGGTCCTCTGGGCCAGGCTCGTGACAATCGGTTGGGCGGTTTTCGGGAAGAGCACAGACGCAAAACGTTCTGGGCCGATATCGACATAGCCTAACACGACTGCCGCAGGGTCTCCCGGGCCCATGAGAAGGCCAGGAAAAGCATCCAGTGTCATCCTCTCGAAGGGCGGACTCTCAAGCTGCACCGTCCGACCACGAGTCTTGAAGAACATCTCAATATTGCGACCGAGATTCCGTCTGTCGCTGTCCAAGTAGTCCGCCTGCAGGAGCATTGCATCTTTCATACACAACGACGCGAGGCCGGTCAAGGAGGCATCGAGGGCTCCTTGCTCTTGTGTGATAGCATCAAGACGTTCGCGAGCGTTAACCGGATCAAGCAGTCGTCGCCTCACCATGGGTTTGAGGATGTCCCGCCTCCGGAGTCTGTTCCTCGCTATTCCCTCCGCAGTCTGCCTGCCCCTGAGACCGGCACTCGTTATGGCCTCATCGAACTCCTTCTGCAAGGACTGCCAGTTGGGATCTTCGGGTTCCTGCATACTGGTCGGGTTCTCTTTGAAGCGACGCGTGTACTCGGAGTCTGGCCCGGATAATTCGAGTCCCCAATGACCTATGCCGGCATGCCGAAAAAGCAGTATCTTCTTTTCGCTCTGCCAGTAGTTGAGTACGGCAGAGACGGAAGCGGCGAGTTCGGAGATCTCAAATGACTCGGTCCCAAGAGATGTCTTGGTGGCAGCAACAAGAGGGACGTTGGCGACGGCGGAAACCTGGTTGGCGTGAGCGAAGTCCAGGGATTCCTGCTGTGCCTGCGGGACTTGGAGATTCTTCAGGAAGTACTGTGGCGGCAACGTGGTCGCGGAAAACGCCAACACCTGGAAAGACTTGCCATCGCTCGCCACGGCGATATAGCCGACGCGGTTGGGATCGGTCTTCAACCAGCACAGGTATCGGTCGGTCCCATCGACCTTGCCCAAGTCCTCTATCCCATCAACTGTGGCTGATTTGAATTGTGGGATGTTCAAGGGCGATGCGTCTATATCCGCTGCTGTGCGTTCCACAAAGGCGGCAAGCTCGTCGGGAACTCCCCCCTGTGTGGCCGTTGCCGGAATTCTGGAAATGAAACAGAAAATGATGCTCGCGAATAAGAAGGTCCTCGCAATCATGATCTGACTCCCAATAGTTACACGTTCGGCGCATTAACATGCGAAGCGCAACACAGCCATTCGCGGGGATCGCGAGCGATCCGGTCAATAACCGGGAATACCGGGAACAGCTATCATTTTCCGCTCTCCTCTGTCCCGTTTCGCTCGACACTTCAACTGGCACAGCCATCCGACTCATCTCGACCTCGCCAGAATCGTCTGACATGCCGAAATCGCCAACCAGTTCGTCGACGCGTCATCAAGGTGCTTTTCTGGGGACAATTATCGGAAAAAAGGCCGAGGGAAGCAAGGACAAAGCGGGAGGGCCGCTTTGGAAATTCGGGTTCATCTGGTTTTGGCGTACTTCGGGATCTCTTGGGGATTCCATCCCCAGACCCCTGAGATTCTCCGCTTTGAGCCAATAGCATGGCAAGGGAGCCGCATGACGTCACCATTCGGTGGTCTCGGGCTTTCGGGATCGAGGCGCCGCCGTGCCCGTGGGGCAGCCATTTCGTGATTGGTTGCAGATCCCAGAGGACGAGGGTATTCTTGACCTTGCCGTGGCGGAAAATCTCCCCTACACGCCTGCTTCGGGCGTGCAGGGATCAGGAAGTACGCGGGAACCGGATGAGCCGCATATATGCCTGAAGAAGCAATCCGATGGTTGAGCCGGCGGACGCCGGAGTTGTGCAAGAGCCTGATCGGCCCGAAGGCGGCGAGCCTTTGCACGTTGCGACGGCTCGGAATGAGAGTCCCTGCATGCTTCTTCGTAACGACGGCTGCGTTTGCGGGGCATATCGACGCGAACGGCCTTCGTCCGCGGATTGCCGCACGGCTGGACGAGATGCCCGTGCCGGTCGAGGACATTCGCGGGCTTATTGCCCATGCGTCTGTGACGGACTCCACGCGTGAGCAGATCGCGGCTGCATACCGCCGCTTGGCTGCTTCTGTCGTGAGCGTCCGCTCGTCTGCGACAGCGGAAGACCTGCCGGGGCATTCGTTCGCCGGACAGTACGAAACCATCCTGGGCGTACGGTCGCTCGACGAATGCATCGACGCAATCAAGCGGTGTTGGGCATCGTTGTGGACTGAGCGGGCGTACGAGTACCGCCGACGAAACGGCATCGACCACACGCAGGTCGAGATGGCGGTCATCGTCCAACGACAGATCGAGCCCGACGCCGCGGGCGTCGCATTCAGCATCGATCCGGTCAAAGGCAGCCGCAGCCGGATCGTGATCGAGTCGTGCCGGGGGTTGGGCGAGACCCTCGTCTCCGGCAACGTCCAGCCCGACCGTTTCCTCCTGCAGAAGCGGAATTTGGATCTGGTCCGCCAGAACCTCGTGGCCGACAGACCCTCGCTGGATCCACAATCCATGAAGCGACTCGCCCGCAACGTGAGGCGCATCGAGAAGAAGCTCGGCTGTCCGCAGGATATCGAATGGGCAATTCGCGACGGAACACTCTGGTTTCTCCAGGCAAGACCCATCACGGCCATCCCGCAGCCCAAGTCCTGGGAGGACCGCCAGGTCTGGGCCAATCCCAATCTGGTCGAGGTCTTTCCCGAGGTATTGACGCCGATGACCTATTCCGTGGTCTTGGCCATGTTCCGGCCGTTGTTCGACTCGATCCTCCACCTGGTCGGTGTTGACCTGGGCTGCAATCTCCTGGTCGGATTGGTGGCCGGCAGAGTCTATTGGAATGCGAACGTCGGGTTCGCCGCCGCTCGACCGTTTGTCTCCCCATCCAGGGCGACCACTATGGGTGACCTGTTTGGCGGCGAGCACGTCGAACAGTTCCTGCGCGGTGAACTCGATCTGTGCGACGAAGATCTGCCCGACCTGGGCTTCACCTGGCCCGGGTATGTCCTCTCCTGGCCCGGGATCATTCGCAACCTGATCGCCCACCGGCCCAGCAAGGCCGATGGGTTCATGGCCGATCTCAAGGCCGGCAACGACGCCATGACAGGGTTCGACGTCGTTGGCGCAACGACGGAGAAGCTGACGCAGACATTGATGCTGTCGCTCCAGGAGAGTCTGAAGAATTGTGACCTGCTCTATTTCTGGTGGGACTGTGTGGCGGTCGGCGCGTTCCAGAAAGCCTGCCGCGACTGGCTCGGCGACGAGGAACAGGGATTGGGCTATCGGCTTCAGACGGCGCAGGGTGGCATCACCGACACCGAGGCAGGGCTCGATCTGTGGCGTCTGGCGGCCCTCGCCCATGGGGACAAGGAGACGCAAGACGCTCTGATCGACAACGAACCCTGGGACTCAGTCCGTCCGAGGCTCGCTCGCACCGACTGCGGGCGGCAGTTCCTTGCGGCGTGGGATCGGTTCATGACCGAACACGGACAACATTGCCACAATGAGCTGGAGCTGCTCAGTCCTCGCTGGGCCGAGACGCCCGAGTACATCCTCCACCTCGTGCGCGGTTATCTGGGCTCCATCGACCAAGCCAATCCATTGGAGAGACAACGTCAACTGATCGAGGAACGCGAACGACTGACGGCGTCGTGCCGTCGCAAGCTGAGGAACCCGGTCAAACGCCGGCTCTTCAATTGGTCGTTGCGCGGGACCCAGCGACTGGCTCGCGACCGGGAGAACTGGAAGAGCGAGGTGGTCCGGTTCCTCGCCGGCGCCAGGCGTTTGCTCTTGGAGCTGGGGCGACGTTTGCAGCAACAGGGCATCCTCGCCGACCGCGACGGCATCTTTTTCCTGGAGTCGTCCGAGATCGAGCCGGTCGCGCAGGGCCGCGCCGACTTCGATGTCAGAGGGCGTGTCGCTCAGCGCCGGGCCGAGTACGAGTGGAACAAGAAGCAGAATCCGCCCGCCGTGGTCGTGGGCCGCTATGATCCGCGAAGACACGTCGCGTCCGCGATCGACGCAAGCGCCAGGGTGTTCCAGGGTTTGGCCGTCTCGCCGGGAGTCGTCACAGGCAAGGCACGCGTCATCACGGAGCCGAGCGAAGGCCAGCACGTCGAGCCGGGCGAGATCCTCGTCGCTCCCGTCACGAATCCCGCGTGGACACCCTACTTCCTGCCCGCCGCCGGCGTAGTCATGGACCTGGGCGGCGTCCTCTCGCATGGGTCCATCATCGCCCGCGAGTACGGCATCCCCGCGGTCGTCAATGTGGGTCCCGCCTCCAAGATCATCCAGACCGGCCAACTGCTCCGCGTGGACGGAGATCGCGGCGTCGTCACTCTGCTCAAGCAAGTGGAATCCGGTTGTCACAGAAGCCAATGAAGCGGACTCCTCTGAATGCTCCGCTCGCGGAAGCAGGAGCCTTGTGGCATTCCGCAGGGCTTTTTCATTAGATTCTGGATTTTTGCGCCGATTCTTCGGGGCGACCGGGGACATAATAGCAGAAGTACAGAGCGGCTCTGAAGACGTAGTGATGGACGCATGACGAACGCTGAGGATGACATCCTTGTCCGGCGAGCCTTGCAGGCAGACCCGGAGAGCTTCGAGCAGTTGTGTCGGCGGCACTACTCTCCGCTGATCGCGGTGGCAGACTCGATTCTGCTGGACCGGCATCTAGCGGAGGATGCTGCGCAGGAGGCCCTCGCGCACGCCTGCCGGCAGCTTCCCAAGCTAAAGGAGCCTGGGCGGTTTGGCGCCTGGGCGGCGGCGATCTGCCGGAACGTGGCGAAGGACATGCTCCGAGACCGCATAAGGCGCCGGGCGTCTGCCGAACACCATTCGCCGCCGGAGTCGGACCCGTGCCAAGACGCCCAGAACGAAGTCTTGACCGAAGCAGTGCGACGGCTGCCGCCGCGTCTTCGCGAGGTGGTCTTCTTGCGGTTCTACGACGGAATGAGCTACGAACAAATGGGCAATACCCTCGGCGCGACGCCGCAATCCATCGACGGCCGGCTTCGGCGGGCCAAAAGGCAGATCGCGGCGTTCCTGAAGGCAAACGGATTCGAATTGTAGACTGTGAACACTCATGAAACGGGAAGATGACATGGATCGGCTGGACGAAATGCTCGCCGGGCATCTGCGCCGCGAGCCGGCCTCGTTCGACTTCGAGCAGTGGGCCCGCAAGTTCCCCGAGGACGCGAAGTTCGTGCAGACGGGATTCGCCCGGCCGGCGATGAATCGAAGAATGCAACTGATCCAGATAGGGAGGTGTATTATGACAAGTCGATACACAAGGTTGGCGGGCGCAGCGGTCTTGGTTCTGGTCGCGGTTTCCTTTCTGTTCCCGGGCGGTCATGGAATCGTGCCGGAGAGCGTTGTCCTGGCGGATGTTCAAGAAGCTGTACAAGCACAAGAGACCGTCCTGGCGACCGGGAAGAGAACGCTCTGTTTCAGCCGGAAACCGGCTTTCGTGCCGCCGGGATTCGAAGAGTTGTTCAAGAAGAACCTCGTTGCCCAGAAAGACGGTTCCTATACCTGGACGCTCTTTTCGGAGACCTATGTGTCACCCCAAGGTTATGCCAACCTGGTGTATACGGAAGACGGCGAACTGCTCGCACATGCCTGCGCCGACAGCCAGGGCGTCGCGACCTTCCTGTTTCCGCTTGCCAAGATGTACGTTCGTTTCCCGTTGTCGCAAGACTATCGGGACGCGATGGCCGGACTCACGATTCAAGGGTTCATCAAGATGCTCTATCAGTCCGGCGACTACCGGAAGATCGGTCCCAAACAGATCGATGGCATCAACGCGATCGGGTTCGAAGCAACGGACTGGAGTAAGCGAATGCCGAAAGAGCTCCACGGGAAACTCGCTCCATTTTTCCTCAGTGTGGGCGACGTGACTGCGCGAGCCTGGATCGATCCGGAAACCAAGCTGCCCATCCGCAATGAAGCGGAAGGCGAAATCGCACCTTGCGTCGTGAGTCTCTTCGAGAAAGCGCATCTCCGAATCGTGGACGACACCTTCACGTGGGGTCTTCCAATCGACGAAGCGAAGTTCCTCCCCAACATCCCCGAAGACTATCGGAAAATCACCCTGCCAAACGGCGCCGCAATCGGCGCGACCGCCTCCGGCGCAGCCTTGGCGGCCATTGCGCCCTGGTACATCTTCTTTGTCCGCCGATCCCGTCGTCGGCAAAGCCACACTCCTGTGCTTCCATGACTTGTGAGCCGCCGGTCCGACGGTGAACAGGAAGTGTGCCTCGATGCGATCAAGGAATGTCGGGCTTCTCGCACGGTGCAATCATCGCCCGCGAGTACGGCATCCCCGCGGTCGTCAACGTCGGCCCCGCGCCGAGAACCATCCAGACCGGCCAACTCCTCTGCGTGGACGGAGATCGCGGCATCGTCACAATCCTGGAAGAAGAATAATCGTCTGTGCGTCCTCTCAGCCACCAAGACGGAGTGCCGCAGCGGTATTAGCTCTTCATCGCGGTGACGAGCTGACGGGTCTCGGGCGACTGGTTCTGCTGGGCAGCCTTGAAGGCGGCCGCCTGGTCGGCGTTCTGCTGCTTGAACAACTCGTTGCCCTGGATGATTTCCTTGAGGGCTTTGGACTTGGCGCGGGCGTCCTGGAGGAAGCGGACCGCCTGGGTGCCGAAGACGCCGCCGAAGAGGGCCGCGAGGCCGATGCCGACGTCCATCGCGGAATCCGCGACTTCCCAGACGTCCGGCCTCTCGGCGGATTCGGTCAACGCGTCGCTGGCCAGTTGCCAGTTCGACTGGGCGAGGATCTGCTCGGTCGTCTGGGCTTGGGGTAGCTCTTTGGGTAGGCCGCAATAGGTTGCCAGCGCCTGGCTCTGCACCTCGGACAGTTGCGTGAGCGCCTGGAGCTGTTGCGAGGTCTGCTCGCTCTCGGCGGTCGCAGCAGCCGCGGCGGCGGTCCGACTGTGCAGCCAGGCGTTCTGCTTCTGCTTCTCGCTCGGCGCCAGACGCAGCCCTTCGCAGCCAGCAATTGAAAGCGTCATAGCGACGCTGCACACGAGAGCGCCAACGACAAGGGAAATGCTTGTTCTGCCCGAATTGATTCTCTGCATGGTTGTCTCCCTGATTCGGATATGAATTTGTCTCTGGCTTTCGGATACGGTGACAGTCGGTGAGCAGCTCTGCGACGGAGACCATGATGGATACGGCCGGAGCGTTCAAACCTCGTACGATCCTCCTGTGGCGGAAGGTGCAGCGAGACCCTGAGGCACAGCGGATCCTTGGGATGTTCCCGGAGGCTCGCGTGGAACTTGTGGATCGGCAGCGTCGGTACGATTGCCTTCAATATGGGAGAGATGCTCGACAGCCTTGCGCTGGACCACGTCGCGTTGCTGACAGAGCGGCTGGTCCCCTTGTTTGCTGCTCTGCCGAATGCCTATCTGATGTTGCTGGCCAAGAGCGCCAACATCAACGGTCTCCTGCAATGTGCCGCCAACCCTCAGGCTGTCGTGTCGTGGAGCCTGAACACGCAACGAATGATCGAGACTTGCGAGATTGGCGCCGCGACTTGGGCCCAGCGAGTTGATGGTGCACGGCACACCCTACGGAATTGTCCGCGTCGGACCTGCGAGCTGTTTCTCGGCGGTCTGGAGTCGGTATTCGCAGGACAGGCTTCGCTCCGAGAGTGTTTCGAGTCTCTGCTGGAAGTCCTTCTGGCTTTGCAGCAGCGTCGCGACGTCGTGCTGGAGCAGGTCGAGTTGTCGCTGGAGGTTCACCCAGCTCCCGAGGATCAGCGACGCGAGGACCATCAGTTGCAGCAGGACCGACAGGTTGATCCGGCGGTCGAGCCGCCAGCGGATGGAGTTCTCTCTGGTCATGTTTCGATTCCTCATGCTCATCACGGGATTGCGTAGAAGACATTCTTCTCGCCCAGGCGGTGCAGGACCGCGTAGGTGCCGGCCGAGAGCGTCCCCTGGCTCAGGAACGACTCCGCCAGATTCACCGCTTCCACCTGCTCCCCGAATTCGACAGGGACGGAGCCGGTGTCTCCGATCGCGACCGCACAAACCAGATAGACGTTGTGGTCTACATGGCTCTTGATCTTGACCGGCCAGGTCCGGGCGATCCCCCCTGCGGCGACGAGGGCGGAGGTCTCCGCGCGGTTCTGCGAACCGGTTCGAGCCATGTCGGCCAGGACCTGCTGCTGATCGGTAACGTAGCGATTGTCCATGTGATGCTCCTTGCGGCGTGTCAGTCGGGCCTGTTGCCCGGTCGCCGCTCATCCGACAATTGTCATCCCTTCACTCTGTTCAGGGCAGGCTCTGAGTCTTCCGAGAGAGTCCGGCCTGCCAATGAGAGGTCGGGTGCGATTGCGGAAGAGACGTTCCGCTCCGATGCCCAGGTGCTTCACTGCGTTCAGCATGACAACCCACCCATCAGTTGGGACAAGACACTATGCTTCGTACATCCGCTGGCGGACCAGGCGAAGGTTCGTGCATTGATTGGCAAAATCCATGTGGATCCGTTCGATCCACACGATGCTGCGACCGTCCCGGCGACAACTCAGCAGGTCGCGGCTCTCGGGGCTCGATGTCACTGTGTCCCCCGGGCGCAGGTGCAGTCGGAGCGTGGGAGTCTGCACGTCGATCGTCTCGATGACCGCGGGGTCTGCGAGGGCCTGCCGACGGACGAACTGATGCAATGCGGCGGAATCATCCGCTTCGTCAGGGACGCCGAGTCCATTGGCTGAAGTCCCGGCAAACACGCTGTGGACGCAAACCTTGCGGTACGCGAACTGGCGCGGCAGGGTCAGCACGTGATCGACGACGGGAATCGTCGAACCTACCGGGCCGTCGGCGATTATGCAGGTCAGGCGTTCATCGCTTGTCACCGATGCGGTGATTCGCAGCCGGAGCACGCCCTTGAGGGCGGCGACCCACGTGTCCACGTCGAGCTGATCGCTGCTGAGCCAGATCCCGCATTCGCCCAGGAGATTGCTGAAGGCGTGAGGGTATCCCCACCAGTTCATGCCGTTGTCATACGAAACCTGGAGGACGTAGCCCAGCGAGTCGCCGTGGGCGTCCGTGCTCAACGCAGGCCAGAAGCGGCGCCGGCGACGGACGTACGGCCTTTGCCCGAAGACAGAGGAGAAGTCGTATGGCTCGCCCTGGTTGTATGGGCTGCCGCTATAGTCGCCCGCCTCGTTCAGACACCACTTGCGATAGACGTCCTTGACCTGATGGAATTGAGCGTTGGTCGAAGGGCAGAAGACGCTGTAATCGGTTCCCTCCAGTGCCGGGTCCCAGGCCGTCACCAGCTCGAACGTCGCCTCGTAGGCCTTGAAATCGCCCTGGCCGATGTAGCGATGGGTGACAGGATGGAAGCTCCGTTCGCTGTGCATCGCGGCGACGCTCGTCTGAGACAGGTTCAGCGATTCGCCGGCCGGCTGGCAGTTCAGCTCGATGGTGGGGCCCCGGCCGTTTCGATAGAAGACGATGGCCTGGGTCGGGCCGGACTCCGCCAGGCGGGGCATGAACTGGAACTGGACGTCGGCGGCCCGGCAACACCGATGCAAGGCCTCCAGCAGGCTCAAGCCGGTGACATCGAGATCCCGCAGGAACCGGGATTCCGTCAAGGCGAGCAACTCCTCCATGCTGGGCCGGTGGAGCGAGCCGGGGGGCGCGTACTCGGCCAGCAGATAGTGAATTGCACCGGCGCACGTCCAGGCGTTTGCCTCGGTGGAACCTGGTGAAAAGACCACTCGGGATCGGCCCTGGACCCACACCGGCTCGATGGTGGCGTTTCCCTGTCCGAGCGGGTTGAACACGGTATCCAGACCGGCCAGCAGGATGGTCGAGTTGTCGTTTTGGAGGACACGCCGTCCGTAGACCGTGATGCGTCGAAGCGCTGCACTGAAATCCCTGGCGATGAGTTCAATTCTCTGTTCTCCTGAACGCATCGTCGTTTCGACGCCCTCGATCCGCCCGACGAACAACGTCAGCTCATCAAGCACGACCTCCGGCGGGCAGCGATTGTAGATCTGTTGAAGACGGATCTGGCGGCCCATCGCAAACCGGTCCTCTTGCGATTCCGTGACTCTTGCCTGCGGATTGCAGGTCAGTCTGGCCCAGCCGAAGTCGGGCCACGTGCCGCGAACGACCTCGACCGGCGCCAGATCGTCACACAAGTCACCGTCGAGGTATACGATCACCGTGGCGCCAGGGACGTCCCGTCTCGCGTATTCCGGTTGAAACAGTTCGGTCGTATTGCTCATCGGTTGTTCTCCGAATCGATCAGAAGGACGCTGCCGTGAGGATCACCGGTGGCTCAAGGGCCGGACTCTCGACTCGACGGATCACGGCCGTCGATGATTCGCCTTCGGTCCCGGCGGCGTTTGCGGCCCGGACGACGAAGGTGTCCGCGTCGTCCGTCGGGCCGGCACACTGGAGGCCATAGAATCTCCGCCCATCGTAGCGGACCACCGCTATCGGAGTGGAGAGGTCCCCTGTTCCTGTTACGCCGCTGCGATACACTCTGAACTGCCCCGGCGCAATCTCCTGATCCAGGGGACAATAGAACCACAGGAGCTGCATGTTCGCTGGGCCGGCCGGTTTGCTCGTGAGGCCGTGAACCGGATTGGGCCGGCTTGGAGCCCGTTGTCCGTCCGATGCAATACGAAGCACGGTCGCAGCCTGCCAGGTTGCCTCCTGGCGTCCGCAGGAGTCGAATCGTCGGATGAGGTAGCAGTAGGTCGATCCCGGCACATGGGACAGACAGGCAGGCAGTGGGATGTCCTGCGCATCCGGCTCGCCCACGTACAGAATCCTGGCGAGGTCCACTTGTGCGAGACACGCGCCTCGATAGACCGCTGTGCATCCGGTCCGTCGCGTCCAGAACCACCCTTGCGCCAGCGCGGTTCCGAGCAGGAATGCGGTGTGGGTCGCGCCGTTGAGAAGGGCTTCGCTCAACCAGGCTCTGTCGGTTTGCGATGCCGTATGGACGGGCGACTCGGCACTCGACACGGACAGTGCCGCGTGCAGAGTCGAAAAGCCGTACACCGTTCCAGACAGCGAGATGATGTTCGTTTCGCCGAGCGAGCCATTGACCGAGGTGGTGGCCGCAGTCACCCCTGTGACGTTCCTGGCGACTCGCATCGTCGCCGACAGAGAGGTAGTTGCAGCGGAAGCACCTGTGCAGGAGACGATGGAGCCGACGCCGGATGCGATTGTGGAGATCGAACGCCGGCGAGCGAACATCTCGAACGGATTCTGCTGCAGCCTGCGAATCTCCGCTTCGACCAGGATGCGTTTCCACACGCAGACCATGGCGACGCGGCCCGAAAAATCCCAGTACCACGTGCCGGCGTCCGCCTGGCGCGACCCGATGGCCAACGCCGCTGCTCCATCGATGTCGATCCCGTCGAGAGCCGTTGGATTGCCTGTGGCGTTCTGTGGTACTGCATCGATGTAGAGCCTCGTGCCGCTGGAACTGTCGCGATCGCAGATTCCGATTGCCAGGTGCCAGGCCCCGTCGTTCAAAGCACTGTTCGACGCGACCCCGGATACAGACGACAGACTGCGGATCTGCCAGGCGATCCGATTGTTCGCGTCCACGTAGAGTCCGTACCCTTTGCTCGAGCCGTCCAGATACCCCTTGCCTGCGATGCCGCCGTAGTGATTGCCGTTCGGCTGTTGCGTGACAGTGTAATTCACAAGGGCCAGGAGGGTGATGTCCTCCGTGCCCGGATCGAGGCAGTCCCCCATCGTGATCCAGTCGTCGGCTCCATCGAACTCGACGGTGCAGCCGAGCGGGCCTCGGGACCATGCCGAGTTCCCTGAGAAGACACCATCGTGATGGTGTCCGCTGGCGTCATGGGCAGTGCTGCCGGCGCCCTCGTTGAGAAGCCAGCAGCCGGCAAGACCTCGAGCCAGCGGATGACTCGGATGGATCGGGACGCCGACCGGGGGCTTCATTTTCGATTGCATTCTGGTCAGCATGGTTTAGCTCGATTGTGCAGAGAGACCCTGATAGAGCGCCGAACAGTCGCTGGTTTTGAGTGTTTGTCCGGTCTTGTTGTGGACGAGGATGCCCCATCGCTGAGGGAGAACCCCGCCGAAAGCACAGCCGACGCTCATCGGGTCCGACTCGTACACCTGGTTCTGCGTCGGTGCGTAGATCACGCCGAGGAGCCGGCAGTTGTTGATCTGTTGCGGGTCCGTGCCGAACGCGGCATCGCTGCCCGAGGCGTTCCCCGAACAACTGGTCCCATCGTCGGCGCTTCCATAGGCATAGACGTAGACGGACTTGTCGCCTGTCGAATCGGCCGACGTGTTGGTGGCAATCCTCACCTGAACCAGCGCATCCAGAAAGCAATTCGTCGAGTTGTCGATGGCGGTCGACTCGCGTTTGGCGTCGCTCGCCAGGCCGTTGATCGTGATCGTGATGCTCTGGTTGCTGCCGCCGTACTTGGCTTTGATGTCAGCCATGATGAGTCTCCCCTTTCTGAAAATGATCCTTGAGGATGGATAATGGATGATTGGAGAAGCAGGTCGGATCGTCCCTCTTCAATCATCAATAGCCGATCATCCCTCATCAATCCAATGTGACTTCCAGATCGCCGGCTGCGAATTGGGCGGTGTCGGCGTTGTTGACGGTCTTCGCCTGGCCCAGCGTGCCGTAGGCGAGCAGGTTGCCCGCGGTCGCTGCGTCGAACAGCGCGAAGTGCGTCATCGTGCCCCAGTCGCCGGTGGCGGCGTCGAACTCGATGTCGGTTGCATTGTCGAGCAGGCCGCCGGTTGCCGCATTCCAGTCGCTTGGCGAGGTCGCGACCCGCGCATATCCGTTGCCGCTCGGCTCGCTGATCCCCGATCTGCTTTCGCCCGGGTCCGCGGCGGACAACGCGACGTAGAGGGTGGGCGGGGTGTACGTGCCCTTGCCGAACAGGTGATCCAGAATCTCGTTCTCCCAGTAGTTCGAAAAGCTGCCCATTGCATGGACTCCCGTAACAGTTGAATCGGTGGATCTACTCCGACGTCCTCGTGCTCGTCTGTTCGTCGTCGTAGAGGTTGTGCGTGAGAAGGACGGTGACGCCGTCGTCATCGTAGTAATCGATGGCGTGAGTCACCCGGTCCTGGACGGCCTTGTTGGCCAGGATTTGGGCGGATGTCACCTCGCCTGTTCCGGTCCAGCGGATCTCCCGACTGCACACGAGCGCGTCCGTGTCGGTCGGGCTCGATCCCGATTGGTGGAACACCTGGATCCCGTAGCAGCCGGCCGGGACATCTGCGTCGAAGTCGCCGATGTAGCGATTGCCGCTCTTGTCCGTCAAGACGATGGCGTAATCGCCAATCGTGTGTCCACCCGTCCCCCAATCTTCGAAGGCCTCTCCTGCGGGATGCCATACCTGTCCGCCCCGGTTGCGAATGGTCGCGTACAGCACGCTGCCCGACGTGTAGTCCGTCCGAATCTCGTTTGCCATTGTTCTGTGCCTTTCCTGATCTATTGTCGGGAAGTGGAGTGCCCGGCACACCCTACGACTCCTCGACCCACGTTCCTGCCTCTGCGACTGCGGCCCAGTCGCCGTTGGCGTCGGCCGCGAGGGTCAAACACGCGCCGATGACGGAGGCCGATTTGTACTTGCCTGCCGTCTGGCCGCTGCCTGCTCGGATGGCCGCCGTGCCCGGTTCGATCCGCAGTTCCTGGGCCGCTTGGACCGCGAAGGTGAACTCCGTGCCCGCGGCGGCGCCGGAGGGGAGCGTGAGCGTCACCACGCCGGCTGCGCCTCGATTCGTATGGACGCTGCCCGATTCGGATGCGACCAGCGTGTCATGGGTTGTGTGGGCCTCGATGGACCTGCGGATGCCGCCTGCCGCATAGGGAAGGGCGACGTTGTGTCCCGCACGGCAGTCGGCGATTGAGGTGATGTCCCCGCCCGAGGTGCATACGACCGCCAGGCGGATGTGAGGCGTCGTCGCCATGTTTGGGAAGGAGGTGTACTCGTCCGTGACGAGAGTTCCCGCCGCATCGAGATAGACGTAGATGGCGGTCTTGTCGTCGGCGAGCGTGTTGCCGGTCGAGCCGGCATAGGAGATCAACTCCGTGCCCGCCCAGAACTTGCCTGTGCGGACGCCGATGTCGAGACCTCCTTCATCGTAGACTCTCAGGTCGTTTGCCCGTCGCGTGCTCAGCAGGAGACGGTACAGCAGTTTGCGAAAGTGCAGGTAGTAGGGGGCCGTTCCGGTTGGGATGTACTCGACGCCCGTCTCGTCGTCCGATTGAAGGTTCAACAGTTCGCTGTCGGAAGGATATGCTTCAGTCATTGCTCGTCCTCGCTATTGGTCGGAAACAGAAAGTGTGACTTGATTGGTCTGGGGTTCGAACGTCGTGATCGCCAGCGCCCCGGCAGGCCTGGCGGGAGGCAGAATCGCGATGGGGTCCGTCTCACTCGCAGCACTCTCGTCGCCGTGAGCGTCCATGACTTTCACGGCGAACCGGTATCGGCCTGATGCCAGCACCGGACTGACCCATTCGATGGTGTCGGCGTCCAGGCCGAACTGGCCGTGGGCGAAGCTGCCCTTGCCGAAGCCGATGCAGGCCGCCGAGTCGTAACCGAAGTCGCCGTCGCCGAACTCGGACATGCCGAAACCCGCCTTGTCCTGCGGACAAGGCCAGATCGGGATGGGCGACGGGTTCAGCGGGTGGTCGTAGTCGATGGCGCCGGTGGCATTGTCGAAGTATACGTTGGCCCGTGCCCCGAGAGGCAGCGTCTGGCTCCGCAGGATGCTCAGTCGGACGCGGTCGCAGGTCTGAGGCAATTCCAAATCGTTGCGGAAGTCCGTGCCGGCGTCCGCCGGATCGACCGCGACGATCTCCACGCGGACCGCCGACTCGAACGACGCAGGGAGCTGCACCACGAGCTGTCGCTGCTCGCTATCGAGGGTCACGCCCGCGAGATGCCCGTTCACATATGCCTGGTGCAGCCTGCCGGCTTGGGAGGACCGCCATGTCACCAGCGCTGCGCCCCCGATCGCGGCACACCCTCCGTCCGCCGCAATGCCATCCGGCAGAACGAATGCACGGACGTTCTCGATGTCTTCAAGGTGGACCGACATCGTCTCAGCCTCCCAACTGCGTGTACACGATTTCGTAATCGGCGACGACGCCCGGCCCGCCGGGATACTCCGCGACCTTCTTGATGCTGTCCATGCGAAGGTTGTCGAGCACCTGCCCGTCAGCGGTTGTGAGCGTATGAGTCTGACCATCGATGAACGCCGCGATAGCCTGGACACGAGTGTGCATCGCGGCCCGGCTCGGGGCGCGAAGCGCTCCGGTCTGTCGGACCTGTCGTGAACGGGCCCCCAGGTCGATGCTCAGCGTTCCATCCAATCCCGCGACCGCTCGCTCCAGCGAAGCCCGGCTCGGACTGCCGACGGAGATCGTCAATCCCTGTTCGTCGAAGATCGCCTGTCCATCGAGTGTGATGCTCATCGTTGTTCCTTTCCTCTACAGCGTTCTGCGTCGCTCCCGTCCGCTCAATCACGAACGAGCCGGACGACGCCGCCCACGCGACAGATGTCCGCCACCCCGTCGGCGCCCAGGTCCACGCACAGGTGACATCGCTGACGGGCCTTCTCGAAGAGGTCCTGGTAATGCTCGCTCTTGCGTAGAAGGCACTCGTCACGCGTCCCTCTTGCCCATGTTGAGTAGACCTGGGCGATCACCGCAAGGGCCGAGGTCCGGCGCAGACCTTCTGTTGCGGTGATGTCCTCGACGGAGATGTCGCTTGCGGGATGGCCCGGTTGAATGCCGAAGTGCTCGCTCAGTTGGAAGGCCGCGTCGGTTGCCTGGGGATCGAACGTGCTGATGCGGTACGACACGTCGCTTGCCGGAGGCGGAGCCATGGCAGGATCGGAGGCATCCGCTCGGAGCACGGACACCGTCAGTTGCGTCGCGGAATCGACGGACACGATCTCGTAGGCGCCGTCGAGAGCGCCGTCGGCGGACCGGAGATACACGACGCCGCCGGCTTCGACACCTGCTGTGAGGAAGTCCGCCCCCGTCGCGGTGAGGGTGGTTCCGCTCAGGGCGGCGCCCGTCCCGCTCGCTCGCACCTGCGAGGGCAGATGCAGCTCTCCGAACAACACGGGCTCATATTTCAGAATGTCCACATCGCTTGAGAATCTGGCCATGTCGGTTCATCCTTATGTAGCGTTGCTCGATCTTGTCATCCTGAGCATGAGCGAAGGATCTGGCCCGGGAGGGGGACACCACCAGTGAATCCGGCTGTGACGTCGCCTCCGCAGGCCAGATGCTTCACTTCGTTCCGCATGACAAGCAGCAGGTTGTCGCCATTGTCCCAGCCATCCCCGTCAGCTCGTCGTCAGATCGCGAATCAGCCCGTGGGCCGCTTCGTTCTTCAGTTCGAGCGTGTACTCGCCGATCAGCTCGCCGCACTCGTAGTCGCCGGCGCTGGCCAGCGGCTTGAAGTGGAAGCTCCGACCCGACAGCGGCAGCACGCTGATCCGCGACGAATCCAGGAACAGCACCGCATCCTGCGGGACGTACCGCGTTGTCACGATGCGGCAGACGCCGAAGTCGCTCTCGTAGACGCCGACCATGTCCGTGAACTTCGTGTCGTTGGCGCCGTAGCTGCGACTGTCGGAGCAGAAGGCGTTGATCTTGCGCTTCTGGAATCCGCCCACGACGATCAGGTCCACGTTGCCGCTGCTGTTCTCCCAGATCTTCCGCAGGACGTAGTTGATCTTGGCCTCGTCGAGATCGGCGCCGGAGGGGAAACCGCTGTCGCCGGTGTGGAAGATGTGGGTGCTGAGGTGCTGGATGATGCCCTTGAGGGTTCGACGGACGGCGCCGCTGCCCTGCGGGTCCGCGACAGGCTGGCCGCCGTTGAGGACGGTGTTTTCCAGGTCGCGGATCATCTCGCGCAGGCGTTCCTGCTTCTGATAGTCCATCTCGCTGGTCAGGCCGAGCTGGTTGGAGGCCATGTCGCTGCCGCTGACCTCGACCGCGGAGGTGAAGATCTGCGTGTAGTTGCCGCAGCGGACACGGCTGGTGAATCGGGCGTTCGGCCGGTCGTCGCCCTCCAGGGCCGCGTTGCCGAGGATGTTGAGCACCGCGTTGTCCGCGAGGCTCTCAGCGGTCGTGCCGGCGTAGCCGCGAACCACCGTGAGCGTGTTGGCGGACACCGCCGTGACGAACATGAGCTCCTCGCTGCCCTCGACCTGGATCTGGTCGCCGATGCGGAACCGGCTCCCGTTGTCCACGTCGAACGTCGTGTCGGACGCCGGGTTCGACCACGTGGAGTCGTTGATCGCGTCCTTGTTGGGCAGCAGCTCGTCCTCCAGCCACTCGTGGTGGATGCTGGTCGCCTCACGCAGCGGATCGCCCAGTGCATCGAGCAGAGGCGTCTCCTGCGGCGAGATGAGTCCCACCACATCCGCTACATCTTCCGCCAGTTCCGGCAGGGCGGTTCCGGCGGTGTACGTCGCTTTTCCGGTGAATGCCATCGTGGTTTCTCCTTGCAATGAAATGGGGATGTCTGGTCGGTGATGTCATCGCTCACATCACGCTTCGTCGCAGGTTCAGGTATCGTAGCAGATCGCTTCGTCGTCCCGTCTGGGCCGCCTTCTTCGCGGCTTGTTCGAGCGCCGTCTGGTGGTTCGTCACGCGATCCTTGGCGCCGGCGGTCTTGCGAGGGACCGCGACTTGGGTCGATCCCCCGAACAGGTAGTTCTTCTCCTTCCTCAACTGCGTCACGCAGTTGTCGATGTCCGCTTCGGTCTTGCCTGTGATTCGGGCGCGGGCGACGAGGACGGCCGCCTCCAGATCGATTGCGCCGGCCGTCGCGAGCCTGTGCGTCAACTTCTGCTCGATCTGGAGCCCGTCGAGTTCCTCCGACATCTGCGAGATCCTCGCATTTGCCTGCGCCAACTGCTCCGCCAGGGTCACTGGGTTGCTTTCCTCGTTGTGCACGTCATCGGCACTCATACCATCTCCCGTTGTCGATTGATGATTGTGGATGGATGAGTCCGGATGAGAGCTCGCCTCATCCGTCCTCATTTCGTTTCGTATCCCAACTCCTTGAGCACTTGCCCCTGGGGCACGCCCAACTCGCGTTTGATCTGTGCGTCCTGGAGTCTCTCCGTCGTGTTCTCCGGCAGCGGATTCGGGAAGACGATCTCCACGTCCCGCTCGGATTCGGTTGTGGTGTACAGGCCCGCCGTGTCGAGCATGCTCAGCACCATCCGACAGATCGTGCGGATTCCCTCGCCGTAGGTGTGCCGCTTCCGCTCGTTCCGGCTGAGCATGCCCATGAAGGTCAGTCGCAGGGCCACGGCGCTGGTCAGGTTGCCGAGCCGATCCTGGAGGATGCCCGCGACGACGGGTGTCACGCCGCTGGCCTTGTCCATCGCTTCGCGAATTTCTGCAATGTGGAGCTGCTCGCTCGGCGCGGAAAGGTCGCCGCCGAATTCCTGGATGGAGGCGTCCGGATTGTCGGTGCACCACATCCGACCCGGCGCGACGGGCTTGTTCTCGAAGCCCTCGATCCCTTTGCCCAAGTACATCTTGAACGACTGAAACGTGATCCGACTCGCCCGGTCGCTCAGACGCGTGTTCAGCTCGTCCTGAAGCGGGATCAGCGGCTCCACGTCGCTGACGCCCTCGTAGTAGTAGGGCTGCGCGACGTTCTGAATGTGCACGACCGGGAGGAACCCCCAGGGCATCGGCCCTTCGGCGACGAGTTCCTTGTCCTCGTAGCGCTGCCAGGAGTCGGGCGAGGTGATCTCGGTTACCGCGACGACCTGCCGGGTGTCGCTTCGCTGGCCGACGGCGCCGAGGATTCGCGAGAGGAACGAGCCCCGGCTGGTCAACGTGTTCTTCCGCTGGTGGAAGTGCTGCACGTAGAGTCGCAGGACCCGGTAGTCGTCTTCATCCAGGACAGGCAGTGCCCTCGGCGCCTCGATCAGCTCCAAATCGATTGCCTGTGCCCATTGCAGCACAGTGGCCAGAGGAGGTGAGGAAGGAAGGGGAGCGGAGGGAATGGAGGAGACCTCGGCGAGGGCGCTGCGAGGTCCCGTGTGCCCCGACGCGAGGTCGGGCGTCTGGGGTGTCCGGAGGAAGCAATCGACGAACCCGTAGACGCTTCCGAGCACCGCCATATCCTGGAAGAACACAGGGCCGCCGTTGGCCGCGAACAGCGCCTTTAGAATCGCCTCAATGTCTTTGCGCTTGCGGTCGTCAGACGCCCTGGAGATCAGACTGATGGACTTGCCGAAGAGGAAATCCGCCGCGGCGTTCACACGCCAGGCGATGTCGTTCTCGATCACGACCTCCTTGCGCTGGATATCGCGGACGGCCTGGGTGCCGAACGCGCCGGCGTAGGGCGAATGGGCCAGGCCGGTGATCCGCGAGGGCAGGCCGTACTCCTGGGCCTGCACGTAGCAGCGACCCGACTCGTTGACCTTGCGATCCGCCGAGGTCCCGCCGGAGATCTCGATCATCGGATTGGCGTAGTAGTCCCACAGCCGCGAGAAGTGCTGCCGAATGTTCGCGGAGTGCACGTCCACCAGCCAGTCGAGGTAGCTCGAATCGATCCGCCCGTCGAAACTTTCAAGCTCGAATCCCATGTCTCGTTGCCCTTTCCGACTGTCACGGTACGTCGTCGTTTTCACTTCATTTCCGGGTCGCTCGCATTGACGCGTCCCTCTACCCTTGCTCCATGTTGCACGAATTTGTCGAAAATTCTGTGTTTGACCGATGGTGAAAACAGTGGTAAGTTCAGTCTGGGCAGGGAATAAAAAAAATTATGTGTTCGGGGTGTTTTGGGTTTTCAAATGTTGCACGAATTTTGCTATTCCTACTTCAGTGCTGGAATATTGGACCGAGCAGGTTTGGCGGGATCCGGGCGCGGCGCGGCCTGCGAAACCTGGTGTGGTTGAAGGGATAGGTGGATGGCTGAGGTTCTGACGTATCTGGCTCGATGCCTTCCCCGGCGTTGGCGTCGCTGGCTGAAGCGGGAGATTCTTCTGTGCCGGCCCTCGTTGTATGCGACGAACCGAATCCGGTACGAGCAAAGCCTTGCCCCGGACGAAGTGGAGGCTCTGATCGGCCGGCTTGAGGCTTCGCTGCACCTTGCCGGCGACGTCATCGAGTGCGGGTGCTTTCTGTGCGGCACGACCGTGCATATGGCCCGCCTGCTGCAAAGGCGACAGCCGAACAAACGTGTTTACGCCTGCGACACCTTCCAGGGCTTCGACCCGCAGGAGATCCGACGCGAGCAGGAGGCGGGCGACGCCACGCGTCGCCACGACTTCCTCGACAATGACCGCGATTATGTCCGCCGCAAGCTCAGTCGCCTGGGCGTGGCGGATCAGGTCGTCCTGGTCCAGGGCTTGTTCCAGACGAGTCTGGACGCCCTCCAGGGTCCTTTCTGTTTCGCCTTCATCGACTGCGACCTGCACGACAGCATGCTCTATGCGGCTCGCACGGTGTGGCCGAGACTGTCGCCGGGCGGTTGCTGCGTGTTCGATGACTATGACAACCGGGAGTACCACGGCGCGAGCCGGGCCATCGAGACGTTCATCGCCGAGTGCGGGCAGGGCGTCCGCGAACACGGCCGGCTTCTAACGAAGCTGTACTTCGCCGTGAAAGCGTAGCGTAGGAGAGATCCGCAAGCTGCGTAGTGCTACTCGCCGTTGTGGAGCAGGTCGATGTCCTCGTCCTGGAGGAGTTGGATGATCTCGGCTTTGGAGGGCAGCGCTTCGATGGCGCCGAACTTCGTGCAGACCAGCGCCCCGGCGGCGCCGGCGAATTTGACCGCTTCGCGAAGATCGTATCTCGCGGCACAGTAGGCTGCCAGCGCGCCGGCGAAGGCATCCCCGCTGCCGGTGCGGTCCACCCAATCCACCTCGAAGCCCGGAACATGATCGGCGCCGCTGCGATCCACGACCAAGCAGCCGCGTCGGCCCATCGTGATCACCGCGCAGTGCGCCCCGCGCGCCACCAGATCGGACCCGATCAGTTTCGCCATGCGGACATCCGCGCCCATCTGGTCCGTGATCTCGGCGGCCTTCTCCAGGTTGGCCACCAGGACATCCGCCGCGAAGTACTCCGAAGGCAGATCCACGCCAAGCTGGTCGGTCTGCTCGATCGGACGGGCCGGGTTGAGGATCACGCGGGTCCTGTGAAGGCTCGCACACTGGATCGCCGCCGCGATTGCCTCCTGGGGCAGGCACCCGTGGATCAGGCAGATGTCTGCCTGGGCGATCCGATCCTCCGCCAGCACAATATCCGCCGGCTGCAGGGCGCAGTTGGCGCCGGTGTAGTGGCAGATGGCGTTCTCGCCCTCGCTGTTGACCAGGGTGACGATGACCCCTGTGGTTTTGGCCTCTGCAAAGAACACGTACTCGGTATCGACCTTGTACTCCGCGAGACTCCTGATCGCCATCTGAGCGAAGGCATCGCCGCCGACCTTGCTGATCAGGGAGACCTCGCAGCGGCACAAGGCCGCCTGGACCGCCTGGATCGGGCCCGGGCCGGCAAGAATGCAGGATAGCGCCGAGCCCCCGACAACCTGGCCCGGCGAAGGGATGTGACAGCACTTGACTGCCAGATCGATATAGGTGCCGCCGATGACGACGATTTTCGGCTTCCGTTCCGTCATTTCCAGTCCTTACGGCATTACCCAATGACCACGAATCAACTATCCACCATCATAGTGCGGTGGCTCCGTCCCGACAACGGTTTTTTCCGGACGCAGTCGCGACCACTCCTCGCCGGCAGTCATCCGCCGTGTTGGTCGCAGAGCCATCGCCGGATGACGGCCACCACGTATTGGACTTCTCGGTCGGATAACGCGTGACCTTTAGGAATCCCGTGCCATTTTGCCAAGCAGCCGCGACAGCAGGTGGCCGTCGCGTGCTGTGCGATGAACACCGGATGGTTCCGCATGGGCGTCTGTTTGCCGTCGTTGGCAGGCTCCGCAGGCGCCAGGCGCTGCTCGACGAAGTCTTTGGCATGCGCGAGCACGGTCTCCAGTCCCTTGCGCTGGAGGTAGGCCGCCTCCCGGCCGCGAAGCCGGAACCGGCTGCGGAACTCGGATCGTTTCAACGCTTCAAAGAGTTCCTCGGGGTCTCGCATGTCATTGTCTTGCTTCAAAGAAGCCCTTCTTCCGAAGGTACTGATACAGGTACGAGACGCCCACCAGCGCCAGGCCGGTCACGAGGAAGCCCGCGATGCGATACACCGTCTCGACCGTGTGGGTATCGATCAGGAAGATCTTGCCGAGCAGCAGCAGGAAGATGCCCAGCGCGATGTAACGCAACGGCCTGATCCGTCGCCAGAAGCCGACGACCAGAAGCGCCGTGGCATACAGTGCCCACAGCAGCGAAATGCACATCTGCGCCTGGAACTGCCATTGGCCCGTCGCCCGTCGCGAGCGGAAGTGCAACCAGATTTCCTCGGTCATCACGACCCACAACACGAGGATTCCAGCGATGCTGAGGACTGTCGGGTACGAGATGCACTCCGACGCCCACTCCGGCCTGTCCTCCGCGCGCCGAAGCAGCCATGCCCCGGCGAACGTCGCCGCAACCATCACGAGAGCCTTCAGAAAGCCTGCGTTGACGAACAGGGGACGTGTGTCCGCACAGAACTGAGGAAACTCTATCGCGAGGAAGAGCGAGCCAACGACAGCGATGGTCATGGCGATCACGGGGCACAACGGTCCCTTCGGACGCAGCGGCCTTGCCGCGAACAGTAGCAGCGATCCGGCCTGAACCAACGGCATCTGGGCGCTGAGGAACCGCAGGGCCCGACCCTTGAGGAACGAGTCGCCGTAATGCCACAGCTCCATGCTGATTGCGGCCATCAGTATGAGAAGCCCGGTAGCGTAGAGGACCTCTGTCAGAGTCTGACGCACGCCGGCATCAAGACGCACGTCGAGCCGATACAGGACATGGCAGACAATCACAGTCGCCGCAACGAAGCACCAGGCGCCGAAGGCCGGGTTCCAGACCGGCTGGAACGGTCCCGTGTGCAGAGGCAATCCCAGTGCGAGCCTTCCGATGGCCAGCGCCAGCACCGCGCCCGCGGCGGCCTGCACCAGCGTGTTGCGATACCTCAGTCCGATGACGACCAGCATTATGGCCTCGACCGCCCACACGACGGAGATTGCCTGCTTCTCAAAGTGGAACGGAACCGCCAGCGAGACACATGCCAGGCCCATGATCAGCAGGACATTGCACAGGTCTCTGTCGATCCGGCATCGCAGGATCACCAACGCCATCAGGCCGAGGTGCGCTGCGCCTATGACCAGGCAGCTCACTGCGAGCCCGTCCTGGTGTTTCTCCATCAGGATCGTCCAGAGATAATAGAACACGACGGCCGCGTTGGTCACCAACGGAAGCGCATCCCGCACTTGCGATCTGGTCCGATGAACCAGCGTGTGCAGCACGGGCAGCGTCAGGAACACGAGGAAGAAGACGGCCAACCACGACACTGCGACCGCCAGTTGCGCCGGCGGCCAGCGGATGTCCATCACAGGACGATAGAACTTCTCGAACCACGCCGTGTAGAGGAGGTACGTGCCGAAGAACGCGAGAATGGTGACCCCGCTCCATTTGCGTCGGTAGGCGCAGAGCATCGCGCCGATGCTCAGGATCAGAACGTATCCGAACAGCAGGTTGGGCAGGTTCTTGCCCGTCGAGAGAATGACGGGGGTCAGGTACCCACCTGCGAGTGACAGCAGGGCGGCTATCACCTCATCCAGAACGACCGCATAGCCCATCGCCGCGACGGTGACGCCGATGGCCAGCACATACGCGGGGGCCGAACCGATCAGACCATACCAGCGATGGGCTGCGAACACGGTCGCATAGAGAATCGCAAAACCCAGGGCCGTAACGCCCTTGGCGACGATGTCGTATCCACGTCGGCGGGTGACCTCGCCAATCGCCAGCGCGATCAGCCCGCCGAGTCCGGCGATCGCGACTCTGCCCCACGGCCCGATCCACTGATTCTCATAGGCGTACTTGAGGAAGAAACCGACTGCGAAGATCACGGTAATTACGCCTGCCATGAGCACCCAGCGAGTCCCGATCCGCTGCTCCAGACTGCCGACTTCTCGTGTAGCTGTCCCCATCGTGCTCGCAGTGACCTTGGGAAGCGGTTCTTGGGTTTCCGCAAGCTCCCTGGCCTTGGCGCCCCAACTGCTTGCAGGCTGTGTTTCACCGATCTCTTCGCCGTTCGGTCTGGGTGTTGCCTTCTCAGGGACCAATGTGGGCACAGGGAAAACCGCAGGAGGCTCGGGCTTCTTCGTCGTCGAACGCGTCACCAGATCGTTCCATTGGCGGCGGATCTCCTCGACCCGACTGAGGGCGATGCATGCCACAATCAACGCAGCAAGTCCCGTGAGAAGCGCCGCGATTGCCAGCAGGAACAGGATGCCTTCCATAGACTCTCCACAAGACCTGTGAGTAGTCCTCGTCACTCACGCCGGGATGCCGACGACCGACATGTAGAGGACGCCTTCTTCCGTGCCGTCCACCTCGATCAGCTTGTTCACCTCGTCGTCGAACAGGGCGCCGATCTGGCACGTGCCCAGATCCAGACTCACCGCCGCGAGGGCCAGGTTCTCCGCGATGTGCCCGGCGTCGAGGTAGACATAGCGATAGGCCCGCTGGCCGTACTTCCATTTGCAGCGAGCGAAGACCGCGGTCCAGACGAAAACCGCCGGAGCGGTCGCACACATCGGCTGGCCGAGAGCTGCCGCCGCGACCTGTCGGCGAACGTCGCCTGTCCTGATTAGCTCCAGCTCGTGGTTTCGGATGCCGTAGTGATACACGCCCGGCTCCAGATCGCGGACTTCGTTGGCAACGACATACGTCTCGATCGGGTACAGCGCCCCGGCCGAGGGCGCCGTGCGGAACTCGAAACCCTGTTCCGCACGCTGGACCCCTGTCGACGCCCAGAGCAGGTAGCTCAGTTGCCCGAGCGACAAGGGCGTCGGCAGGTAGTCGCGGACGCTCTTTCGCCTGCGCAGCACCTCGTCCAGCGCCATCGGTTGGCTCGGATCGAACGTCGGCAGCACGACCTTGGCGCTGTCCGGATAGGTCTTGTACGCGTCCGGCCGCAGCTTCCACTGCAATCCCTCGCTGTTCATCGTGTCGGGCCGGTACTTCGTCTGTCGCTGAAACTCGTCGCCAACATTGCTCATGGTGTTCCCCTTTTGGCCGGGTCCATGGTGTGCCTTCTGCTGATCGCGCCATGTCCAACCAGCACGATCAGTCTACCGCGCGCAGACCGGTTCCGGTAGGTCTTAGACAGGGTGGAGGGCAGGGAACTGTCGGATGTCCGTTACACCGTTTTGCGCCTGAACAACCAGCGGCAGCAGCCTGCGCCGATGGCCCCGAGCGCCAGGGCGCCGGGCACGGGCACCGGTGCGGGAACGACCGACAGATCCGTCACCAGGAGATGGATGTATTGGTAGCGATTGGTGTAGTCGGCGGCGTTGTAGTTGTAGAACTCCACCCAACTGCTGTCCTTGCTCAGCAGACCCAGGACCGTTTCAGGGTCCGGCAGGGCCACACCGTCCCAAGCGTCTCCATCTAAATCATGTCGGACGATCGATCCGCGGAGGGTGGTCCAGTCCGGTCCTACGAACGCTCCGGTCCATGTGCCTCCGCCGGGTACGACGCTGAAATCGATGGCGTATTCGTCAACTGTTCCTGAACCACCGCTGTTGTCGTTGACCATGATCGCGACCAAGTCTGTCTGTATCGAAGAGGCGTCAACAAAGGTCAGACCGACCGAGACCGCTTCGTACCAGACGGGATTGCCGTCGGGGGAGTAGGGGTCGGGGTCAGGCAGCGTCCCAGCATGGTCATCGTAGGTGTAGAAGCCCGTAACTGGGCTCCCAACAGCGATGGTCGCGAAGTCCGACTGCGTTACTTCTCCGGTAACCTGGACCCACACGGGACTACCCCAGGCGGTGGAGACGAGCCCAAGAACAACACAACCCAACACGAATCCCTGCTGAATACGTGACCGAACAGACGCAGCCATCTTCTCGACCCTCCAAAATCTGACCAGCCAATGATTGGAGAACCACGCTACGGAATCCTCTTCCGGCTCGGCACGAACTCACGAGCACGTCTCCCTTGCCGCCGAATCGCCAGATCCCTGCTGCATCGTCCTGCGACGCAACAAGCGATGGCAGCAGCCCAGACCGATGGCCCCGAGCACCAGGGCACCGGTGCGGGAACAACCGACAGGTCCGTGATGCGCAAATCGATGATCTTCATGTAGCCGTGCTCATCGCGGCACATGAGCCTGCTTTGGTCCTCAAGCAGACGCTCCAGGACGATCTCAGGGTCCGGCAGGGCGAGGCTGTCCCACGCCGTCGCCGTCGGGTCTATTCGACAGACCATCCACCCCTCCACGCTATAGCCGACGAGCGCGCCCGTCCGTGTGCCTTCGCCGATCTCGAGATCATGGAAGCCCATAGCGTATGCGTCGAGCGAGACATAGTTGCGCACCAGAATCCAACCGTCGTCCGCTCCTGCCGAGGAACCATCCGCAAAAGCAGCAGACACAGCAATCGGCTCATACCATGCCGCTGTGAGGCCGGGATCCACGTCGGGAACCAGGGTATCGTCGTAGGTGTAAAGAGCCGTGAAAAGCGAGTCGATCTCGATAGTCGGGAAATCCGAATAGACCACCACCCCTGCGACCTGAACCGAAATTGGGCCCGCTTGGGCGCCGGAGACGATCCCAAGAACGACACACACCAGTACGAGCCCCCGCTGAATACGTAACCGAACAGACGCAGTCATTTTCTCGACCCTCCAGAAACCAGACCTGCCACCGATTCGAGACCAACGCCACAGAGCCGCCTTCCAGGTCGGCGCACACTTGCGAACCCACCTCCCTCGCCGCCGAAGGCGACCGCCCGAGGACGGTCAGCCTGTTCCTCTATTTTCTAAAGATACCATTATCCACCCCGATTGTCAATACAAATGGGATCGGGTTACTGGGCCCGCTTGAAGGCAATCGGTTCGCCGTCGCCTTCCTTCACGAGGAGCCGATCCTGATCGTCGAGCTGAGCGGTGACGGTTTCCTGCTCGGTGGTGAGGGTGATCCGGCTGCCTTCGATCCGCCACTTCCCTTCCCAGCTCTTGTTGCCCTCGGTGAGGACGGCCCGTCCCTCGGGCTCGATCCGGATGCCGAGCTGGCCCTCGGTCGGATGGGTCAGGACCCACGTTCCGATGAATCCGGCCGAGCCTGTCCGGACGCGAGATTCGGTCGTGCGGTCTTGCACGGCGGGTATTCCCGGCTCCGACAGCCGTCCCGCCGGTGGCTTCTCCGGCGTGCTCTCGGCCCGGAGCTTGGGGGGACGGAACTCCCGTTCGCTGTTGTGCCAGACCTGGCCCGTGGTCGTATCGACCAGGTAGGCGCCGTTCTGCGTGCACGCGATCTGAAAACGCCCGACGGGTCCCTCCGGGGCGCCTCCTGCCGCACCGATCAGTACGCACAGGGCGCCGCCCAATACCACGCCGAGCAGCACATTCCTGCTGTCTACACGTTTTGCCATAGCGACGATCCTCCAGTAAAAGGCTACACGATGGGGGGCCGCACCCGGCGAGTGCCCCGCCTGGCCGTAATCCTACCGACTCGGGCGGCCCAACGCCATGATTCGCCAGGCCGTGTGTGCCCTTTGGGGTGAGAGACTTCACGTTCCCGGCGTGCTCGTCGGGCGGCCGCAGTTGTCACAGAACTTCGCGTCGGGATCGTTCAACTCGTTGCACGCCGGACATCGTTGGGTCTTGCCCAGCGAAGCGCCGCACGCGCTGCAGAACTTCGACTCGGCTGTGTTGGTGCGGTTGCACTTGTGACAACGGATCTGCGTTTCGCCGTTGGGCGCCGGGGCGCCGGCCCGCAGGCCCTCGCCGAGAGCGGACGCGACGGTCTTGACCCCGTCCTTTGTGCCCTCGGCCATGTAGTTGAACGTGTCCTTCCCGACGGGGGCCATCTCTCCAGCCGAGTACCTCATGATCGTGCCCATGAAGCCGTAGCTGGCCAGGACCACCCCCACGAACCCGATGGGCATCCCGACGAATGCACACCAGAAATAGCGAGGCGGCTCCGTCCCTCCGAACGCCAGGAAGAAACTCGTTATCCCAACGGCAAAGAGGCTCCCGCCGACGACCATCAGCGAGATCCCGACCCGACGCAGGGTCCTGCGTGTCTGTTCATGCTTTGGATCAATCTGGTCCATCTACACTCCTTCACCACATGCTCCGGCCTGTCCGCCGACAGGGGCAAGGGCAATCGCCGGCTCAGTCCTTGTGCTTTCTCTTGAGTTCAGCGGGGTCCACGTACAGTTCCAGGTAGCCGCAGTCTTCACAGGCTCTGGCTTTCTCGATGGTGCACTCCATTGTGAAGCGCTTTTGATCCAGGGACTTGTACCCGAAGAAGTACTTCAGACCGGCGGGAATCCTGCCGTTATCCATGCTCCCGCCGCATTTGGGACACGATTCGCTCATGCCGCGTTCCTTTCATCGTCGCTGTTGCTCACGTTCGGTTATGCCCCACTCACCCATAAGACGCACGAGTCCGGGCGAAAATCAAGACAAAATGAACGAACCGAGCCGTCCCGCTATCCCATGACCGAGCCCATCCCGCCGGACCGTCACAATCGCCCTGCCCGGCGCCGGCAGGTAGCGCCACGGGCGGCGGGCCCACCCCCGATGTCCCCTGCGAGACAGGGACGGTGTGCACGGCATACCCTGTGTGGAGGTCTGCGGTGCGCAGATGTTGAAGGCAGGCTCGGCAAGATGGTCCACGACCAGCAGGTCGGCGTCAAACCGTCGGAGTTCGTACATCCCAACCAGGTCCATGGCGCAGCCGAGGAGGGTCCCCAGTGACAGAAACAGCGCGCAGATGCGGTCTTGTCTCGTTTTTCTTGTCGGCGGGACTCATTTTTTGTGCCGTCGTAAGTCTCCGAAGGAGCGTGGTTTATGGTCAATACACCAAGAGATTTCAATAAAAAACGAACAAAAACATTGACATGACTGCTGGGATGAGTAACATAGTGATGCGGTTGGTTGTGTATACAACCGCCACCGGGGCGACACGGCCCGGGCGAGATGCAGCATCAGGTTGTCTGTAGGCTCGACGTTTTTGGGAGGTGAGAGAATGCGACGTCTCAGCACGCAACTGGCGGACTTGGACCTGTACGAGATCCGGACCCTGCGGGATGCGGCGGACCAATTGCGACCGCTCGCAGACCTGCTCGTCGGGGACGACCGGACGCTGCTGATGATGTACATCCAGGCCGGGTGCAGCTTCCACCAGCTTGCCCGACTGACCGGGATGAACCGCTCCTCCGTGGGCCGGCGGATTCGCCGGATGATCCGCAGGCTCTCCGACCCGACGTACACCCTGTGCATGGACGATCGCTGGGGATTCAGCGACGTGGAGAGGGCGGTCATCCGCGACCACTTCATCCGCGGCCTGTCGCTCAAGCGGATCTGCAGGGACCACCAGATCTGCTGCTACCGCGCCCGTGTGATCATCGAGAAGGCCCGGCAGGCGGCACGGTCCCAGGCGACCCCGTGAGATTCGCCCCGGCGTCACGGAGGACGCGGATCGCGAAGAACAAACACGTAGGGTGGGCTGTGCCCACCGCAGAACCGAAAGGACTTGGCATGACGACGTATACCGTGTCGAAGCAATTCGCCTGGCAGGGACCCCTGAGTGAACGGGCGGTCCAAGTGTGCCGGATGTTCGGGCTCACCATCGACCGGCTCACCGACCAGGCACCACACCACCGCTGCGCGGTGGACATCGCCCCGGGGGACATCGTGTACATCATGGGTCCTTCCGGGGCGGGCAAGAGCGTCCTGTTGCGTGAGCTCCAGCGATGCGTTCCCGCCTCGGACGCGATCACGCTGGCCGGCGTCGAGCTCCCCGACGACAAGACCGTCATCGACTGCTTCGACGAGGACATCATCGCGAGTCTGCGGACCCTCAGCATGGTCGGGTTGGGCGATGCCTTCACCATTCTGAACCGACCTGCCAGACTGAGCGACGGGCAGAAGTACCGCTTCCGCCTGGCGCAGGCCCTCCTCTCGGGCAGGCCGTTCGTGTTCGCCGACGAGTTCTGCACCGAGTTGGACCGCATCACCGCCGCGACCGTGGCGTTCAACGTCCACCGGTTCGTCAAACGCGCCGGGTCGCACGATCCCCGACGAGCGCCGACCACACTGATCCTGGCCTCCAGTCGGGACGACATCCTGATGGACCTGGCCCCGGACGTGCTGATCGACAAGGACTTCTGGGGCGAATCTCGCGTGGTCTACAAAGAACGGAGAGACTAACGTGAATCCAAATCCGAAATTCGAATTTCGAAATCCGAAACAAGCACGAAGGCTCGAAATGCAAAATCCCAAACGGATCGTCCGAAGGGCGACAGCGTTTCTGTCATTTGAGTTTGGGTCCTTTGGATTTGTTTCGGATTTCGAGCTTCGGATTTCGTGCTTCTTGAAGAGTGGAGGTTCCCATGCACACGTGTTCCATCGAGCGAGAGCTTGATCTCGTCCCGGGCGACTTGGGCGACTACGAGCAACTGGCGGCCTATCATTATCGTGGGGAACGACCCGTCGCGGTCAAAGCGGTGTATGCGTTGCGGTCCCGCGAGGCTCGTGGTGCGCTCGGGGGCAGACCCGCAGGCGTCATCGTCTACACCATGCCCAATCCCCGCGTGGCGCTGCGGACCGTCGCGACGGGCGGCCGATTCGCAGGTCTCGACCGGCACACGGAACTGGAGCTGCTCAACCGCGACGTTCGTTGCATCGCAAGGGTGATTGTCGAGCCGCGACTTCGCGGCATCGGACTGGCCACTCGGCTCGTCCGCCAGACGATGCCTCTGCTGAATGTCCCGATCGTCGAGGCGCTGGGCGTCATGCCGCGGGTCAATCCGTTCCTCGAACGGGCGGGGATGAAGGCGTTCGAGCCGCGAGTGCCCGTCGAGCACGTCAAGCTGATCGAGGCGCTCAACGTGGTGCAGGTCCGCGACTCGGAGCTTGTCCGACCCCAGGCGGTGCAGGCGAAGCTCGATGCCCTCGACGGCGTGGAGACGGAGTTCGTCGAGCGCCATATCGCCGACTTCCTCAAGAGCCACGGGACCCGCCGGACCCTTCTCCCCGGCATCGAGCGGACCCGTTATCTCCTCGCCCGACTGACGCACCGACCTGCTTACTACGTCTGGTTCAATCCCTTGATGACGGATGAGGGCTGATCGATGATTGATCGACACAGAAAGCGAGAGTCCCAAACCCTCTGTTGGAGGCCAGGTCATCATGAGTACTGCGATCAAACGCGTCCTGCTGGACCGGCTCGTGCCGCACCCGGACAACGCCAACCGCATGAGCCGGGCGAACTTCGAAAAGCTGGTTCGCAACATCGAGCGAAGCGGGCGGTACGAGCCGCTCGTGGTCCGTCCCTGTCCCGACCGGCCGGGGGATTTCCAGATCATCAATGGACATCAACGTTGCGAAGCGCTCCGCAAGCTGGGACGCACGACCGCGGAGGTTCTCGTCTGGCAGGTCGATGACGAACAGACGGATCTGCTGCTCGCGACGCTCAACCGTCTGGGCGGGCGCGATGTCCTCGAATCGAAGCTGGCCGTTCTCCGACGGCTCTGCGCGCGGATTCCGCTCCGCAAGCTGGCCCGCCTGCTGCCACAGACGCTCGGGCAGATCGAACGTTTGACCGCTGCCCGGCCTGCCTCCCTCGCGATGCGTCGCAAGGCACACGCCTTCGCGGTGCCTCTGGTCTTTTTCGTGGACGAGCAGCAGCGTCGCAAGATCGAGGAGGCGCTCTCGACGATCGCTGCCTGCTGTGAAGGTCCGACCCGCGCCGCCACGCGGGCGGCCGCGCTGACCCGTCTGGCCGTCGGGCTCCCGGCGCCTGCGGACGCTCCCGACACAGAGTCTCCGCTGCGACCGTAGGGAATCGTCGCGGTGGTTCTTTGAGAAGTCCATAACGAGCTTTTTCATTGTGTCCCGTCCGTGCGGATGGAAGCAGGCGCCGTCGCGGATGGGCCTGTTCGTCGTGACGCCGTCAGGCGTTATCTTCCATTCTTCAGAAGGAAGATACGCCCTTGCGGGCACACGACAAGCGCATTGCCTGTTTGACTCGATGTCGCTCTCACGCGCCTTGGGAGGGCGGCTTGTCCACGCCGGACGGAGGCTCTGCAGAGTCGGACTCGTCGGTCAAGCCCATCGCCAGGGCCCGGCGGATGAAGTCCACGAAGCTATCCGCCTGCAGTTTGCGCATGATGTTCTTGCGGTGGACGTCGATGGTCCGTTTCGAGCGGCCCAGGCGTGCGGCGATGTCCTGACTGGTCTTGCCCGCGAGAATGGACTGCACGATCTGAGTTTCCATCTCCGTGAGCGCGCGGTGCGAGCGGGGCAGCGACATCATCCGAGCGAACAGCCCTTCGACCGCCTCGCACAACAGGTCCGTTTCGACCGGCTTTTCCAGACACTCGCACACTCCGGCTTTCACCGCTCTCACCGCCGTCGGCACGGCTCCGTTGGGAACGATAGCCACGGTCGAAACCCACGGGATCATTCGCCGGACCTGGGCGAGCAGTTGCAGACCCTCCGCCTCGCGGCCATCCAAATCGACGATCAGGACATCGCAGGGTCTCGACGACAGCTTTTCAAGACAAGCCGACGCCTTCGAAAAACGATTGAGCAGCACGTTGTCCGACCTGAGCACGGGCTCCAGCATCGGTCGAATCGGCGTCCCCGTCCCATACCAGTAGATGCGCTTCCTGGGCCCACGTTTCATAGCGCCCCGTCACGAATCGCGTTGTTCTCAGAACCTGAACGTGCGACACAACATAAGGTTCATGCACCCAGTCGTCAAGTAGCATTAAGGAGAGATACCATGACGAATGCCATTGATCGCCATACCCTGCACGCCGTGAATCCCGATGTCGCCAAGGCGACGGATGTCTGCGAGGCCCTTCGTTGGACCCGCCCGACGACGCGAGAGGAACTGAAGACCTACGTCAAGACCTTCCTGGGCGTCGAGGTCCCCGACGTGCGGATCTGCCTGGACCACAGCAGTCCGCTCGACTACCTCTGGCACAGCCTGTCCATGGATGATGGATTAGGGATGAAGGATGATTCGCTCCGCCGGGCCTGTGCCGAGACGCCGTTGAACAGTCCGCCTTCCGCCTCCAATCATCGATCATCCCTCGTCCCTCATCCATCGGGTGATTCTATCGTCTGGGCCAATCGCGCCGGGGGCAAGACCGAACTGGCCGCGGTCGCGACCCTGCTCGACGCGATCTTCAAGCCCAACTGCCAGATCCGCATCCTGGGCGGTTCCGGCGAGCAGTCCTCGCGGATGTACCAGTACTTAGCCGGCTTTCTGCGCCGCGGATTCGAGCAGACCCTCGAGGGACCGATGCTCAAGGGCAGGTGTCGCTTCAACAACGGCTCGACCGTCGAGGTCCTCACGCAGTCGGCCACCAGCGTTCGCGGCATGCACGTCCAGAAGCTCCGCTGCGACGAGGTCGAGCTGTTCGATGAGGACGTGTTCGCCGCCGCCAAGTTCACGACGCTCAGCACCGACCAGTGCATCGGGTCGATGGAGCTGATCAGCACGATGCACAAGCCCTACGGGATCATGCAGCGAGAGGTGGCCGCAGCGATGAACGCGGGCGTTCGCGTCTTCAAGTGGTGCCTGTGGGAGACCATCGAGCGGTGCGTCGGTCGCGAGTGCTCGCAGTGCCCCTTGTGGTGCGACTGTCGCGGTCGGGCGAAGAACGCGGCGGGCTACCTGCGGATCGACGACTGCATCACGCAGATGCGTCGCAGCAGCCGGAGTGCGTGGGAGTCCGAAATGCTCTGCCTGCGACCCTCGATGGAGCACGTCGTCTTCTCCGAGTTCGACCCCGCCCTCCACGTCCGAGCGGTCGATTACGATCCGAACCTGCCGCTCTATCGGGCGCTGGACTTCGGGTTCGTCAATCCGTTCGTGTGCCTGTGGGTCCAGGTGGATGCCGAGGGCGTCGTCCGCGTGATCGACGAATACGTCCGCAGCCGGGCGACCATCGACGTACACGCGAAGGAGCTGAAGGCCCGCACGCCGTGCCCCGAGGAGCAGGTGACTGCCACCTACTGCGACCCTGCCGGCGCGGGACAAAGCGACATCACCGGCACCAGCGCCGTCCGCGAACTGCGAACGCTCGGGATCGTCACGAAGCACCGCGCCAGTCCGATCCTCGAAGGCATCGAGCTGATCCGAAGGGCGGTCCGCGCGGGCGACGGCTCGACCTCGCTGCTGATCTCGCCACGCTGTCCGCGCCTGATCGAGGCGATGCAGTGTTACCACTATCCCGACACCATCGGCGCCGCAGCAGGGGAGCTGCCCTTCAAGGACGGCGTCTACGACCATCCCATCGACGCGCTGCGGTACTTCTTCATCCACGTCAAGCGAACCACCAAGACCGCCTCCCGACGGTACTGACCGATGCACCACAGAGACACAGAGCACACAGAAAAGAAATGGTGGATTCCTGGTTTCCAGCCTCTGTGGCCTCCGTGCCTCTGTGGTGAGATCCTCTCTTCTGGAGATTCCTCATGAACCACGGATTCATCAAGCTGCATCGCAGTCCCGAAACGCTGGAACTGCTCAACGACTCGAATGCCTTCATTCTGCTGACGGTGATCGCCCTGCGGGCCCGGCGCACGGACGAGTTCAACCTGCACAACCTCAAGTCCGGCGAGGCCCTCCTCGGGGACTACGCGAAGTGCGGGCTGACCCGCGGACAATACCGCACCGCCATGAAACGCCTCAGGCAGTGGGGCTTCGCGACGTTCAAGCCGACCACCCACGGCACGGTTGCAACGCTGCGCAGCACAAGAGTTTACGATATCAACGAGGCGACAAACGACCAACAGACAACCAGCACACAACCAACGAACGACCAGCACGCGACCACTAACAAGAAAGAGAAGAAGCAAAAGAATGAAAAGAAGTATTCTCCCCACTCTGACGAGTGGAGACTCTCTGAATTGCTCCTGAGTTTGATCGTGGAGAGGAAAGGGGACTTCCGGACGCCGGAACTGGCGCGGTGGGCGCAGGACGTGGGCCGGATGATCCGCGTGGACGGTCGGACGCCCGAGCGGATCGACGCGGTGATTCGCTGGTGCGTGAAGGACCCGTTCTGGTCGAAGAACATCCTGAGCGCCGCGTCGCTGCGAAAGCACTTCGACCGCCTGGAGCTCCAGATGAGCGGCGTCAAGCCCACGGAGAGCCTCCGCGATCGCATGGCCCGCCTGGAGCAGGAGGCGACGACGTGAGTGCCGAACATGTGGCCCAGCCGCCCCCGGCTGGGGAATGAACACCCCCGAGGGCGGGGGTGCCACGGGCTGTCATTCCGGTGCCAGGCCTGCCCTCGCGGTTGTCATCCTTGGATCTCGCCTGATCCCCCGTCGTGTCATTCCCGCGAAGGCGGGAATCCAGTCATCAGGTCGCGTCCAGTCCCACGGCGCCTGGATTCCTGCCCCCGATCGGGTCGAGGGCAGGCTCTGCGCAGGAATGACAGAGTCATGCTGCATGCTGTGCCACGATCCTGAGACCACGAGAACGAAATCGAAGCCATACTACAGGAGATCATTCCATGACCCGGCTGGAAGTCCAGCGATTCATCGACGAGGAAGTGAAAGGCCTGTACCCTCAGTGGGAGGCCACGGACGCGGAGCTTCGCGTCTGGATGTCCCGCCTGGCGCCGTTCGAGCACGAGCAGGCCCGCGCCGCGATCCAGGCGTGTTTTTCCGAGCAGGGGGCGAACTACCATCGTCCCGTGCTGGGCAAGTTCCTGGAGCGTGCGTGGAGTCTGTCGCGACGAGTCCGGAGCCCTGAGGCGCCGTCCGGCGACCTGACGACGAACGTGTTCGTGGAGTGCTTCACCCCGCCGGCGGACAAGCCGCACCTGGCAGGCGCGCGAAAGCCGGTCTATGTCACGCCGGCGTCGAAGCAGAGCGACACGGAATACGTGCAGGAGTGTGCGGAGTCCATGCGTCTGAAGTTCGCGCCGCTCTACGGCGGCCACTGGATCACGCGCGTGACGACGCCCACGGTCGATGACGGTCTGCGCGGCGCGCCGGCGCGGGCACGGGCCTACGAACAGATCCTGGCCAACCCCGACACGCCGGGATATCGGTTTCTCCTGCACCTGCTGATGCGCCGCGATGACTCGTCGCAGGGCCGGACACCCGTCCGCTACGCGTCTGAGGGACAGTCGCCGTCGTGTCGCGAGAGGTTTGATTGCCCCGACAATCTGCCGACGCGAATTGGCGAACTGATCCCCGAGCCGGGCAGGATTCCGCACGACCCGGCGGATCGGGCCCGGGATGCGGATAGACATAAGTGGTTGTGTGCAGATGACTTACTGCCGGCTTGCGAGGACCTGTGACCCCTGTCGGCGGGTCCGAGACAGCTTGCTTGCCGCGCCTTCGGATGGGCGTCCCTCCTGCTTCAATTATCAATTGCACTGGACTATGCGACCGGCATTTCATAGAATAGATAATCGATAGGGAGTGACGGCGTGTCACGGTGGATTCACATGAACTGATTGCAGAGGAGGAGGATCGTGTAATGAGAAATAGAACAGTCGTGGTCTCGATGGTCTTGACGCTTCTGGCGGGGAGTCTCTCGTTTGGCCAGGTTATATCGGGGGACATCACCGGCACGTTCGACGCGGTCTACCATGCCAGCGATTATGTCATGACGCACAGCGACATCCTCGGCATCGGCACGGATTCGCTGAGCCTGCGACCCCAGGCAGACGACCAGGTCCCTACGACGCTGGACTTCATCGGCCGCAGCGTTTCCGCGGCGGTGGGCGAGACCTTCGTCCTGGGCACGCTGAACTTCCACAACGGCGACTGGTGGTACAGCCTGGATGACCCGGCCCGGTGCCTGACCACGGTGACTTTCACCGCCCAGAGCAGCTCGGACGGCAATCCGTTCTTCACGGCGGCCATCGGTCTCTACACGACCGCCGACAATCTCACCAGCGCCGAGCTGGAGGCCGACTTCCTGTACTTCATCGATCATCCGGAGCTGGGCAGCTTCCGCGTCTACGAGGACACCTCGGCGACGATCGAGATCCGCGGCGCGTTCGGCTCGCTCGATCTGGTCGGCTTCGGCGATATCATCGAAGGCGCCGACAACGCCTACTGGAACTCCAGCGTCACAGCGACGCCGACACTGGTGCCGGTCCCCGGCGCGATCCTGCTGGTCTCGCTCGGCAGCGGAGTCGTGACCCTGTGTCGGCGGCGGCGCCTCCTCTGATCGGCGTCGCCCGCAGTCACGATATGCCCCTGCGACACGCTCAGAGCCCGCCCTGAGCGAAGGCGAATGGGGCAGCCGGCGGCGTCCTTTCTCTCCCGCCACAGGGGATTTGCCTATGGCGACAAGTGGCTGCGGCCTGGGCGTTTATGAGATTCCTGGAAGCTCACTGGGCCGGAGCGAGGCGGATGTTGTCGAGGGCGAGCCGCGCCAGCCGATTGGCGCTGACGTTCGTCAATTCGATGCTGACTTGTTTGCCGATGGAGTCGGGCACACTCGCGGCGGTTAGGCGCAGCGTGTACTGGGCCATCGTGTCTGTGATTTCGACCGTCTGGATGGCCGCCGGGACCCGTGCGTCCGCGTCCTCGTAATACAAAGTCATCAGCAGCGTCGTGGCGTTCGATATGTTCCTGGCGTCCAGCGCGAGTTCCAGGACCTCGCCGGCGGCAATCGTATGGCTCGTCAGTTGCCAGACCGCCGGGTCGCCGGTCTTCAGGAAGGCCGTCCAACTGCCGTCGGTGGCTCCATTGCCCGTCTCGACCCCGGAGTTGAACGCCGCGTAATCGCTTCGCCAGCCGGGAATGTCGGCGACCAGACCGGTCTACGTGGGATCAGAGCAGGTCCCATCCCACCCTCTGATCTGCCCGGTGCCCGGAAGCTCGAAGCTAAAGTTCTCCACGGAAATGCTTGCGGTCCCCGACGGGTCTTGGCCCAGCATGCACTCCTGGATTCCTGCCCCCGATCGGGTCGAGGGCAGGCTCTGCGCAGGAATGACAGAGTCGTGACGAGAGCCCCTGCATCCCCCTCGGGTCGGAGCCGCCCTCCCGCCTGTCATTCCCGCGGACGCGGGAATCCATTCATCAGGTCGCGTCCAGTCCCACGGCTCCTGGATTCCTGCCCCCGATCGGGTCGAGGGCAGGCTCTGCGCAGGAATGACAGAGTCGGGGCAACGTCTCGTCACTCTGGGGGAGGTCGCAACTGCGGTTCTACACCCCAGAGGAATTGGGATCGCGTGGCGGGATTGGGAATTGCGGCGGGGGCCGTCGGACTGTACACTGCGGATTTGGAACCGACCGGTGTGCAAGGGGTAGAGATGAAGATCGCGTTGGGCACGGATCACGCAGGATACGAGTACAAGGAACGGATCAAGAAGCACCTGGTCGAGCGGGGCCACGAGGTGAAGGATTTCGGGGCTTTCTCGGCCGAGTCGTGCGACTATCCGGATTTCGTTTATCCGGCGGCTCTCGCGGTCGGGCGGGGCGAGTGCGACCGGGCGGTCGTCCTGGGCGGCAGCGGCAACGGCGAAACCATCGTCGCCAACAAGGTTCGCGGCGTCCGCTGCGCCGTCTGCTGGAACGAGGAGCTGGCAAGACTGAGCCGGGCCCACAACGACGCCAACGCCATCTCCATCGGCGCCAGGATGGTGTCGATCGATCTGGCGCTCAAGATGATCGACATCTGGCTGGCCACCCCCTTCGACGGCGGCCGCCATGCGCGCCGCGTCCAGAAGATATCGGAGCTCGACAAGTGCTCCCTGGAGTCATTACCACTGAGGAAACCACGGAATGCATGGCGGGAAGCCAACGAACCAGGATAGCAAGAGTGAGGTAGAATACATATGAGCAAGGAGTTGAAGAACAAACCTCTCGTTGAAGCAATTCTGGAGGTCAGATGGAAGCTACAGGGGACTCCGCAGGGTCATCAGATCGACCCCCACTACAAGCTTCTTCTTGCACGAGTGTTTGACCGAATGCAAAACGACTACCCGGAACATGAAGAACTCCCGAATGCCAGCCTGCCAGACGAGTTGGTTGGTCATGTTGTTCAGCATCGGTTTCGAGTGGCAGCGAACTCGTGGCCGCTGGTTCAGATAGGTCCAGGTATCTTCACTGTCAACTCGACAGCCGACTATACATGGGGAGGTTTTCGGGATCGCGTCTTGCCTGCTGTGAAGAGGCTGTATGAGGCCCACCCTAAAGCGGTAGATCTAAAGATAACCAATCTTGTCCTGCGGTACATTGACGCCGTGGATTACGACCACGCTGAAGGGAATGTCTTTGTGTTCCTGCGAGACAAACTGAGACTGAACATATCGCTACCGGATAGCCTCTTCCAGGGCACCCCTATCCAAGCCACACCGGTCGGTTTCACATGGCAAGGTTCTTTCAGATGCGAGACTCCTAAAGGAGTCGTCACTGTACGATTTGCCACTGGTCAAAGGAGCAATGCTCCTGCATTGATTTGGGAAACGACGGTTGAGTCCGCTGGGGAGGATCTGCCCAAGATGCCGGAGTCCTTTGAAGGGTGGATCGACGCGGCCCATGCAATCACGGACGACTGGTTCTTCAAGATGATAGAGGGAGAGCTGGAAAGGAGGTTCTCTGGTGAATAGTGTTTATACCGTAGATCTCCGTGACGACGGACTGATGGCACAGAATCTTGCAACGGGTCCTTGGGAGGAGAGCAATGAGATCCGTCCTGCGTGGTTCCGCATGTTTAGAGTCGCCGGGCTTGTTCTTTCTCTGGCCATCTCGCCACTAACCGCTATATCCGACCCTTGGTTAATGGAGAAACGACGCCGAGATGCCGTGGTCAGTGCAGCGATCTACCAGGAAGCAATCAGGCGTTTCGTGTCGCGGTCAGAGGCGTTGCGAATGGCCCGCCAGATTCTTGAGCAGGCCGAAAGAGAGCGTCTGGCCCTCGCCGAATCGGAGGCGCTCCAGGGGATTCAGTGGGAGAATGAGCTGTGATCTACGATTTCCCCGATACATCTGCTCCTATTCGCCAGGGAGACCTATTTGTGGGGCTTCCACGAGTTGATTTCTCGCTCGACAAGGTTATCATTGCCGACGAAGGTGGGGAATGTCTCGCAAGATGGGTGGAGATCGCTCAGAAGAACGATCCGGTAGACATCATTGTGTCTGTACGACCTGTTGCTGCGATTGTTGCTACACAGGATTGCGATGCAGTCCGTAGCCGTGACATTACGCTGTGCGAGATCAGGCGATTCCTGGATGTGGAACAGAAAGCAAATGAAAGGACCGGTGCCAAAGGCTGGAAGACCATACTAACCCAACACGCTCGCATCAATCAGAAATGGTTCTATCTACCGCCCGATACGAGGGTTGGTTTCATCGAGAAGATGGCTGTCGATTTCATGGTGACTCTGCGTGTTCCCAGAGTGGAACTTGAAGGATTGCGGGACCTTCGCAGGGGACGTCTCAACCCAATCGCTGATGAGCATTTTCGCGAGCGGATTTCCGAGTTCTTCAGACGCTATCCGTACGATGAATGGTATCCTCTGAATCAGGAGGAGATGAAGGCTTACACCGCCGAGTACCCTGACACAAAGCCGTTCCCATGGCAAGAGGTCGAACCTACGCGGGGCCTTGTTGAGGGATAGACAGTAGTTTGGCCACCGATGCGCGCTTGATGCATGGGCTGAGAATACACCCCGTGCGATCGGAGGATTGCATGAATTCCGTTTCTCTCCGTGTCCTCTGTGCCTCTGTGGTGAGCTTCTTGCTCCCGGCGTCGGCTGCTGCGGGGCAGGCCCTCGTGGAGGCGGAGTCCTTCGACGATCTCGGCGGGTGGTTCGTGGATCAGCAGTTCATGGACCAGATGGGCTCGCCGTTCCTCCTGGCGCATGGACTGGGCGTGCCGGTCAAGGACGCCGTGACACGTATTGCGATTCCGCCGGGCGAGTACCGCGTCTGGGTCCGCACGCGGAATTGGGTCCCGGCGTGCAGCAGTAGCGATGCGCCGGGCAGGTTCCAGGTCCTGCTCGACGGCGCGCCGCTGACGACCACGTTTGGCACGGAAGGGGCCGGATGGCACTGGCAAGATGGCGGCGCCGTCGAGATCAAGAACGACAAGGTCAAGCTCGCTCTGCATGACCTGACCGGTTTCGAGGGTCGCTGCGACGCGATTGCGTTCCTGAGCGATCCGGGGTCCGCACCGCCGGAAGGGGAGGCGCTGGCTGCTCTGCGGCAGGGGGGCGGACCCGAGGACGCCGGACAGTTCGATCTTGTCGTGGTCGGCGGCGGGATGGCGGGGACCTGTGCCGCGATCTCGGCCGCAAGGCTGGGACTGAGCGTGGCCCTTGTCCACGACCGGCCCGTTCTGGGCGGCAACAACAGTTCCGAGGTCCGCGTGCACCTGAATGGACAGATCAATCTGCCGCCGTACCCGCGGATCGGCGACGTCGTTCGCGAGCTGGACCCGGACAACCAGGGCAATGCCCAGGCCGCCGGCTTCTACAACGACGAGAAGAAGCTTCGTATCGTGAAGGCCGAGCGGAACCTGCGTCTGTTCCTCAACATGCACGCCTGCGCCGTCGAGAAGGACGCGGATCGAATCGTCGCGGTGATCGCCCGGGACATCCGGACCGGCAAGGACCGCCGTTTTCGTGCATCGCTCTTCGCCGACTGCACAGGGGATGGGACGATAGGCTTCCTCGCGGGCGCGGACTGGCGGATGGGTCGCGAAAGCTGGCAAGAGACGGGCGAGACGCTCGCCCCGCCCGAGCCGGACAAGATGACGATGGGCTCTTCGGTCCAGTGGTACACGGTCGAGACGCTCAAGGCGACGTCGTTTCCCGAGTGTCCCTGGGCCCTTCGCTTCACGGAGGCAAGCTGCGAGCACGCGACGCGGGGCGACTGGAACTGGGAGACCGGCTTGAACAAAGATCAGATCGCGGACTTCGAGTCGATCCGTGACCACGGGTTTGGCGCCGTCTATGGCAACTGGTCCTTCCTCAAGAACCACAGCGCCGACAAGGCGAAATACGCGAATCGGCAGCTCTCCTGGGTGGCGTACATCGCGGGCAAGCGGGAGTCCCGCCGGCTGCTGGGCGACGTGATCCTCTGTCAGCAGGACGTGCAGGAACAGCGTCCGTATCCGGACGCTTTCGTGACGACGACGTGGTCGCTCGACCTGCACTATCCCGATCCGAAGAACACGGAGCACTTCCCCGGCGAGGAGTTCAAAACGATCTGCAAGACGCCCGCGATCAAACCCTATCCGATCCCGTACCGATGCCTGTACTCGCGGAACGTCGAGAACCTTTTCATGGCAGGTCGCGACATCAGCGTCACGCACGTGGCGCTGGGCACGGTCCGCGTGATGCGGACCTGCGGCATGATGGGCGAGGTCGTCGGTATGGCCGCCTCGATCTGCAAGAGCCGAGATACGACGCCTCCCGGCGTGTACGTGGAGCACCTGCCCGAGCTGAAGGACTTGGCGACCCGGGGCGTGGGAAGAGAATAGCACCACAGAGGCACAGAGGACACGGAGAAAGGAGAGGAAATGAATGGCAGACTCGAATGAGATTACTGAGCGGATCATTGGGGCAGCGATTGAAGTCCACCGCGCGCTGGGACCCGGATTGCTGGAATCGGCCTATGAGGAGTGCCTGTGTCACGATTTGAAGCTGTGCGGCGTGTCATTCGAGCGGCAACGCCCGCTGCCTGTCGAGTACAAGGGAATCCGGCTCGAATGTGGCTACCGCCTTGACCTCCTTGTCGAGAATGCTATCGTCGTGGAGATCAAGGCAATCTCAGCCATTGAGCCTATTCATGAGGCTCAATTGTTGACCTATTTGCGTCTGGGCGGCTGGAAGGTCGGCCTGTTGGTCAATTTCAATGTACCCGTTCTGAAGAATGGTATTCGCAGGAGGGTCTTATGACACCAGTTCTTCTCCGTGTCCTCTGTGTCTCTGTGGTGATATCTGTCAGCGTGGTGTCGGTTGGCGCTCAGCCGCGGATCGAGCAGACTGTCTTCGCGCAGGCTTCGCGGTCGGGTCAGATCGCGGGGTATGCCCTCAGCAAGGTGCAGCGATGGCTGCACGAGACGGCGCTGCCGGTGATCGATCCGAACACGGGTCTCTACCCGGCGGATGGGAACTGGAATTACCGCGACACCGCGGCCGACTGCTATCCGTTCCTGTGCTGGGCTGCGTTTGTCGTCGATCTGGACGCCCTGAATGGACCGGTGCGGAATGTCCTGCGCGCCGAGCAGCAGTTGTGCAACCATCTCGACCGCGTCCCGGTCCCGTATGACTGGCGAAAGGGCGCCAAGATCATCCCCGACTATGACGAGATCGTCTTCCAGGCGTCGGAGTACGTCAAGGACGGGCTCGTCGCGGTCGTCGAAGTCACCGGCAAGGACGAGTGGTTCGACCGGATGGCCGCCATCGAGGAGGACCTGTGGGGCAGCGCGAGGATCGACACGCCGTTCGGCAAGGTCCCGTCGATGAACGTCGAGGTCAACGGCGACAACCTCCAGAGTCTGCCGCGATTGTTCACGATGACCGGGCGGGAGGAGTTCGTGACGTGGGCGGAACGGCTGGCGGATTACTACTTCGCCCAGCCGAACTACGTGCCCGAGCGGCTCCGCGATCACGGCTGCGAGATCCTCGGTGGACTGGGCCTGCTCCTGGCGGTCGAGCAGCAGACGAACCGGCCCAAGGCCAAGGAGTACGAGCCCAAGCTCAAACGCATGTTCGACGCGGTCCTCGCCAAAGGCTGCAACGAGGACGGTCTGATGTACAACCACGTCACTCGTCGCGACGGCTGGTGGGGCCTGCTCAGCGACGGCTGGGGCTACAACTACGTCGGCTACCTCTGCTACGACCTGGCGATCGGCCGGCCGATCTATCGCACGCAGGTCGAGCGGACGCTGCGGAACCTCATGAAGCCGGCCTACGACAACTACAACTGGGAGGGCAACTACAACATCGACGGCTTCGCCGACTCCCTCGAGGGCGCGATCTACCTGCTCAATCGCCTCCCGGTCCAGGAGGGCTTCCAGTGGGTGGATCGCGAGATGGCCCGCAGCGTCACACGGTCAAACGAGCCGCTCGAGACCGCCAAGCTCTGGGGCACGATGAAGCTCGAAGCCAATGGCGTCCGCACCGTCCTGATGCACGCCCTGATGCACACGCAGGGCGTCATCGCCCGACCCTGGCAGAAAGGGCTTCAACTCGGCGCCGTCCGCACGAGCGATGGGCTCGCGATCGTGATGAAGTCGGACAAGGACTGGTCGGGCAAACTCTGCTTCGACATCCCGCGTCACAAAGAGTACATGGGCTTTGCGCAGGATTGGCCGCGAATGAACACGCTGCCCGAGTGGTTCACGGTCGAGGCCCAGAGGCAGTACATTGTCGAGGATCTCGATTCCGGTTCGAAGACCCCGCACACCGGCAGGCAGCTCCACCAGGGTCTGAGTGTCGCGATCACCACTGGGATCGAGAAACGCCTTATTGTTCGCTGATCGTTCCCAAGGGCGCCACGCGGTCAAAACAGGTTGACATGATGCCCGCGGTATGGTACGATTAAAACGTGAGTCGATCAGATCGACCTGTTGAGGCGGAATTCTATCATGGCCAAGAAGAACCAGAAGATGGCCGATCTTGTGGTGGATGCCAAGTATGAGGGCAAATACGTAGCTTTCGATCCTTCCGCCGGCAAGAAGGTGATCGCTTCGGGAAAGAGCGCTGGCGCCGTTGTGGCGCGGGCTCGAAGGCTCGGAGTCAAAGTTCCGGCCATCGTTTTCGTTCCGAGGCCTGGCGAGTCTCTGATCTACTGACGATATGCCAATTAGAGCGTATCCATTCACGCGAATCGCACCCGGCTGCTCACGCCCGATGTTGTGGATTCGCGTGAGCAATCCTCATTCCGATGTGGCGTCAATCGTTGTGAAGGCGGTCGTGGACACGGGCGCCGACGAATGTGTGTTTCCGGGCTCGATTGCACGCCATTTGGGCCACACCCTGCGGAATGGTCTGACCAGGAAGACAGTGCGCACAGCCAGCGGAAGGACCTGGGCCTATTCGCATACATCGTGTATCGAGGTACTGTCTGTGCGTCCCGATGGGCTGCCTGGCCGGGAAGTTCTCCACGCGCAGCGGGAAACTCCCGTCGATTTCATCGACGGCCGCGAGTCATTTCTGCTCGGCGCGGGCAACTTCCTCAGGTCCTTTGTGCTTGAGATCGACTACCCGGCGGAGGTCTTCTCGCTCCGAAACCCGGCCCAGAGACGACGATGAAAGTGAGTCGAAGACACCTTGTGTGGGGTGCGGTTGCGACGGTCCTGGCGATTCTGTCTATTCTTGTGGTTGTTCCTATTGCTCGCTTCATGGTGTTTCTGGAGAGACTCCGACGCGCCGCAAACCGTGGACGAGATCACCTGTTCTGTGAAACGGACTACGCTGAACTGCTGGCGGCTTGCAGAGAACTCTCGCGGCGCGTGGCGTCGGGCGAGTTCGGGGTCCAGGGCTACTTCTCCTTCCATTCGGGTAAGCACGATCCGCAGGCTTTGTCCATCCCACAGGCGATCCGCGACATCGAGCCGGCCATCATCTGGTTCGACACCGGCAGCAAGGGCGATGTCACGATCGAATTGCGCCCCGGTCCCGACTGGTACGGAGTGGTCGCGTTCCCCGAAGGCCAAGAGGGCAGCGGGGACGTCAAGCTCACCGATGGTCTCTGGTATTGCGATGCGGAGTACCGCGAGCCGTACCTCGAATACATGAAGTGGATCGACGCCAAGATCGAGGAAGGACGCCGAGCCAGAGAGAAACGCAAGCTGGCAGAGACACCCCAGCAGGCGATAGAAGCCAAGCCGCAAAGCCTGTGATGCCGAGGTTGGGCGTCAGAAGCCGTAAGTCCGTGCCCGGGACGCCGTGGGCCTCTGGGGGGAAACCCTGGGAGAGGGGCTCCATCGCATACCCTTCGTCGCCGCGACGAGGCGACCCTTGAGGCTCTCTGGGCGCAACTCCTGCTTCGTGGCGACCAGGTCGCGGGCGGCATTGACCCGCTCCCAGACGTTCCACAACAGCACGCCGCGAACTCGGTGTTGCTTGAGATAGTAGACGACGCCCTTGTGGAATGGGTCTTCCCAGTCGGGTGTGGTCTGGAGTCGCGAGTCCACGATGCCGACCGCTTCATAGCCCAGGTCGAACAACTCGGAATGGAAACACGGCAGGTAATGGTACGGCTCGCTTGCCCCCGCCATGTTTCTGCCCGCCATGCGTCCCATCGCATTGGCGTTGTCCTCGTGTTCGACGCGGAGGCTCTTGCCCAGGGCCGGATTGTAGAACCTCGCGACATCGCCCGCGGCGTAGACGTCCGGATGGCTGGTCCGCAGGAATTCGTCGACGCAGATGCCGTCGTCCACCGTCAGGTGTGCCTGTTGGGCCGGTTCCGTGTTGGGCTCGATCCCGATTCCGGCGACGATGCCATCGACGACCACCTGCCGGCCTCCGGAGGTGTGCAGAACGTACTCGTCGCCGCTCCGGTCGAGGCCGCTGACGAACTCGCCGGCAACGATCTGCGGGGCGCCGCTGACGAATTCGCCGCTGAGCACGTGGACGCCCTTCTGTCGGTAGTAATCGTTCAGGAATCTGTAGAGTTCCGGCGGGAACAGGTACCCTCCGATGCCGATCTCGGGGAAGATCATCGTGACCTCCTTGCCCATCATGGCCAAGGCTGCCGCGATTTCCGAGCCGATGAACCCGCCGCCGATGACGGCGAACCGCCGGCGCTGTTCGGCGGCTGCACGAAGCTGCCGATAGTCCTCCAACGTGCGGAGGTAGATGATCGAATCCTGGCCGAAGGGCAGACGGCGAGGTCGGCCTCCCGTGGCCAGAAGCAGCTTGTCGAAGGTGTACACCCCGCCGTGGTTGTCGACGACCAGCCGGCTCTGCATATCGAGCTTCTCGGCTCGACACCCCAGATGCAGATCGACGTTACGCTCCGTCGTGTGGCGCCAGATCGTCTCCAGCGACTCCCGGCCCGTCCAGAGCCCTTTCGACAACGGCGGGCGGTTATACGGCGGGTCCTTTTCCTCGCCGATCATCCCGATGTTCCCTCGTGGGTCGAGATCGCGAATCCCCTGTACGGCGGCATCGCCCGTCATTCCGCCCCCGATGATGAGATACGTGTAATGCGTCATGACCGTCCCCATTGACGAGAGGGCGCACCATAGCCTTCGACGCTCGGCGGAGCGGGCCCTTTCCTCAAGTACGTTCTGACGCCCAACTGCGTTCACCGGATGCACCACACAGGCACGGGGGGCACGGATAGGGACGAAAAACGCATAGAAGGGTGAGGGCGTGAGAGGATGGCGATTATGCGGCTCGGGTGGCATATCGCCCCATCTTCTCTGGGTTCTCCGTGGCTCTGTGGTGCATCCTAAGGAGGGGGGAGCCTGTCTTCTTCGGGCGACAGCTCGGCGATGCAGGTCAGGATCCTGCGGGCGACGATGTAGGCGTCGTCGGCGCGGGCCTGGCCGTCGACCATGTCGCTGATGAGCCCCTGAGCCGCCTGATGGGCCGCCTGCTCCTGGGGTCCCTGGCCCAGCAGGTAGTAGATGGCGCCGGCGCCCATGTAGACCGCTTGGGCGATCCCGGTCTTGGCCAGTTCGTCTTCTTCCTGCTCGATGTATTGCCGAGCGGAATCGAGCTTCGCCAGGGCGAAGTTCCATGCCTCGGCTGCTTTGGGATTCATGCCGCTACGTCAATCGCTCAGAGTCGAAACAACAACCCGATGTTGATGCCCAGACCGTCCACGTCGAGATCGGCCCAGTCTCGGAACTCTTCCTTGACGCTGTCCATATCGGCTTCCAGGAACAGCCATCGGGCCTCGGCCATCACGGAGAGGCGGTGCAGGCCGATCTCGAGCCCCACGACAGGGAAGAAGCCCGCCGCGTCGTCCAGGTCCACGTCGTCGCCATCGAAGAAATAGTAACCCAGGCCGGCGCCGCCATAGAGGACGATTCGTTCGCCGAGTGCGGCGGAATTGACCAGTCCGGCTACTTCCAGCGGGTACATGTTGATGTCGGGATCGTTGAAGCGAATGCAACTGGCGCGGGCGTCCACGCTCACCAGGTCGATGGGGTTGAGCTCCAGCTTCGCGCCGCCGCCGTAGCCGTCGTGCAGGTCGCGGGAATCCAGGGACGATCCGAACACCCCGAACTCCACGCCGGAACCGTGAGAGCAACCTGTGAGGAACACGGCCGTCGCGACAAGCAGCGACAGCCCAATGCAGCATCGCCTATCCATTTCCGATTCCTTTCATCCAAGGACCATTCCGTCTGGCCGCGACCCGGCCCACCCATAGGCTACACAGCAGGTGCGTATTCTGCAATCGACAATGCGCCTGCGAAGACGAGATTCATTTCTCAGTTGCTCTCGACCGAAAATGGAACGTAAGTTCTTGTGGAAGTGGGACTTAGTGCGCCCCCTGCGGAATTCGCGACTCATGTCTTGCCGTATCCGATATAATACGTGCAATCAGTGACCCGCAGAAGCTGCGCGGAGGAATCCTTGTAGTCTGTTCGGACTGGGCAGTGTCAAACGGCTGGAAACCCAGTCGCGGTACACATGAAACAGGCCAAACTGTTGTCAGGAGGTATCAAGTCGATGAAGAGTACAGTGGTGTCATGTCTCGCTGTGGCAGTCTTCACTCTCTTGTCCACGGCAACCGTCGTGTCAGCGGATATGTACAGCGGCACACGCTCCACGGCCTATTCAGGTCAGTTGGTCACGGATGATGCGTGGACTGCGAGCACGAAGCGGTACACCGATCCGAGTGGGTTCCGGATCACTTTCAGCGCCGAGCAGACGGGAGATCTGTGGTACTACACCTACACATTCAAGGACCAGGATGGAAGCCCGCTGGACCCGAGCATCACCCGCTTCTTCAAGCTGCAGGTCAGCAGTGTTGCCGGCGCAACGTACGGGTACATCTCAGACGCCACAGGCAACGTTGTCTCCCTCACCCCGGAGTACGGCGGTTTTCATCTGTGGGATGCGCCTGCCAGCGATCCCAGCTACTATATGAACTTCATCATGTATGGGGATGATCGCGACAGTACCGGAGCGGGCGAATTGGCGGATGGCCGTATTACGATTGTTAGTTCCCAGGCGCCGATGTGGGGCAGTTTCTACGCCCGCGGCAGCGACGGCCCCTCCGAGGCCACCAACCAGGGATTCCTTGACAGCGCTGTCTGGGATTCCGGTCTGGGCGGCTACACGGTCAGTTCCGGCTTCGCCTTCGATTCGATGCTGAGCTGCAACGATCCCTCCGTCCTTGCCTGGATCTTGGTGCCGGATACGATGACCGTCGTGCCGGTCCCGGCCGCGGTTCTGCTGGGCCTGCTCGGTCTCGGCGTAGCGGGCATGAAGCTCCGCAGGTGCGCCTGAGCAAAACAGACGGTCATCCACGAGACCCCGAGCGCTCGGGACGGCCTTCGATCTCAACCCAGACCTGGATCCGACAAGGCTTGTGGGCGAAACCCACACAAACCGGTTGCCGGCCGCGGTGCGTCCCGGCGGTTTCCTTCCGGCTGGCGGTGTCACGCTCGTAGCGGATCCCCGCGCCGCCGGCATAGCCCAACGGACTCAGGGTTGGCGCCTGCACATTTCACACACATGACGTGTCGCTCCAGCGGCATCACGAGGGAAGCGCTCGATTGAGGGTGTGCGAAGCACCCCGATTGCTGCCGCCTCCCATGCGATAGACTCCCGCCGCTGCGCGGCGGAATCCGGATGTGACCCGGACCGCTATTCCATCTCACGTGGGTGTCACCCATCATTTGAACGGGGACGGCGTAGTAGGGTGCGTATCACGCACCATCTGGGTTACAGGACGCGATCCACGATGTATCGGGCGCCGAGGAAGATGTCGATAGCCAGGGCTGTGACAAGGATGGCCCAGCGGAGCCAGTGGACGCGGAGCTTCATGCGGGTCAGGAAGAAGATAATGCCCGTCGCGAGGGCGCCGAGGAGGTAGATCTTGGCGGCTTCGACGAAGAGGCGGGCGTAGCCATCGCCGAGACCGAGGATGACCTGGAAGCACTTGGCCGCCAGCAGCAGGGCGGCGATGGCCAGGACGCCCAGCGTGATGGCCGCTGCCAGAATCCACTTGCGGTCGGCGTAGCCTGCTCCGATCAGGCCGTGAAGCCCGATGCCGCTCAGGACCGCACACCAGAGCATTGGAATGCTCGCCCAGAGGATCGGGCTGACGCCCAGCCTGGCGATTTGGGTCGCGCTGAGGAAGGACTTGCTGAACGCCAGTGCGAAGCCCGCCAGCAGGACGACGAAAATGCTATATCGACGGGCCTTGCCCATCATCGCCAGGCCCAGAACCAGCGCCGCCATGGGGACGTGGTAGAGTCCCAGCAGCGCGGTGCTCCGGGCGAGCATTGCCAGCGGCGCGATGAACCCGGCCAAATCCGTCGGGCCAACGTCCACGTGGAGCGGCGCCGCGAACAGCCGTTGTCCGGCGGACAGATGCGAGAACAAGACGATCGCCACGAAGGGCGCCAGCAGGAGCGGAAGGCCCAGTGCCTTGCCGAATCTCTTGCCCAGGAGGGCAGCCGGGATAAAGAGCCACGGGATGCATCCGGCCAGGAAGCCTGCGCTGGGGTGGATGCGGGTCAGGCCCAGGAAGAAGGGACCGAAGCCGTAGACCAGTCCCGCCAGCAGCGCGCCGCTGAATCCGGGCACCCAGCGACGACTCAACGCGTAGACTCCCATCGCGCCGACGCAACAGTTCACAGGGATGAGCCATTGCCAGCCGGCGAACGTTGCGAATCGCGGCTGGTACAAGTAGACCGCGAAGGCGACATACAGGGCTGTCGCGACGAAGTGCCGGCCGAGATCGCGGAGATCATGATTCATGGGCGATGACCACAGAGCAGTCGTCCCGTTCGTGGCAGGCGCCACAGAGTCGTCAACGTTTCACCCGGTGCTCTTCTGTCATCCTGAGCAACGCGAAAAACCTGTCCTGAGTCTTCCGAAGGGATCTGGCCCGGGAGTGAAAGATGCGTATCGATTTCGGACGCCACGTCTCCTACAGGGCCCGGATGCTTCACTTCGTTCAGCATGACAAGCGGCGCACGAGGGTCGTCCTCATCGTAGTACATGGAGGTCCGCTGTGTCGTGCGTGTGCCCATATGCCTCTGTGCGACGGTGCGAATCCGCATCAGTTCTTCAGCACGGCCTTTCCGCTGCCCTCGGTAATGCAGCCGATGTTGTAGACCTTCTCGCCTGCGTCGATGAGCAGACGAGCGGCCGCGTCGGCGAAGTCCTCCGCGACGATGACCACGTAGCCGATGCCCATATTAAAGACGTTGAACATCTCTTTTTCTTCGACCGGGCCGGTCTTCTGGAGGAAGTCGAAGACCTTGGGACGGGGCCAGCTCGGCTTCTTGATCACGGCGTTGCAGTCTGCCGGCAGGACGCGAGGGATGTTGCCCGGCAACCCGGCGCCGGTGATGTGGGCCATCGCGTGGATGACCCGCTTGACCTTGTACTTGTTCAGCAGCTTGAGAATGGGCCGGACGTAGATCTTCGTCGGCACCAGCAGGGCGTCGCCCAGCGTGACGCCGTTGAGTTCGTCGATGGTGTCCGTCAGCTTGAGCCGGGCCCGCTTGAAGCAGATGTTGCGAGCCAGCGCGTAGCCGTTGCTGTGCAGGCCGGAGGAGCCCAAGCCCAGAATGCGATCGCCCGGGCGGACATGCTTTCCGGTGATGATCTTGTTCTTTTCGACGACGCCGACCGCGAAGCCGGCCATGTCGAAATCGCCCTTGCGGTAGGTGTCGGGCATCTCGGCGGACTCGCCGCCGAGCAGGGCGCAATCCGCCTGGCGGCATCCGGCGGCGACGCCCTTGACCATCTGCGTCACGAGGGCGGGTTCGAGCTTGTGCAGCGCGACGTAATCCAGGAAGAACAGCGGCTCGGCGCCCATGACGAGCATGTCGTTGACGCTCATCGCGACCAGGTCGATGCCGACGGTGTCGAATCGTCTGGCCTTGGCGGCCACCTGGACCTTGCTGCCGACGCCGTCGGTGCAGGCGACGAGAACGGGATTGCGATAGTTCTTTTTGAAGAGCTTCTCGTCGTAGTCCAGGCGGAACAGGCCCGCGAAACCCCAGGGGACATGGATGACCCGCGGACCGTACGTGCTGGCCAGATGGGACTGGATGCTGTCGACCATCACGTCATTGGCGTCGATGTCCACGCCGGACTGTGCGTAGCTGACGTATCTACTCATTGGCGCTTGGCGATCCCTCAAACATGTAGAGTTGGTGGCGTTCCATGGAGAACTTGTTCATCGCGATATTCACCGGAATGGGGTACTTGCCGCTCCAGCAGGCGGTGCAATAATGATCCGCGGGCAAGGCCGCACAGGAGAGCATCCCTTCGAGGGACAGGTAGCCGACGCTGTCCACTTCGAGGAAGTCCTTGATGTCTTCGAGAGTCCGACCGTTGGCGAGCAATTCCTCTTTCGTGGGGAAGTCCACGCCGTAGTAGCAGGGATGGCGGATGGGCGGGCAGCTTGCCATCATGTGGATCTCTTCGGCGCCGGCTTCGCGAAGGGCGCGAATCTTGCCGCGAATGGTCGTGCCGCGAACGATGGAATCGTCCACGACGACGATTCGCTTGCCCCGGACGACCTCGGGGATAATCGCCAGCTTGAGCTTGACCTCCAGTTCGCGGAGCTTCTGGTTGGGCGAGATGAACGTCCGTCCCACGTAGTGGCTTCGAACCATGCCCATATCGAATGGAATGCCGCTTTCCTCGGCGTATCCGATTGCCGCGGAGACGCCGCTATCCGGCACGGGGATGACTGCGTCCGCTGGGACCGGGTGCTCCTTGGCCAATTGTCGGCCGAGTTTCTTTCGGAGTTCGTGGACGTTCTCGCCGAAGATGTGTGAATTCTGCTTCGAGAAGTAGACGTGCTCGAAAATACAGTGGGCGGGTTTGATATCGTCGCGCTTGACGAAGAAACGACTGTGCAACCCGTTCTTGTCGAGGCGAACGATCTCGCCCGGCTCGATCTCGCGGATGAACTTGGCGCCGATGACATCGATGGCGCAGCTCTCGCTGGCGACGACGTAACAGCCGGCGTCGGTCCGGCCGATACACAGGGGCCGAATCCCAAACGGGTCGCGGGCCGCTTCGATGTGGTCGGAGAACAGGAAGATCAGGGAATAAGAGCCCTGGAGGTGGTTCAGCACGTGGCCCAGCGGGTCGGGCTTGTTCTGGTGCGTGGGCTTGGCCAGCAGGTGGACGATGATCTCGGTGTCGCTGGTGCATTTGAAAATGCTGCCATAGGCTTCATATTCGTCGCGCAGCAGCCCGGCGTTGATCAAGTTTCCGTTGTGAGCGACTGCGACCTGTCCCCGGGAGTACTCGGCCAGCAACGGCTGGCTATTGTCTGCGCAGGACGACCCGGCGGTGGAATATCGGACGTGTCCGATGGCGATGGGGCTCTTCAGTTTCTCCAGGGTGTCCGAGCCCGTCCGGAATACCCGCATGACGGTCCCCATGCCTTTGTAGCACTGGAGAAACTCCCCGTTGCTGGAGGCGATTCCCGCGGACTCCTGACCCCGATGCTGCAATGCGTGCAGACCGAAATAGGTCTTCTGCACCGCGTCGGGATCGCCGAAGATGCCGAACAACCCACATTCTTCCTTCTTTTCCACAAAGACCTCGTACCCGTCATACTCCGAAACTGGCTCAGGCATGGTTCTCACACTGACCGCTAACCCAGAGTCATCCTCATGAATCGCCCAAACCCCCTCGTCGAACCGATAGTGTATCGACGTGCGGGTCCCAAGTCAACTGCCGACTGCGCAATCCGGTTCGAACGTGTCTGGGCCGACGCTCGCCATGAGCGCCCGATGGCCGGCTTCTCTTGACAGACACGTGCGAACTGGTCGGTGGGAGCCCTACGCGCCTCCGGCCGCGACGTGCAAAAGAGCGACATATCCCCCGTCGTGGTCGAAGGGTTCTGTCGAAGGCAGCAGGAGAGATTCACTCGCCAGCCTGAACTCCCTGTGGCCCGCCAGGAATTCGCGGATCTGCCCCTGGTCCTCCCGGCGTTGGATGCTGCATGTGCTGTAGCAGATCCGTCCGCCGGGCCTGACGAGAGCCGCTGCCTTTTCGAGCAGATCCTTCTGGATCGTTGCGATTTCTTTCACCGCCTGGGGCGTGACGCGGAAGCGAGCCTCCACCCGCCGGGCAAGAACGCCCGTGTTCGAGCAGGGAACGTCGAGCAGAATGGCGTCGAAAGATCCGGCCTGCCCTTGTTCCAGATCTGCGTGCGGGACGACCGTTACGCTCTGGACGCCCAGGCGGGCGATGTTCTCCCGCAGTCGCTCCAACCGTGCGGCGTCGATGTCCGTTGCGGTGATGCTCGCGGCGTCCTGCGACATCTCGGCGATCTGCGTGGTCTTGGCGCCCGGTGCGGCGCAGAGGTCCAGGATGGACCAGCCGGGGTGCGGGTCCAGGATGCGCACCGCGTGCGATGCCGAGAGGTCCTGCACCGTGAACAGGCCCTCCGCGAATCCGGGAAGCTGCGTCACGGCATGGGGGCCGGCGATGCGGATCATGCCCGATCCCGATACGGCGTCCTCTTGTTCGTAGTGACGCCGCAAGGCGCTATCCGGATATGCCCCTCCGGCACACTCAGGGCAAGCTCTTACGGGCACACTACGAGCGGGTTCGGCCTGCACGCCGGCGGCCTGGAATCTCGAAAGGAGAACGTCGGGTGTTGTCCGCAGGGGATTGGCGCGGACGTACAGGCTGGGCCTGCGATTGCACGCGAGGCAGATCTCGCGGGTCTGTTCGGGCCCAAACTCGTCGAGCCACTCATCGACGAGCCACGAAGGCAGCGAGAAGCACACGCTCAGCCAGGCTGCGACCTCTGTCGCCGGATCAGGCAGGAAGTCTGTATCGAATTCGCAGCCTGACTGGGGCGTCTGGACGAGCGTCCTGCCGGGGTTGGCGCCGGCAAGGTCGGCTTCGCGTCTTGTGATGTGTCGTACGATCTGTCGCAAGACCGCGTTGACGAATCCGCTCTGCTTGGAGCCGGCGCCCTTGCCGACGTTCTTGACTGCTTCATCGACGATGGAGTAAACCGGCGTCGCAGGGTGGTAGGCCAGCTCATAGGATGCGATTCGCAGGATGCTCAGGAGTCTGGCGTCGATGTGGGCGACGGGCCGACCGGAGAACGTGCTGATCACGGCATCGAGGGCACAGCGATTGCGGATCACGCCGTGAACGAGGTCGGTCGCCCGTTGCTTTTCGTCGGTCCGTTCGAGCAGGGGGTCGAGCAGTCGTCCGGCGTAATCGCGTGTCGGGTCGAACCGGTGCAGGACCTGGGCTGCGATCACGCGCGCCGATTTGAGACTACCCGCGGTCATGCCTTGTTCCCTCGAAGACGACGCGGACGGATATGACCTCTCACCGACATTCGCAGCCGCCTTCGTCCGTGCCTTTGGCGGGCTCTTCGATCTTCGTCAGACGGTCGCCGGGCCGGACATGCCAGCCATTGTGGAAGGCACGGAAGTCCATCAGGCCGGAGCCGGCGGGCTTGATCTTGCGGATCGACAACTTGCCCTCGCCGCACACGATGTTGAGATCCTCGTCGAATGTCCCTGGGGAATCGCCCGCCGGGTCGTTGTCCCACATCACCTCCGCCAGCGCCAGGGCCACTCGCACGGTCTTGTGCGTTTCCGTGGAGACGAAGTTCGCACACGCTCCTGGCCAGGGCCACAGCCCGCGGATCTTGGCGGCCAGGAGGTACGCAGGCTCATGGAAGTCCAGGCAGCCGTCGGACTTCTTGAGCTTCGGCGCCCGTGACGCCTCGAACTCATTCTGAGCGGTGTAGGTCACGGTATCCGCTTCGATCTGGTCGAGGGTTTCCAGCAGCACCGGCGCGGCCAGCTGCGCCAAGCGGCCGTGCAGCTCGCCGGCGGTCTCGAAGACGCCGATGGGCGTCCGCGATTGGGCGAGGATGTCGCCGGCGTCCATGCGGTCCGCCAGGGTGATGATGCTGACGCCGGTCTCGCTCTCGCCGCGAAGGATCGCCCAGTTGATCGGGGCCGCGCCGCGGAACTTGGGCAGCAGGGAGGAATGCACGTTGATCGCCAGCTTCGTCGGCATCTGGACCAGCTCGCGTCCGACCTTCTGCCCGCAGGCGATGACGACGAGCACGTCGGGCCGGGAGTCGGCGATCCGGCGGATCATCTCGGGGGAATTGATGTTGTCGCTCTCGATGGAAGGCACCGCCTGTCTCTGGGCCCACTGCGCCACCGCGGTCGGACAGAGCTTGCGCCCCCGACCGGCGGGACACGCCGGCTGCGTCACCACGAGCGAGAGCATGTGCCGGGACGCCTTGATAGCGTCCAGACAAGGCAACCCGAATTCACCACTGCCGAGATAGACGATGTTCATAGGATTTTTGACTTCGGATCTTTAATTGTTGATTGAAGAGCCCAAGCCCTCCGACAATCGTCCTTCATTTGTCTTCTTGTTCCCATGTCGGCTTCACAGACTGCCACCCGCGCCGACCGCCGACACAATGGAACGATAATCAAATCACCGGGCGGAAACAAGGTCCTTCTGGGATGGTCATACCTGGCTGTAGTGATTCTTAGCCTCGCTTCAGAAGAAAGCGAAAAAAAACTTGACGCGATCCTACAACATGGGTATACTTCATGCATATGGCTCTACATACAGCTCTACGCACGGCTCTACATACGGCTCATACGCACATGGAACATATGTATGAGGATTGATTGGCAGAGGATTATCATGGGATGGCTGAGACTCAATGAGGCGGCACAGTACCTGGCGTGTTCCGTAGAGGTCCTGCGGAAGTTGGTTGATGAGAAGGCAGTGCCACATAGTCTTCTTGCGGGTGAGCCCCGATTCCTGGCTCAAAGGCTGGATGAATTCCTGCTATCGCAGGAGGTGGCACCCGCCAAGAAAGATGTGAAAGGGAGGAAAAGAGACATGGCCGGAAGAGAAATACGGCCAGACGTGGACAGAGGCAAGGTCGAAGGAATCCTCAAGTGGCTGGAGGAGTACAACGACGGGAATGAGATCTTCGTCAACTCGTTCGGGAGCAAGCTGCGAAAGGCTCTCCATACTGCTGACTGGCAGGAACTGAACCACGAGTTGACAGCGAGGTTGGCCAGGTGGTGTCATCCTAAGCGACCAAGCCCGAGAAATGATGAGGTACAAAAAGAAGCGGAGATCCTGAGCATGTTGTTGTTCGGTGAAGTCATCGAACGTGATGAATAATGAGTGTCTTCGGAGGAGCCAATTATGAAGTCCATGAATACGGCAGTCAAAGCGGTGCTGGAAGCTATTCCCAGCAATGTGATGTTCGACACCCACTTTGTCTTGGGCCAACTCTTGAGAAACCACTCAGATCAGTACCTGAGACATTGTGCCGAGTTTACGCAGATAGAAGGATGTACATTAGCGGCGCATCAAGGGATAGGCAGGATAATAAAGACCTTTGATGGAGGCATCGTCCAGAGACAAGACGTGGATGCCTTCTCTGAGAACATCCACGGCAACGCGAGCACCTGTGCGCTCTGGTTGAAACTGTAGGAGGTTACGTGAGAGCAGCAGGAGGAGGCTCAGGAGTCCTTGTCTTCCTGTGCTTCGGTGAGCTTCTTGAGCTGCCGGCGGTTAGCGATCCGTGCGGTTTGGCTCATCCGATTGACGATGACGGTGCCCTCGATGTGATCGTGTTCGTGCTGGAGGCAGCGAGCGTACAGGTCTTCCGCTTCCTCGGTGAACGTCTTGCCGTCGAGGTCGGTGGCGGTGACGGTCGCCCGTTTGTACCGACGGATCTTGGCCCAGATTCCCGGCACGGACAGGCATCCCTCTTCTTTGGTTTCCATCTCGCCATGCGGAGTCACCGTCGGGTTGACGTAGGCGCGAACGCCCTCGCGGGTGCCCGTCAGGGTGATGATGAACAGTCTCAACGACACCCCCGCCTGCGGGGCGGCCAAGCCCATCCCCTTGTTCTCGAACATGATGTCGGTCATCTTCTCGACCAGCCGACGGATCGTGTCGTCGATTTTCTCTATCGGCGCCGCCTTGGCCCGCAGCACCGGAGCCGGGTAATGCGTGATCCTGCATTTCTCGACGTCAACCATGTCACCAGTCCTGTCTCTGTGTTTCGTACTGCGCTGTTCTCATCGCTTATCGGGCTCCCGGATGCGGCTCGTCGCATCCGAGGCCTCGGGCTCGTCGAACTCGTGTCCGGCGAAGGTGTTGCCTAAGTAGCTCTTTCGGACCAGCTCGTTGCGGATGATCTCGGCCGGCGGGCCTGCGGCGATCACCTTGCCATGGTCGATGATGTACGCTTTGTCCGCAACCTCCAGGGTCCGCTCGACGTTGTGGTCGGTGATCAGGATGCTCACACCGGAAGCGACGAGCCGTCGGATCTCCTGCTGGAGGTCCTCGACTGCGATCGGGTCCACGCCGCTGAACGGCTCGTCCAGCAGGATCAGTGACGGGTCGGTCACCATCGCGCGGGCGATTTCGAGCTTGCGGCGCTCGCCGCCGGAGAGGAATCGGCCGTGGCTCTTGGCCACCTCGGTCAGGCCGAACCGCTCGATCAGTGCCTCCGCCTTGGCCCGGCGCTCCTTTCGCGTCAGCGACATGGTCTCGAGGATCGCCAGGAGGTTGTCGCGGACGCTCATCCGCTGGAAGATGCTCGGCTCCTGCGAGAGGTAGCCGATGCCCAGGCGGGCCCGCTTGAACATGGGCAGCCTGGTGATGTCGCGGTCCTCGAAGACCACCTTGCCCTTGTCGGGGGTAATCATGCCCATAATCATGCGGAAGGTGGTGGTCTTGCCGGCCCCGTTGCGACCCAGCAGGCCGACGATGCTGCGCTGGTCGATCTGGACGGAGACCTCATTCACAACGGCCCGCCCGGAATAGCGCTTGATCAAATCGTGCGTTTCGAGAAGGGTAATGCCTGCCAAGACACACCTCGTACGTACCGTAAGTAATGGCAAAGCCGTATTATAGGGAATGAGCCGGCCTTGGGCAACCGGCATTTGCGGCGAGGCAAAAGGGCCTTTGCGACTGCCCGGCAAATTGCTCTGGCAATCGGGACGGTTTTGTGTTATCAATTGTCGTTTCGCCGCGTTGGAGATACTGTTACTGTTTGGCGTCCAAGGGTTTATGTTTGCGATTCTCAGCGATATCCACTCGAACATCGAGGCCCTGAGCACGGTCCTGGCGGACATCGAAAAGCGGGGGATCAAGACGATCTACTGCCTGGGCGACGTGGTCGGATACGGCCCGAACCCTGTCGAGTGTCTCGATCTGATGATCGAGAGGACCGAATGGTGTGTGCTGGGCAACCACGATTACGCGGTGTTCTACGAGCCGACCAACTTTAACTATGGAGCCGAACAGGCGAGCTTCTGGACTCGCGACGTGCTCGAGATGGAGCCGCCGGGACCCAAGAGCGACCGGCGCTGGCGGTTCCTGGGCGAGCTGCCCATGCGGCATCTGGTGAAGACCCAGTTGGGTCCGACGAACGCGACGATGGAGTTCGTCCATGCTTCGCCCCGTCGGCCGATCAACGAGTATATTTTCCCGGACGACGTCTACACGAACCCGGCCAAGGTCCGCACGCTGTTCGAGCGGATCGAGCACGTGTGCTTCATCGGCCACACGCACATGCCGGGGGTGTTCCTCGATGAGCCGGACTTCTACCTGCCCGACGAGCTGGGCGGCGTCTATCCCATCATCGAGGACGACAAGGCGATCATCAATATTGGTTCGGTCGGCCAGCCCCGCGATAAGGACAACCGGGCCAGCTACGTCTATGTCGAAGAGAACAAGGTGCATTTCGTCCGTCTGGAATACGACTACGAGACGACCATGAAGAAGATCCTCGCGATTGACCGCCTGGACAATTTCCACGCCGAACGGCTCAAGGACGGGCGGTGAAGACCTTCTCGGATGAAGAACGCACCGGCGTCATGCGTCATAACAAACGAAAGGGAATATGAACGTTCGAACCATCGTTATCGTGATTCTGGTCGGCTATCTCCTGCTGTGCGGTGGGTTGATCGTGGAATCGGGTTTTCTGGGCGCGGTATGGTCCTCCAGGGGCTGCATCCTCCTGCAACAGACGACCGACGTTCAGACCCAGACGACCGATGTGAACGCGCCGGTCGCTGCGCCGGAGCAGCCGCAGCCTCAGCCCCGGCTTGAAGCCGCCGTTGCGGAATCCTACGGCGCGATCGGGGGAGACGAGGTCCGCGTCGCTATCGGCTCGGCCGACAAGGCCAGTCCGTTCAAATTCCAGCTTGTGCTCGACTCCCGCGGCGCCGCCATTCGGATCGCGACGTTCAGCGAGTTCGACGACCGCGACCCGAAGGAGCCGAAGCCTTTGACCTTCTTGTCGCCTATTGTTCTGGATGATGGCGAGGCGCTCTCCCTGGCCAGCCGGGAACTGGTGCTCGTCGACGAGGGTCTCAAGCTCCACCTCGACCGCTTGGCCTGGAAGTCGCTGGGCGAACAGAAGCTGGAGGATGGGGGCGCTGAGGCGGCCTTCGAAGCGACGATTGTCGATGGCAACGATCATCCGGTCCTGAAACTGACCAAGACCTATCGCATCCATCCGGACGATTACATGCTCGACGGCGCCATCGGGGTCGAGAACCTCAGCGACAAGGCTCAGAGGCTCTACTACTCGCTGAACGGCCCGGTCGGCCTGGCGCCCGACGGCGGCTATCGCATGGACATGCGGCGGGTCGTCGCCGCCTTCAAGACGCCGAAGGGCGAGATCCGCAGCGTCGCGAAGGATATGAAGGCCCTGTCCAAGGCCAGTGCGGCGAAAGACAGGGAACTGGCCGAGGGTTCGCCGTTCCTGTGGGCCGCGGCGGTGAGCAAGTACTTCGCGGCCATCCTGGTTCCGACGACCGCCGAGGGCACGCCCGGCGTCAACTGGGTCGGCGGCAAGTGGGGCGTCTACTACAACCCCGACGAGGACCCCAAGCACACCACCGGCGACGAATCCCTCGGATTCATGGTCTCCAGCGTCCCAGTTACGTTGGCTCCTGCCGGCCAGGCGGAGAGCGTCCAGACGCACCAGTTCCGGTTCTATATAGGCCCGAAGGATAAGAGCCGCTTCGACAAGGTGGCGCTCTATCGCGAGTTGGGATTCGTCCAGACCATCGACTTCATGACCTGCTGCTGCCCGGCGGCCATCATCAATCCGCTGGCCTTCGGCATCCTGGGGATCATGAAGTGGATGTACGGGTTCATCGGCAACTACGGCATCGTCATCATCATCCTGGTCTTCATCATGCGGCTCATCCTGCACCCGATCACGAAGAAGAGTCAGATCGCGATGAGCAGGATGACCAAGCTGGCGCCGAGGGCGGAGGAGATCAAGAAGAAGTACGGCAACAACAAAGCGGAGATGAACAAGAAGCTCATGGAACTCTACCGCGAGCAGGGGGCCTCGCCGATCATGGGATTTCTGCCCATGTTCGTGCAGATGCCCATCTGGATCGCTCTGTGGAGCGCCATCTACACGAGCATCGACCTGCGCGGGGCGGCCTTCCTGCCCTTCTGGATCACCGACCTGTCGGTCCCGGACAGGTTGATTCAGTGGAAGCCGTTCGCGATTCCCCTGCTGGGCTGGCAGGTGGGGGCGCTGAACCTGCTGCCGATCCTGATGGGCGTCGCGTTCTACCTGCAGCAGAAGCTGACGCCGACGCAGCAGGCCGCCGCCGCGACCAATCCTCAGCTCGCCCAGCAGCAGAAGATGATGAATATCATGATGCCGTTGATGTTCCCGCTGATGCTGTACACCGCTCCTTCCGGCGTGAACCTGTACATCATGTCCAGCACGTTCGCGGGCGTGATCGAGCAGTACGTCATCAAGAAGCACATCCAGCAGCAGGAAGAGCAAGAGCCCGATGGGTTGATCTCGGCGACGAGCAAGACCGGCGGCAAGGTCAAGAAGAAGAAACCCAAGCCGTTCTACCGGTTCAAGTGAGACGAGGATCGCCGGTCTTCGATTGTCGATTGTGGATCTGCGAATCACCCTGTGGATGGAGATTGTCATCCTGAACGGAACGCAGCGGAGTGAAGGATCTGGCCTGCGACTGAGAGAAACCTCGATGTGACATCGAATCGTCGCCGTGGCGGTTTCTGCGCTATGCACGATCTCACTGACACCATCGTCGCGGTCAGTTCGGCGTCCGGTGGCGTGCGATCCATCGTTCGCATCGCCGGCCCGCGGACGCTGTTGGTCTGCGAACAGGTCTTCGAGCCGAGTCCGGGTTCCCAAATCGTAGATCGCAAATCGCAAATCGAAAATCGCAGGGTCCTGCCCGGAACGGTCCGCATCGCGGATGGCCTCAGCGTGAACGCCCATCTCTATGTGTTCTTCTCGCCGCACTCGTACACCGGCGAGGACCTGGCTGAGATCCACGTCCACGTCGCCCCCTGTCTTGTCGAGGCGCTGCTGGCGAACCTGCTGGCGCATGGGTGCCGCTCCGCCGGACCGGGCGAGTTCACCGCTCGCGCCTACCTCCATGGCAAGCTCGACCTTGCCCAGGCGGAGGCAGTCAACGAGGTCATCGCCAGCTCGAACCGCCTCCAACTGGAGGCGGCCGAGCGGCTCCTGGGCGGTCGACTGTCCCAGGCGACGGAGGCAATCCGCACGGCCCTGCTCGACACGCTGAGCCTGATCGAGGCCGGACTGGACTTCAGCAGCGAGGACATCGAGTTCATCGGTCGAGAGCAGGCGGTGACGCGATTGTCGGATATCCAGTCGAGCCTGGAGCGTCTGCTGGCCGGAAGCATCCGATGCGAGGAACTGCTCGACCTACCTGCGGTCGGGATCGCCGGGGCGCCGAACGCCGGCAAGAGCAGCCTGCTCAACGCCCTGCTCGGCTGGGAGCGGAGCATCGTCTCGGCGCAGCCCAAGACGACGAGGGACGTCCTGACCGGCGTGCTGACGATTGTTCATGGAGCATCCCGTAGCACGGGCATCCTGCCCGTGATCCGGAATCATGGGCGGGACGCCCATGCTACTGGAACGCCTCACGGCGTCACTACGAACGGCCTCTCCGGCGTGCCGTTCCAGTGCGTCCTGTTCGACTGTGCCGGCCTGATCCCGTCACCGGACAACGTGCTGGACGAGTTGGTCCAGCGCGCGGCCGTCGAGGCGCTGCACCGCTGCACCGCTGTCGTGTTCTGTGTCGATTCCGCGAAGGCGGATTGGAGCGAGGACATCGCTGTTCGGTCGCTCATCCAGCCGAAGCGTGTGATCTATGTCGCGACGAAATCGGACCTGATCGTCGAAGCCCAACTGCCTCGCAGACGGGGTGAACTTGCCACGGCTTTCGGCGTCGACTTCCTTCCCATATCCGCGAGTACCGGGTCCGGCTTGTCGGACCTCCTGCACGCCGTCGCAGCAGGTGTGCATAGCACACCCTACGCAGCCGATGTGAACGCCGTGGCGCTGACGGCGCGCCACGGACAGGTTGTGACAGAGGCCCTCGACAACGTCCGCCAGGCTGTCGCGGAAGTGGAGTCGGGCCACGATGAGGTGGCTGCCATGATGATCCGGGCCGCCTGCCAGGCGATCTCCGGTATTGAGCAGGAGCACCTCGATGAGCAGGTTCTCGACCGGATCTTCTCACGCTTCTGCGTCGGGAAGTAGCTTGTAGTGTGCCCGTCAGGGCATATCTTCACGGGCAAAGAAGATAACGCCTTACGGCGTCACTGCGAACGCGGTGCATCGTTGTTGTCATGAGGTCATTCATGTACCTGACGTATACGATACTGTCGGCGGTGCTCATCGCGGGCAACGCCCTGGCGCAACCCAAGGGGTCCGACGGACTGGGTGCTCTGCTCAAGCCGGTGCCGATCAACGTCGCGGAGGCGATCATCGAGCCGTTCTGGACGCCGGAGTTGAGCGGATTCCCGAAGTGGCGGGTCGAGCCCGGGGCGGATCACGGCCTTCGCATCCGGCAGAACTGGAGCGCAGTCGATTTCGAGTGGGCGTCGAGGCCGCAGGCCGGACCGGCCCTTCGCATGTCGAGGGACTTTCGGGTCGATTGCTCCGCCTACGACCGCCTTCTTGTCCGATTGTCGCTGCCGAAGGATTGCGTGCTCCGCGTGATCGCGCTGACCGACCAGGGCGAGCGGACGTTCGTCTCCGAGCCTGCAACCGGCAAGCGCGCGGAATACGCAGTCGATCTCGGCGGGGCGGGGCGAATTGACTCGCTTGCCATCGAGATCGAAGCAGGGAGCGATGGCGGCGCTGCAGGCTGGCTCCGATGGATTGGTTTGCAGAACACGACACTGCTGGCCCGCTACTTTGCCCAGTGGGACTACTCGCGAATGCAGTGGGATGCCTGCATCCGCAGTGATGAATTCGAGCCGGAATTCCAGCCGCGTTATGGTATCTTCCTGACCATCGAGGAATTGGAGGGGCTACGAGACGAGCATCGCCGGAGCATCGAGAAGGAGGGTCGATCCCGCTACACGGACCTCGCCGCGAGGGCTCACGAGTACCGGCCGGAAGAGGGGATTCACGAGTTCGTCAAGAGCGGCGGCAGCACCTCCGCCCACGCGCGCGTCCGGGACGAGAGCCAGCCGAAGCTGGCCGGGAGCCCTGATCTGGCGGTCGCGGGGCTTGTGCTTCGCGACGCGGACCTGCTGCGGATGGCAGCTCGATACGCGCTGAGTCTCGCTCTGAGCGAGCGCTGGGAGACGGGGTTCATGTCGGTCTTCCCCGGCGGGCCCTGGGAAGACCGGGCGTTCCGACGCTCATACACCGCGGAGGACATCGCGACGATCCTGGACCTGGGGGGCGAGGTTCTCACGGAGGCCGGCCGGACCTACTTGATGCGTCGCCTCGCGGAAGAGGGCGTCGGCCCGATCAACTACGTCACCTGGCGGCACGAGTATGTCTTCCACTGCAACCAGCTCGCCTACTTCAACACCGGGCGGATGGCTGCCTATCTGGTCCTGGAACGCGAGTGGCCGCGAGTGAAACCGTACACCGACCTGGCGTATCGTGACGCGATCGATAATCTCGAGACGGTGATCGAGCCCGACGGCGGCACGCTCGAAGGCCCGAGCTACTTCAGTCCGATCGCCCGGGAGAACTACACCGCATTGAAATACTACGCGAGGGCGCGAGGCAGGGACGTCTCCGAACTGGTCCCCGACGTCCTGAAGCGGACCTCGAACTACGCCGCGACCGTTGCCTCGACCACGACCGACGACGTGATCCCGATCTGCGACTCCGGGGCGAGCTTTCGCGAGGACAGCCTGAGCATCCTGGCGGAGCTGATGCCCCAGAGCCACTGGGTGACCATGTTGAGCAAGCAGCGTGTCCGCGAGGGCAAGCCGGCATTGGAGCCGGGAGGGCCGCCACTGCCCGCCTGTGTCGAGTTGCCGAACACGGGGTATCTTGCTTCGATTCGCAGGCTGGGGGATGACCTGGTCAAGATTCTTATCATGGGCAACAAAGCCGGTGCGGGACACACGCACGAGGACAAGGGCAGTTTCGTGCTCGAATATGCGGCAGAGACATTCGCGGCGGACCTGGGGATTTGCGACTACTCGGACCCCATCCACGCCATCTACAAGCACTGCCAGCGTCACAACATGCTCGTTCCGGTCGGGACCTCCGAGCGGGCCTGTCCGCAGAACCCGCTGCCTTTCGACGTGAAGCCCGCCGGGCAGGGCGACGAGCAGGCATTCCACGCGACTATAGACGCGACGCCGGGCTGGGGAGGTTACTACAAGAAATGGCGAAGGCACTGGAATTCGCCTTCGCCGGACGTGCTCATGATCCGCGACGAATACGAGCTTGCCAAAGGCACCGGCGTCGAGTTTTACTGGCAGACGAAGCTGCCCGTCGAGCAACAGGGCCACATCGTCACGATTCGCGGCGCTCGTGGCGTCGTGTCCCTCTCCGCTCCGGAAGACTGCACGATCCGCATCGAACAACTCGATCTCGCCGACGGCGACAAACACAGCCGCATCGCGATCCAAAAAGAAGCCAGACAAGGCTCACTCGAAGTAACCGTCACGTTGCGCCGCGGAATATAGGGTGTGCCGTGCGCACCTTCTGCCCGTTGCTTCGTGTCCTTGACAACTGCCCCAGAAGGGCAGTATAAGACGAGTATTCTGATTTGTTGGCTTTCTTGGACGAACGCAGTGCAGACCCACCACAAGATCATCATTGGCGATTCGCGGCAGATGGCGGAATTGGCGAATGAATCCGTACATCTCGTTGTGACCTCTCCACCCTATTGGCAGTTGAAGGACTATGGCAACGGCCAGCAGATTGGCTTCAACGACAGTTACGAAACCTATATCAACAACCTGAACCTCGTTTGGTCGGAGTGCCACAGGGTCTTGGCCAAGGGTTGCCGGCTATGCGTGAATGTTGGCGACCAGTTTGCTCGCTCGGTCTACTACGGTCGATACAAGGTGATTCCCATCCGGACCGAGATTACCAAGTTCTGCGAGACGATAGGTTTCGACTACATGGGCGCCGTGATCTGGCAAAAGGTGACCACGTGTAACACGACCGGCGGCGCGACGATCATGGGGTCTTTTCCGTACCCGAGGAACGGAATCCTCAAGCTGGACTACGAGTTCATTCTGATTTTCAAGAAACACGGGACCTCGCCGACGGTCAGCAAGGAGATCAAGGAACAATCACGCCTGACGACCGAAGAGTGGAACCGGTTCTTCGCCGGGCACTGGAACATCCCTGGCGAGAAGCAGGATAGGCATTTGGCCGTATTCCCGGAAGAGATCCCAAGCCGGCTGATCCGTATGTTCACATTTGTCGGCGATATGGTGCTCGACCCTTTCCTCGGCAGCGGCACAACGTGCCTGGCCGCGAGAAACCTGGGCAGGAACTCCGTCGGCTATGAGATCAACCCGGACTATTGCGAGATCATCCAGGAGAAGTTGGGCCTTCGGCGAGCGTTGCTGTTTCAGGATGCCAGTTTTGAGTTGCTGGAACAAGTCAGACGCGACACGGATTCTCTGGGTCTCATCGGGGACCTTCCGTATGTCTTTCGAGACCCTGTACAGTTCGACAGAAAGGTTGATCCCCGCAAACTGCCATTCGGCTCGAAAGTCAACAAGCACGGTCTCACGAGGGAGCAATACTATAGCGTCAGAAACGTCGTTTCACCCGAGCGACTCGTTGTCGGTGATGGTCTGACCGTCAGGTTGCTCGGAGTCAGGAGCAAGCCGGCAACAAGCAACAAGGCAGTTGAATTCCTCCGAAACGCAACTCAAGGGCAGAAGGTTTTTCTGAGATTCGACGCCCTCAAACACGATGCAGATGATAATTTGCTCTGCTACATTTACCTGCAGAACAAGACATTCCTCAACGCCCATCTAATCAAGAAGGGTCTGGTTGACGTGGACACAACTCTCGATTACCGGCATAAGCCAAGGTTCTTGCAGTATCGAAGGGAGACAAGAAATGGGTGAATCGAAGTGGGTGTGTGAAAGATGTGGGAGGGAGTACGATCTGGAGATGGGGGAAGGGTGGGTACTTCTTGCCGAGGAAGCTCCCTCTCCGGACGATGGCAAGCTCAGTCCGTTGGAGCCTTACGAGGCGGTATGCTACGACTGTGCGGATGTACTGCACGCTGTCGTTAAGAAGTGCGACCGCAGATGCGTGAGCTGTGAGGTCCCGCGGACCTGGGGGTTGTCCATCAAGGAGTGCTTGCAGTTCCAGATGAAATTCGGGCTTCTTAAGTTGCAGGTACCCCAGGCCCAGCGGAAAGCGAACTTCATGGGTCGCCTTGGCGAAGCAGAAATGGTGCTGACGCAATTCAAGACCTACTGGCAATCCCTCGGATTCAGGTGGGAAAGATAATGGCGAAAGAATGGATTCTGAACCAAGGGATGAACCGATGGGGTCTTAACAAGAAACGCTGCGTTGGTCCCGTGTCGGAACTCATCCGGCTGTGCGCCCCAAAGACCATCGAGGAATGGGAGAAGTACTATTACCAGAACGCCTATTCTCGCGAGCATCTCGAAGAGCTTGGCAGAAGGCTCTATATCAAGGTTTCCGAGGTCATTCAACATGAGGTGGGGGAGGTCACCGAACAGGATTGCATCGATTACATCAAGACCGTAGTCATAAGAAGGACCTTCGATGGTTACCAGAATGAGATTGAAACGGTTTACGGCCAAATCGAGCAAGGCGTAGGCGTCCCCATTAAGCCCGCTCCGGATGAGTGGGACCGACTCTACAACGTGGATTTCTTCATCGAGGTGAACGGCAGGTACATTGGCATTCAAATCAAGCCTGTTACGTTTAAGCACACTTTTGAAGAGCACAAATGGAAAGACATGCAGGAAACCTCACACGCGAAATTCGAACAGAAGTTCGGAGGGAGAGTATTCACGGTCTTCTCGGCGACGGTGGGCGGAAAGAAGGTCATACTCAACCCGGATGTGATTGAGCAAATCAAACAGGAGATCCGCCGTTTGCGTGGTGAAGCGAGTCAGTGACCGCGTTGAGAACCTCCAAGATGCAGAAGGACGTGAGAGATATTTCCGTTGCGACGACAAATCCTGGGAAGGTTCGGGAGCTTCGGGCTTTGCTGGGCGATCTGGTTCAGTGGAAGAGCCTGGCGGATTTCCCCGGCGTGGAGGAAGTGAAAGAGGACGGTGCGACGTTCGCCGAGAACGCACGCAAGAAAGCGACCGGCTACGCACAGGCGACCGGCCTCTGGACACTGGCCGACGACTCGGGACTCGTCGTGGACGCCCTCGATGGCGCGCCGGGCGTGAACTCCGCTCGGTTCTCGGGCGAGAAGGCCAGAGGCCTGGACCGCAAGGTCATCGACCGACGGAACTGGGAGAAGCTGCTCTCGCTGCTGGTGGGCGTCCCACGGGAGAAGCGGACCGCCCGATTCGTCTGCTGCCTGTGCCTGGCGAGCCCGGACAAGGTGCTTATCGAGACGACAGGCAGCGTGGAGGGACTCATCACGACCGAGCCGGCGGGCGAGGGCGGTTTCGGCTACGACCCGGTCTTCTACGTGCCGTCGCTCGGCCGGACCGTTGCCCAGCTCGAGGACGGCCAGAAGAACGCGGTCTCCCATCGCGGCAATGCCATGCGGAAGCTCAAGCCGCTGCTCGCCGACCTTCTGAAGGCCGGGCGAGGTGGCAGAGCATGAATCTACCTGGTGTGCCGGCTTGCTCGTGGTGTGCCCGCAAGGGCATATTCTCTCGGTCGGTGAGGAAGATGACGCCTCACGGCGTCACCACGAACGAGTCTCGCACAGGGTGCGCATGACGCACCATCCTGCCTTGCAAAGGCCAGGGGCTCTCGCTATCATGGCCTCCATGGTGAAGAAGGACTCCGACAACCAGAAGCAAGGCCCCGTAGCGGTCAACAAGAAGGCCTACCACGACTTCGAGTTCGTGGACAAGTACGAGGCCGGGATCGAGCTGCGGGGTAGCGAGGTCAAGTCGCTCCGGGCGGCGCCCGCCGACCTGACCGGCTCCTACGCCAAGATGCAGGACAACGAATGCTGGCTGGTGGGCGCCAAGATCGCGCCCTATCAACAGGCGGGCAATATGAACCACGATCCCGCCCGCAAGCGGAAACTCCTCCTGCACAAGGCGGAGCTTCGACGGATCTGGATGAAGCTGGAACAGCGAGGCTGCACCCTGGTTCCGTTGCGACTGTACTTCAGCCAGCGGGGCCTGGCCAAGGTGGAGTTGGCGCTGGCCCAGGGCAAGAGGCAATACGACAAGCGAAAGAGCATCACCGAGCGGGCACAAAAACGCGACCTCGACCGAAATATGAAGAAATACAGGGGACGATAGACATGGCAGACGAAGAGAAGAAGCTCATCATCGACGAGGATTGGAAGCAGCAGGCCCAGCGAGAGAAGGAGGTCCTGGCCGCCAAGGAGCAGGAGGAGAAGAAGAAAGAGGAGGCGGAGGGACCCGAGACCGGTCCCGGCGGGCCGATGCCCCAGGGGAACTTCGCGGCCCTGGTCAGCATGTTGACGACGCAGGCGCTGTTTGCGTTGGGCTTGCTCCGCGTTCGCGGCGAGGAGGAGCACGGGCCGGACCTGGAGATGGCCCGCTACAACATCGACATGCTCGAAACCCTCGCGGCCAAAACCAAGGGCAACCTGGACCCGCAGGAAGAGAAGATGCTCAAGGACACGCTCGGCGACCTGCGGATGGGGTTCGTCAGCGTGGCCAACCAGCTCGCGTCGCAGCAGTGAGCATCAACGATCCCACTTAAGGACGGACGGTCTTGGCCAGCGTTCTCGACAAGATCATTGCAGATAAGCGGGAAGAGGTCCGAGTGCGGCAATCGCAGACGTCTCTGGACCAGCTCCGCGAGCGGATCGCCGGGTTGCCGCGATGTCGGAACTTCTACAAGGCCGTCACAAAACCTCATGTCCGCGGAATCAACGTGATTGCAGAGGTCAAGAAGGCATCGCCTTCGGCCGGTCTGATCCGGCGGGATTTCGATCCGGTGGCTGTCGCACAGACCTACGAGAAATGCGGCGCCGACGCGATCAGTGTTCTGACCGACGAGAAATACTTCCAGGGCAAGCTCGAATACGTCGAGCAGGTCAAGCAGGCGGTTTCGCTGCCGATCCTCCGCAAGGACTTCGTCATCGACATCTGGCAGGTATACGAGTCGCGGGCGGCGGGGGCCGATGCGATCCTGCTGATCGCCGAGGCACTCGCGCCGGGGAACCTGATGGACCTGATGATCGCTGCCGGCGAGTTGGGAATGACCGTCCTGCTCGAGGTCCACGAAGCGGATTCCCTGCTGACTGTCCGCAGCCTGATCGGTTTCCCCAAGAAGGGCTACAGCATCCTCGGGATCAACAATCGCGACCTGACCACGATGCAGGTGGACCTGCGAACGACGGGCCGGCTGGCGAGTCTGCTGGACGACGGCTTCGAACTGGTCGCCGAGAGCGGCATCAAGACCCGCGAGGACGTCCGGATGCTCAAGTCCATGGGCGTGCGGGCGGTTCTGATCGGCCAGACCCTGTGCGAGCAGCCCGACATCGCCGGGGGGTTTGCCGAGTTATTCGACTGACATCCGGCTTCATCAAGTCCCCCGGAAAGCGACGAGCAGAATGCGAACACCGACCAGCCCGAGAGCTACAGCCAGACCGCGCAGGATCCAACGGCCGTGAATGCGTTTGGACACTCTCGCTCCCAGTTGTGCACCGCCGACGGCGCCGACTGCAATGGCCAGCACGCGGGGCGCCTCCGTCCATCCCAGGACCCCGTCCAGTACGTGCATCGTCGTGGCGGTCAGGGACATGATCGCCAGAATGAAATGGCTGGTGGCGGTGGCGATGTGTACGGGGAAACTTAAGAGGGTGGTCATGGCGGGGACATGAATGATGCCGCCGCCGATGCCGAGTATGCTGGAAACGACGCCCACCGCGAAGCTCAAGGCCATGCCGACCGCCAGATTGTACTGGTAGGCATGATGTGTGCCCTCCGCATCGGTGAAACTCCGTTGGAACGTACCGCCCAACAGGCTGCCGGGTTCGCGTCGGGAAAGCGTGCGGAGGAAAACGAACAACCCTCCCCCGAGCAGGAACAGCCCAAACACGAAATTGAACGTCTGTCGGGGAATGAAATGGACGATGCTCGCGCCGCAGATTGCGCCGGGAACGCCTGGCGCCAGGAACAGCCAGCCGGACTTGAAGTCGATTCGCTTCATTCTGGTGTACGAGCAGGACCCGCTGGCGGCGTTGAAGAACACGACCGCCAGTGAGATCGCCGTCAGGGCGGCAGGATCTGTGTTCGGATAAGCCAACAGCAGAATCGGCATCAGAATGAATCCGCCGCCTGCTCCGATCAGGGTGCCAAACGCGCCGACGCCAAAACCAAGCAGAATGAGCAACAGGCAGACCATGCGGGACAATCTATGAGACGATGCATCCTGTGGCAAGAGACAACGCGGAGGGTCCATTCCATTCCCCGCAATCCACAGATAGGGTGCAGATGATCGGCGGTGCAACCGGGCTCGCCGTGTATGACATCGGGCGAGCCGATGGCAGCGGACCGATGATTTTGCTTGAATCTCCGTGCGGGCAATGGTATAAGAAATGAGTGTAGACGACCTGCGTCGGAGACCGGATGCCTTGCGCCGAGGATGCGGTGTGTGTGAAGCGTGTGCGAGAGGCGTCCTCGGAGGAGTTATTCACATATCCGACCTGGTCCTGCAACGGACTGGAGACGGTCAGGAAGGAGGTCCACCGCCATACCACAGTCAGGTCCCACAACTGCCAAGTGAGCTGCACTAAGACGCCGGATTCATTGTGGAGGTCAACTGTGTGGGTTGACACGGGGGAATGGTTCGGCGAGGTCGCCCTTTATTCTCGGTGCTCGGGGTTCTGCTGCGCTGATCGATGCCGCCGTGAGGATCACAGGCACGCGCTGGGCGACGGTCGCAGGAAGAAAGGGAGTTGGATGGCGCCGCAGGTTGACTGTTTGCACGATTGATGTTCCCTGAAGACGACGCGAGGAGAACGATCATGGGTAAGAGAGTCATATGTCTGGTTCTGGCGGTCGGAGGGTGTTGGATCATGTCCCCGGCCGGCCATGGCGCGACCCTGGTGGGCTATTGGGCGTTCGAAGGCAACGGACTCGATTCGAGCGACAATCACAATGACGCGACGGCCAACGGCGACGTGAGCTATGCTGCCGGGATGTACGGCCAGGCCGCTCTGTTCGACGGCGCCGCCGACTATCTTGAGATCCCGAACAGTGCGGGAATTCAATTACGCGGCGGCAAGGAATTCTCCGTGGCCGCATATGTCAACGCCGATACGCTGAACCATCAGAACATCCTCCTTCACGGCGTCGGCTGCGCCTCGTGGGCCAGTTGGTTCCTTGGAGTGGCAGGGTGCGAGCCGGATGCGGCGTTATACGAGAACCACTTCGTCTTCGGCATTCGCACCGGCAACTACAGCGCCTACAGCCATGTGAAAGCACAAGCCAGCACGGGCGCATGGGTTCACATCGCGATCACGTTCGACGGCACGACGATGAGGATGTACATCGATGGAGAGATGCAGGATAGTGCCGCAGGCAGTCTTCCATATGATAACCTGGAGAATCTGTACATCGGCGGCGATGCCGGCTGCAGTGGCCGATCCTGGTTCACCGGCCTGGTGGACGAGGTCTGCATCCTCAATCGTGCGATGAGTGAAGGCCAGGTACGAGCGCTGGCCGGCGGTGAGGTCCCGACGTGGCTCAAGGCCGACAAGCCCATTCCGGCGGATGGCGCCGCCGGCGTGACCTCCGCAATGCTCCAGTGGACCAAGGGGGATACGGCGGCACTCCACGACATCTATCTGGGCACGGACCCCAATCTGACGGCCGCCAACCTTGTGGCATCCGCTCGCCCCTCCGCCTTCTACTATCATTCCGCGGGCTTCGTTCCCGGCACAACGTACTATTGGCGCGTGGACGAGATCGAGAAAGACGGCGTCACCATCTATCCGGGCGATGTCTGGCGCTTCGTCGTCCGGGACGTGAAGGCCTACTATCCTACGCCGGCCGATGGAGAGAACACCGTCTTGCCGACGGCGACCCTGACCTGGATGCCCGGCTCGGGCGCCCTCGAACACCATGTGTACTTCGGCGACAGCCTCGATGCGGTCGGTCAGGGAGCCGCGGAGACGGATCAGGGCGTGCAGGCGGTCGCGGATGTGAACTTTGCGCCGGGAGTGCTCGACAGCCTCACGACGTACTATTGGCGGGTGGACGAAGTCCTCGCCGGGTCCGCCGTCGCAGTCGGACCGGTCTGGTCCTTCACCACGGCCCGGGTCATCGACGACTTCGAGAGCTACACGGACGAGGAGGGCGGCACGATCTATGAATCCTGGATCGACGGCCTGACCACCCAGGAGAACGGTTCGACGGTCGGGTACATGACGCCTCCGTTCGCCGAGCAGACGATCGTTCATGACGCGAATCAGTCGATGCCCTTCGACTACAACAACGTGGATTCTCCGTTTTACAGCGAGGCGAGACGAGAATTCGGCAGCGCCCAGGACTGGACGGCCGACGGCGCCGACACCCTCGTCCTGTACGTACGGGGCAAGTGGGTCAATGCGCGAGAGCCGTTATCCATCGCGGTCGAAGATTCCTCGGGGCACGTTGGCACGGTCATCCATCCCGATCCGGCGGTGGTGACTGTCACCAGGTGGATCGAGTGGCAGATCCCATTCAGTGAATTCACGGCGTCAGGCGTGAATATGGCCCGTGTCAAGAAGTTGTATATCAGAGTGGGCGACAAGACGGCCACCGAGGCCGGCGGCAAGGGTTTGATCTTCATCGACGGCATCGTGTTGACGAAGCCGTAGAATTGATGCTCTGCAACCGTTGATGATTTGCGATTGTGCGGCAGGCCCCGGCTGTTCCCGCATGAGCCCGCTCCCTGGGGGGGATAGGAGCGGGGGATCGCACAGTGTCCTGTTCGTTCCGTCCCCGCTTTCGCCCGGTCCGCAGACGTTACCGTCTGAACGCGCTGGCTCGGCTTCGCAGGATGTCGGAGCGACTGATGATCCCCACCAGCCTGTCCGCGTCGACGATGGGCACACGGTGGAAATCCTTCTGAATCAGGCACTCACAGACGAGGTCCAGGCTCGCCTTGCGGTCGAACGCGACGACATCGCGGGTCATGAACGCTGCAACCGTTGGGTCCGCAGGGCAGGGGCGCATACAGCAGTTCAGCACGTCCTTTTCGGTAACGATGCCAAGCAAGCGCATCATGTTGTCCACGACCGGCAGACCGGTGACGTGGCGCTGGGTGATCATCTCCATGGCGTCATAGAGGCCCGCGTCCGGCGACAGGGTCAGTAGGCCGGCGGTCATGACGTCCTCCGCCAGGAGTCCGGCGTCATGTGGTGCATACGAGGCCGCGTCCAGCGGTCGGAATCTGTCCTTGTAGACCCGAATGAGGTCCGCCCGCGTGATAATCCCCGCCAGGGTCTGGCGGTGCAGCAGGACCGGCACGCGCCGGAATGGCTTCTCCACAAGCTGTTTGCAGATGGCCGGCAGCGCGTCATCCACGTCGAAGCTGACGACATTCTCGGTCATATAGTCTGCGACCGACCCCGGCAGGTACTCCGTCCGACAGACCAGGCGGAGCAGGTCTCTTTCCGACAACATCCCGCACAGACGGCTCTGATACGTCACGGGCAGACCGCTGATGTCCTTCTCGATCAGCAGGGCCACCGCTTTGTGTACAGGCTCTCTTTTGTCGATGCTCACCACGCCGTACTGCATCACGTCCTTGGCCGTCAGTTGTTCCAGGCTATGATCGTCGCAGACCGACTCGGCGCTCTGGCTCGCTCTCATGCAACTCGCTCGATCCATTTCTGTGCTCCCTCGACTCGCAACGGCCATCCCGATTCACTCGAACGGAATGGGCTAGCCGGGAAGACCACTCATCATCTTCATCCTTCGGCGGAGGATCTCCATGGCTTGAGCAGTTCGTGCGGGCCGAGCGGTCTTCCCCGCCAAAATACGTACTAATACCTATATCCGGGAGCACGGTCCTGTAACCTCTTGATGATTTGCCATCCATGGTTTACCATCTTGGTACGGCACATGAACGGCAGGCAGTACATCGAGAACAACGAATCCCGAGTGGGGTGCAGGAATGAACCTGAGACTTCTGGTGGGTGTCGTCGCGACGGGGGTGGCTTGCACCGTTGGGCTCGCGCAGAACAGCACGAGTTCGATGGACTCCGGGATTGGATCGATAATGAAGGAGAATAGACTGATGAACATTCACACCGAATCGTTCGGACGTACGCCCGAGGGTGAAGAAGTACTTCTGTACACGTTGACCAGCGCCAAGGGCCTGCGGGTTCGGATCATGAACTACGGGGCGATCGTGGTTTCGCTGGCGGTGCCGGACCGCCATGGGAAACTGGACGACGTGCTTCTTGGTCACGACAGCCTGGACAAATACATCGAGCGGGGCGGCTGTGCCGCCGCGGTCATCGGCCGGTACGCCAATCGCATCGGCAATGCACGGTTTGTCCTTGACGGCGTCGAGTACAAGCTGGCCGCCAACAACGGGCCCAACCACCTCCACGGCGGCACGAAGGGCTTCGACAGGAAGGTGTGGAAACAGGAGGAGGTGACCGCCTCGGAGGACCGCGCCTGGGTCCGATTGAGCTACCTGAGCCAGGACGGCGAGGAAGGCTACCCCGGCAACCTGCAGTGCAGGGTCACCTACACCCTGACGAACGACGACGAGCTGCGGATCGACTATGAAGCCGAGACGGACAAGAAGACCGTCGTCAACCTCACCAATCACGCCTACTGGAACCTCGCCGGGCAGGGCAACGGCGACGTCCTCGGGCACGAGCTGATGATCCACGCCAACCGGTTCACTGTGGTGGACAAGGGCCTGATCCCGACCGGCATGACGGTCAGCGTGGTGGATACGCCGCTCGATTTCCTGTCGCCGAAGAAGATCGGGTCCCGCATCCGCCAGCTCAGCAACGGCTACGACCACAACTACATCCTCAACGGTCGCCCGGGCGAGTTGAAGCTCTGCGCCAAGGTTCACGAGCCCACGACCGGGCGGATCATGGAGGTCTGGACCACGGAGCCGGGCGTGCAGCTCTACACCGCCAATCACATGAATGGCTCGCTCCTCGGCAAGGGCGACAAGGCCTACGTCAAATACGCGGCCTTCTGCCTGGAGACGCAGCACTACCCCGATTCGCCGAACAAGCCGGCCTTCCCGTCCACGGTCCTGGAGCCCGGCAAGAAGTTTGCCAGCCAGACGATCCACAAGTTCTCGACGAAGTAGCGTGCATGATTGATTTCGAGGGTGACACGTCCGTCGCGCGCTATCGCGTGGTTGCGAAGGACGCTTGGAGCGTGGCCATTATGGCCCCCGGGCCCGATCGGCGAGGTGGAGGAGATCGCGCACATCCACTTCGAAGGTGATTACTACTGGGTCTGGCTGGCGACAGCCAATTTCCCGGAATACTTCAGACGCATCGATTGCCCAAGTCGCAAGCGATCCTGACGACGCATCAGCCCGTTCGCCCGACCATGCTTGCCAAGGTCAGATGCTCTATCAGCCTTTGACCTTGGCGATTTCGTAGATGACGGTCCCGCCGTCGGTGTATTGGCAGACATCGGGACACTGGACGTAGGCTTTGGTCTTGTCCTTCTTGCCGTCGAGGCCCCAATCGGCGGGTTCGGAGACCCGCAGGGCGTTGTACCAGGGCATCAGGGACGCCAGGCCGTGCATGCAGACCGGGATCTCGCTGACGAGCTGGTAGCACGCCTTCAGGGCGAACGAATCGCCGACCCTATGGACAGGACAATGACCTTTGATCTCTTTGACGGTGACGACCAGATCCATATGCTTGGGCTCCTGACTAAGGGTTTCGATTCTCCAGTATTATGCGGCCGGCGGGCGGTTGTTCAATCTGAAGTCCTGCGAAATGGAAGATCAGGCCTATATTCTTCAAGGAAATCTTGTTCTTCGATTTCCTTGAAGAATCAACCTATGCCGTTCTCTGTGAACTCTCACGGTTTGGGAAGGAAGAATCGAGGAAAGAGGTTTCTCCTTCCCCAAGTGGGCCTGATCTTCCATTGCGCAGGACTTCAGCTCCCATGGCGATTCGCCAATCCTCGACAGCCAGGGGCCAAGCCGCTATGATGGCCGGACAAAGTGGCATGGGTGCGAGTGCCCATGGATTCAGGATCACGGGTAAGATGCTCGTGCTACGGGAGTTGAGCATGGCAGATGAGCTGATCGGTATCATCGGCGGCACGGGTCTGGGCGATGCGCTCGTCGGGCAGTTGTCGGAGGTCGAGTTTCGGGAGGTCGAGACGCCGTTCGGGAAACCCAGCGGGCCCATTCTGCTGGGCAGGCTGGGCAGCCGGCAGGTTGCCTTCGTCAACCGTCACGGCAAGGGACATGTCCTTTCGCCGAGCGAGGTCCCGTATGCCGCCAATGTCTTCGCATTGAAGTCGCTGGGTGTCCATGCGGTGATCGCCAGCGGGGCGGTGGGCTCGCTTCAGGAGAAGATCGCGCCGGGCCATCTCGTTCTGGCCGATCAGTTCATCGACAAGACGTTCCGGCGGCGCAGCACGTTCTTCGACGGGTACGGGGCCGTGCATTGCGAAATGGCCCAGCCTGTCTGCTCTCGTCTCAAGGAGACCCTGTTGCACGTGGCGCCGCCGCTGGATGTCACCACCCATTCGGACGGCACCTACGTCTGCATGGAGGGCCCGCAGTTCTCGACGCGGGCCGAGTCGCTCATGCACCGCGTCTGGGGCGGCAGCCTGATCGGCATGACCGCCATGCCGGAGGCCAAGCTGGCCCGCGAAGCACAGATGTGTTACGCCCTGATTGCGCTGGTGAGCGATTACGACTGCTGGCGGCCGCACGACAAGTCCAAAGGCAAGCAGGGGCTCCTGGAGGAGATTCTCTCGAACATGAAGACCGCGACGAACAACTGCCTGGTGCTGATCCGAGCGCTGCTGGCCAGTGATGAGGTGCTCGTGCAAGAGAGCTGCCCGTGTCGCAAGAGCCTGGAGCTGGCGGTCTGGACGAACCCGAGCCGCATCGACCCGGATCGCAAGAAGCGACTGGCGGTGCTCTTTGAATAGGATTATCTAACCGCGGAGGACGCAGAGATGCGCCCAGGACAGAAAGGCGACGAGATGAAGAACGCAGTTGTGACCATTATCGCAGTGGTTGTCGTCGCGATATGTGCCTCCGGATGCCAGCAACAGGCCCAAACGCCGAACGAGAAACAAGCGAGACTCCTGGCGGCCCAGAGCGCGGATTTGCAGCAGGAGTTGGCGGCCTGCAAGGCCGAGATCGAGACTCTTCGTCAAAAGCACGCACAGGAACTGCGCCAGCGGGACGAGGAACTGGCCCAGTGCAAGGCCCGCATCGAGGCTCTTCAGAAGGACATCGACAAGGGGATTGCCGAGCGGGTCGGCGACGTGGCGACCAGGCTCCTCGACGAAAACGCCAAGCTGCGGAAGGAAGTCGAGCGACTCAAGGCCCAAGTGGACAGGCTCAAGGTTGCTCCGACGCGGGAAGGCAAATCGTGAGTCCCAGTGAGTTTTGACAGACAAGTTCGGTAGCGTGTACCACCGCTTTGGCGGACTTCATTCGCTTGGCTCGGAGTTCCTTCAGGCGACAGTACAGTAATGTAGCCCAGCCGCCCCCGGCTGGGATCACCTCCGGCTGGGATCACCCCCGGCTGGGATCACCCCCGAGGGCGGGGGTGCCACACGGTTCGATTGCCGATCTTGCTCGTCAAAACTCATTAGGTCCTATAGGACCTATAGGACGGATGAGACGCTTCTACGCCTCCGCGGAGGCGCAGACCCGCTTCACGGCTTCGACGCAGTTCGGCAGGTCCGCGTCCAGGTGCTGCCTCTTCATAGCTGCCGCGACCAGCCCGACGAACATCGGCTGCGGGCGCAACGGCCGCGAAGTTAGGCAGGGATGCGCCTGCGTCCCCATGAAGAACGGATGTTTCGGCAACTCCAGGATCTGCATGATCGGCTGATCCGGCGCCTTGCCCGAGAAGACCATGCCGTTCTTTTCCAGGGTCTCGATGTACCGAGGATCGACCTCGTAGCGGTGCCGGAACCGCATTCGCACGGTGTCCTTGCGGCCGAACAGGTCCCAGGCGATGGTCTTGGGCGCGATCTGGATGTTCCGGCCGCCCAGGCGCATGTTGCCGCCGAGACCCTCGATCTTCTTCTGCTCGGGCAGGATGTCGATCACCGGCTCCGGCGCGTTCGCGTCCATCTCCGTACTGTTGGCGTTCTTGAGCCCGCACATGTTGCGGGCGAACTCGATCACCGCCATCTGGAACCCCAGGCACAGACCCAGATAGGGCAGGTTGTTCTCGCGGGTATACTTCACGCAGGCGATCTTGCCCTCCGAGCCGCGAGCCCCGAACCCGCCCGGTACGATGATGCCGTCCACGTCCGCCAGGTGTTTGGCGACGTTGGCGTCCGTGATGCCGGTCGTCTCGATCCACTTGATCTTGACGTCACTGCCCAGCGCGACGCCCGCGTGCTCCAGCGCGTTGATGATCGAAGCGTAGCTGTCGCGGACGGAGGTGTACTTGCCCGTGATGCCGATCGTCGTCTCGTACTTGGCGGTCCCGATCCGGTCGGTGAAGTCGCACCACTTGGCCCAGGCCTTCCGCTCGTGACGCAGGTTGATGCGGTCCTCGATCTTGAGCAGGCGAAGGACCTCGAAATCCAGCCCATGCTCGCGGAGCATGGCGGGGATCGTGTAGATGCTCGTCGAGTCGTGCAGGCTGATGACCCGCTCCAGCGGCACGTTGCTGTAGACGCTGATCTTCTGACGGGCCTTCTCGTTGACCGGGTTCGTCGCCCGGCAGACGATGATGTCGGGCTGGATCCCGAGCTGCATCACCTGCTTGATGCCGAGCTGGGCGGCCTTGGACTTCTGCTCGCCCAAAGCGGGCGGATCGATGATGTAGGTCAGCGCGACGAAGCAACTGCTGCCCGGCCCTTCCTCATAGGCCAGCTCGCGCATCGCTTCGATGAAGTAGGCGTTCTCCAGGTCGCCGACCGTGCCGCCGATCTCGACGAAAACGACGTCCGCCTTGCTGTCGGCGGCCAGTTGCCTCAGGCGGAGCTTCACCTCGCCCGTCACGTGGGGGATCATCTGCACGTCGCGCCCGAGGTAGTCGCCATGACGCTCCTTGCTGAGCACGGAGCTGAAGATCTGCCCGCTGGTGGCGAAGTTGGCCCGGCTCAGGTCCTGGTCGAGGATTCGCTCGTAGGTGCCCAGGTCCATATCCGTTTCCATGCCGTCGTCGAGGACGAAGACCTCCCCGTGACGGAAGGGATTTAGCGTGCCGGAATCGATGTTCAAATAGCCTTCGAGCTTGATCGGCGCGACCTTCAATCCCTTGTCCTGCAGGAGTTTGGCAAGGCACGAGGAGAAGATCCCCTTGCCCAGTCCGCTCATGACCGTGCCCATGACGAACACATAGCGGGTCTTGCCCTTCTTGTAGTTCGGCGGCATCGGCGCAAAAAACTCGCTCTCCGTCGAGATGTCGGTGATCTTCGTCAGAAGCTCTTTGCTATCTACCATCTGAGACCCAACCTCAATTCGTACCATGCTCTACAACTCTATCCTATATCATCAGCACGCTATTGACCTATTCAGATTCGCCAACCAGTGGCTCCTTGGGGCTCTCCCCAAACCCCGGCATTTTTCGCATTGGGCCAATAGCATGGAGGGGGTGCATGACCGCAACTGTGGCCCGTATCGCCAGAGTTCGTGCAGTCTTCCTGTTCGGCGTTCCGCGTTTACGCGGGTCAAACAGTCCGCCCAGCTTTTGTATCCTTGGACCACTTGGAAAGGAGCCGGCTGCGCCGGAAGACTCTTGGACCCGCCTGAAGGCCGAACTCCAAACGGACCTCGCCGCGGTGCTCCAGTCTGGAGGGCCGCTGTGCGTCCGGGCCTTGCTCTCATACCATGCTGCTGGCGCAAAGCGAAAAATGCCCGGGGTCCGGGGACAGCGTCCCCGGGCATGGGCTGCGGTTGTGCCCACGGAATCCACCCTTGTCTGCGCCTTCCCTGCATTCAATGGCTTCTTCTCCACAGTTCCACAAACGCCGCGTATTGCTCGGGGGTGTCAATGCCTTCGCAGGTGCGTTCGACCTTGCCGACGAGGATCGTGTATCCGTTCTCGATGGCCCGGAGTTGCTCGAGCTTTTCGAGCTTCTCCAGGGGCGTCTGCGGCAGCGACGTAATCTTCAACAGGAAGTCCCTGCGATATGCGTAAGCTCCGATATGCCGCAAATAATGGCCCACGTCGCCCACGCCTGCGCGATCCCGGTCGTAGGGAATCACCGAGCGCGAGAAGTAGATCGCCCGGGAGGCGTCGTGCGTCGTGCGTCGTGCGTTGTGCGTGGGGGCCCCGGCGTCGAGCGACGCGGGACGAGCGACGAGCGACGAAACCACCACCTTGACCACGTTCGGGTCGGCGATCTGTTCGCGGGTCGCGAAAGGAGCTGCCAGCGTGGCCATCGGGGCGTCGGGGTGGTCGATCAGCAGGCGGGCGAGGTAGTCGATGTGGTCGGGGTCGATTCGTGGCTCGTCGCCTTGGACGTTGACCACAATATCTGCGTCGCTTTGGCCGACCGCTTCGGCGATTCTATCCGTCCCGCTGTTATGTTTGGGCGAGGTCAGCACGCACTCGGCCCCGAACTCCCTGGCGGCCTTGACGATCTTGTCGTCGTCGGCCGCGATCACCACGCGCTCGGGCAGCCTGGCCTTGCGGGCCTGCTCCCACGTGTGCTGGATAAGGTACTTGCCGGTGTCTTTGGCGAGAACTTTCGCGGGGAAGCGGGTGGACGCATAGCGAGCCGGTATGCAAACTACGATCTTCACGAATCTACTCGGAAAGGGTCTTCCGTTGCGGCGACATGCCCCAACTCTCAACAGCCGCCATCATACGGTTCCGCACCCCCGATGTCAACGAAGTCATGCCCGATTCTGCGAATGTGTTTGTAGTGACGCCGTAAGGCGTTATCTTCCCCGCGCATGGAGATATGCCCTTACGGGCACACTACGAACCCGCTGCCTCACAGTTGCGCAACTTCCGACAGGCCCTCGACTTGCCGCTCTGTGACCTGGCGGATGCGGGATTCCAGCTCGTCCTGGAGGGCCCGCGTCTGGCTTTGCAGGTTTTCCTTGAGCCGGCCCTGGAAATCCCCCCTCATCCGGGCGATTCGCGAGGGCAGCAGGACGTTCTTGACGATCCAGGCCGGGGCGTTCCAGGTATCGGCCAGCTCCTTGGCCTTCGACATGCCATAGCGGACCGCCAGGAATGCGACGACCGCGCCGATGATCGCGCCGGCGATCCAGCCGACGGGACCGGCTGCCACCAGGGCCATGCCGCCGCCGCCGGAGATCGAGGCGCCGACCGCGGTCGCCAGTGCGATGGCGAACCATCCGACAGTGTCCATGATGCCGTTGTAAAGGTCCGGCGTGTCCGGCTGCACGAGTCCCTGGCCGATCATCCCGCGCTGGGTCTCCGCGATGGGTTTCTCCCCCACGCTCAATCCGTAGGACTCGAACCAGGTCCGCAGCAGCTCGTTGAGCTCGCCGGGCAGACCCCGTCGCAGCGTCTGCATCCGTTTTTCGAGGATGGCCTGGAACTTGCCCTCGTTGGCCTTGACCTGGGCGGCGATGGACTCTCGCAGGGTCTTCACGGATCCGCCTTTTTCGCGGAACTCCTCCACAATCGGACGAATCGTCCGGTCGAACAGTTCCGAGGTCACGTCGGAGGCCACACCGGCGACGTAATTGTCCGTCACGCGCTCGACCAAGGGGCGGACGCGGGTCTGGCAGAATCGCGGCAGGTCCCGCCGGAGCTTCTCCCGCGTCTGCTCGAAGTTCTTCTGCAGCGCAGGCAGGCTGGCCAGTCCCTGCGAGATCACCGCGTATGGCCGGTCGCTTCGCATCAGGTGCGACCGGTCGATCCCAAGCGTCTCGGTCACCACGTCCGGCACGAACGGCCATTGACTGCTGCCGCCCGCCAGAATGACTCGACTGATCTGGTCGGTGGCCACCGCCTTTTCCGTCAGCCCATGCGCCAGCGTCGCACGGAACCAGTCGATCAAGTCCATCGGTCGCTGTCGCTGGAGGATTCTCTGGGCGCGGACGCCCATGCTCTCCATCTGGAGGACGAACGTTGGGCTCGGCAGATAGTTCTTCGCTCGCTCGACGAATCCGTCCCAATCCATGCCCCGCAGGCTGCCGTAGCGACTCACCGATTTGTTCACCTTCTCCGACCGATCGCGGGCCATGGTCAGCGAGAAGAACTCCTTCACCTCTCGGCACAGGTACGAGTGCACGTAGTACGTGTCGCCGGCCTTTTCCATGGCCTTCAGCGCGCCGGGGTTCTGTTCGAGGAGCCATTGGAAGAACAGGTCGTCGAACAGCCGGCCGCCGAGCTCCATGTCACCCCAGGAGTGGCTCACCTGGAGGCTCTGGAGGAACGCGAAATCGCAGGTGCCGCCGCCGAAGTCGATGACGAGAATGCCCCGCCGGGCCTCTTCCGGCGAGAAGTCCTTGTGCCAGAGGTGATGCAGCAGGGCGCCTTTGGGTTCATCCACGAGCCGAACGTCGCCATAGCCGGCCTCTTGGGCGATTCCCGAAACCCGGGTGCGGAACGGCCCATGTGCCTCGCTCGGGACTCCGATGATGACGTCGTGCTTGCCCGGGTCCAGGGCGATGTGCTGGCGCTGGGCCTGTTGGACGACGACGCGGAGGAAGTCGGTCGCGGCCCTCGCGGCGTCCTCGCTCGAGACGATGTCGGGTTTGAACTGGGTGCGAAGCCGATAGTCCTTGCGTTCCCCGTCGGAAGCCTCGCCGTACTCGTGGAGAGCGGGCTCGCCCACCAGGGGCTCGCGGTCGCCGCGGTAGAGGATGGCGGTGGGCAGACCGTCCCGCCCGGTCCCGAAATCGATCCCGACGGGTGAAATCTGGTCCGCCGGACACTTGCTGAAGTACGTGTTCGTCGTCCCGAAGTCGATAGCCAGGATACTCTGAGGTTCCATTTAATTCCCTCAATGCGGGCCGACCAGTTGGCGAAAATCCCGCACGCCGCAATCCGGGGAAATCCGAAGCACGAAACTCGAAATCCGAAACAAATCCCAAGCACGAATCTCAAATGATCGAAACGCTGCCGCTCGCCGCGAGGCCGGTTTTGGAGTTTGAGCTTTGAGTTTTGAGTTCGTTTCGAATCGACGTTCCCGCTTGGGCGGGGTCGATATTCGGATTTCGGATTTTGGAGGCATAATCATGTCTTGTCGCGGACCTTTCTCACAAGTCCTCTCTGCACGACCCGCCCTCCGAAGACCACGGCGGGACGCTCGACCGTCACGCGGTCGCCTTCGGCGATGTGTCCGAACGCCTCGTATCGGCCCGCCAAGTCCGGACTCCAGGTGAGAGTCTCCTTTTCGTCCGGCCCGGCCTCCAAAAACACCGGCTCGCCCTCCAAACCCTCGAAACCGGTGTTCTTGGCCTCCTGGATCAGCTCGTGGGCCACCACCGGCAGCGAGGCCATCTGGGCCTGATGCAGCAAGTAGATCAGCTTGCCGAGCCGTCGGAGGGCCTTGTCCCTGTCGGTTTTCGCCTCCGGCGCGCCCGTCTTGCTCAGGCACAGGACCACCAGCATCGGGATTGCCCAGTCCAACCACTGCTCGACGGCCACTCGCACCGCCTTTTCATACTCGCTGCGGATTGCACCTCGCAAGGTCTTGGGCTTCACGAACAGCCAGGGCAGGACTTTCGCAAGGAATCTGACCCGCGCCATCCGGGCCATCACCAGTACGGCCAGAAGTGCCCCGAGCGGCCCGCCTACCGCAAGACCGAGGTCTCGCATATCGTATACGAGTCGCATCAGAGCAGCGCCGAGCAGCATACCGCCGATGGCGCCGCCCGCCCCGGCCAGAGCCAATGTGAAGGATTTCGCCTGGGTACCTGCCACCGGCGCAGGCACCCGCAGGGGCCGCGCGATCGTGTCGAAGCCCAGGGCGATCGTCGCAACACAGTCGTCGTCGAGTCGCGCTCCTCCATTCACCAGGGCGATGGAGTCGGCGGAAAGCAACTCCTGTTTCAGGACCCCGTCGGCTCGCGTCTGTGCGGCTTCGAAATCACCCGTCGTCGGACTGCCGATCACATCGAGGGTCGTGAAGTACTCGCGAACCGCGCGATCTGCGAGACTACGGCGTAGCGGCGCCGTCGCGGATTGGACCTTCGCTATGTTTTCCTGGAGTTCAAGCATACAGAACGGGAGTCCATTCTATGGCCCGACGCAGGAAACGCAACCGCCAAATGAATCGGGTACGCCTACTTGAAGATAGTCGCAGCCGAGGGGGGATTATTGCCGAGGGCGCCGATTGGCGAGAAGACCCTGTGCAAGAAAGGCCCACACGATGCCGCCGACACGGCGGGTGAGTCGTGCCTTTGGAGTCCCGAGGATCGAGCCTGGGCCGAAGGCAGAAGACTCTGCGGTAGAATGAAGCTGACGAGTGCCTATCAAGACACCGTCTGTCTTGTGCAACACCGCGACAGGTGGCTGGCTTCCTGGCGTGAATCCTGTAACCTGTCGCTACGCGCTGGGAGTTTGTCCCCTGCGACTATTTGAAGTAGTAATGCACGCCCAGACACACGGTGATGCCGGAAATATCGAGATCAAGATCGGCCTCCCCGGTACTCCCCTTACCATCGGCACTGGCGCTGCCGAAACGATAGCCAACCTCCCAGTTGAATCCCAGCTCCGGCATTTCCTGGAAGCGGTATTCGGCGCCGAACAGAGGCCCGAACGCCCAGACGTCCCCGTCCATGCTTATGCTACTTGTGTAATCCACATCGAGATCCAGCGTGCCATATCCGACTTCGAAGCCGAAATAGAACTTGCTGTTCTCCTTGACGACCGGAGCGTACATGACTTTGCCGGAGAAGACATAGAGATCTCCGTCTCCGCCCATTTCGCTATTGTAGTTGGGGTCATCGTAGTCTGTGGTTTCGACGTCCACATCAAGCTGGCCTGCCATGATGTTTCCTTCAATACCCCACTTGTCGTCGACCCAGGCCCTGATACTGGCGCCCTGGAGAAGTTCGCCCAGGAACATCGCCTGATAGCCCGCGCCCCAGGTGACCTCGGCAGACGCGACGCTGCTGCCCAGAGACACCAGAAGCAATACTGCTGCTGCACCCACACCGAGTTTCTTCATATTCGTCCCCTTCTTATCATGCACCAGGAAGCCAATGCCACCTGCCAGTGTTTTCTTCTCCGCATGCTGTGTCTCACCCTGCGTCACGGTCTTCCGCACCACGACGGCCAAACAACTCCGACTCCGTGACACCATTGTGACACGCCGCGATGTCGCCGGTTGAATCGTGGAATACTACAGTCGTCTCGTCCCGGATGCAAGTGTTATGTGGGGACAATCGGCGCAAATTCCTGGAACGCCGATCCTGGTGTCGTCGCGTCCCGTCTGGAAACGCAAGTATTGAGCAGTTGAATGCAAAACCTGCGGTCGCATTATGGGTGATGTGAGACCAGAACAGACGAGATGTCCTCCATAGGTCGAATCACCCGGCCACGAATCTGCTGAGGTCTTGGTTTTCCATCTCGTGCATCGCCTTGGGCGTCACGCGGAGGCTCACCTGGTCCTGGGCGTTGAAGGCCTTGTAGATGGCCCTCAACTCCGTCATCGACGGCTCGACCGTCTCGTTGTAGGAGGCCGAGTTATTCCACGGGGCGATCACGTCGCCTTCACCGTAGTGGATGCGGATCGGGCGCGGGGCGCTCAGGCCCGCGATGTCGCTGCGGTCCATCCATTGCAGCACACCCGGAATGCAGTGGGCAGGGGCATTGTAGCAGCGGGAGAAGATCGCCGAGAAGGAGCCCAGGCTGCCGCTGGCATAGATCTTCCGCACCCGCTCGCTGAGCGCGGGATAGGTAATCGCGAGATCGCCGCCGTAGGAGATGCCTGCGACATCGAGCGTGGTGATGCCCTTGGCGTCTGCGAGCCATTGCTCCCAGCGGAGCAGGTCCTCGACGGTCTGGCCGATTAGGGTCTTGCCGTAGAGAAAGGCATCGGTGACGAGCGTGAACTGGTGGCCCCGGCTGGAGACCCAGTAGTCCAGGCAGTGGTTCTCCAGGCCGCGGGCGACATCGCCCAGGGCCCCGAACCCGCGCAGCGCCGGACAGAGCACCGCATGGCCTGCGCGGGCGAGGTTCAGCGCGAACGTGTGGTGGTAGTCGTCCGCCGACCCGACGCAGGGCTCCGCCTGGCCGTGGCCGTGAATAGCCATCAGGCCCTTATTCGAGCCTGAGCGGGGCGACAGGAAATACGCCGGGATCGAGAGAAAATCGTCGACCTGCATGACCCAGAGTTCGATCGTGACCTCGCCGCATGTGGTGGTCCGCAGCAGGCGGGCCTTGCACGGCGACGGCGGCGAGAAGCCCAGCAGCTCCGCCAGCTTCGCCCGGCAGTCGCGGCGCCACGCGTCGGGCGAGCCGCGGTACTTGGCGAATGAGAGCCGCCGAGGGGCCTGGCGATTGCGGAACTTCAGCGTCAGTTCCTCCGGCTGGACGAAGAACTGCGGGTCGATGGCGGGGTGTCCCTGCTTGTCGTCGGCATGGGCATTCAGACCCGCGGTCAGCGCCGCCACGCCGAGGCCCGCCATCTTCAGGAAGTCACGACGTGTGCTGATTTGCGACATCATCTGTTGTCTCCCGTAACGGCAATTCGCGTATTGAAATGTCTCCGCAGGACATTTCGCATTCCGTGGTTCCTGGATTCCTGCGTGCGCAGGAATGACAGAGTCGTCATCAGACGGTTGTATCGGGGCCTCGATGCACGGTCCCCTGCCGAAATTGTCATTCCCGCGAAAGCGGGAATCCACCAGTCTCTCGAATGGTCATAGCATTACGTGCGCGCGACCCCGTCCAACTCGACCGCGGACACCGAGGCCGGCGGGAAGGTCCAGAGGCCAGTCGAAGGCAGGTCTTTCCGCACCGGCTGGATCTCGCGGGCCTGGGTCTGGATCACCTCGAACTCGGGGTCTGCGGCCAGCTCGAAGACCTGCCCCGACCGCACGTCCAGACCCTCGACAGCCAATCGCGTCGTGACGGATCGCTCGCGATGGGTGTTCACGACGTGCAGGTAGACGCGGTCGCCGGTCCGGCTGGCCGTCACGTCGAGTCCGTCGGGCGTCTTCGTCACGGTCACCGCGTCGCGACCACTGTGCCGGCGGTACAGCGCCATGACCAGCGCCACAGGCATCAGGTACGAGTCGCCGCCGGGGACCGGGATCATGATCGCGTTGTTCTGCCACCGCGTGCCGCAGAAGTCCGCGAGCGTCGCAATCTTCAGGATGTCGCCATTACGCTCGTGGACGTTCAGCATGCGTGCGTTCGCGACGCCCGCGGCCCAGGTCGAGAGGACCTCGCATCGGTTCCGACCGGGCAGGCCGTAGTGGCACTCCGTCAAGGCCAGCGGGATGCGGGACTTCGCGACCTGCGACCGCATGTCCGCAATCCGACGCTCTTGCTCCTTGCACGTCCGCATCAGGTACTCCCACGTGCGGGCGGGGTCCTTGCGGTACTCGATCCCGCGCAGGGGCGAGTCCTCCCCGCCGGGACCGAATCCGTTGTGGAAGGCGAGGTACTGGAGGTGCTCTCCTGCGACCTCGGCCATTCGCTCGGCCCACCCGCTGTCGCCCCAGCCGATGAGGCGGATGCTCGGGTCGGCCTTTCGCATGGCCCTGGCGAACTCGATGGTCTTCTTCGCCGCGGTCTCCACGCTGAATCCGTTCGGCTCGTAGGAGGTCTCATTGCCGATCTGCCAGAGCCGCACGCCATAGGGCTCGGAGACGCCGTGCTGCCGACGCAACTCGTTCGCGGAATCGTTGCAATAGGCGACCCACTCGCCCGCCTCGATGGCGTCGCCCGAGCGGATGTCCCCTTTGGGCGAACGGGCCCAGTACGACCGACCATCCGATTCGAAGTTAACCACGATCAGCGGGTCCGCCCCCGTCCTTCGGCAGAAATCGACGAACTCGCGCGTCCCGACCTGGTTGTTGTAGATCCCGCCCCACAGGAGGTTCACCATGGGGGGCCGACGGTTCAGCGGACCGACGCCTTCCTTCCAGCGGTAGTAGGAGCAGAAGCAACCTCCCCACCGCAGCAGCGTCGGCGCCAGCTCCTTCGTCACCTCGATGACGTCCTCGCGCCAGCAGTCCCTGTTGAAGTCCCAGGCGGCATCGACCGAGCTGTCGGTGACGCCCAGAGGCTCCATGAACTGCATGTACAGATAGGGAGACAGCTCGAACTTCGGTCTGGCATCCACGACAATCGCGGGCCTGCCCTCGTCGGCCCACGAGGAACCGACCAGGCATGTCGCGGCGCCTGCACCGACCAATCGTAAGAACTCCCGCCGTGTCGCATTTGTCCGGTTGTCCTCTGTCCGTTTCTTCGTCATAGCAATGGCCTTCGTCTTGTTTGTAGTGTGCCCGCAAGGGCATATCTTCCTCAACAAGGAAGATAACGCCTTACGGCGTCACTACGAGCTACAGCTCCCAGCCCTTGCGGTACTCGCGACGCAGGAGCTTGTTGGCCTCCGGCGAATTCGTGAACTCCATCTTGGCGGTGTCCCAGTGCAGCTTCTTGTCCACCCGCAGAGCGATATCGCCCAGGGCGATCGTCTCCGCGAACGGATAGACATTCTCGAAGCTGGCGTCGGAGGGCTGCACGCCGCGACAGGCCCGAATCCACTGATCCAGCTCGCCGATGGGCCGGGGCAGAGTCTGGGGCGGCTTCACGAATGCCTGCATCTTCCTCTTGGGGATCAGCTTCGGATCGTCGCCCATGAATCCGCCCAGGAGCTTGCCCTGGTCGCCGATGAACAGCATCCCTTCCTCGGGCATGTCCAGACCGTCCTCCTCCAGTTCCGCGGGCTTCGGCGGTCGCATCCCACCATCGTACCAGTGTACCGACACCGGCAGCTTGCCCTCCCGCGCGGGGAACTCGAAATGGACCGCGCTCGCCTGCGGGAAGGAAACCGTGTTCACCTGCTTCTTCCAGAGGTGGTCGATGATGGCCCAGTACTGGCTGGCGAAGGCCTCGACCGTCGTCGGCGTGCCGAGCTTGAGGATCTTCCAGATCTGGAAGAAGCTGTAGTTGCCCATGTCGCCCAGCGCGCCGCTGCCGAAATCGATCCAGCCTCGAAAGACCGCGTGCGTATAGGCGGGATGGTACGGCCGCTGCGGGACGGGCCCGAGCCAGAGGTCCCAGTCGAGTCCCTTCGGCACGGCCGGCTGCTCCTTCGGCAGCTCCGTCATGCCCTGCGGCCAGAAGGGACGCGTGGACCAGTTGTGAACCTCGCGGACGTCGCCGATCGCGCCGGAGGCGATCCACTCGGCAATCGTCGCGGTCGAACCGATGCCCGCGGAGCAGAACATGTGCGTCGCTACGCCGGTCCTGCGGGCGGTGTCGCGCGACAGGCGGGCTTCATACAGCACGTTCGCCAGCGTCTTGTGCTGGATCACGTGCTTGCCCTTGTTCATCGCGGCCACCGCGATCGTGCCGTGCAGGTGCTCGGGCGTCATGATGTACAGGGCATCGACGTCCGTCTCCTTGTCCAGCAGTTCGCGGAAATCCGTGTAGGTGGCGCAGCCTTTGTACTGGCCGGAGGGTGCGCTCATGCCGTAGTAGCTCTCGATGATCTCACGTCCGACTTCCCGCCCGCACCGGCAGCCGGCGACGCCTTCGCCCCACGCGGGCTTCTTGAGGAACGCGCGGACCTTGTCGCGAATCTCGTTGCGCCCCCACTCGACGTAGTCCGTGCTGTCGGTGTTCGGATCGCACACGGAGGTGATCTTGAGGTCTTGCTTGGGCAGGGCCTCGATGAGCTGGCGAATCCCCTGCGTTCCGGCGCCGATGTAGGCGACGTTGATCTTCTCGCTCGGCGGGATGCTCTTCGACCCCGCCATCACGTGGCTCGGGACGACGCTGAAGGCCATCGCGGCGCTGGAGGCGGCGAGGAACTGGCGACGATTCAGGTCACTCGTAGGGACGGGGGCGTTTGGCTTCATGGCACATTCTCCTTCTTCGTGCAGGCCGCCGCGGTCCCGGCTCTCACCAAACCGGCGACGCGACTGATGCCGATAGCTTACCCATCCTCGCAACCCGTGCAAAGGGCAAAATGCCCGCGTGATCGCGCGTCGCGTTCTGAAGTGCCGTTGCAGGCTGAAGAAGGTGCGTGATACGCACCCTACTACTTCACTACACTGGGGTTCGTGCTTGATCCCCCGTCGTGTCATTCCCGCGAAGCCGTTCATGGGCGTATGGCCCACCCGAAGGGGATGGAAATGGTGCCGCTTCGCCACGTTGTACACAAGTCTTGTCCAGCACACGACTTGGCGCGTTTTGCTCCGTTGTCCGTCCGTCTATTTCCAGAGGAGCGGGAATCCACCCATCAGGTCGCGCCCAGTCCCGCGGTTCCTGGATTCCTGCTTGTCGCAGGAATGACAGAGTCGTGACGACTGCCCTGTCGGCACCCTGTGTGTCTGGCGCTTGGCGCTCTTCGCGTTTCTCACTCAGAAACCCAAGGACGCCAAGCGCCAAGGCATAGGGACAGGGGGCACCCGGCACGCGCCGCTTCACTGCACTGGGGTTCGTGCCTGATCCCCCGTCGTGTCATTCCCGCGAAGCCGTTCATGGGCCTTTGGCCCACCCGAAGGGGATGGAAATGGTGCCGCTTCGCCACGTCATACACAAGTCTTGTCCAGTACATGACTTAGCGCGTTTTGTTCCGTTGTCCG